>JANQTJ010000037.1:2314-157917 GCA_030731745.1 Flaviramulus sp. | reverse complement strand
GTTTGACAAATTGTTTTTTGCTGTCCCAGTATTTAGGGTTTACAAATAGTCCTGTGCTAAAGGTTTTTCTTGTTTTATTATATGTAAGTCTACACATTAGTGCGCATAACCCTTTAGCATTAACTTTATGCTTATTTAGTATAAATAATATATTTAGTTTCATTTCTTTTTAAGTTTTTAGATTATTGGGTGTCTTTTTAAAATTGATGGGTGTCTCGGTGGGTGTCTTTTTAAGGAAAAAACTTGACAAGTTGTCATTTGGAGCAAAATGCAAATAATGCAGAGAATGCAATAATTACGAAGGTTTAGGGCATAAAAAAACCCTACTATTTCTAGTAAGGTTTTCCTATTTAGCTCCCCCTCTTGGGCTCGAACCAAGGACCCTTTGATTAACAGTCAAATGCTCTAACCAACTGAGCTAAGGAGGAGTGTTAATTTTTCGCCTAAGCGAGCGCAAATATATATATATTTTTATTTATCGCAAACAATATTTTTAAAATTTAATTAAAAATTGCTTTAAAAATATCATTCCCATTTGCAAATAAAACTAAAGCAATAAGTATAAAGAAACCAACCATTTGGGCATACTCCATAAACTTATCTCCTGGTTTTCTGCCTGAAATCATTTCATATAATAAAAACATCACATGACCACCATCTAATGCAGGTATAGGCAATAAGTTTAAAACCCCTAACATAATAGATAGGAAAGCTGTTATGGTCCAAAAAACTTGCCAGCTCCAAAAGCTTGGGAAGATATCATAAATTGCTTTAAAACCTCCAACACCTTTATAAGCGCCTGTACTAGGTGTGAAAATAGCTCCTAATTGATCCCAATAAGAAACCATTTTATCTTTTGCCTTATTTAAACCAACAGAAAAAGACTCAAAAAAACCATAATCTTTTGTTTCAAATTGGTAATAACCTAATGCTTCTAGTGTTTCTGGAGTAGAACCTGAAGCATATACTAACCCTAATTTTGCATTATCAGAAATTTTCAAGGAGATATTAATTTCAGATTTATCTCTTAAAACTTTAGCAGTAACCTCTTGACCTTTAAATTTCTCTAATCCTAGTTTAACCTCATCGGCATATTTTGTATTAAAATCATTTAATCCAATAACAATATCACCTTTTCTTAGTCCGCTATTTTTATTGAAAGAGGTATCTGGAACTTGAACAACAATGAAAGGTTCTCTTAGATTGATAAAACCTCTTTCTTTAGAATCTATAAGTTGTGATAAAAAATCTTCAGGAAAAATAACCGTTGATTCTTTGCCGTTTCTTTCAATGGTTATTCTTTTTCCAAATAAAACCTTTTCTGATATTTGAGAGAAATTTTCAATTTTGTCTCCATCGACAGCAATAATTTTATCTCCTGTTAAAAGCCCTGCTTGATTAGCTACTTTGTTTTCTATTAAAAGGCCGTCTTTAATATTTTCAATAGGTAAAAATCTATCACCATAATAATAACTCATACCAATGTATATAAGGATAGCTAATAGAAAGTTAACAGTTACACCACCAAGCATAATAATTAAGCGTTGCCATGCAGGTTTTGAACGAAATTCCCATGGTTGTGGCTCCTGCGCCATTTGCTCGGTATCCATGCTTTCATCAATCATTCCAGATATTTTTACGTAACCCCCTAAAGGCAACCAACCTATACCATAAACTGTTTCGCCAATCTTCTTTTTAAAAAGTGAAAACTTAACATCAAAAAACAAATAAAATTTTTCTACTCGTGTTTTAAATGCTTTTGCAGGGATAAAATGACCTAATTCGTGTAAAATAATTAGTAAGGAAAGGCTCAGTAAAAACTGAGATATTTTTATAACAAACTCCATAGTTTCTTAAAATCTATTTTTAATAATCGCACAAAAGTAAGCTTTTAAACCAACTTTAAAAAGCTAATTAATTAATGGTATTCGTTTTAACATGAATTTAAGTTCCTATAACATTTTACACCTCTAATTTTCATCGTATTTTTGCATAAATCAATAATATATATGCTTACGTTTTTTAAGGATTACAAGAAATTTGCCATTGTTTTTGTAATCATTTCAATCATTATAATCGCACTTATTTTCAATACACTTAATGTTTATAAACCCTTACCTATTTATCAGCCAGCTATGGTAAGTGAAGAGCTTGTTGATAGCACCATTCAATATCAAAAAAAGTATCATAAGGTTGGAACTTTTAGCCTTATTAATCAAAATGGAAAAACCATAACCCAAGATGATTATAAAAACAAAATTTATATAGCTGATTTCTTTTTTACAACCTGCAAAACTATTTGCCCAATAATGACAAATCATATGGCTAAAATTCAGGAGAAAATTATAAACGACAATGATGTTATGTTGTTATCCCATTCCGTTACCCCTGAAATTGATTCGGTTGCACAATTAAAACAATATGCCATAGAAAAAGGTGTGATAGACAAAAAATGGAATTTAGTTACTGGTGATAAGAAACAAATTTATGATCTAGCTAGAAAAAGTTATTTGGCTGTTAAGGACAATCCGTATAGTGGAGAATTTGATATGATTCATACCGAAAATTTTATGCTTATAGATAAAAAAAAACAAATTCGTGGGTTTTACGATGGCACAAACCCCGAGGAAATGGATAGATTAATAGATGATATGGCAACACTGAAAAAAGAGGAATAAAACAACCTACTTTGTTACTTATTTTGTTTTGCGTTAGGGATTGAGCAATTGTTGGAGCTCCTTAATGAGAGCGACTTGCGAAAGCGCGACCCTTGGGTAACGCCAAAAAGCTTTTATAAAATATTGAAGCACTTTTAACTTTAAATTTTTTAATGTACTTTTGCTTCTTTAAAATCAATCTAAATAAGCTTGGAAGATACTTTAGCACATTTGAAACGCGGTGAACATGCAATTATTAAGGATGTTTCATCTATTCATATTCCTTTAAAACTATTGGAAATGGGTTGTTTGCCTGGTAATTCTGTAGAGCTTGTTCAGCTTGCGCCTTTTCAAGATCCGATGTATTTAAACATTAATGGTACCCATTTAGCTATTAGAAAAGAGACGGCTTCTCATATAATTATAGAAAAAATACCTCATGAGTAAGCAAATTAATGTCGCTTTAATAGGGAATCCAAATACAGGAAAAACATCTGTATTTAATGCTTTAACAGGTTTAAATCAAAAAGTTGGTAATTACCCCGGTATTACAGTTGAAAAGAAAGAAGGTATTTGTAAACTCCCACGTGGTGTTAAAGCCCATATTATTGATTTACCGGGAACATACAGTTTAAATGCCTCATCGCTTGATGAGAATGTGGTTATTGAGTTACTTCTAAATAAAAATGATAAGGACTTCCCAGATATTGCTGTTGTTATTAGTGATGTTGAAAATTTAAAGCGAAACCTATTATTGTTTACTCAAATTAAAGATTTAGAAATTCCTACAATTCTGGTTATTAATATGGCAGATCGTATGAATTACAAGGGTATTTCTCTAGATATTGATTATTTAGAAGAACATCTTAAGACTAAAATTGCTTTAATTAGTACGCGTAGAAATGAAGGTATTGAAAGTTTAAAAAACCTTATTACTAATTATAAAGATATTCCTATTTCTCCTTGTTTAAATGCCTCTGAGATTGATAAAGATTATTTTGAGAATTTACAAAAAGCATTCCCTAATCAACTACTTTATAAACTTTGGTTAGTAATCACGCAAGATGTAAACTTTGGAAAAACAGACAGAAACGAAATTGATGCAGTAGCTAATTTTAAAACAAAAAGCAAAAGTGATTTAAAACGTTTACAACAAAAAGAAACCATAAAACGCTACCAATTTATAAATAATGTTTTAAAGGTTGGGCAAACTATTGATGCCTCTCAGGCAAAAGATTTGCGAAGTAAACTCGATAGTGTTTTAACGCATAAGGTTTGGGGTTACGTTATTTTCATTATTATTTTACTTACCATTTTTCAAGCTATTTATGATTGGTCTAGCGTACCCATGGATTTTATTGATAGTGCATTTGCTTCTTTAAGCGAATGGACTAAAAACGTATTACCATCGGGAGCTTTTACGAATTTACTTGCTGAAGGCATCATCCCTGGACTTGGAGGTATTGTAATTTTTATTCCGCAAATTGCCTTTTTGTTTTTATTTATTGCTGTTCTTGAAGAAAGCGGTTATATGAGTCGCGTGGTGTTTTTAATGGATAGAATTATGCGTCGATTTGGGTTAAGCGGCAAAAGTGTAGTACCGCTAATTTCTGGAACTGCCTGCGCCATTCCTGCTATTATGGCTACTAGAAATATTGAAAGTTGGAAAGAACGTTTAATTACTATTTTAGTAACACCTTTTACAACTTGTTCTGCGAGACTTCCAGTTTATTTAATTATTATAGCTTTAGTAATACCCGAAGGACGAATATTTGGATTGGGATATCAAGCATTAACCTTAATGTTATTGTATTTAATTGGGTTTGGCGCTGCTATTATTTCGGCATATATTTTAAATAAAATATTAAAAATTAAAAGTAAAACGTTTTTTGTTGTTGAAATGCCTAATTATAAATTACCTCTTTTTAAAAACGTAGGTTTAACCGTAATTGAAAAAACAAAATCATTTGTTTTTGGAGCAGGAAAAATCATTTTAGCCATTTCTATTGTTTTGTGGTTTTTAGCGTCTTATGGTCCAGGAGAACAATTTAATGATGCGGAAAATATTGTGGAAACAACTTTCGCTTCTGATAATTTGAGCGAAGAAGATTTACAGCAAAAAATAGCGTCTCATAAATTAGAACATTCTTTTATTGGTATAACTGGTCGTGCTATAGAGCCTGCCATTAGACCCTTAGGTTACGATTGGAAAATAGGTATAGCGATCGTTAGCTCTTTTGCTGCAAGAGAAGTATTTGTAGGTACACTAGCTACAATTTACAGTGTAGGAAGCGATGAAGAAGAAACTATAAAAAACAGGATGGCAGGAGAAATAAATCCTATTTTAGGAGGTCCTTTATTTACTTTTGCATCTGGTATTTCTTTACTTCTTTTTTATGCTTTTGCCATGCAGTGTATGAGCACTTTGGCGGTAGTTAAACGCGAAACCAATAGCTGGAAATGGCCAACCTTACAATTGATAATTATGAGTGGATTTGCATATATAGTGGCATTAATAGCGTTTCAGTTATTGAAATAACATATACAAACTATGAATACCATCATTCAAAATATATTAGTTTTTTCAGCATTAGGAATTGCTATCTTATTCTTAGTTAAAAAATACCTTTTTAAAAAACCCGTATCTAAAAAAGCGTGTGGTGGCAATGATGGTTGTGGCTGCCATTAATCACTTTTAGCTTTTGCAATATGGATGCTGCATCCAAGCGATAAATAATTCATGGTATAATTAATTCCAGTTCCAAACGAAGCATCTAATTGGCAATTATCTGTAACCAAATAAGTAATTCCTGCATCAAAATTAGATTCATAGGTTTTAAATTCATTTAAGCTTCCGTAAGGCTCAATATAAATACCAAATGTGTCTGTAACGGAAACTCCTAAAGCTACCGAATAGGTTAAATGGCCTTTACCATCTCCAAAATAGTCGTAGCCAACATTATATCCTAAACCTAAAGCATCATTTAACGTATGCGAAATAGAAATCTTATTAATAGTTCCATACGAATTATTAGTTAACCCTGTAGAACCTGTTGGAAGTATAATATGGGAAAGAAAAGCAATTTCTGTGTTTATATTTTCTTTTTTGAATACCTGGATTTTTGTTCCAATTTCTAAATCGCTAATGCCCCTTGTTTTTTGAGTTGAACTTTGGTTTTTTAAACTTTCAAACTGACTTAGAACACGTATCTCGATACCTTTTGTAATACCATATCTAAATAAGGTTGTTGGCGCTAAAAGTTGCCTTTCAGAAGAAAATTCATCTTCAGTAAAACCTAACAAAATACCTGTCTCTATTTGAAAACTTCCTCTATCGATTGATGAAGAACTTTCGGTTTGGTCTGGTCTGTCGGTTATAATTGTTTGAGAAAAAACGATGTTATTTATTAGAAATATTAACAATAAAATAATTGAAGTCTTATTCATTCTATGTTTTTATAATTTAAAAAATAATTCGCCAAACTTGAGCTACTAAAAAAGTAACGATAAAGCCTAAAATAACAGGCATAATAGAAGCAAATACAGTCCATTTAGTACTTTTCGTTTCTTTATAAATTGTATAAATAGTTGTGCTACACGGGTTGTGTAATAAACTAAAAAGCATCAAATTAATAGCTGTTAAAAGTGTCCAACCACCTGCTCTTAAAATATCGCCTGTAGCATTCATAGAATCTAATTCAAACATAACACCAGCGCCTGCGCCACTATCTATACCAGTAACTAAAACTGTAAGCATTAATATGGTTGGAATTACAATTTCATTAGCAGGAATAGCAACAATATAAGCCAACAAAATAACACCGTTTAAGCCTAACAGAAATCCAAAACTATCTAAAGAATTAATAGTCCATTCTGCTATGCTTTCATTCCCAACATAAATATTTGAAATGAGCCAAATAACAGCACCCGCTGGAGCAGCAAAAACAATAGCTCGCCATAAAACTATTGCGGTTCTATCTATAAGTGACGTATAAATTGTTTTCCAAAAACGTGGTGGTCTATACGGTGGTAATTCTAAATTAAATGTAGAAACTTCACCTTTTAGAAGTGTTTTAGACAATGCCCAAGATACCCCAAACATAAACCCCATACCTAAAACGGCAACACCTATAACTGCTAACAGGGATACAATACTAGAATAAGAACCCGGAACCACAGCGCCAATAAAAATGGTTGCGATAAGTATTTGTGTTGGCCAACGCCCATTACACAACGAAAAATTATTAGTAATAATAGCTATTAAACGTTCTCTGGGGCTATCAATAATTCTGGTAGCCACAACGCCTGCAGCATTACAACCAAAACCCATACTCATAGTTAAAGCTTGCTTGCCATGTGCTCCAGATTTTTTAAATAAAGAGTCTAAATTAAAAGCAACACGTGGTAAATAACCAAAATCTTCAAGAAGCGTAAACATTGGAAAAAATATAGCCATAGGAGGTAACATAACAGCTATTACCCAAGCTACTGCAAGATAAACACCATCAATTAAAAAGCCATCTAGCCACCAAGGTGTCCCTATGCTTGCTGCACCACTTTTTAAAATAGGGTGCATGTTATCTAATAATAAACTTGCTAATAAAGATGATGGATAGTTTGCTCCTACTATGGTTAACCACAATACCAATCCTAAAATTAAAAACATGATAGGAAAACCGAAGGTTTTACTCGTTACAATTTTATCTATTTTAGAATCTAAACGAAAGCGTTTTTTAGAGTTATCAACCTGTACCGTGTCTTTTACAATATTAGCGGCATCAGCGTAAATACTTTCAGTTAAATTATCATGAAAATCATCGCCAATTTGCCATCGTAATTCATTTGATAATTCAATAATATAATCAATATTTTTCTGATTCATTTACGTTAGTTTAAACAAGTTGTCCTGCTTTTAAAGCATTAATTATTTGGGTATCACCTTCTAACAATCTAAAAGCTATCCATCTACTATTAGGAATATTAGGAAACTCTTTTTCAATCTCATTTGCAAGTGTTTTAACCGCTTTTTCAATGTTATTAGGAACACTTTTTATTTTATGTGGTTTACAAACAATGTTACCGTTAGCAATTTCGCTAATAGTTTGAATGAGTTCTGGGATGCCTTCGCTAAATCTCGCACTTGTAGGTACAACAGGTATACCTAAATCTCGTGACAACGTACGTACATCTATAGAAATGTGATTACGCTTCGCTTCATCCATTAAATTTAAACATAAAACCACTCTATCTGTAATTTCTAATATTTGAAGTACCAGATTGAGATTACGCTCTAATCGATTAGCATCAACTACAATAACTGTTACGTTAGGTTTTCCAAAAAGGATAAAATCTCTAGCAGCTTCTTCATCTTCTGATGTTGAAAGTAATGAGTAAGTCCCAGGTAAATCAACCAATTTGAATTTTTGAGTATTATATTCAAAACCGCCTTCTGCTCGTGTAACTGTTTTACCTGGCCAATTCCCAGTATGTTGCCTTAATCCTGTAAGGGCATTAAAAACCGTGCTTTTTCCTGTATTTGGATTTCCTGCTAATGCCACTACAAAATCGAAATTATCTGTGTGAATACCTAATTTTTTTAAACCGTCAGCATTAAAATGTGCACACATTTCACAAGCACTTTTAACTTTTGTATTCATAGCTTTTTTTTATTAGAATTTTAGCTGCTTGATCTTTACGTAAAGCAATGGAAGTTCCTTTAATTAAATAAGCGTGAGGTTCGCCTAAAGGATTCATCATATCAATGCTGATTTTGGCGCCTTTTACGAATCCTAAATCTAATAGCCGTCTTCTGCTTTCGCCTCTACTTTCTTTAGAAATACCTATAATTCTAGCCATTTCATTTTCATTTAAACTTGATAATCTAGCAATATTATCTTCTATAACAACTTCTTTTTCAATAGCAGCAACAGTAAGGTTAGCAGCAACAATTGGTGCCAATTTAAACTCTTCACCTTCCGACTGAAAAACAATACGCGTACTATTATTTTCAACAACTCTTAAAAGAGATCCAATATGGATGTTTTCGGCTAAAATTTGCTTGTAAATAATTTCAGGTTCGTCTTCAATATGAGTGATTCTTCCAATGGTGTTAATAGGTAAAAGCGGTAATTCAACACCAATAACATCAGCCATTTTACCTGTTTTTGTTGGAATGGGATCTCCGTGTGGATCAAATTTTGGATTTCCTAAACGTGCAGCAAGAGTGTTGGTTTCGTCATGACTAAGTTTATGTTCCATCATTTCAGCTCTATCATGCCATTCGGTTTTACTAAAACCTGTTTTTTCAGCTAAATAGCGTTCCCATAATCTGTGTACACGCACAATACGTAAGGCATAATCTCTTCCAGCTTCTGATAATTTTAAAATATCCGATTCAAAATAAATTAAATTATTAATAGTCATTTTATTAATGGCTTCAACAATACTAGCATTTTTATAGTCTAATACCTGTACCAGCGTTTTCATATCCACTTTATTACTGGAATATTCGAAATGGTACAGTTGTTTTAAAACATCCTCTATAATTGTTTTTTCATTGTTTTTAAAATGCTTTCTAAGTATCCAAAACCAACCTTTTACAGGACGAAAAAATATAAAAAGCAAAACCACAAATACAAAAAATATGAGGAGTGCCGATATGGGATTGTAGTTATTCATTTTAAATACTTAAATATAAATTTTGAGCTACCTCTTTAGATATAATCATCTTTTGAGATTTGGTTTCAATAGTTAAGGAATTGTCAAAAGGCTCGAAATCTAAAACCTTTATGGTATCCCCTAATGCTAATTTGTTTTTGTTTAAATATTTTAAAAAAACGTCGGTTGAATCTTTCACAAAGGACAAAATACCTTGATTTCCTGCATCAATATCAAAGATACTTATACTTTTTATTGGAGAGTGGTTACCGTTTTTATCAGGGATTGGATCGCCATGGGGGTCATGGGTTGGAAACTCTAAAAAGGCATCTAGTTCATTTACTAATTTTAACGATTTTACATGCTCAAGTTGTTCGGCAACTTCATGTACCTCATCCCAAGAAAAATTAAGCTTGTTAACTAAAAAGACCTCCCAAAGCCTGTGTTTCCTTATTACTAATGCTGCAGCTAAGCGCCCTTCATTAGTTAAACTAACACCTTGATACCTTGTGTAGTTAGCCAAATTTTTATCGGCTAGTTTTTTTATCATATCGGTAACTGAAGAAGCCTTTGATGAAACTTTTTCTGCAATAGCGTTTGTACTAACAGAAAGCGTACCCTGCTTTCCTAAATGATAAATAGCTTTTAAATAATTTTCTTCTGATAATGTGACCATAACTTGTAAATCACAACAAATATAATCAAAAATTTACCTTTGAGTAAAAATATTTTTAGGTAAGACTAAAAATTTAAAATAAAATGATAAAATATTTATAACTTAGCTACATGGCACAACATATTGAACTTGGTAAAAAAGGCGAACAATTAGCAGTAGATTTTCTATTAAAAAAAGGTTACGATATCATTGATCGCAATTATAGATTTGATAATGCTGAAGTTGATATTATTGCTCAAAAAAAAGACACTCTTGCCATTATTGAAGTAAAAACCCGTTCCTCAACAGATTTTGGTAATCCCCAAGATTTTGTAAAACCGAAACAAATACAACGTTTAGTAAAAGCAGTTGATGAATATGTAAACGTTAATGATTTAGACGTTGAAGTTCGTTTTGATATTATTGCAATTGTAAAAGAAGAAAAGTTGTTTAAAATTGAGCATTTAGAAAATGCATTTTATTATTTTTAATCTGCCTTAAAAAAAGGTTTTAATGCTTCAAAATTTACTGGTTTAGCAATAATTTCTTTGTCTTTGTTTAAAATAAAATAGGTTGGTGTAGCAATTACACCATAAGCATCTCCTATTTCATTATCCCATTTGCCTTTTCCATAAACATGAATAAATTTAGGGTAATTTTTTTTAATATTTTGCCAACCTTTTGGTTCATCTTCCAAAGCAATAGCTATTACTTTAACAAATCCTTTTTCAAAAGAATTTAAAAAAGTATTTAATTGTGGAACCTCATCTAAGCAGTGCGAACATGTACTACTCCAAAATAAAATAATGTAGTTTTCTGAAATATTAAGCTCACTTAATTTTTTAGTACTTGTGATGTTATCTTTTTTTACTTCAAAAGAAAAATCTGGCGCTTTACTTCCTATAGAAGTTTCACTGTAAACAATCAACGCATTTAATAATTCTTGATCGTTTAACGAAACAGCAATATCCATTAAAAAGGTTTCAGCTATATAATTTGCAACAGGTTCTATCTCTAAATCTACCATTTGTTGCCATAAATCTAGCAACAAAATACGCTTTACTTTTTGAGGAACACCTTTAATTTTTGAGCAAATAACATCAATATTTTTTTTATAGTTTTTGATGTCGTCATGTGAATCTGTCGTCATCCCAAAGACATAACTCAATATTTTTTCTTCTAAAAAACTAGAACTTTGTAAAGTTTGGTTATTAAAATCGATATTATCAAAATAATGATTTTTTAAGTTTTCAGTATACAATTTTACATCCTCAGGTTTTTTTGGAGTGTAGGATTTGTTTGCTTTTATAAATTGAAGTGCTATCGTTTCTTTTGCAGCTTTTTCAAAGTTTAATTGCGTTTCTCTTTGTGTTTTAAAAATGGCTTTTAAGGCCATAGTGTCCTTTATTTTTTGACTATAATAATTTGCTAAACTTTGAGAAACCATAGACATACTGTTAGTGTAGGATGCCAATAATTTATTTTCTATTGATGTTTTAAATTTTACGCCAGTTTCAGAATTAAAAGAAAGCTCAATATCTTCTTTCCCATTGTAAATAATATCAAAATTGTAATCCTCTTGGGGTATGGCATAAACCAAACGATAGATGCCTTTTTTATTTGTAGAATCTAAATTAAACTGAAAACTGCCATCCTTTTTTATTTCTGAGTTAGCAATGTATGTTGAAACTGTTGGTGTTACTTTATAAAGCAAAGCTAAGTTGTAATCTTTTGCTGGATAAAAATTACCTTTTATAGTATGTTGTGCAAATAGAAAACTTGGTACTAAAAGAGAGAGAAAAAGGATACGTTTCATTTGTGTTAATTCATTTTAACCTTATTATATATTAACTAATAATTAAGCCAAAATAGGCTGCAAAGTATTTAATGCTTTTTTTACAGATTTAATATTGTCAAAACTTAACATTAATCTTAATCCATTTCGTGTTTGCTTTTCTTTCATCTTACATTCGTTCGGATGAGATTGCACATATTGTAAGACTTTTGTGAAATTAGCACTTAGATAAAAATTACTCTTTTGGTCGTTTATAAAATAACCAATAAGTTTGCCTTGTTTCATTATAATTTTTTCAAATCCAATTTTAGTGGCTAACCACTTTATATGGACACTATTAAGTAAATCAGTCACTTCTTTTGGCAATTCCCCAAAACGGTCAATTAATTCTGTTTCAAAGGTATGCAATTCTACCTCTGTTTTTAAATTATTTAATTGTGTGTACAAATTCAAACGTTCAGCAATATTATTTACGTAACTGTCTGGAAACAATAATTCAAAATCGCTATCAATAGTAACATCTTTAACATATACTTTATCAGCCTGATCTTCATTATACAAATCTTTAAACTCATTTTCTTTGAGTTCTTCTATAGCTTCATTTAATATTTTCTGATAGGTATCAAAACCAATCTCATTTATAAAACCACTTTGTTCACCACCTAATAAATCGCCCGCACCTCTAATTTCTAAGTCTTTCATGGCAATATTAAAACCACTACCAAGTTCTGTAAACTGTTCTAAGGCTGTAATGCGTTTTCTAGCATCATCTGTCATTGCTGAATATTCTGGTGTAATAAAATAACAAAATGCCTTTTTATTACTTCTACCAACTCGCCCTCGCATTTGATGCAAATCGCTCAGTCCAAAATTATTAGCATTATTTATAAAAATCGTGTTAGCATTCGGCACATCCAATCCGCTTTCTACAATAGTTGTACTTACTAAAACATCAAAAGCGCCATCCATAAATGCCAACATGAGCTGTTCTAATTTTTTTCCATCCATTTGTCCATGGCCAATACCAATTTTAGCATCCGGCACTAAACGCTGAATCATGCCTGCAACTTCTTTAATATTTTCAATTCGATTATGAATAAAGAAAATTTGACCTCCACGTTCAATTTCATAACTCACCGCATCACGAATAGCTTCTTCGTTAAAACGAATAACATGACTTTCAATAGGATATCTGTTAGGTGGGGGTGTGGTAATTACCGATAAATCCCTAGCTGCCATTAAACTAAACTGTAGCGTTCGTGGTATTGGAGTAGCAGTTAAGGTTAACACATCCACATTATCTTTTAGAGTTTTTAACTTTTCTTTTACTGCAACTCCAAATTTTTGCTCTTCATCAACAATTAAAAGTCCTAAATCTTTAAACTTTACATTTTTATTAACCAATTGGTGAGTCCCGATAATAATATCAACCTTACCTTGTTCCAAACCTTCTAGCGTTTCGAGTTTTTCTTTGGAGGTTCTAAAACGGTTTAAATAATCAACCGTTACAGGAAACTCCTTTAATCGTTGAGAAAATGTTCTAGAATGCTGATATGCTAAAATAGTTGTTGGCACTAAAACGGCTACTTGCTTTCCGTTATCAACGGCTTTAAAAGCAGCCCGAATTGCGACTTCAGTTTTACCAAAACCAACGTCGCCACAAACCAATCTATCCATTGGGCGATCGCTTTCCATATCTGCTTTTATATCTGCAGTCGCTGTACTTTGGTCTGGTGTGTCTTCATAAATAAAAGAGGCTTCCAATTCATGTTGCATGTAACTATCTGGATTGTATTGATAGCCTTTTTCCGTTTTACGTTTTGCATATAATTTTATGAGATTGAAAGCAACGTGTTTAACACGTGCTTTGGTTTTCTCTTTTAAGGTTTTCCAAGCATTACTCCCTAGTTTGTAAATTTTAGGCGGTTTACCATCTTTACCATTAAACTTAGTGATTTTATGTAATGAATGTATACTTAAATACAACACATCGCGCTCGCCATAAACTAGTTTTATGGCTTCTTGTTTTTTACCTTCTACATCTATTTTTTGTAAACCTCCAAAACGCCCAATACCATGATCGATGTGTGTTACATAATCCCCTACATCTAAATTGGTTAGTTCTTTTAAAGTAATAGCTTGCTTTTTAGCGTAACCATTTTTAACATGAAACTTGTGATAGCGCTCAAAAATTTGATGGTCTGTATAACATACAATTTTATTGTCGTGATCTATAAAACCTTGATGTAAAGAGCGTATAACAGTGTTATATGGTTTAACTTCCAGATGAGAATCGTCAAAAATATCATGAAAACGTTTGGCTTGTTGCTCACTTACACAAGCTATATAATTGGTGTACCCTCTATCATGATTGGTGTTTAAATCTTCAATTAATAAATTGAATTGCTTATTGAATGATGGTTGAGGTGTGGTGTTAAATGCTATTGATTTGGATGTTTCGACTGCGCTCAACATGGCAGACGAATTACCAAACTCTACAATTGAAAAATCTAAAAATTGTTTTTTTAATAATTCTGAATCGCAAAATAATTCATTAGGTTGTGCATGTTTAATTTCGGAAGAAAGCGTTTTAAAAGCATCTTCTGCTTTGCCATAAAAATCATCAATTCTTGCAAAAAGCAAATCGGCATTCTTTAAACAAATAACTGTTTTTTGAGCTATATACTTTAAAAAACTTTGTCTGCTTTCTTGCAACATTTTGTTCGCAACATTGGGAATGATATTTATTTTTTTAATTTGCTCTACAGATAGTTGTGTTTCCACATCAAAGGTTCTTATACTATCTACCTCTTCTCCAAAAAACTCAATACGATATGGTTGGTCATTAGAAAAAGAAAACACATCTACTATCCCACCACGAACTGAAAACTCCCCTGGTTCAGTAACAAAATCAACACGTCTAAATTGATATTCAAATAGTACTTCATTTATAAAATCGATAGATAAGTTATCGTTAACAGAAACTTTTAAAGTATTGCGTTCCAACTCTTTTCTAGTAACAACCTGCTCAAAAAGAGCATCTGGATAAGTAACAATAATAGCTGGTTTTTTTTGAGAATTGATACGATTTAAAACTTCGGCTCGCAATAACACGTTAGCATTATCAGTTTCTTCAATTTCGTATGGCCTCCGGTAACTGCCTGGATAAAACAAAACATCTTTGTCTCCACACAATAGCTCTAAATCGTTTAAATAAAAAGCAGCCTCTTCTTTATCATTAAATACAATTAAAAAAAGCTTATCTGTTTCTTTAAATATGGTTGAAATTACAAATGAAAATGAAGAGCCAACAAGTCCTTTTAAGTATATTTTATTTTGAGTTTGGGCAACAGCTTTTTGAAGATTTTGCACTTGCAAAGCCTTGGCGTAGGTTTGAGAGAGTGAAGTTTTACTCACCTAATTTTGTTTTGAGTTGCAAATATAAGGTTTGATATTCTTTTTTTAATGTTTTAATTTAAATTCATACTTTTTTTATAATTTGATTTACACAAGTTATTAGCATTAGGGGTGGAAGTGAAAATCCTTATGATTCTGCAAAAGATTGAAACGAAAAGCCCTACAATCTTTAAGCACGGAAATGACTAAAAAAATAAATTTTCATTTAAGTTATTGTAAAAAAATATGTAGGTTTGTATCTCTAAAAAAAGGATATATGTCGTTTTCAGATTTGTTTGATAGTGGTTTTAAAAAGCGTAATGAAGATCATTTTGCTGCTATTGTACGTGTTGCCATGGATGATGGTGTTATTAGTGAAGAAGAAAAAGCGTTTTTAAAGAGATTAGCACGAAATTTAGATATTAGTGATGATGATTATGATATAATTTCTAAAAATTACAAGTCACATCCTATCAACCCTCCAGTTGAATATGACAAACGCTTAGAACGATTATATGATTTAGTTCGAATGGTACACGTCGATCAAATAAAAGGAGATTCTGAGCACAAGCTTTTAAATAAAATAGGTGTTGGTCTTGGCTTTCATGCAATTAATGTAAGATATATTGTTGACAAAGCATTAAGCATTGTAAGTTCTGGTGCAGACTTAGATACTTTTATTTACGAAATTAAACATATGAATCAGTAAAACTATTATTGTATTCACAGAAAAGCGAACCCTTGAGTTCGCTTTTTTTATTTATGCAATTTTAATTGAATCCGCTTTCGCGGAATATCAACCTCTAAAACTTTAACTATTATTTGTTGATGCAAACTCACATGTTCATTCACTTCTTTTACAAAACTATCCGATAAATTAGAAACGTGTATTAAGCCACTTTCTTTTATTCCGATATCAACAAAACAACCAAAATTAGTAATATTATTTACAATTCCAGGCAGCAATTGCCCTTCGTGTAAATCATTAATTGTTTTAATATTTTGATTAAAAGTAAACACTTTGGCTTGCTCTCTAATATCTAGTCCTGGTTTTTCTAGTTCGCTAATAATATCTTGAAGCGTAGGCAAACCAACAGATTTTGTGATGTATTTTGTTAACTCAATACCTCCAAGTATGGTTTTATCACCAATTAAATCTTCTACAGATTTACCTAAATCTTTAGCCATTTTCTCAATAAGCGTATAACTTTCTGGATGTACAGCAGAATCATCTAATGGATTTTTAGCAGATCTAATTCTTAAAAATCCTGCACCTTGCTCGAAAGCTTTACTGCCCAGACGAGGTACTTTTTTAATGTCATTTCTTGAAGCAAAAGCCCCATATTCATCACGATAATTTACAATGTTTTCTGCAAGTTTTGGTCCAATGCCTGATACGTAACTCAACAAACTTGTGCTTGCTGTATTGATATTTACACCAACGGCGTTTACACAACTTTCCACAACAATATCTAATTGTTTTTGGAGTTTTGTTTGATCGACATCATGTTGGTATTGGCCAACGCCAATTGATTTAGCGTCAATCTTAACCAATTCCGCTAAAGGATCTTGAAGACGTCTCCCAATTGAAACACTACCCCGAACAGTAACATCATAATTTGGAAACTCTTCTCGAGCAATTTTAGAGGCAGAATAAATACTTGCACCTGCTTCACTAACCACAAATACTTTAATGTCGTGTTTAAAATGGATTTTCCTTATAAACGCCTCCGTTTCGCGAGACGCAGTGCCATTTCCAATGGCAATCGCATCAATTTTATAAGCTTCGGATAGCGAACTAATTTTTTTCATCGCACCTAAACTATCGTTTTTTGGCGGATGAGGATAAATAGTTTCATTATATAATAATCCACCTTGTGCATCTAAACAAACCACTTTACAACCTGTTCTAAAACCTGGGTCGATGGCTAAAATTCGTTTTTCTCCCAAAGGAGAACCTAATAAAAGCTGTTTTAAGTTTTTAGCAAATACCGTTATTGCAGATTCATCGGCTTTATCTTTAGCTAGTTGTAAAGCTTCGTTACTTAATGATGGTAATAATAAACGTTTATAGGCGTCTTTAATAGCTATTTGAATCTGTACTGAACACGTATTATTACTTTTAATAATTTTATTCTCTAAATAATCTATAGCACGTTCATCATCAATTGCAATTTTGACTCTAACAAAACCTTCCTTTTCTGCCCTTAAGATGGCTAATAATCGGTGAGAAGGGATTCTGCTTAAACTTTCTTCCCAATCAAAATAATCTCTAAATTTTTGAGCGTTTTCATCTTCTACTTTTGTCTTTACCACTTTAGTGGAAATCATAGCAAAACGATCTAACTGGTTTCGAATGTTATTTCGAACGTCTGTGCGCTCATTAATCCATTCAGCAATAATATGTCGTGCACCTTCCAAAGCATCATCTATTGAAGCTATATTTCCCTTTATATACTTAAATACTAAAGATTCCAGATTGTTAACATTTTGAGACATGATGCTTTTTGCCAAAGACTCTAAACCGTTTAGTCTTGCAGTTTCGGCTTTAGTTTTTTTGCTTTTTTTGAAGGGTAAGTATAAATCTTCAAGAGTTGTTAAATCTTGTGTAGCTTCAATTTTTTGTTTCAGCTCAGTTGTTAACGCATTTTGTTCATCAATAGCTTTTAAAATGCCTACTTTACGTTTTTCTATGGCTTCAAAAAGTTCTTTATATTTAACAATCTGGCCTATTTGAACCTCATCTAAGTTATCTGTTGCTTCTTTACGGTAACGAGAAATAAAAGGTATGGTGCAATCTTCGTTTAATAAAGCAATAGTGTTTTTTATTGATTGATCTTTAATATTTGTTTGAGAAAAAATATAGGCTACCAGTTGCATCATAATTAAATAAAATAATAAACGAATGTAATAAAAACAAAAAAGGTTATCCTAACAAGAATAACCTTAATTACTATTAATCAATTAGAAAACTACTTAACTGTAAGTGTGTATTGAGGTGTTGGATTTAGCGGGCAGAAATATATATATTCGCCTTTTGCTAATTTTGTAGCATTTGTTTTTTGAGTTTCACCATCTTTAGCAACAGCAATTACGTAGGCTGTTTTAATATGGTTTTCTGGTTTGCTAGCGTCATCCCCTTTTTTTACTAAAACTAAACCTACTTCTTTTGCAGCATGATTGTTTGATACTTCAAATACATAAGTGCCTTCACTTACTGTTAACGCTTTTTGAACAAATTCACCTTTAGTTTGCTCTAAAGAAATGGTTTTTACTGCCTTATTCATCATTTTGTCTTGTGCATTTGAATTTAATGTAAATGCTAGTGTGATTACTAAAATTGAAATAACTCTTTTCATAGTTTTAAATTTTATGAGCTTAATGCTCTGTTTATTAATTTTTATTAATTTTTATTTTTATACTAATAATGTTTGTAGTGGTTGAGCTAGTGGAAAGTCTACAGGTACTTGTGTGGTACTGTGAACGTAGTTTGAAATTGTTTTATCTCCTACTAAAGAAATGGTATCGATTAAATTTCCTTTAGAATATCCTGCATTGAAAAAGTTTTTTAAGACCTCTGCATCTGTTCTACCTCTATTTTCTGTAATATTTCTAGCTAATCTTGCTAAAGCATCTAATTTATTATCGAAAGATGCTTGTCCTGCTCTTAGTTCCAAAATTTGATCGTCTGAAAAACCATTCATTTTACCTATTGCGGTGTGTGCAGATAAACAATAAATACAGTTATTCACTTCACTTACTGCCAAGTTTACAACTTCTTTTTCTTTAGAAGTTAAAGAAGTTTTTGCATTTGCGAAATTTAAATAGTTTTCTAAAGCAGTATCACTATTAGCATAAGTTGCAAATAAATTTGGTACAAATCCTAAAGCTTTATTTAAATTATCGAAAATAACTTGGTTGTTTTCGCTTACTTGGTCTCTTGTTGGTACATTAAATGTGCTCATAATTTTTATTTTTAATATGATTTTACTGTTTGTTATTAGTGATACAAAAGTGCAACTGTTATAAAATTTACACCATGTAGTTTATTCCTTTTAGCTTGTCAATTTTTCCCTTATTACTTATACCTATTTAGTTAGAAGCAATATGAGGTCTTTCAGCATCACAATAAAAATCTGAAATATGATTTTGATCGCAATGTGTTTTTGGAGTAATAGTATTTAATATTTCTTTTCTTTTTCCTCTAAATATTTCAATTAGATTGAAAATGGATATGTGTTTTAAATTCATGACTTTGTTTTTTTAATTGTTCGGTACAAAGATGAATTAAAATAGAAGGTGATAAAATGGTGGAATCGCCTTAGTACTTGTCAATTTTTCCCTAAAATGCTTTTTGGAGTTGTTTCTTGAAGTCTGAAGGAGATAATGCAGTATATTTTTTGAATAATCTACTTAAATGTGAAGCGTCTTCAAAACCAACTTCGTATGCAATTTCTTTAGCGGTTTTATCAGTATAAATTAATAACCGTTTAGCTTCAAGGATAATGCGCTCATGAATAATTTGTAATGGACTAGTATTTAACTTAGCAAAAGTATTAGATAAGGTTTTAGGCGATTTAAATAATTTATCTGCATAGAAAGACACACTATGCTCCATTTTAAAATGTGTTTCTACTAACATATTAAACTCGCGCAACATATCGATTTTTGAGCTTTTTTGGGTTTCTTTATACCCTTCTTTAGCTTTTAATAAACGTGTACATATTATGATAAAACGCGCCATTAACATACGCAACATTTCTGCTTGAATATTATCTTTAGTTTTTAACTCGTCAACAAAAACTTCATACAACATATTAAATTTTCGTTGCTCTTCTATATTAAGATTTATAATTGGAATATGTACGTTTCCAAAAAATAATAAACCCGCACAACTTACTTCTTGATCATGATCTTTTATGCAATAAAACTCTCTATTGAATTGATATACTAATAAATCTTCACCAGAAATAAACTGAAAATACTGTACAGTAGTTAATACCAAAATACTATTAGGCTGAATATAATAGGGTATATTATCAACCATAATTTCAGCTTTAAAATTACCTGTCTGTATAAAAGTATATAAATCAGGTTGTTTTGCCAATTTGTAGGGTTGTAGGATTTCTTCATCTCCTATTTTAAGAATAGCATTTGTAGAAAACTCAGTAAATGTTTTTTGCATAGAATCTTTGTCTGAATCTTTTTTAAAACATTACAGAACATGATTTTATTAATCTTAACTTACATACAATCCGTTTGCAACTTTAGAATCGTCTGGATTTACAAAAACCAATTTTCCTTCAGGAGTCTCAGTCATCAAAATCATCCCCTGACTTTCCACACCACGTAATGCTCTAGGAGCAAGATTTACCAAAACGGTTACCCTTTTTCCAATTACTTCTTCTGGCGTAAAACTCTCTGCAATTCCTGAAACTATAGTTCGCACATCTATGCCTGTATCTACTTTTAAAACCAACAGTTTTTTGGCTTTTGGCATTTTTTCGGCCTCCAAAATCGTACCCACTCGGATATCTAATTTAGAAAAATCTTCAAAAGAAATAGTCTCTTTTTGAGGTTCTGCTTTTTTATTTGCAGCTTCATTAGCTTTTTTACTCGCTTCTAACTTATCCAATTGAAACTGGATGGTTTCATCTTCAATTTTAGCAAACAATAATTCTGCTTCTGCTATTTGATGACCAGATGTAAGTAATACGTCTTTAGTACTAACTTCGTTCCAAGATGTTTGGTCTGCACTTAATGAAATATTCAGAATGTTTTTAAGCTTAATAGAAGTAAATGGTAAAAATGGTTCACTCAATGTAGCTAAAGCTGAAGCTAGTTGTAACGCCACATACATAATGGTCTTTGGGCGTTCTTCATCTACTTTAATCACTTTCCAAGGCTCCGCATCTGCTAGGTATTTATTTCCTAAACGCGCTAAATTCATAAGTTCTTGACCCGCTTCTCTAAAACGGTAACGCTCAATAGAACTCGCTATCACATCAGGATACGCTTTTACAGCTGCTAAAGTTTCTTTATCTACTTCTAAAAAAGTAGCTGGTTTTGGAACTTCTCCTTGATAATATTTATTAGTTAATACCACAACACGATTGATGAAATTCCCAAAAATAGCTACCAACTCATTGTTGTTTCTTGCTTGAAAATCTTTCCAAGTAAAATCGTTATCCTTAGTTTCTGGCGCATTTGCTGTTAACACATAACGCAAGACATCTTGTTGCCCTGGAAACTCTTTTAAATATTCAGGCAACCAAACTGCCCAATTTTTTGAAGTAGAAAGTTTATTCCCTTCTAAATTTAAAAACTCATTTGCAGGCACATTATCTGGCATGATATAACTGCCTTCTGCTTTAAGCATCGCCGGAAAAATGATACAGTGAAATACAATATTATCTTTTCCTATGAAATGAACCAATTTAGTGTCTTCATCTTTCCAATAAGGCTCCCAATCTTTACCTTCGCGTTTGGCCCATTCTTTGGTTGATGAAATGTAACCAATTGGAGCATCAAACCAAACGTAAAGCACTTTACCATCTGCGCCATTGGCAGGTACAGGAATTCCCCAATCTAAATCTCTTGTTACTGCTCGAGGGCGTAATCCATCGTCAATCCAAGATTTAACTTGTCCATAAACGTTAGGTTTCCAATCTTTTTTGTGCCCTTCTAAAATCCATTCTTTTAAAAAGACTTCATATCTATCTAGTGGTAAAAACCAGTGTTTTGTTTCTTTTAAAGTTGGCACATTACCTGTTAATGCCGATTTTGGGTTTATTAAATCAGTTGCGTTTAAACTCGTACCACACTTTTCACATTGGTCACCATAAGCTTCTTCATTGCCACATTTAGGGCAAGTTCCTGTAACAAAACGGTCTGCTAAAAACTGATTAGCTTCTTCATCATACAATTGTGCTGTTATTTCCTCAACAAACTCCCCTTTTTCATTTAAAATTTTAAAGAATTCTGAAGCTGTTTCATGATGAATTGGTGCTGAAGTACGGGAATAATTATCAAAAGAAATTCCAAAATCTTCAAATGAATTTTTAATGATAGCATGATATTTATCAACAACATCTTGAGGTGAAACACCTTCATTTTTTGCTTTGATTGTGATAGGAACTCCGTGCTCATCACTACCACCAATAAGAATCACATCTTTACCAATTAAACGTAAATAACGTGCATAAATATCTGCTGGAACATAAACACCGGCTAAATGCCCAATGTGTATGGGCCCGTTTGTATAAGGAAGCGCAGTGGTAATTGTATATCTTTTTGGCATTTTGGTTTCTTTTAAAGGCGTAAAAGTACACATTTTGAGTACGATTTAGAAAAAAAATGTACATTTACATCATGTCTAAACACCTACTTACATTAAGCCTTATTTATGTTGTTTTTTTCTTTGGAATAAAACCTATTTCAGCGCAAGCTACCCTAACCGAAAATGAAAATATGACTTTAAAAAAACCACCATATCTAAAAACTGGAGATACCGTTGCTATTGTAGCACCATCTGGTGTTTTAAAAAACCGAACTAATGAAGTTGAGCAAGCCAAAAAATTACTAAATAGTTGGGGCTTAGAAGTTGTATTTGGAAAGCATGTTTTTAACCAAGCTAATCATTTTGCAGGAACGGATGCTGAGCGATGTGAAGATTTTCAAAAGGCTTTAGACGATCCTAAAATTAGTGCCATTTGGTCTTCCAGAGGCGGCTACGGTACCGTTAGGATTTTAGATAAATTAGATTATTCAAAATTCATAAAAAACCCTAAATGGATTATTGGTTATTCAGATATTACCGCACTTCACAACCAAATTCATAATGAAGGTGTAGAAAGTATTCATGCTATGATGTGTACAAGTTTACAGGATGATTTAAGTAGTATTGAAGAAACGGTTTCAACATTTAAAGATGCTATTTTTGGGAACTCGTTAAGTTATACTTTAAAAGGTTCGAATTACAACAAAACTGGAGTTGCTGAAGGCCAGCTTGTTGGTGGTAATTTAACGATGCTTCATACTATGTTAGGCTCTAAAACATCTATTGATACTTTTGGGAAAGTACTTTTCATTGAAGAAATTGGTGAATATAAATATCATATTGACAGGATGTTACAGAGCTTAAAACGTGCCGGATATTTTGATAATTGTAAAGGTGTGATTGTTGGTGATATGTCTAAACTTAGAAAAAATACAACCCTTTGGGGTACTTCCATTGAGCAACTCATTTTAGATGCTTTATCTGATTATGATTTCCCAATTGCTTTTAATATGCCGGCAGGACATGAAAAAGATAATCGCGCTTTAATTTTAGGGAGAACTATTGAGTTAAAAGTAACCAGTGGGCAGTCTTCAGTTGTTTTTAAAAATTAATTATAACAAGCCGTTTCAATAAGTTTTACTGATTTTAAAGTTTCCCAGACATCATCTATAAATTTTTTAGGTGAAAATCTAAAAACAATTAATGCCTTATTTTCTTTTTCACAATAAAAACTTTCTACAAGTACATGCAATGTCATGGGTTCTTTGGTGAAACGGGTATCAAAAGTTTTTACCTTCCCTTTAAAATACAAAGTGTCATTTGACACTTCCTTTTTAATAAATACAGCTTGTGATTTTTGTACTTTTTCTTCATTAATTTTAAAATAATCAAGTCCCATTAAACCATCAAAATAAAATTGTAAATCGCTTTCCAATTCTTTTTCTGTTATTTCTTTTTTTTCATTTACGCTCCAAACCCAAACGTATGACCAAAATTCTGGACTAGCTTGTTTTGCCCAACCTCGTGGAAAACGTAAATCTTCAAAACCTTCATAAATAATCTCTGGAGCAAAACGCAAAGGGAATTTTATAATTTCTTTTGACCAAGTGTTTTCTGAATTTAAAATAGATGAGATTTCTGTTTCTTGAGTAAAACCAAATATTGAAAAGGTTACGAGTAATGATAGTATAATGTTTTTCATAATATATATTTATAAACTTAGTTTAACTTCAAACCCAATGGCATCAGAGATAATACCATCTTTTAACTTTCCTTCAATTTCTTTGGAATTGTAATTGATGTTCCAACGTGTGCGGTCTATTTTAAATTTTGTTATCATTTGTGCTTTTTCATAATCAACCTCAGCTTGAAAATCAACAGGGTTTGTTACGCCTTTTATGGTAAGATTTGCATATATTTTCATGTGTTTATTATCATGATACTTAACGTGAGAAATCACTAGTTTTGCTATTGGAAATTTTTTAACATCAAAAAAGTCTTCATTTTTTAAATGATCAACTAACCCCTCTTTACCTTCTTCATTCTCAATATCTAAATTTTTAATGGTATCCATATCTATAATAAATTCACCTCCAGTTATAACTTCATTAGTTTTAATAAAATAACCTTCTTTAAATGTTACAATGCCATTATGTCCATTAAAATAGAAGGCATAATCTGCAGTCCATTTAATGTCACTTTTTAATATATTAATTTCTAGTTGTTCTTGAGAAAAAGACATTAGAGAACACATAGTAACTGCAAGTAATAAAATACTTTTCTTCATAATTTTTTTGATTTTAGTGGTTTTTTTATTTGGTAAAACTAGGTTGAGAGGAAAAATATTATGTCAAAAAAATGTGAAAGAAGTGTCAACAGATGTAAAAATTCACTTATTTATAGTTTATTTACTAGTATTATGAAAAACCGAATTAAATCTAACTTATTAACCCTATTTATAATTTTAATTATCAACTCGTTATTAACTTGTGCAAAAGATGATTCATTTTCTCAAGTTTCTAAAATAGCGCTCAGAGATTCTGGAAATAAACTATTGCTATCAAATAATGATTCTATTTCTTTAATATTACCCATTTCTGAAATTGAAAAAAACGAATACCTCTTAAGCTTTAAAAACCAATTAACGTTTGAACCAAACACCTTGGTTTTAATCATAAAAGAAAGTTTTAAAAAAGTAAATTTACCAACAAACTATCGAGTTGAAGTTATTAAATGTGATGATAGCGAAGTAGCTTACAGCTATGAAATTAATAATGATGAAGAAAAAAGCATTATCCCTTGCTCTGGAAGAGTATTGCCTTTTAATTGTTATTTCATTAGAGTGATATTTATTAATCAGGAGTCTATCTTTTCAAAAAATTATTTAACCTTATTAGCCATTATAATATTAGGTTTTGTATTTCTATATAAATATCAAAAGAAGAAAAAAATAGAAACTGAAGACTTAACATTCTCTAAAATTGGCACATACAAATTTTATAAAGATCAAAATAAACTCATAAAAGATACTATAGAAATAAAGCTTTCTGCTAAAGAATGCGAACTTATGGCTATGTTTAGCTCAAATCAAAATAAGGTTATAAAACGAGAACTTATTGTGAAAGAGATTTGGGAAGATAATGGCGTTTTTGTAGATAGAAGTTTAGATACTTTTATTTCAAAGCTTCGTAAAAAATTTAAAAACGATCCCACTATAAATATCATAAATATTCATGGTGTGGGTTATAAATTAGAGGTTAACTAAACTCCAAGCTGATACAAATGATGATCTAAATGCTTGTAAAAAAATGATTACATTATTTTTAATGATAATTTTCCGAAAGAATGTGACGGGTTGTTATCAAAATATGATGCTACCAAATTTTGGGTTTTAGTTATAAAATCTATCTATCTTGCTTTTTCTTCTATAAAGTTTTTAGAATCCGAACTAATAAATTCTGGTGCAGTTCTGCCATTTTTCTTATGAGGTTTTTCGCTTACTACAAAAGGTTTTACAATAGCTTTTAGCAAAAAAAAAAGCATTAGGTCTTTTGTGCTTGGTTCCGTAAATCATCTCATAGGTCACATTACAATGTACCAACATCTGGTCAACACTCATTTTACTCCATTGAGGTTTTGCATAAGCATCTAGTTTATTAATCTGTCGATAATAGCATTTGTTTCACTTAAATCTAAATATTCCTCATATTTCCTATTTTTTGAAACAACAAAATACAAATTAAAATCCTCTTTCTTTCTGTAATTGCTCATAAGCAGCTTGTACTTGTCTAAATTTTTCTTCAGCACCCTCCTGATGTTCCTTTCCTAAATGAATAACTTTATCTGGATGATATTTTTTTGCCATAGTTCGGTAAGCCTTTTTGATATCATCAACTGATGCACTTTTTTCAATTTCTAATATTTTGTGTGCATTATAAGAACTATTATAAAACATAGCTTTGATACTTTCGTAATCACGAGAACTAATCCCCAAATAACCAGCCATCGTATAAATTTGGCGTTCTTCATCTTCGGTAACAGTACCATCTGCTTTAGCGATACCAAATAAAAAATGTATTAGTTGTAAACGTGACGGATGATCCATCATTTGCTTAATCTGTAAACAAACTTGTCGTATAGAAATATTATTTTGATTATTAATGCCTTTAAACAATTTAAAAGCATGATTAGCACGCTCTTTTCCATACATATTTACAAATTGTTGTCGCACAAAATCAAGCTCTCGTTGGTCTTGCTTACCATCTGCTTTTATTACAATGGATGCTAGAATCAGGAGACTTACCTCAAAATCTCCTGATTGTGTTTGTGGGCGTTCTTGCTTTCTATAACTTGTACTTCTTCTACTTTGTGTACGTTGACCTTCACCAAGAAATGGACTATTTTCCCCCTCTGATACAGAGTCAATTAAACTTCCAATAGCTAGACCAATTATGGCGCCAATTGGACCGCCAAACGACCATCCTAAAGCGCCACCAATCCATTTTGAGAAACTCATACTTTAATAAATTTTAATTATGGGTAAATATAATATTTGTTAGTTGATTGCATCACGAATTTGTTACACAATTGGTATCTTTGCAACAATAAAAATTGTTAATTATTAAAATTTAAAGATATGTATCCAGCAGAATTAGTGAAACCAATGCGCGAAGATTTAACCAAAGTTGGTTTTTTAGAATTACATACAGAAGAAGCAGTGGATGCTGCTATAGCTAAAGAAGGTACTACGCTAGTAGTTGTAAATTCAGTTTGTGGATGTGCTGCAGCTAATGCGAGACCAGGTGCTAAAATGAGTTTGCAAAACGCAAAAAAACCTGACCATATCGTAACTGTTTTTGCAGGTGTTGATAGAGAAGCAGTTGATACTGCTCGTAGTTACATGATTCCGTTTCCTCCAAGTTCTCCAAGTATGGCATTATTTAAAAACGGTGAATTAGTACATATGCTTGAGCGTCATCATATTGAAGGTAGACCTGCGGAGTTAATTGCTGAAAACTTAGTAGATGCTTATAATGAGCATTGTTAAGCCACGCTTCAAATTAAAAAATTAAAATAAAAACCACGATATATTCGTGGTTTTTTTATGGTCTTACGCAACCTATTTAAATTTTTTACATCTCATAAAAAAACCAGTAAAAATGAAAAAGCCAATTTTTAAAATTCTTTTAGTTCCTATTTGTTTATTATTATTTTCTACACAATGTGAAGAAGATATAGTACCGCTAACAATTGATGATGAACAACAAGAATTGACTATTTTGAAAACTGAAATTGAAAATCTAGCTAGTGCTTCAATTTGTGGTGATACTTTTGAATGTAAATTTATTGGCTTAGGTAGTAAACCTTGCGGTGGTCCAAGGAGTTACTTGGTTTACTCTACCTCAATAAATTTTGAAGAATTAGAAAATTTAGTTGATGCTTACAATCAAAAAGAATCTGAATTCAACACAAAATGGGAAATCGTTTCAGATTGTGCTACTACAAATACACCAACAAGTATATCTTGTGAAAATAACACTTGTATAGCTGTGTATTAAAAGGAGATTTTTTATTTTTGCGACATGCAAAAATTATTAGCTTACCCTCTAACCATTATTTATCTCCTTTGTTTTTTTATAACACTGCTTATTTTTCATCCAATCCAATGGTTTTGTTTTAATGTTTTTGGATATAAAGCTCATAAAAATAGTGTTGATATTCTGCAAGTTTGTTTAATGCGATGTGCTCATATTTTAGGCACTCGATTTACATTTAATAATCCACATCAAATAGATAGAAACCAACCAATAATTGTAGTTGCTAATCATCAAAGTTTACATGATATTTATCCCTTAACTTGGTTTATTAGAAAACAGCATCCAAAATTTATTAGTAAAATAGAATTAGGTAAAGGTATTCCTAGTGTTTCATATAATTTACGCCATGGCGGAGCAGCATTAATAGATAGAAAAAACCCCAGACAATCTTTACCAGCACTCATGAAATTTGGGGAATATATTGAGAAAAACAAATATGCAGCTGTTATTTTCCCAGAAGGAACTCGTACTAAAAATGGTGAACCAAAACCATTTCAAACTAAAGGTTTAGAAATTTTATTTAAAAAAATACCTTCTGCTTTAATTGTACCAATTTCAATAAATAATTCATGGAAAATGTATCAGTATGGTAAATTCCCAATGGGAATAGGCACTCATATTACATTTACAGTACACAAACCTATAAAATTAGCTACATTTGTAGATAAAGAAAACTTAATTAGTAGTATTGAAACCACTATTAAAAAACATATACACCCATAAAACATATTTATGTCGTTAAAAAATGTAAGATTAGAAGTAATGCAATTTTTGGAAAAAGATGTAGATGCTTTAATTGAAAAATACCTAATACCCATAGAAAAAATATGGCAACCTACCGATTTTTTACCAAATTCTGAAGGTGATAATTTTTTTGAAGAAGTAAGAGAGATTAGAGAACTTTCAAAAGAATTACCCTATGATTTTTGGGTAGTTTTAGTTGGTGATATGATTACAGAAGAAGCACTACCTACTTATGAATCTTGGCTGATGGATGTTGAAGGTATAGACCAAGTTGATAAAGAAAATAGTTGGGGAAAATGGGTGCGTCATTGGACGGGTGAAGAAAATAGACATGGGGATGTGCTTAACAAGTATCTTTATTTATCAGGTCGTGTTAATATGCGCGAAATAGAGAAAACCACTCAATATTTAATTGCTGATGGATTTGATATTGGAACCGATAGAGATCCCTACAAAAATTTTATTTACACAAGTTTTCAAGAACTAGCTACTTATATTTCTCACAGTCGTGTTGCTAAAATAGCTAAAAAACATGGCAACAAACAATTAGGTAAAATGTGTCAGATAATTTCTGGTGATGAAATGCGACACCATAACGCTTATTCTGAATTTGTAGAACGAATTTTTAAAGTAGATCCAAATCAAATGATGATGGCTTTTCATGATATGATGAAACGTAAAATTGCAATGCCAGCTCACTTTTTAAGAGAATCTGGAAACCAAATAAGCACAGCTTTTGAAGAATTTTCTAATACAGCACAACGTATAGGTGTTTATACCTCAAACGATTATGTAGATATTTTAGATAAGCTTATTAAACGTTGGGAGATTGATAAAATTACCAATCTAAATGACGAAGCAGAAAAAGCTAGAGATTATTTGATGAAATTACCTGAAAGAATGTATCGTTTATCTGAGCGAATTAAAATCCCAGAAAATTCTTTTCAATTTAAATGGGTAGAACCTGCAATAATCAAATAGAAACATATTTTTATTCAATTTATAAATTAATTCCTTTCCAAACCGAAAGGAATTTTTATTTTTAACCTATGCATAATTCAGAAGAAATAATTGATAAAGCCATTATCTTTGTAAAAGAAATACTTGAAAATGCTGAAGGTGGTCATGATTGGTTTCATATTGAACGTGTTTATAGAAACACTTTATTAATTGCTAAAACAGAACCTGTTGATAAATTTATTGTATCTCTTGGCGCCTTATTACATGATATTGCAGACAGTAAATTTTATAATGGCGATGAAACTATTGGCCCAAAAATAGCTCGTGAGTTTTTATTTGAACTTAATCTCGATTCTAAGGTTATAGAACATGTTATTAATATTATAAAACATATTTCATTTAAAAATTCATTAGAAAAAAATTCAAATTTTACTTCAAAAGAACTTGAAGTTGTTCAAGATGCAGATAGATTAGATGCTATTGGTGCAATTGGTATTGCTCGTTGTTTTAATTATGGTGGTTTTAAAAATAGAACTCTCTACAATCCAGATATAAAACCAAACCTAAACATGAGCAAAACTGAATATAAAAATTCAACAGCTCCTACAATTAATCATTTTTACGAAAAATTACTGCTTCTAAAAGATAAAATGAATACAAAAACAGGCAAACAAATAGCTTTTGAGAGACATACTTTTATGGAAAAATATCTTGTGCAATTTTATAAAGAGTGGAAAGGTGAAAAATAATTATTTTTAAACTCTAATTTTCTTTAGCCACCTCTAAAGCGGTAAGCTTATATTCTAAAACTGCCAGTTCTTTACCGCTTTGTATAATTTGATCTACTGATAAATTACTATTAGAATTTATAAAATCAACTATTACATTAATCTTAATGGAGTAGTAATTTATTGTTTTATCAATTTTATTTTCGTCCATATATATTATTGAATTATATGTTTTATTTCTTTTCTGTAATTTGAAGCGCTTTTTCCTGTAATTTCATTAAACTGTTTATTAAAATGAGAAAAATTATTGAAGCCACATTCAAAACAAATATCTGCAATACTCATCTGGCTTTCATTTAAAAGCTTTGTTGCATGAACTACTCGGTATTCGTTTACCAATTGTGTAAATGTTTTACCTGTAGTTTTTTTGAAATATCTACAAAATGCAGGTACCGTCATACTTACTTTATCTGCTATTTCGTCTAAGGTAATATGTTGCTGAAATTTAGCATTTACATATTTGTAAATAATATTAATTTTATTACTATCTTGTGGATTGGTTTCTAAGGCTATCCCATCTGCGTTTAATAAAGTGTAATCTTCGGTATTAGCTAAGTAATTTAATATTTCCAAAAATTTTAACACCCTTTCTAAACCTGAATGTTGTAAAAGGGTATTTATTTTAGAACCTAGTATAGCTTTTGTATCAATTCCAAATCTTAATCCTTTTTTAGCCCTATCAAATAAAGCAGACACATTAGCCATTTCTGGAATATTAATAAAATCATTACCTAAAAAATCAGACTTAAATTGAACAGTAGTTTCTGTTCCGTTAGCGGTTAATCTATCTGTGAAACCATTGTGAGGAAGATTAGCACCAATTAAAATAAGCTGACTGTTATTAAAATAAGATAAATGGTTACCAATATGAGTTTTACCTTGGCCTTTATTTACATATACAAGCTCTAATTCAGGATGAAAATGCCAAAAAGCATTATTTTTATCAACTTGTTCTGCATGTTGTTTTACCAAAATGGAACTACCAAAACTAGGACTTAATTTTTCTAAGGTAGGTTTCTTAATAATCATAACTGGGGTTTATGCAAATTTAAAATATATTATTCTTACAAACTGTGTTTTTTTGCTCAAATTGTATGTTATTTTGTCTTAACATAGTGTTAACATTAATTTAACGGTTAAAATAGCATATAAATAAGTCAAAATTGATGTTTTATACACTCGATTACTAAATTATCTTTGTAGTGTTAATCATTATGAAATTAATTTATAAGTAACCTAATTAAAATAATCTTTAAAATACTTTAGTGGTAGTAGTATTCACAGATTTATTAGGTATCAAGAATAAAGTAAAAATATACTCTTAATTATAGAGTGACGAAATTCATTAATAATTAGTTTAATGTCTTATTTAGTTTAGTTGGTAAAAGTGAGCTGTGGTGGCTCACTTTTTTTTTGCTAAATTTTTACTTGCATATAACTTAAAAAGAGCGCAATTAGATTGATAAAACTTAGTTATTAAACATTATGGTTATTTGACAATAATATATGCTTTATTAACTTAAAAATTGTTTAGTATTTAAATAATTGGTAAAATAACATATAAATATATTAAAATCCATGTTTTATAATGTGCAAATCGCATCTATATTTGAAGTGTTGAACGTTAAAAAAACCAAATCATGAAAAATGTAATTAAACACTTAAAAAAAGGAATCTTATTGGTAACCATGTTAACTACCATTTATAGTTTCGCAAATAAATCTTCATTTTATTCTATAAAAAATGATACTAAAAAAACGTCTTTAACCTTAAACAATGTAAAAAAAGGAAACATATTATCAATCATAGATATTAACGGCATCATATTATACAAAGAAGTTATAGAAAATTCAGGTATATATAGTAAAGGATTTGATTTGACTTATTTACCAGATGGCTTTTACACTTTTGAGTTAGATAAAGACTTAGAGATTAAAACTATCCCATTTACAGTAAACTATAACAATGTTGTTTTTAATAAAAAAGAAGAAAAAACAATCTTTAAACCATATACAAGGGTAAAAGATGATTTTGTTTACATCTCTAAACTTGCTTTAAATAATGACCCTTTAAAAATTGAAATATACTTTTTAAACGATTATGATTACGAGCTTGTTTATACTGAAAAAGTAATAAATACAAAAAATATTGAAAAAACGTATAAACTAACTGGATTAAAAAAAGGTGATTATAAAATTGTTATTGAAACGGAAGGAAAAACTTTTACAAAAAACATATAATATTAAAACATCAACATTATTAGCAAAGTGGATTTTTACAATCCACTTTTTTATTGTAAAAATTTTTAATTTACATTAAAACTCATATTTATAGTTAAAACTATTATTATTAGTTATCTTTGTAGTATTATAGATTTTACTTAATGATAATTAGATTTATCTATAGATATGGAGAATAGTAACCAAAACTATATTCATAAACGCTTTTTCGAGCTATCACTTGAATTAATTTTCATAGCAGATTTTCACGGGTATTTTAGATATGCCAATCCTTCATTAGAAAAATTTTTAGGCTACTCAACAGAAGAATTACTTGCAAAAGATTTTGTAGAACATATTCATCCTAATGATTTAAAAAAAACTGAAAAAATTTTATTCAATTTATCAAAAGGAAGGAATACACTTGTATTTGAAAATAGATATATCTGTAAAGATGGATCAATAAAAAATATCAAATGGACAGCAACACCCATAATTGAAGAAGGCATTATTTATGGTATTGGAAAAGAAATTACCGAGCAAAGTTTAACTGAAAATAACAAATATGAAAACGACATAAGTTATTCGGATCTTTTTAAAACGATGTCGGTTAACTTTATGCTTAATGAGTTAATAATTGATGACAATGGAAAAGTAATAGACCATTATTATCGGGATGTTAACCCAGCTTTTACGAAATTAGTTGGGAAGCTTAGAAACGAGATAATTAATAAACGAGGAAAAGAACTTTTCAAAATTGATGATTATTGGTTAGATATTTTTGAAAAAGTTAATAAAACTGGAGACCCAATAACCTGCCAAAACCTTAGCAGTGAGATGAATAGACACTACACTATTCATGCGTGGAAAGTAAAAGAGGGCTTAATAGCTGTAGCTTTTAGTGACACTAATGAACAAAAGGAAGTTGAAAATAAATTAATAAAGTCTAAAGAAAAAACTGAAGAATCTGATCGTTTAAAATTAGCATTTCTTGCTAATATGAGCCATGAAATTCGAACTCCAATGAATGGAATTCTTGGATTTACTGATTTATTAAAAGAAAAGAAAGTTTCAGGTGAAGACCAACTAAAATTTATCGACATTATTGAAAAAAGCAGCAATAGAATGCTTAACACTATTAATAATATTGTTGATATTGCTAAAATTGAATCAGGACAAGTTAAAATTTCAATTTCAAAAATTAATTTAAATGAATTATTAGACGAGCTACTGGACTTTTTCTTGCCTGAAGCTAGAAAAAATAAATTGTCTATTTCCTATACAAAGGAAGTATCTAACAAGAGAGCCATTTTTAAATCTGATAAAGAAAAAATAAATTCTATACTAACAAACTTAATCAAGAACGCGATTAGATTTAGTACATCAGGTCATGTGGACTTTGGATATCATATTAACGAGGATAACAAAAAAAAAGAAATCGAATTTTTTGTATTTGACACCGGAATTGGAATTCCTTTAAAAAGACAAGAAGCCATTTTTAATCATTTTGTTAAAGCCGATATCGAAGATGTACAAGCCTTTGAAGGTTCTGGCTTAGGTTTATCGATTTCAAAAGCTTATGTTGAAATGTTAGGTGGGAAAATTTGGGTAGAAAGTAAAGAAGGGGTTGGTTCTAAATTTTATTTCACAGTGCCTTATCACATGGAGAATTCAATAAATGAAGAAAATGATGAGGTTTCTTCTAAAGCAGAATTATCAATAACAAAGCAATTAAAAATACTTATAGCTGATGATGATGAGGTTGGAGTTGCCTTTTTAATAGAGGTGCTTAAAACCCACGCAAAAGAACTTTTAATTGCAAATACAGGAAAAGAAGCTGTGAAAATTTGTAAAGAAAACCCAGATATTGATTTAATTTTAATGGATATTAAAATGCCTGAAATGAATGGTTATGAGGCTACTAAACAAATACGAGCCTTTAATAAAAATGTATACATTATTTCACAAACAGCATTTGCACAAGTTGGAGATAGAGAAAAAAGTCTTAAAGCTGGCTGTAATAACTACATTTCAAAACCAATAGTAAAAGAAAAATTGTTGGAGCTAATTTCTAATCACTTTTAAAAATTTTTTAAATAATTAGTATAATATTAACTACCAGTAAAATCTGCTTTTCTCTTTTGTAAAAAGGCTGTAGTACCTTCTTTAAAATCATCCGTTCCAAAACACTTACCAAATTCATTTATTTCAACGCCATAGCCATTAATACCATCTGTAAAATTAGCATTTACTGCCTTAATTACTGAACTTATAGCAACACTTGAATTTTGAGAAATCTTGGAAGCAATCTTTTCACAAAGTGGAATTAATTCTTCAAGAGCAGTAATATGATTTACCAAGCCATAAGTTAACGCTTGGTTTGCATTTATCATGCCTGCTGTCATTATCATTTCCATAGCACGACCTTTACCAACCAACTGCGGCAAGCGTTGTGTACCACCATATCCAGGGATAACACCTAAAGACACTTCTGGCAAGCCTAGTTTTGCGTTATCACTAGCTACTCTAAAATGGCATGCCATAGCTAATTCTAATCCACCACCTAAGGCAAAGCCATTAACTGCAGCAATTACAGGTGTAGATAAATTTTCAATGAAATTAAATAACATCTCTTGGCCTTTTGCAGCTAATACTGTGGCTTCCTCAATATCAAAATCGGCAAATTCACTAATATCTGCTCCAGCAACAAATGCTTTATCACCACTACCTGTTAAGATAATTACTTTTGTACTTTTATCTTTATCAGCTTCGTAAAAAGCGTCATGCAACTCCTCAATAGTCTCTTTATTTAGAGCATTTAATTTATTTTCACGATTAATGGTAATTGTAGTAATACCATTATTTGCTTTAAATAATATGTTGTTAAATTTCATAAGTTATTGTTTAAATAATTCTAATCCTTTAATATAAAATAAATCTGATTCATAAAAACGTAAAGCAGTGTTTACTACTTTATCGGTTTTATCTCTAGGTGATTTGGTAATATATCGAGCTTTAGAATTTGTGAAATTAATTTTATAAACGTCATCCATTTCTGTATTTTTATCCGTGTAGAAAAAAACAAGATTTCCTTCCGCTTGCCAAGTCCCTTTACCATAAAATTTTTCAGCACTATTCGCTTTTGAAATAGCTGAGATATCTCTAAAAAAATGGTACAAAAATGTGCCATCCTCATTTAATGTAAGCGTCCAATTCAATTTTGTTCCATCAGAATGTTTATGGTTATTATCAATTATATAAACGCCTGCTTGTGTAAAGACGTGGCTTGAAATAAAAAAAATTAAGACAAAAAATAGTTGTTTCATAGCTTAATCATTTTGTTTTGGAAAGCTTACCTTAAAAGTAGTACCTACATCTTTTTGAGAATTAAAAGATATGGTGCCTTTATAAGTTTCTACTATATTTTTTACCATCGCCAACCCTAGCCCCATACCACTTGTTTTAGTAGTAAACTTGGGCTCGAATACCTTTGAGACATTTTCCTCAGAAATACCAGAACCATTATCAGCTATGGTGATTATAACATTTTTAGCATCACTATCAACATTAACATTTAGTATGGGTGTACGATTATCTGGAATAGACTGGATGCCATTTTTTACTAAATTAGTAACTACTCGTATAAGTTGGGTTCTATCAAATTTTGCTATAATCTCATCGTTTTCAGCAGTAAAAACTAAATAATCCTCATTAAAAATATCGAGGGCTAATTTTACAATTTTAACCACATCCAAAGTTTCATTTTGTTGTGCTGGCATTTTAGCAAAATTAGAGAATGCAGATGCTATAGAACTCATGGTATCTATTTGCTGGATGAGTGTTTTACTATATTCATCCACTTTTAAATGGATGTTTTCATCTTCAGGATTAAACTTCCGTTGAAAATTTTGAACCGTTAATCGCATGGGCGTTAATGGATTTTTAATTTCGTGGGCTACTTGTTTTGCCATTTCTCTCCATGCTTGTTCACGCTCACTTCGAGCTAATTGAACAGCACTTTCTTCCAACTCATCAATCATACTATTATAAGAGTGAACCAAAGTCAAAATCTCTTCACTAGTCGTATCTACTTCAATTTTTTGATTGCGTTTTTCTAACCTTGTAGTATTAATTTTATCACTAATTGTTTTTAAAGACTGCGTAATGTATTTAGATAGTAAAAAGGCAATAGAAATGGCCATTAATAATACAAACATGAATGCAAAACCAATACGTTTCAAAAACTCTTCTAGTTCTTTTGCTAAAAAATCGTCTTTTTCTAAATAAGGTAGATTTAAAATAGCTAATGACTTGGATTTTTGATCTGAAATAATAGTGTAAGATGATTGAAATGTTTCGCCATTTTCTGTATGTTTATCTACATATCTATGAATAGCTGTGTTTGTGATAGCGTTTAAAATTTCTGCAGATATACATTTATCTGCTACATTATTTTGAAAGCCTGCTTTTGAAGAGATTAGTAAATTCCCATCTAAATCGTAAAGATTAATTTGCAGTTTATGGATGTCTGCAATGTTATAAATTTCTTCTTTAAAAATTATGGAGATATTCTCTGTTTTAACTTCCCAAGTATTTTGCCTACCATTTAAAACACGTCTAAAATGTGTTTGAATATTTTCTTCTTTACGCTCTAAACGCTCTTTATGATAATCTTCACTTTGCTCTTTGTATTGATAGATTGCTACCGCTGAAATAAGTATAGAAGCCAATAATACTAAAAATATCATGGCTAAAAATATACGCGTACGTAGGGATAGTTTTTTTAAGTTCATCTAGAATAATAATCGAATAAATATAACAATAATCGAACCAAAGACACCCATGATTATTAAAAGTTTACTACGATAGCTTGCGTTAAGGATAGCAATGGAAATCCTTTTTTAGAGGTACGAAAAAAAAGATTATAATGTATAGCCTGACCCGATAGGGAAACGCCCTACTTACCGAGACCTTTTTTAAGCCTCAGGATTTTTATCTCTTACATTTTTATAAAGCTTAAACCCTAGCATGATTAGTACACCTAAAACCACAATACCTATAACGCCCCAAACCCAATTGATGGCGCTTTTTAAGATAACTAAAAACACGACTGCAAATAGTATAAAGGTAGCGCCTTCGTTCCAAATTCGCATAAAATTGGATGTTTTTTTTACTACATCGTTTTGTAATTGCTTATAATATTGATGGGTTTTTAACTGATAAATTATAAGCAAAATAACAAAGCCTAATTTTACATGCATCCAAGGTTGTTGCAGCCAATAGGGTTGTAATATAAGTAGCCATACAGCAAAAATAGTTGCTAAAATTGCTGATGGCCACGTAATAATGAACCAGAGGCGTTTTGCCATTAACTTGAGCTGTTTGCCCAAAATTTCTTTATCTGGTGATGGTTTATGAAAGGCTTCTATTTGATATACAAATAAACGCGGTATGTAAAACAGCCCTGCAAACCAGGTTATTACAAAAATTAGATGAAACGATTTTATATAATTGTAATATTCCATTAATCTTTAACAAACAAATAATTTAATTGTTTATTGTTAAAGGCCTCATTAAATGCCGTTATCTCATCATTTATCAAGGTATTAAAAGTATCTAATTGTTCTTTAATTTTACTTGAAAGCTCATCTTTAACAACTATATCTTGCTGGGTTGGTGCAAAATCTCCCATACCTACTAAAGAGTTTAAATGCCCTAATTTATTTGTTAAACGTATTGGGAAGTTTAATGGGTCTTGACCACTACGATTTTTTGTTTGATATAAAGCTTCTTCTATTTTAGTGAAAGCTTCTTTTAATATTTTTGCTTTTTCTATTAGCTCTTTTACAGTTTCATTGTCTTTATATTGTACTTCAAAAGCTATAAGTTGCTCATTAATATTTCTGATTTTTTTGATAGATTTATGGGCATCATCCATTGTTTTATTAACGTCTTTTATAAAATCAAATTGACGTTGCATATCTGTTAAAGTACTCTCAGCTCTAGGATCAGCTACAATGTTAAATGTTTGCGGGATAGCTGTTCCATTTACATTTAAATGAACTTTATAAGTTCCTGGAATGGCTTTTGGTCCGTCTAAACTTGCCCACCATAAAATCATGCCATCTAACATTTCGGCTCCATCGTAAGCCATATCCCAAACAAACTGATTCATACCTTTTTTTACAGTGAGTTTGTCTTTCTTTTTGTTTTTTGTTGAAAAGGTTTTAATACTATCACCTTTGGTATCAAAATAAGTTAATGAAACCTCATCTTTTTTCTCATCAAAACTATCTAAATTGAAGTAAGTAATAACGCCATTTGGATGGTTAGCGCCTTCCGTTTTACTTCCTTTACGGCTACCACCTCTCATTCGGTAAGTATCTTTTGGTTTAAATAATTTGTTTGCTTCTGAGTTTGAAGCATACAATTGATGAAGTACTGTTAAATCATCAATAATCCAAAGACTTCTCCCCTGTGTTGCCACGATTAGATTGTTATCTTTTATAGCTAAATCTGTAATTGGTACTATGGGAAGGTTTAATTGAAAAGGTTTCCAATTATTTCCATCATCAAAAGAGATATACATACCAGTTTCTGTCCCAGCATACAACAACCCTTTTTGCTTCGGATCTTCTCTTAAAACTCTTGTGAAATGTTCTGGGTTGATGCCATTGGTTATTTTTTTCCAAGTTTTACCGTAGTCTGTTGTTTTATATAAGTACGGATTAAAATCACCTGTTTTATATTTTGTTCCTGCTACGTAACAGGTTCCTGCTTCAAAAGCGCTAGGTTCTATACTATTAATCATCATCCATTCTGGCATCCCTTTAGGGGTTACATTCTCCCAATTTCCACCACCATCTTTAGTTACATGAATTAACCCATCATCGCTTCCAACCCAAAGCAACCCTTCTGTAATGGGAGACTCCTGTGCAGCAAAAATAGTACAGTAATATTCTACAGACGTGTTATCTTGTGTAATGGGTCCTCCTGATGATTTTAGTTTTTCTGGATCATTTCGGGTTAAATCTGGACTCACAACTTTCCACGATTGTCCTTCATTTTCTGTTACATGAACATGTTGTGAAAATGTATATAATCGATTTGGATTGTGTTTTGAAAATACAATAGGAAAATTCCATTGGAAACGGTATTTCATTCCTTCTGCTCCATGACCCATAGGATTATCTGGCCATACATTGATAGCTCTTACCGTTCCTTTTTTATGATTAACACGAGTTAAAAACCCATCGTAACTTCCTCCGTAAACAATATCATTATCTTCTGGATCTACGGCAATATGCGCAGATTCTCCTCCTGCGGTACTTTCCCAATCATCTTCAGAAACTGATCTGCCGTCAGTTCTGTGCGAAATTCTTACTGTAGAGTTATCCTGTTGTGCTGCATAAATACGATATGGAAAATGATTATCTGTAGTTACTCTATAAAACTGAGACGTTGGTTGATTATGGTAAGTACTCCAAGTTTCACCACCATCGTAGGTAACTTGAGCACCACCGTCATCTCCAATTATCATTCGGTTTGAATCTTCTGGTGCTATCCATAAATCATGATGATCTCCATGTGGTGCATTATAGGTACTAAATGATTTTCCGCCATCTGTGCTTTTGTGATAATTCACATTTAAAACATAAACAACATCTACATCTTTAGTATCTGCATAAACTCTGGTATAATACCAGGCACGCTGACGTAATTTACGTTCACTATTTACTTGTGTCCAAGTTTCTCCACCATCATCGCTTCTGTATAAACCGCCATTATCTTTGTTTTCAACAATAGCCCAGACACGTTGGTTATTAACCGGTGAAACTGTAACGCCAATAATACCTAAAGTACCTTCAGGGAATCCTTTTTTAGTTGAAATTTCAGTCCACGTTTCGCCTCTATCTGTACTTTTCCAAAGTGCTGAACCATCACCACCAGAACTTAAACTGTATGGTGTGCGCTGAACACGCCATGTAGATGCATATAAAATTCTAGGATTTGTTGGGTCGATTAATAAATCAACAACACCTGAGTTTTCGTTTGAAAATAAAGTCTTTTTCCATGTTTTACCACCATCCATACTTTTATAAACACCTCTATCTTGGGTTGGTTTATAAATATTTCCTAAAACAGCTGCATAAACAATATTATAATCGTTAGGGTCCACTGCTATTCTAGGGACGTGTCTTGAATTTGTTAAACCAGCTGAAGTCCAAGTTTTTCCAGCATCAACACTTTTCCAAATACCATAGCCCGATGACACATTTCCTCTAACTGTTTTTTCTCCTCCTCCAACATATATAACGTTAGGATCACTTTTTGAAACCGTAATAGCACCTGTACTTCCTCCAAAAAAACCATCAGAAATATTGTCCCAAGTTCGTCCACCATCTAAAGTTTTCCAAACACCACCTCCAGTAGATCCAAAATAAAAAAGATTAGGATTATTTGGAACACCTGTAACAGCAGCACTTCTTCCTCCTCTAAAAGGACCAACAAGTCTGTATTCTAAAGCATTGTACTGTGATTCGTCAAAAGATTGGGCATTAATTTGTGCTATATTTCCAAATAAAAAAAGGCACAAAACGATTCTGATTAGTCTCATTATTTATGGTTATTAAGTTAGTTGCTTTAAAAATAAGGATAAAAAATTATTATTCTGAAGTTTGATTTAATTTTAACTTTACTTCACGATGTAAAAAGAATGCTGTAAGTATGGTTGATAAAACATCTGAAATTGGGAACGATATCCAAATACCTAATTCTCCAAAAAAAATAGGCAAAATATACATGAGTGGAATAAAGAATATGGCTTGCCTTGTTAATGTTAATAATAACGCTGGTAATGCTTTACCTATAGCTTGAAAATAAGCTGCACCAATAAGTTGTAAAGCTAAAACTGGTACTGCTGCAAATGCCCAACGCATATTATTAGGCGTTACGCTAATTACTGCTTCATCTGTAGTAAACCATTTGGTTATCATTTCGGGGAAAAGCATTAAACTAATAAAAACTAATGTAGCCAAAATAGTTGCATACTTTATTGCTGTAAAAATTACTTCTTTAACACGTTGATTTTGGTTTGCACCATAATTATATCCTGCAATAGGTATAAAGCCTTGAGTAATACCAAAAACAGGAAACAAGGCAAACATGCTCATTCTACCAACAATGGCATATGCAGTTACAGATGTTTCTCCACCAAAATTGAATAAAGCGTTATTAACTAACAAAAATGTAACACTAATTACAGCTTGTCTTACTAAAGTAACCGAGCCTAAAGCGCTTATTTCTAAGACGATATTTTTATCCAATCCTAAATGAGACCAATTGATTTTCATTTCAGAATTTTTAGATAAAAAATACCAAAAAATGAATAGAAAAGAAACCACATAAGAACCCGTAGTTGCCCAAGCAGCGCCAGCCATTCCTATGTTTAATACATTGATAAAAAGGTAATCGAATACTAAATTCCCAATAGATGGAATAAGCATCGCATACATAGCAAATTTAGGGTTTCCTTCTGCCCGAATAACATTATTTCCCATCATCACAAATCCTAAAACAGGAACGCCGTATAATATGATTTCGTAATAGGTTTTTGCAGGTTCAAAAATAGTGCCTTTACCACCAAAAGCGGGAATTAAAGTGTCAACAAAATAAAGACCAAAAACGGCAAACGTAATAGTGAATAAAAATGTTAACGTAATTTGATTACCAAAAGTTTTAAGTGCTTTTGTGTTATTTTCAGCACCCAAAGCTCGAGAAATTATAGAAGATCCTCCAACACCAATAGCCATACCTAATGCTGCAATAAAAAACGATACCGGTAATACCACATTAATGGCTGCAATGGCTATAGAGCCAATCCATTGGCCAACAAAAATAGTATCAACCAGTATATTTAGCGACATTACTAAAATCCCTATGGAGGCTGGAACTGCTTGTTTTATAAGAAGTGTACTTATAGGTTCGGTTCCTAAACCTTGTGATGGAACTTTAGCCATTAAACAAAAGACGGTTCAACGGTTACCCATTCCTTTATCCATTTTGATAGTAATGCTACCCACTCGTCATCATCATTTAAACATGGTATGGTTGTAAACTCTTTACCACCTACCTCATGAAAAATTTCTTCACCTTCCATAGCAATTTCTTCCAAAGTTTCTAAACAATCACTCACAAATGCGGGTGTTACAATAGCCATGGTTTTAACGCCTTGTTTTCCTAAACGTTCAATAGTTCTATCTGTGTAAGGTTGCAACCATGGATCGAATCCTAAACGTGATTGAAACGAGGTTGAATAAGTTCCTTCCTCAAATTGAAGTTTTTCAGCCACTAAACGAGTTACTTCCTTGCATTGATGTTTATAGCAAAACTCGTGTGCCTCACTTGGAGTTTTACAACAAACACAATCTATTTTATCACTTGGTTTACAGTGTGATTTTGTGATATCGCTTTTACGAATATGTCGTTCCGGAACACCGTGATAAGAAAATAGTAAATGCTCGTAATTTTTACCTTCTAAATATTTTTTTATAGAATTGGAAAGTACTTTTATATAGTCTGGTTTATTATAGAACGCAGGAACTGATTCTATTTTTAAATTTGGAAAATGAAGTACTCGAATTTCTTCAGCTAAAACTGTAATCGTTTCTGTAGTTGCCATAGCAAACTGCGGATATAACGGAAATAATAAAACCTCATCAACGCCTTTATCAACCAATTCTTGAAGCCCTTTTTTAATAGTCATGCTTCCATAACGCATCGCTAAAGCAATTGGACAATCTACTTGTTTTTGTAATTTATGTTGAAGTCTTTCAGAAATTACAATAAGTGGTGAGCCTTCATCCCACCAGATTTTTTTATACGCTTTTGCGGAAGTTTTTGGTCGTGTATTTAAAATAATACCTTTAACAAGTAAGTTTCTTGCCCAAAGTGGTACATCAATCACACGTTCATCCATTAAAAACTCACCTAAATACTTTTTTACATCTTTAGGTTCTGGGCTATCGGGAGAACCTAGGTTAACAAGTAAAATTCCTTTTTTCATTTTTCAATTTTTATTTTTTTTTATTTAAAAACTACTCTTTATTATTTTCTGATTTTTGTTGATGATATAATTTTGGTCGGTCTTCATTATAATCACAATCTTGAAAAATCCCACACGAAACATTCGAACGCACTAAAGATTTTGTTACAAAATTTTTTGATAAGGCTTCAATTTCTGGAGTTAAATATTTCATCGTTTTTATTTTTATTTAATTTAATGACGTAACATATTTTTTGGGTGTGGTGCCGTATTTCTTTTTAAATGCTGCAATAAAATGACTAGCAGTACTGTATCCAACTTTTAAACCAACTTCATTAACATTATCTTCTCCAGATTCTAGTAATTTTCTGGCTACTTCCATCTTATAATCAAACAAAAAACTAAAAACAGAATCTCCATAAATTTGTTTAAAGCCTTCTTTCAGTTTTTTTAATGTTAAACCTATTTCATCAGCTAATTCTTGTAAACTTGGTGGTTCAGCCATACGTGAGATTATAATATCTTTTGCTTTTCTAATTTTAATAACATTCGTTTCATCAATTAAAAAAGGACATTGCTCAATATTAGCATCTTCACTTCTATTAAAATATAAACTTAAAAGTTCGTAAGCTTTACCCTTAAAATACAAGTTTTTAATAGATTGGTTAAGGTTAAAGTTTATTACTTGATTTATAACAATAGCCATAGATGGAGATATAACACCATCTTTATAATATTTTTTATCTTTATTATCATCGCTTAAAAAGGTTATATAACCTGCTTCTTGCGAAAATAATCCATGAAACTTTTTTATGGAAATTAAAACAGAAACTATCCAAGAATTTGGATCTACCTCAAGATTTATTGGTAAATCGCGTTGCGGATTGTAAAGCAATAAAGAATTCTCTTCTAAAACATTTAAAGAGTACCTACCTTCATTAAAAATAAATTTACAGCACCCTTTAACACAAAAATGAAATTGAATAAAATCGCTATCTATTTCTTTAACAACACGTTGTGATTCACTTTGGTCATTCTTATAAGTTAAGACCAAAAAACCATCATCTACTCTTGTTTCTTTAAACGAACTTTCAGCGACATTTTTTCGAGAACTTTCCACGTTATTCATTTTGCTTTTATTTAGATTGATTCTAAATAGAAATGATCTAAACTATTGATTTTACTGCAAAAATATGACTTTTATTATTTATTTTATCAAAAAGAGTTTAAAAAACTTGAAACGATACTAAAAGTTCTTTGAGCGTTATTTTTTTAGAAAGCATCCCTATATTTTTGCCTCATATTTTCGAGTGTAAGTATGGAAAAGTATAATATTTCAAGAAGTAGCTACTTTTATGCCATTGGTTTAAGTTACAAAAAAGCCGATGCAGACATACGCGGGCGCTTTAGTTTGGATGAATCATCTAAACTAGCTTTACTTAACCAAGCTAAAGAAAATAATATTGAAAGCTTAATTGTTACATCAACTTGTAATAGAACCGAAATATACGGTTTTGCACAACACCCTTTTCAACTTATTCATTTACTTTGTAATAATACGCACGGTACTGTTGAAGAATTTCAAAAAGTAGCATACATATATAAAAACAACGATGCCATAGCACATATGTTTAGAGTGGGTTCTGGATTAGACAGTCAAATTCTAGGTGATTTTGAAATTATTAGTCAGTTAAAAACAAGTGCTCGAATTTCAAAAAAACACAATTTACTTAATCATTTCACCGAACGTTTAATTAATGCCGTTATTCAGGCAAGTAAACGCATAAAAAATGAAACTGAAATTTCTTCCGGAGTTACCTCTGTTTCCTTTGCTTCTGTGCAATATATTTTCAACACTGTTGAAGATATTTCAAACAAAAATATTTTGCTATTTGGCACAGGAAAAATTGGAAGAAACACTTGCGAAAACCTAGTAAAACATACCAAAAATAAACATATCACTTTAATTAATAGAACCAAAGATAAAGCAGAACAAATTGCTGGAAAATTTAATTTAGTGGTTAAAGATTATTCTAATTTACAAGAAGAAATCAGTAAATCGGATATCTTAATTGTAGCTACTGGTGCACAACGACCAACCATAGATAAGCATCTCATTCAAACTAAAAAAAACTTACTAATCTTAGATTTATCTATTCCTAAAAACGTGAATGAAAATGTTGAGAATTTAGAGAAAGTAACCTTAGTTCATCTAGATGATTTATCTAAAATAACGGATCAAACTTTAGAATCTAGAAAAAAACATATTCCGCTTGCTGAGGCTATTATTGAAGAAGTTAAAACAGAGTTTAATAGCTGGCTCGAAACCAGAAAATTTGCGCCAACTATTAAAGCTCTAAAACATAAATTAAATGATTTTGCAATAGCAGAATTAGAAACTCAACGTAAAAAAATGAGTGATTTTAATGAAGCACAAGCCGAATTAATTACAAATAATATCATACAAAAAATTACAAACCATTTCGCACATCATTTAAAAGATGATAGCTTTTCTACAGACGAAAGTCTAGAACTTATTAAAAAAGTGTTCCAATTAGAACCTTCACCAAAAAATGTCTAAAGTCATAAGAATTGGTACACGCGATAGTGAATTAGCACTGTGGCAAGCCAAAATAGTACAAAGTCAACTCGAAAATTTAGGTCATAAAACCACATTAGTTCCAGTAAAATCTACTGGTGATTTAGTTTTAGAAAAACCGCTATACGAATTAGGAATTACAGGCATTTTTACACGTACTCTTGATATTGCTATGTTAAATAACGATATTGATATAGCAGTTCACTCTTTAAAAGATGTTCCAACTGTTTTACCAAAAGGAATTGTACAGGCTGCAGTTTTAAAGCGTGGAAATGTAAATGACACTTTAGTTTTTAAAAATAACGAAGAGTTTTTAAGCTCAAAAAATGCCACTATTGCAACAGGGAGTTTACGCCGTCGTGCACAGTGGTTAAATAGGTTCCCTACGCACACCATTGTAGATTTAAGAGGCAATGTGAATTCTCGTTTACAAAAACTAGAAGATAATGAAAACTGGAACGGTGCTATTTTAGCTGCTGCTGGTATTGGTAGAATAGGAATAAGACCAGAAGAAGCAGTTAATTTGGATTGGATGATTCCTGCGCCAGCACAAGGCGCCATCATGATTACGGCTTTAGAAGAAGATAATTTTGTTAGAACTGCTTGTGCTGAATTAAACCATGAAGAAACCGAAATCTGCACCACTATTGAACGTGAATTTCTAAATAAGTTAGAAGGTGGTTGTACAGCACCAATTGGCGCATTAGCATACATCAAAAATGAAGAAATTAATTTTAAAGGGGTTTTATTAAGCACCGATGGTTCTAAAAGAATTGATGTTACACGTGTTAAAAAACTAGGAGAACATCATGATATGGCACAGTTTTGTGCTGATTTTATAATTGAGCGTGGCGGAAAACGTTTAATGGATGCTATCAAGCACAGTTACAGGAAAACGAATGTGTTTTCAACAAAATCCTTCACTGAAGATCAACGTTTATTATTTAATGAAAAAGTAGCTCCTGAGAGTAGTGATTTTATCAAAATAAGTTTGAATCGTATTCATCCGCGTTTCTTAAAAAACGAAATTCAAAATGTAGTGATTACGAGTAAAAATGCGGTTGAATCGTTAATTACTAACTATTCAGCAATCGAATTACAGTTCAAAAATATTTACTGTGTAGGAAGAAGAACCAAACGTCTGGTAGAAGATCGTATTGGGAAGGTCAAACATTTTGAAAAAAATGCTGAAGCACTAGCTAAATATTTAGTTGAATACCTTGAAGGTACTGAGGTTACTTACTTTTGCAGTGATATCAGACTAGATGCTTTACCTACTATTCTATCTGAGAATAATATAAAAGTAAATGAAGTTGAAGCCTACCAAACAAAATTTGATGGCTTTAAAATTGATGAATCTGTAGAAGTGGTTATGTTTTACAGTCCATCAACTGTTGAAAGTTTTGTTGAAAAAAATAAAGGTGAAATTATTGCTTTTTGTATTGGGGAAACAACAGCTAACGAAGCTAGAAAACACTTTAATGATGTAAGAATTGCAAAAGTACCTACGGTAGAAAGTGTGATTGAATTGGTGAACGAATATTATGTATAATGGTTACTTGTTAATGGCTATTGGTTAATAGAACTAACAACCATTAACAAGTAACTAATAATCAAAGAAATGATTAAAAACGATTTATTTTTAAGAGCATTAAAAGGAGAAACTGTTAATCGTCCTCCAGTTTGGATGATGCGCCAAGCAGGACGTTATTTACCAGAATTCATGGCAATAAAGGAAAAATACGATTTCTTTACGCGTTGCCAAACACCAGAATTAGCCAGTGAAATTACAATACAACCTATCCGTCGATACGGTATGGATGCTGCCATATTATTCAGTGATATTTTGGTTATCCCTCAAGCTATGAATATTGAGGTGCAAATGAAACCAAATTTTGGCCCCTATTTACCAAACCCTATTCGCTCTCAAAAAGACGTTGACAATGTTATTGTACCGGATGTAAAAGAAGCTTTAAATTACGTTTACGAAGCTATAAAGGTTACCAAAGAAAAACTTAACGATGAAATTCCTTTAATAGGATTTGCAGGATCCCCTTGGACAATTTTATGCTACTGTGTTCAAGGTCAAGGCAGTAAAAACTTTGATAAGGCCAAAGAATTTTGTTTTACTAACCCTATTGCTGCTCATCAATTACTTCAAAAAATAACAGATACGACCATTGCTTACTTAAAAGAAAAAGTAAAAGCAGGCGTTAATGCCGTTCAAGTTTTCGATTCTTGGGGAGGTATGTTATCGCCTGTAGATTATCAAGAATTTTCATGGCAATACATACAACAAATAATCAATGCATTAAAAGATGATGCTCCTGTAATTGCATTTGGTAAAGGTTGTTGGTTTGCTCTTGGCGAGATGGCAAAATCTGGCGCTTCGGCTTTAGGTGTAGACTGGACTTGTTCTGCCAGAAACGCAAGATACTTAACTGGAGGCAATATTACTCTACAAGGTAATTTTGATCCATCAAGGTTGTTATCGACTCCTGCAGAAATAAAAAAAATGGTTCTCCAAATGATAAACGACTTTGGGAAAGATAAATACATCGTCAACCTTGGTCATGGTATTTTACCAAACATACCTTTAAACCATGCCAAAGCGTTTATTGATGCTGTTAAAGAATACGGGAATTAAAATATTGTGGACGTTACCTGTTTTTTTGTGTAACATTGAGTTTTAAAAATCTACTTATAGTTACAAAAAAAAGGTTGGGCTTTCGGCAGTTGCTTCCCGATAAAAATCGGGAGAGTTTCAACAAATGCCTCAATTCCTAACGCAAAAGCAACTATATGATTAAAAATATCATTTCAGGAATTAAAGCATATTTTGGAGCCTTTAGTTTAATATCAAAACTAAAACTCTGGAAGTATTTTGTAATTCCAATGATAATTAGTTTGTTAACAGCAGTTTCTGTTTTTGCTTCAGCCTATGCATTTTCAGATAATATTGTAAATTATATAACAAGTATTTTTCCTAGTTGGAATAATTATTCCTTGTTAAAAACAACATTTCAAATTATCTCAGGTTTAATCATTATCGTAATTGGTCTTATTCTTTACAAACATATCATAATGGCTCTATCGGCACCATTTATGAGTCCCGTTTCAGAAAAAATTGAAGCACATTTAACGGGTATTCCTGCAAATTCAATAAGAGACACTACTTTTTTAGAACAACTTTGGCGCGGTTTAAAAGTGAATGGCAGAAATTTATTGATGGAGCTCCTTTTAACACTTCCTATTTTATTATTAAAATTAATTCCTGTTATCAATATTTTTTCAACCATATTACTATTTTTATTGCAAGCATACTATGCAGGTTTTGGTAATATGGATTATACTTTAGAGCGCCATTTTAAATACAAAGAGAGTGTATTGTTTGTTAAAAAACATCGCGGATTAGCTGTTGGAAACGGTATTATTTTTATCCTCTTTTTGTTTATCCCCGTTTTTGGTGTTATTTTGGTATTACCACTTTCAGTAACCGCTGCAACACTAAAAACTGTTGATGCGCTTCAATTAGAAAAAAACTCACCTCATGCAACTTAACTTTAATTCGTACAAAATAGAACCTATTAAAATTGAAGACGCTTGGAGTATTTGCGACTTTGTTAATGCTAATGAAATCGGATTAAAACGTTTTTTTCCTTTAACTTTAAAAGAAAACCTAACACCCGAACTAGCTAAAATTTTTGCTCAAAAAAAGATAAAAGAGTTCAATCTTAAAGAAGAATTTTTATTCATCATAAAAGAGCAAAAAACGAATCAACTCATTGGATTAATTTATTTAAAAAAGTTAGATTGGACAAAAAAGGAAGGTGAATTGGCTTATTGTATCAGTTACCCTTTTGAGGGTAAAGGCATTACCACAAACGCCGTAAAAGTTTTATCGGATTATGTTTTCAAAAATCTCAATTTAAAAACTCTTCAAATAATCGTTCACCAAAGTAATATCCATAGTGTAAAAGTTGCTGAAAACTGTAATTTCAATTGGATTAAAACACTTAAAAATGAACATACGCCACCAGGAGAAAAGCCTTTAGATATGGAGTTATATGAATTGTATCATGAAATAAAATAAAATGAAAGATAAATTTTTTAAATATATACACGAATTACAAGACGCCATTACTTCAAAACTAGAAGTTGTAGATAGTAAAGCAAAATTTAAAGAAGATCTTTGGGAACGACCAGAAGGTGGTGGAGGCAGAACGCGAGTGATAGAAAATGGGAATATTTTTGAAAAAGGAGGTGTTAATATTTCTGGTGTACATGGTAAATTACCAAAATCGATGCAAGCTTATTTTAAGGTTGGTGATGTCGATTTTTTTGCTTGTGGTTTAAGCTTAGTAATTCACCCTAAAAACCCTATGGTCCCTACAGTACATGCTAATTGGCGCTATTTTGAAATGTACGATGAAAACGGAAATATTATAGATAGTTGGTTTGGTGGTGGACAAGATTTAACGCCTTATTACCTTTTTGAAGAAGATGCAAAGCATTTTCATCAAACTTGTAAAACGGCTTGCGATAAGCACAATAAAGAGTTCTATCCAACTTATAAAAAACGTTGTGATGAGTATTTTTATAACACCCACAGAAATGAAGGCAGAGGTGTTGGCGGTTTATTTTTTGATTATTGTAAAGCTTCAGAAACCATGACCATGGATAGATGGTTCAACTTTGTTACCGAGGTTGGAAATAGCTTCCTAGAGGCTTATGTGCCTATTGTTGAAAAACGTAAAGAGTTAGACTACACAAACGAACAACAAAACTGGCAAGAAATCCGACGTGGTCGCTACGTAGAATTTAATTTAGTGCACGATAAAGGCACCCTTTTTGGTTTAAAAACAAATGGTCGTATAGAAAGTATTTTAATGAGTTTACCACCACATGTACAGTGGGTTTACGACCACCATCCCGAAGAAGGAAGTGAAGAAGAAAAACTAATCGAAGTATTAAAAAATCCTGTTGATTGGGTTTAAAATAATAATATGAATTGTTACTGCGGAAGTTTAAAAACCTTTATCAATTGTTGCGAAAAAGTACATAAAAATTTAGCTGAAGCTAAAACAGCTGAACAACTCATGCGTTCTAGGTATAGTGCTTTTGTAGTAGCTAATGGCGATTATTTAATGGCTAGCCATCATACGAAAACACGCTCGTTAAAAGAGAAAAAATCTATTGTTTCATGGGCAAAATCTGTGCAATGGATAAAATTAGAAATACTAAAAACTACCAAAGGAACTCTAAACGATTCCGAAGGCACTGTAACATTTAATGCTTATTTTTATGAGGGCGGAAACGTAGAGATAATTCATGAAAAATCAGCATTTATAAAAGAAGATAGTAATTGGAAATATCTGGGATTAAGTAAATAAGCATATAAACAAAAATATATCAGTATGTACCCACTAAGAAGAAATAGAAGATTGAGAACTAATGAAGCTATTCGCTCTTTGGTTCGCGAGACTATCATAACACCAAATGATTTTTTAGTCCCTCTTTTTGTTGTTGAAGGCAAAGGTATAAAAGATGAAATTACATCTATGCCTAACTACTTTCGTTATAGCTTAGATTTATTAGAAGGAGAGGTTAAAGAACTTTGGAAACTAGGTTTAAAATCGGTGTTACTTTTCGTAAAAGTACCAAATAACCTAAAAGACAATAAAGGAAAAGAAGCTTTAAACCCAAACGGACTCATGCAACGCGCTATTAAAACGGTAAAAAACGCTTGCCCAGATATGCTAGTTATGACTGATGTGGCATTAGATCCCTATTCTTCTTATGGACACGATGGCATCATTGAAAACGGACAAATAGCAAATGATATTACTTCAGATATTTTAGCAGAAATGAGTATTTCTCATGCTCAAGCTGGCGCCAATTTTGTAGCGCCTAGTGATATGATGGATGGTCGTATTCTAACCATTCGCGAGGCTTTAGAACATGAAGGCTTTATCAACACCGGCATTATGAGCTATTCTGCTAAATATGCATCGGCATTTTATGGGCCTTTTCGTAATGCGTTAGATTCTGCTCCTGTAAATTTAATTGATATTCCCAAAGACAAAAAAACATATCAAATGGATTATGCTAACCGTTTTGAAGCCATTAAAGAAACTCAAATGGATATCGATGAAGGTGCTGATATTGTGATGGTAAAACCTGGTTTATGCTATTTAGATATTGTACGAGAAATTAAAAATGCGGTAGATGTTCCTGTTGCAGTTTATCAAGTATCTGGCGAATATGCCATGCTAAAAGCAGCCGCTGAAAAAGGTTGGCTAGAACATGACGCCGTAATGATGGAACAAGTTACAGCCATTAAACGTGCTGGAGCAGATATCATTGCTAGTTATTTCGCTAAGGATGTTGTAAAATTAATTTCGTAATTTCACTTTTAAATTCATTTTTAATGAGCACATTAATTTTTTGGGCAACCATTTCTATTTTCTTTTCCTTTTTATGTTCTATTCTCGAAGCTGTTTTATTAAGCGTCACACCAACGTTTATAAACCTAAAAAAACAAGAAGGTAAAGACTATGCCTTAACTTTAGAAACACTAAAAAAAGATGTAGATAAACCATTAATTGCCATTTTAACACTTAACACCATTGCCCATACTTTAGGCGCTATGATGGTCGGTATTGAAGCTGAAAGTTTACCTTATAAAATTGAACTTTTTGGCATTAATACAGTTGGTATCGTATCGGCAATTATGACACTTTTAATTTTAGTAGCATCAGAAATTATACCTAAAACAATAGGCGCTACTTACTGGAAAAACCTTGCTAACTTTACAGCAACAGGATTAACTATTTTAATTTTTCCTTTAAAATGGACGGGTATTTTATGGCTTTTACAACTTACTACAAAATTAATTGGAGGTAAAGGTCATGGTAGTATTTTAAGCAGAGAGAGTTTTATCGTTATGACCGATATGGCACATAAAGAAGGTGTTTTTCAAGAAAATGAAAGTAAGATTATTAAAAACTTATTAAACTTTAAAGAAGTATTTGCAAAAGATGTGATGACACCAAGAACGGTGATGCTAATTGAAGACCAAAACACCACTGTTGAAGATTTTTTCAAACGCAATTTAAACCTCCGTTTTTCTAGAATTCCCATTTTTGAAGACACACCCGATAACATAAAAGGATTGGTTTTAAAAGATGAAATTTTTAAAGAAATGGCGCTTGATAATGGTCATAAAAAATTAAATGATTTAAAACGAAATATTATCATTGTTGATAGAGAATTACCAATTCCAAGTCTTTTTGAGCAGCTAGTGGAATCTAGAAACCATATGGCATTAGTAGTAGATGAGTATGGAAGTGTGAGCGGTTTAGTAAGTATGGAGGATGTTATTGAAACCCTTTTGGGCATGGAGATAATGGATGAAAGTGATAATGTTTCAGACCTTCAACTGCTTGCGAGAAAAAGCTGGGAATCTCGTGCTAAAAAGCTTGGTATTATTGAAAATAATACGCTAGAAAACTAATGGAAACCTGTATCATCAATTCACCATTAGGATTTACAAAAATTGTTGGTGACGAAGATGGTATTGCAGCAGTAACTGTGTTAAATGACATCAAATGCTCTGAAGAAAAATCAATTGAAAAAATAACAGACATTATTCCGGTTGAACTTGAAGATTGTGTGATTCAACTTAACGAATATTTTGAAGGTAATCGCACAAAATTCGACCTTAAATTAAATCCTCAAGGAACAGATTTTCAAAAAAAATTGTGGAAAGAATTAGAAAAAATTCCATATGGAAAAACAGTTTCTTATTTAGATTTATCAAAACAATTAGGTAACATTAAAGCCATAAGAGCAGTGGCTAGTGCTAATGGCAAAAATCCTATTTGGATTATAGTACCATGCCATCGTGTTATAGGGAATGATGCGAGTTTAACCGGATATGCAGGAGGTTTGCATCGCAAAAAATGGTTATTAGATCATGAAAGTCCTTACAAACAACAAACGTTGTTTTAGAATTGAAAAATATAAAAAAATTCCTATATTTAATTAAACTAAACTTTTTACCATGAAATTTTTAAAAAAACTGTTTAAATGGGTTTTAATCGTTTTCGGTTTATTAATAATCCTATTATACATAACAGATACGGACTACCTGATTAAAGCTGTAAGAACCATTTACCTTCAAGGATATACAACTGCTTATTTAGAAGACTATAAGAAATTTGATAATGCTGCTATTGAAAATGGAACACCTGAGCCATGGCCTAATCACGATTCATATAATTCAGTAGAGGAGACTGAAACACTTAAGGATATTAATAAATCTAACGGAACTATTGCTTATGTTATTATAAAAAACGATAGCATTTGGTTTGAAAAATATTATGACGGATTTGGAGAAAACTCTCAATCCAACTCCTTTTCTATGGCTAAAAGCTATGTTTCTGGGCTAATGGGAAAAGCCATTCAAGAAGGATATATTAAAAGTTTAGACCAACCGGTGAGTGATTTTTTACCAACTTTTAGTGAAGATTTAGGAAGTAAAATGACTATAGGTGATTTATCAAGTATGAGTTCTGGCACCAATTGGGACGAAAAATATTATTCGCCGTTTTCAATCACTACTCGTGCCTATTTTGATGATGATTTAGAAAAAGTTATGCTGGGTTTAAAAGTTGTTGAAGAGCCTGGTAAAAAATTTAAATATGCCAGTGGCGATACTCAAATGCTCTCCATGGTTATTGAAAAAGCTACTGGGAAAAAAATGTATGATTATTTAACCGAATCGTTTTGGAAACCTTTAGGATGTGAAAACCCAACGCTTTGGCAAGTGGATAGTGAAGCACATGATTTGGTAAAAGCCTATTGCTGTATAGCAAGTAACGCTAAAGATTTTGCGCGTTTTGGTAAACTTTATAAAGACCATGGTAAATGGCATGGTAAACAAATATTAGATTCTGCTTTTGTAGCTAAATCTTTAAAACCAAGGTTTCCTGAAAGCCCTGAATATGGTTACGGATGGTGGCTTAAACAACAAAATGGTAAAGACTTTTTTATGATGCGAGGTCATTTGGGACAATATGTAATTGTTGAACCAAATGATAATGTTATTATTGTAAGACTTGGTCATAACAAAGGTCCTGGAGATGCAATTGCAACTTTTACGCCAGACATATCTACCTATATTGATGAGGCCTATAAAATGCTAGAAAAATGATTTCAAAACTAAACTTAGAAACTATATTATTCTTGGATATTGAAACCGTTCCAGAAACTCAATATTTTTCTGATTTAGATGAAACTAAACAAGTGCTTTGGGAACATAAATCTCAATATCAACGAAAAGATGAATTAACAGCAGAAGAATTTTATGACCATGCTGGTATTTGGGCAGAGTTTGGTAAAATAGTTTGCATTTCAGTAGGTTATTTTAATATACAAGGTGATCTAAGAAAATTCCGGGTGACTTCTTTTTATGGCGATGAAATTAAAATTTTAAAAAATTTTAAAAATCTAATTATCTCTCATTTTAGCGAAACAAAACATTTGCTTTGTGCTCATAATGGGAAAGAATTTGACTTCCCTTATATAGCAAGACGCATGATAATCAATAATATCGAGTTACCATACAAACTTAATCTTTTTGGGAAAAAACCATGGGAAGTACCTCATTTAGATACTTTAGATTTATGGAAATTTGGTGATTATAAAACCTACACATCTTTGAAATTATTAACTAATGTATTAGGTATTCCTTCTCCTAAAGATGATATTGATGGGAGTGAAGTTTATCGTGTTTATTATGAAGAAAATGAAATTGATAGAATTATAACTTATTGCGAAAAAGATACCATAGCAGTAGCTCAAATATTTTTAAGATTACGAGGTGATAACATTTTAAATAACGATGAAATTATTCATATTTAAATGGTGAAAAATCCCATTCTTAAAATAGAAAATCTATCTGTTTCATTTGGTAATAATGAGGTTGTTCATAACATCTCATATAAACTTAATAAAAATGAAATTTTAGGAATTGTAGGAGAATCAGGTTCGGGTAAATCAGTTTCATCATTAGCTATTTTGGGTTTGCTTCCTCCAAAGAAATCTAAAATAAATTCTGGTTCAATTATCTATAATAAACAAGATTTAACAACACTGTCATCTAAAGCGTTACAAACTATTCGAGGCAAAAAAATTGCAATGATTTTTCAAGAACCTATGAGTTCTTTAAACCCATCAATGACCTGCGGAAAACAAGTTCAGGAAATTCTTTTACAACATACGAATCTATCTAAAAAAGTAACAGAAAAAGAAACGCTTTTGCTTTTTGAAAAAGTAAAACTTCCAAATCCTGAGCGTGTTTATAATGCGTATCCACATGAAATTTCTGGTGGACAAAAACAACGGGTTATGATTGCAATGGCTATTGCTTGTAAACCAGATATTTTAATAGCAGACGAACCAACTACAGCCTTAGATGTTACGGTTCAAAAAGAGATTGTAAAACTTATTAAATCTTTACAAGTTGAAACTCAAATGAGTGTTATTTTTATAACCCATGATTTATCTTTAATTTCAGAAATTGCTGACACTATTTTAGTTATGTATAAAGGAGAAATTGTTGAAAAAGGAAATACAAATACCATATTTAAAACGCCTCAGCATCTTTATACAAAAGCATTAATAAACTCAAGGCCATCATTAGAAACTAGATTAAAAGTATTACCAACGATTCAAGATTATTTAAATAATACAGCAAACAAAACCATCATAACTTCTGTAGAGCGTAAACAAAAACACGAAAAATTATACAGTAATCCACCATTACTTGAAATAATAAATGTTGAAAAAGAATACATTTCACAAAGTGGATGGTTCAGTAAACTATCAAAATTTAGAGCAGTAAATAATGTAAGTTTTAAATTATACGAAGGTGAAACTTTAGGTTTAGTTGGAGAATCTGGCTGTGGAAAAAGCACCCTTGGAAATGCCATTCTTCAGTTAGATAAAGCAACAGCTGGAAAAATTATTTATAAAGGGAAAGATATTACAAAACTTACAAATTCAGAATTAAAAAGACTGAGAAAAGAAATTCAAATTATTTTTCAAGATCCCTATGCTTCACTAAATCCAAGAATTCCTGTTGGAGAAGCTATAATGGAACCCATGAAAGTTCATAAACTCTATAATTCTAATAAAGAACGAAAAGAAAAAACAATAGAACTTTTAAATAAAGTTGGTTTAAATAAAGATTATTTTAACCGATACCCACACGAATTTTCTGGAGGCCAAAGGCAACGTATTGGTATAGCAAGAACAATCGCTTTACACCCTAAATTGATAGTTTGTGACGAGTCTGTTTCAGCATTAGATATATCAGTTCAAGCACAGGTTTTAAATTTACTTAATGAATTAAAAGAGGATTATGGTTTTACTTATATCTTTATTTCTCACGACTTAGCGGTAGTGAAGTACATGAGTGACCAATTATTGGTAATGAATAAAGGTAAAATTGAAGAAATTGACGATGCAGATATTATTTACAAAAACCCTAAAAAGGAGTACACAAAAAAATTAATTAAAGCTATTCCCAAAGGATTATAACTTTTAATTTTCTACAAAAAAAATCCCGAAATTTTTTCGGGATTAAATTCTTTAAATTTTATGTAAAATTAAATTACAGCATAAATATTTTTTTAGTCAAATAAAACAAACTCTTTACAAACTGCAAATTCTCTTTTACTGTTTCTTTGAATTTGCTTTCATCATTTGTAGGTAGTTCAGGTAGATTTGTTGCAATATTCATAAGTTTAAAGTTTATGGTAGATTTGGGGGAATCTATAATTAATATTGGTTTATTTGGGCACTACTAATGTATTACTTATATTTCAATAAATCAGTTTAAAAACATAAAAAATCGATAAAATGCATTTTAATTTAACATTTAATCGTATATTATACCTATCTAATTGAGATTTTTACTCTCAAAAAACCATTTCTGGAATAATGCCTTCAATAATTAAATCTCCTTCAGTAGCATTTTTTATATCTTCAACTGATATCCCTGGAGCACGTTCTAAAAGTTTAAATCCATAATCTGTTACCTCAAGAACTGCCAGATTTGTTACTATTTTTTTAACACAACCAACTCCAGTTAATGGTAATGTACATTTCTTTAAAATTTTAGACTCACCTACTTTATTGGTATGCATCATAGCAACAATAATATTCTCTGCGCTAGCTACTAAATCCATAGCACCTCCCATACCTTTAACCATTTTTCCAGGAATTTTCCAGTTAGCAATATCACCATTTTCTGCTACTTCCATAGCTCCTAAAATAGTTAAATCTACATGTTTACCTCTAATCATTGAAAAACTCATAGCAGAGTCAAAAAAACTTGCTCCTGGTAAGGTTGTTATGGTTTGTTTACCTGCATTGATCACATCAGCATCTTCTTCTCCTTCAAAAGGAAAAGGTCCCATACCTAAAACCCCGTTTTCACTCTGAAACTCAACCTCTATATCTTCTCTTACGTAATTGGCAACTAAAGTTGGAATCCCTATTCCTAAATTAACATAATAGCCATCTTTAACTTCTTTTGCAATACGTTTTGCAATACCTGTTTTATCTAACATTACTTAAATTCTTTGTCTTACTGTTCGTTGCTCTATACGTTTCTCGTATTTGTCACCTTGAAAAATACGTTGGACAAAAATCCCTGGAACATGAATCTGGTTAGGATCTAAAGAACCTACTGGCAATAATTCTTCTACTTCGACAACTGTGATTTTAGCAGCTCCACACATATTAGGGTTAAAATTTCTTGCGGTTCCTTTAAAAATTAAATTCCCAGATTCATCTCCTTTCCATGCTTTAACAAAAGCAAAATCAGCTTTAAAAGCGTGTTCTAAAACGTACATTTTTCCATCAAATTCTCTTGTTTCTTTACCATCTGCTACTTCAGTTCCATAACCTGCTGGTGTATATATTGCTGGAAATCCTGCTTGAGCAGCTCTACAACGTTCAGATAATGTGCCCTGAGGAATTAATTCAACATCTAATTCTCCAGAAAGCATTTGGCGCTCAAACTCATCATTTTCCCCTACATAAGAAGATATCATTTTCTTTATCTGTTTTTTTTGTAATAATAAACCTAATCCAAAGTCATCAACACCTGCATTATTAGAAATACAAGTTAAACCATTTAACCCAAGTTTAACTAATTCTGCAATAGCGTTTTCAGGAATCCCACTCAGACCAAAACCACCAAGCATCAAAGTCATATGGTTAGTAACGCCTTTTAAAGCTTCTTGAACATTATGAACTTTTTTATTTATCATTATAAATCATTTTATGCATCATAAAATTACGAATAATTGAACCAGAAGTCAGAGATTTTAACAAATAAAAAACCATTCTAAAAAGAATGGTTTACAATTTTAAGTTAAAAAATAAGATTATCCAAAATCTAAATCATCTAGATTTTCATCATCTTCATTATTAGTCTCTGTATCTGAAGTATTTGAACAATCAATATTTATTGAAAGATTTTCTGGAGCTAAAAAATCTTCTTTTGAAATATTTAATTCTATATCTGCATAACAACTTTTCATATATAATCCCCAAATAGGTAATGCCATAGCTGCTCCTTGACCGTAAGTTATGGTTTTAAAATGGACTGATCTGTCTTCTGCACCTACCCATACACCTGTAACTAAATTTGGCACCATGCCCATAAACCAGCCATCACTTTGGTTTTGTGTTGTTCCTGTTTTTCCTGCAATAGGATTTATAAATTCATAGGGGTAACCTGTTACAATTTCTCTGTAATCAGCTCTGTAAGCATCCGCACCTTTTCCTCTTAATCTCACTCCTGAACCACTTTGGGTAACACCTTCCATAAGTTTAACGGTTACATAAGCTGTTTCTTCGCTAATCACATCGCGAGTTTCTGGTTTAAATTGATAAAGAATAGTCCCGTTTTTATCTTCAATATTGGTGACCATTACTGGTTTAGTATAAACTCCTTGGTTTGCAAATGCCGAATAAGCCCCAACCATCTCATAGACACTAATGTCTGGTGTTCCTAATGCAATGGATGGCACCGGAAGCATTTCGGATTCTATACCTAATTTTTTAGCTAAATCAACAACGGTTTGAGGACCCACTTTATCAATTAATCTTGCTGTAATGGTGTTAACTGAATTTGCTAAAGCATCTTTTAAAGTTCTTTGTCCACCATAATCTCCTCCAGAATTTTTAGGACACCATTCCTCTGGGTTTCCAAATTTATTAGCCTCAATACAAAAAGGTGTATCTGGAAATTGATCACATGGTGAATAATGCAATTGATCAATAGCAGCAGTATAAACTAATGGCTTAAAAGTAGATCCTATTTGACGCTTACCTTGTTTTACCATATCATACTGAAAGTGTCTATAATTCATGCCACCAACCCATGCTTTAACATGTCCTGTTTGAGGATCCATGGACATCATACCTGGTCTTAAAAAAGATTTATAATAACGCATAGAATCAAAAGGCTTCATAATCGTATCTATTTCGGAAGCTTTGCCATCTATCCAAGCAAAAACACCCATTTGAACAGGTTTATTGAATGACTCAATAATTTCTTCATTTGTCTTTTTCAAATCATATTTCATATGCCTCCATCGCTCTGACTGTTTCATTGAGCGATTTAGTAAATCATTAATTTCATTAAGATCTAAATCTGAAAAGGGTGCAGTTGGATTTCTTTGTGGTATATTTTGATTAAAAAACTCAGCTTGTAACCTTGGCATATGTTTAAGAACAGCATCTTCTGCATATTTTTGCATGCGCGAATCAATAGTTGTGTAAATTTTTAAACCATCATTATAAAGATTCCATTTTGTACCATCTGGTTTTGGATTATTTTTAATCCAATCTTTCATAAAACCATCCAAATAGCCTCTAAAATAAGTTGCAATACCTTCTCTGTGAGATTCAGGTGAATAATCTAAATCCAATTCTGTATTTTGGAGCGAATCTTTTATCTTTTCATCAATAAAATCATATTTATACATCTGAGCCAAAACAACATTTCGTCTGTTTTTTACACCTTCAGGATTTCTTCTAGGGTTGTATAATGAGGAGTTTTTAAACATGCCAACTAACATGGCGCATTCTTTAATCTTTAATTCTTTGGGTTCTTTATTGAAATATATTCTGGAAGCACTACGAATACCATCGGCATTGTTTCCAAAATCGTAAATATTAAAATATTGTGCTATAATTTCTTCCTTGGTATATTGACGCTCTAAACGTATTGCAATAATCCATTCTTTAACTTTTTGCAATAAGCGTTCAACGATATTAGTAGAACCTTCGCCATGAAATAGTTGCTTTGCTAATTGTTGAGATATGGTACTGGCTCCACCACCACTACCTAATTTAAAAACAGCTCTTAGTGTTCCACGAGTATCAACACCAGAGTGTTTTTGAAAACGAGCATCTTCAGTTGCTAATAATGCATCCACTAATTGTTGTGGTAATTCATCGTAACTTACAGGTGTTCTATTATCGTTATAATAAAATTTTCCTAGTGTTTTTCCGTCTGAAGAGATAATTTCGGTTGCTAAATTAGTTTTAGGATTTTCTAAAAGTGTATGGTCTGGCATTTCACCAAAAACGCCCCAAGAACCTAATAAAAATAATAATAATATAAAAAAAATACCTCCTGAAAATAGCATCCAAAACCATCGGATATATTTTGAAAAATCTTGAGTTTGAATTGTTGTTTTTTTTGATTTTGCCATGTACTTTAATTTAATAAATACTTCTAGATAGAATTCTTAAAAATAAGAATCAACCAAAGTGACATTTAATTATCTGTTTTTTCTACTCTAAAACCCACGTCTGTTATACCTTCCAATTCTATAACACCATTTACTTTTCCATTTTCTCGCATGGCATGCTGGATATTTACTTTATAGATGCCAGGTTCTATAAAAATGAATTCAGATTCATAACCTTTATACCATAATTTATTTTCTTTAATATCGGTATAACCAGCTCCTAAGAGTTTACCGTTAGGCTCTGCCATTTTATACTCTAAAGTGTCTTTTGTTGTTTTTCCGTGTGGATAAACTATTTCAACAATTAAAAACAAATTATTGTATTTATAAGCATTTGTATTTCTTAAATTAACAAATAAATTATAAGTATTTATAGAATCTGGAGGGTTTATTTCGAAACTTATTACAGAATCTTTATGCCATTTATTAGAAACTGATTTATAGCTATCGAAAACACGATTTGAGTCGCAAGACACTAAACCTATAAAAGAAAAGATAAAAAAAAATAACATCGCATTACTTCGTATCATTATTTGTTTTTAGAGGTTTACTTTTATTGTTTTTGTTTCTGTTATTTCGGTTTCTGTTAGATTTACGTTTATTTGATGGTTTTGGACTATCAAAACGTGTTAAACTATCTTGACCTACAACGTTCTCAAACTCTGTTTTAGTATCTTCTGTAAGGTTTGACGCATAATCTTCTAAGCTAGCAACTTTTTTATTTTTACCATTAATTTCAATAATTTCATTGGCTTGTTCTATTGTTATTTTATGCCAATTCATCCATTCTCCTTCATAAGCATACCACATATGACCTTTAAAAATATCGGTTTTTTGGCATACTGCTAAACCTTTTTCGGTTAGTAATTTTATATCTGTTTTAGGAAAACTTTTTAAAGCATCTAAATAGGTATCGAGTTCGTAATTTAAACAACATTTTAATTTACCACATTGACCAGCTAATTTTTGTGGGTTTAAAGAAAGTTGTTGGTATCTGGCAGCTGATGTACTTACCGAACGAAAATCTGTTAACCATGTTGAACAACATAATTCTCGACCGCATGAACCAATTCCTCCGAGTCTTGCTGCTTCTTGACGAAAACCTACTTGTTTCATTTCTATTCGAGTTCTAAACTCACGAGCAAAAACTTTTATAAGTTCTCTAAAATCTACACGATCTTCGGCTGTATAATAAAAAGTTGCTTTACTAGCATCGCCCTGAAACTCGATATCTGAAATTTTCATTTGAAGTTTCAAATCAATCGCATATTGACGCGCTCTTACCTTCATTGGCTCTTCTTTATCTCTTGCTTCAGACCAAATATCAATATCTTTTTGGCTTGCTTTTCGATAAATTTTTAAGGCTTCTTCAATATTTTCTGGAATGTTCTTACGTTTCATTTGAACGCGTACTAGTTCTCCCGTAAGGGTTACCATTCCAATATCATGGCCAGATTGTGCTTGAGTAGCAACAATATCTCCAATACTTAAAGTTAAATTTTCAGTATTATGATAATATTCTTTTCTGCCATTTTTATATCGTACCTCAACCCAATTGAATGGTTTTTCACCATTGGGAAGCGACATGTTGGCTAACCAATCAAAAACAGTTAGTTTATTGCAACTATCTGTACCACAAGTACCGTTATTTTTGCAGCCCTTTGGAGAGCCGTCTTTTGTTGAGCAACTAGCGCAAGCCATATATTTTATATATTGAATTCGTTAATAAATTAAATTATTACGAATGAAGGTTCTTAAAAAATATTTGAAAACCGTTGTTTTGTAATGGATTTAAAAATCGTCTATTAAAACATGTTCTCGATGTAAATATAAGATTATTCTAAAGACTAGAAACAAATAAACTTAAATGCTTTTCTTTTGTAAAACATCAAAGATATTTCTTAAGTCTTTTTTGAAAGTTAAATGGTTGGCTCTTCCTTTTTTGAATATATCATTGCTATTTCCTTGTCCTTTTCTCAGTTCCTTTTGCACTTCATATGGTAAAGCATGTATGTATTTACAGTTGGATGAACAGCAATTATGCATCTCTTCTTTACAAGCATCACATTGAATAAATAATAAATGGCAAGCATCGTTTGCACAATTAGTATGCACATCAAAAGGTGCTCCACACTGATGGCATTGTGCTATGATAGCATCACTTATTTTTTCAGCTCTGCGTTCATCAAAAACGAAATTCTTACCTATAAATTTATTTTCGAGATTTAGTTCATTAACCTGTCTGGTGTATTCAATAATCCCACCCTCTAATTGATACACATTTTTAAAACCTTTATGCTTAAAATAAGCGCTAGCTTTTTCACAACGGATACCACCTGTACAGTACATCACTAGGTTTTTATCTTCTTTATAATTTTTTAAATCTTCTTCAATAACATCAAGTGATTCTCTAAAGGTATCAACATCTGGAGTCACAGCATTTTTAAAATGCCCAATCTCACTTTCGTAATGGTTACGCATATCAACCAAAACTGTTTTTTCATCTTCAATAAGATCGTTAAATTTCTGAGCCCCAACATGAATTCCTTTGTTTCGCACATCAAAAGTATCATCATTTAAACCATCAGCAACAATTTTATCACGCACCTTTACTTTAAGTTTTAGGAAGGATTTGTTATCTTGCTCAACTGCAATATTTAAACGAATTCCTTTTAAAAAATCTATCGTGTCTAAATTTTTTTTGAACTCATTAAAACGATCTGCTGGCAGTGATAACTGCCCATTAATGCCTTCGGATGCAACATAAATACGTCCTAAAACGTCTAGTTGATTCCAAACTATAAAAAGTTGATCTCTAAAATCTTGAGGATTTAAAATTTTGGCGTATTGGTAAAAAGAAAGTGTTAATCGACTTTTTCCTGCTTTGTCAATTAATTCAGATCTTTCTTTTGCGCTTAGTTTATTGTACAGTTGCATGCTATACTAATTTATAAGGTTAAAGAATATTTTTAAAGAAACAAAAGTACAATTTTAAAGGAATAAGTCAATTTATTGCACAAAAAAAGCACTTAATATTCTTAAGTGCTTTATTAATAAGCTTGAGTTAGTCTAATTTTCAAACCGTTTTAAGAAAATTTCATAGCAATGATTTTCTTCTTTTAAAATAAGATGCAAAATGTCTAAAAAGGTTGCGTTATAAAATTGTATTCTGAGAAAAGTTATAGTATTTTAGCATCCATTACTTCATAAAAAACAATATATAAATGAGCAGCGAAAAAGAAGCTAAATTAAAAGCACTAAAACTTACATTAGACAAACTTGATAAAGCCTACGGAAAAGGAACAGTAATGAAAATGAGTGACTCTGCAATTGTAGATGTTGATGCCATTCCATCTGGTTCATTAGGTTTAGATATTGCATTAGGTGTTGGAGGATATCCTCGTGGACGTGTTATAGAAATTTATGGCCCTGAATCTTCAGGAAAAACCACATTAACCTTACACGCTATTGCGGAAGCACAAAAAGCTGGTGGTATAGCTGCATTTATTGATGCAGAACATGCTTTTGATAGATTTTATGCTGAAAAATTAGGAGTCGATATTGATAATTTAATCATTTCCCAACCAGATAATGGTGAACAGGCTTTAGAAATTACAGATAATTTAATTCGCTCTGGGGCTATTGATATTGTAGTAATAGATTCTGTTGCTGCCTTAACTCCTAAAAGTGAAATAGAAGGCGAAATGGGAGACTCAAAAATGGGTTTACATGCACGTTTAATGTCTCAAGCCTTAAGAAAACTAACGGCATCCATAAGTAAAACCAATTGTACCGTAATATTTATTAACCAGTTACGTGAAAAAATTGGAGTTATGTTTGGAAATCCAGAAACGACAACTGGAGGTAATGCTTTAAAATTCTATGCTTCTGTTCGATTAGACATTCGTCGTTCTACTCAGATTAAAGAAACCGACGGAAATGTTACCGGTAATAAAACCAAAGTTAAAGTAGTTAAAAACAAAGTTGCCCCACCTTTTAAAACCGCTGAGTTTGATATTATGTATGGTGAAGGTGTTAGTAAAGTAGGCGAAATTTTAGATTTAGCTGTTGAACTAGATATTGTTAAAAAGAGTGGTTCTTGGTTTAGTTATGATGATACTAAACTAGGACAGGGACGCGATGCTGTTAAAGCACTCATAAAAGATAACCCTGAACTTAGTGACGAACTCGAGGCCAAAGTAAGAGGGATAATCTCTGGAAAATAGTTTAAAAATCCCGTTAATTCGGGATTTTTTAGTTTTCAACGCAACCTTTTTAAAACACAAGCATCTAAAAAGAGCAAACACTTATTAATGCCCAAATTTATTTGCTATGAAAAAAATTTTTGTACTTTGTTTTCTTGTGTTATCTATGTCGTGTAGTGTTGATAATGATGCTACTGAATTTAATTTAGAAGTTTTACCAATAGATAGTGTAGATATTCCAACGGAGTTTACACTAGGGGAAACCTATCCAATTACAGTTTCATATTTAAGACCTTCAACATGTCATAGTTTTAAAAATTTTTATTACTACAAAGAAAACAACCAACGTACTGTAGCCCCAATAACATATGTTTTTAAAGCTAATAATTGTGAAATCATTGAAAATGTATTAGTAGAAGCTACTTTTAATTTTAATGTAACTAGTAATGGATCATATATTTTTAAATTTTGGCAAGGAGAGGATGAAAATGGAGATCCTATATATTTAACCATTGAAGTGCCAGTAATTGAATGAGGTATAAGTATTAATTAATATGTGTTTAATTTGAGTTTAAATCAACTCATAGAAAATTGTAAAATTAATGATACTAAAGCACAGAGCGATTTATATAAACTCTTTTCGAGTAAATTGTTCGCTACATGCTTAAAGTATTCGCGCAACTATGCAGAAGCTGAAGATAATTTGCAAGATGCTTTTTTAACGATTTTTGAAAAAATTGAACAATATAAAAACAAAGGCTCTTTTGAAGGTTGGCTTAAACGCATAACTATAAATACTGTTTTGCAACGTTATCGCAACGAAAAAGTTTTTGATTTAATAAATGAAAACACCATTGAAGAAGTTGAATTAGAAATTGATGAAGACTCATTATCTATTGATTACCTTCTAAAAATAATTCAAGAATTACCAGACAGATACCGCTTAGTTTTTAATATGTATGTATTAGATGGCTATTCTCACAAGGAAATAGCCAACATACTAGAGATAAACATAGGAACTTCAAAATCAAATTTAGCCCGAGCTAGACAAATTTTGAAACAAACTATAGAACATTACAAAACAAAAAACCATTCACAATCACTATAAATGAATGATAAAAAACACATAGACAGGCTTTTTCAAGAAGGTTTCAAAGATTTTGAAGTCACTCCTAACGATAGCGTATGGGAAAACATTGAAAGTCAGCTTAAGGGCGAAAAGAAGAAACGTCGTGTTATACCAATTTGGTGGCGTTATGCTGGAGTAGCAGCTTTGTTATTGTTACTAATAACTGTTGGTTATTTAAATATTAGTAAGGATTCAACTATTATTCAAGTTGTTGAAAATGATGAAGTTCCCTTAGAAATTATTAATAATAAAAACAATGAATCAAAGAAGCCCAATAATGAAACCAAAACGGTTATCGCTGATAATACAAACTCAAAAGGTGACTCAGAAAAGGTTAATAATAAATCAATACAAAATAAAATAAATACTTCAAAAGAATCGGCAACAACCTTAGTATCAAATTCTAAAAATGAAAGTAAAGTTAATACCTCTTTAAAAACGAATGCTAATACTAAAAATAAAAACACATCTTCCAAAACTGACATTGCAAATCTTTCTGAAGAAAAAATAATTGATAAAGCACTCAAAAACAACATAAATTATAATACATCAGTTGCTGAATCAAACAATACAGAAAACAAAAATGATGAATCGATAATTAACAAAGAAAAAGCCGGGGAACTTTTAAAGAATACCCTAAAAAATAACAAAGCTATTGTTAATATAAAAACCACTAAAACAGAAACTAAAGCAACCCTGGAAAAAGAGAGTAAAACACTGACAATTGAAGAGGTTTTAGAAAAAAATAAAGAAGTTGTTGCAGATGAGAAAACAAGCCAAAACAAGTGGCGTATAGCCCCTAATGCTGCTCCCGTATATTTTAATACTTTAGGAGAAGGTTCATCCATTGATCCGCAGTTTAATAAAAATGCAAAAAGCGGAGATTTAAACATGAGTTATGGTATTTCTGCAAGCTATGCGATAAACAACAAACTTAGTATTCGCTCTGGAATCAATAAAGTTAATTTAGGATATAATACTAATGACGTTGTTGTTTTTCAATCTCTTGGTCCTGCTCCAACCAGTGCATTGCAAAATATAGATTCTAATAATATTTCGAATAACGGTGCCTCTGTCATTGGCTCAGGAAATTTAAATAATTCAGAAATCCCTGGAAGTTTTATAACTTCAAATACTTCCATTAATCAAGCATTGGGTTATATTGAAATTCCTTTAGAAATTCAATATACGCTGACTGATAAAAAATTGGGGGTTAATTTTATTGGTGGTTTTAGCTCGTTCTTTTTAAATAATAATGAAATCTTCTCTGAAACAGAAAATGGAATTAGAACCTTTGTGGGTGAAGCAAATAATATAAATAAATTAAGTTATAGTGCTAATTTTGGGTTAGGTTTTAACTATAAAATGACTAAAAAAATTGATTTGAATTTAGAACCTATGTTTAAATATCAGATTAATACTTTCAAAAATACTTCAGGTAATTTTAAGCCATTTTTTATTGGTGTTTATACTGGATTTGCTATTAAATTTTAGGTTTTTGGTTAGACCTCGATATTTTTTTAAACTCTTGAAGAAATATCAAGAAAACTGCTCTCTCCCAGGAGCAGTTTTTATATATTAAACCCTTCTAATTGTTTTAAAATAACATCTCTAGATTTTTTATTTAAATATTTAGTCTCATCAATAGTCATTCCTTCAGTAGATAAAAATTTATGCATTTTGACTCGCATTTTACCAGGTCCTCCACTAAAAAAAGTATATGAAAAACGTTGCTTATTGTCAGCAAAGGTTACAGGAACAATTGGGATTTGGTGGTTTATTGCCAACCTAAAGGCACCATCTTTAAAATCGTCCAAAATTATATGTTCTTCTGGAACACCTCCTTCAGGAAAAATACAAATACTCACACCTGTTTTTAATCGTTTTTGAGCTCTTAAAAAAACAGCTTGCCTGCTTTTGGGAGAACTCCTATCTACCAAAATACAGGTGCGTTTATAGAAAAACCCAAATAATGGTATTTTAGCCAACTCCGCTTTACCAACGAAAACAAAAGGATTTTTAACCGAAACTAACATAAGCATAATATCTGCCATCGAGGTGTGGTTGGCTATAAACATATAGCTTTTATGCTTTTCGGGCGTTTGGAGACGTTCTATCTTATAAATAAACCCCATACCTATTAAAATGAATTTTGCCCAAATTCTAGCAATCTTAAAAAAGAAATGATACCAAGATTCTTTTAAAATAGAAATTAAAAGAATTGGAAACATGATTAGTATTGGCAGAGCTACAAGAATGTAAAACCAAACTCTGTATAAAACCCAAAAAATATATTTAAAAACTTTCATAAAGCCCAAAAATACACAATTGTATTGAGCAATTCTATTAAAAAAATTACCTTTGCGCCAATACTTACAACATTACCATGGCAAGAATACTTACAGGCATACAAAGTACAGGCACACCACATTTAGGAAATATTTTAGGCGCAATAATTCCAGCCATAGAAATGGCCAAAAACCCATTAAACGATTCTTATTTGTTTATTGCAAATCTTCATACTCTAACTCAAATAAAAGATGCTGAAACGTTAAGAGCTAATACGTATTCTACAGCAGCTACTTGGTTAGCTTTCGGTTTAGATATTGAAAAAACGGTTTTTTACAGACAAAGTGATGTGCCACAAGTAACTGAATTGTCTTGGTATTTAAGTTGTTTTTTTCCATTCCAGCGTTTAACATTAGCGCATAGCTTTAAAGATAAAGCAGATAGGCTTGAAGATGTAAATTCTGGTTTATTTGCATATCCAATGCTTATGGCTGCTGATATTTTATTATATGATGCAGATATTATACCTGTAGGAAAAGATCAAGAACAGCATATTGAAATGACTCGTGATGTAGCCTCAAGATTTCATGCTAAAGTTGGAGAAACCTTTGTTTTACCTAAAGCAGAAGTGCAAAAAACAACCATGCTTATTCCTGGTACAGATGGCGAGAAAATGAGCAAGAGTAGAGATAACATCATCAATATTTTTTTAGATGATAAAAAACTACGCAAACAAATTATGGGTATTCAAACAGATAGCACACCCCTTGAAGACCCTAAAGATTGGAAAACATGTAACTGTTTTGCGATTTATAGTTTATTAGCTAATGATGAGCAAATTAAAAAGATGAAAGCTAATTATGAGCATGGTAATTATGGTTACGGACATGCAAAACAAGCCTTATTTGAATTAATAGTTGAAACCTTTGCGACAGAACGTGAACGCTATAATTATTATATGAATAACGTTAACGAAATTGATAAAGCTTTAGCTATTGGTGCTGAAAAAGCAAAGCTAATTGCTAATGATGTTTTAGGAAGAGTACGAGCAAAAGTTGGATATTAATGATACAGAAAATTGTTAAACAACCTCAAATAACTTGCCAGGTAAAGGTCTGATAACGCCTTTTAATTCCATGGTTAGTAAAATACTCGCAACTTTAAAAATTGGTAATACACAATTTATCGCAATTACGTCTAATTGTTGTTTTTCGTTTTGTTTTAAATAATTATAAATTATTTTCTCAGTGGCCTCCAACTCAACAAACAATTGTTTTTGGATAACTGGTTTTTTATCATCTTCTAAATTCCAATTTAATATATAAGGAATATCTATAGGTGTGGTAAGCATATGTGCTTTTTGGTGTTTTATTAAATTATTGCAACCAATACTTTGGCTATCTGTAGTTCTTCCTGGAACTGCAAATACATCTCGGTTATACGAATTTGCAATATCCGCAGTAACTAAACTACCACCTTTTTCTGCAGATTCTATAACAATAGTAGCCTCACTTAAACCAGCAATGATTCTGTTTCGTTTTAAAAAATTTCTTTTATCAAATTTGTCTGAACTCCAAAAATCAGTAAAAAAACCACCATTTTTTTCCATATCAGCCATATATCTTTTATGAACTTTGGGATAAATAGTATTTAGTCCATGTGCTAAACAACCTATAGTTTGTAAATTGTGTTTTATAGCTGCTTTGTGAGCTGTAATATCAGTTCCGTATGCGAAACCTGAAACGATTATAGGGTTATAAGGCACTAATCTTTCAACCAAATCTTCACAAAAAGCAATTCCGCTTGTTGTAATTTTTCTAGCACCTACAATGCTTATAATATGTTGTTGTTTTAAGTTTATATTTCCCGTTTGAAATAATAAAATAGGCCCATCAATACAATGTTTTAACTTATCAGGATAATCATTTTCCTTAAAATAAGAGACTATAAAATGGTTGGAATTTATAAACTCTAATTCTTTTTCTGCTTGTTTTAAATATTCTGTATTCTGTAAATCACCTAAAATAACACTTCCTATACCATCAATTCTTAATAGATTTTGCTTCTTTTCTTTTAAAACAGCTTGGGCAGATCCACAATGATTAATAAGTCTTTTTGCGGTAATATCACCAATATTTGGTACATGTTGTAAGGCTAAAGTATAAAGCAAATCCTGATCGGTCATCATAAATGTTTGATTTTAAACTGCAATAAAAGAATTTTTATACTGTTAATAAATACTTCCTTGTAAATTTTATCTAAAAGCAAAAAATTTTAACTTTGTTTCTATGCAATTAGAAACTTATATAAGCGATTTACTTTATAGATACGAATGTGTTACTATCCCAGATTTTGGTGCATTTTTAACACAAAAAACGTCTGCAACTATTAACGAAACATCAAATATATTTTATGCTCCAAAAAAAATGTTGTCTTTTAACGAGCAAATTCAAAAAAATGATGGCTTATTAGCTAATTATATAGCTGATTTAGAAAAAATACCTTTTGAAACTGCTAATAAAAAAATTGCTAAACGTGTTAAACTATTAAAATCTTACTTAACACAAGGCGAAACAATTAATTTTAAAAATATTGGTGAAATTGTTTTTAACGAAGAAGGAAAAATTTTGTTTGAGCCTTGTTATCATCTCAATTACCTAACAGATTCTTTTGGTTTAACCCAATTTGTATCACCGTGTGTAAATAGAGAAGTTTACAAACAAACTGTAAAAACTATTGAAAAAGTAACGCCAATAACAATAACTCCAGAAAGTCGAAAAGCAAGACCTTATTTAAAATATGCTGCTGTTGCCTTAGTAGCATTAACTCTTGGCGGTTTAGTTTCTTCAAATTTTTATGTAAAGAAAATTGAAGAGTATAATCAATTAGCGCAAGAAGAAGCTACCAAACAACTAGACAATAAAATACAACAAGCTACTTTTAACTTAAATCCGCTTCCTGCAATTACTTTAAATATTGATAAAGAATCTGGTAATTATCATATTGTTGCTGGTGCTTTTAGAGTCAAAGAAAACTCAGATAAAAAAGTTGAAGAATTAACAACACTTGGTTATAAAGCAAAAAATATTGGATTAAATAAGTTTGGCTTATATGAAGTGGTATATGGTAGTTATGAAACTGGAAAGGAGGCTTTAACAGCTGTACATGATATTAGAAAAACACATAATAGAGATGCTTGGATTAAAGTAGATTCTGAGTCAAACAAAGAAGTTTCCACTCCAAAAAAAGTGTTCACCAAAACAGAAATAACTTCACAGAAAACTTATACCGCTAATTCTGAAAGTGTTGTTACTAATCAAGTATCAAAAGTGCAGAAAGAAGTGCAAAATTTTGACAACCCAAATATTATTCAAATAATTAGAGAGCTTGATAATACAGAAAATGGTTATTATTTAATTTTAGGAAGTTTTACCGATGCCTTAAAAAAAGATGCATTTTTAAAGACTCTAAAATCAACTGGTTTAAATAATGCTAACTTCTTTTTTCATAAAAAAAGTAGTAACTACTTAGTTTATCAAGAAAAATTTAATGATTTGGGTGATGCTCAAAAAGCATTAAAAACAAGTATTAATTTGGCTTCTCAAAGAAAAATAAAAATTGTTAAAGTAGAAAATTAATAAGCCTTATACCTTTTTAGTGCTTTAATACCTAAATGAGCACTATATTTACGCCATTATTAATCTTTATATAATGCAAGCTAAAACACCCGAACAGTCAAGAACAATTATGACCGATATGGTTTTACCTGGTGAAACCAATCCTTTAAATAATTTATTTGGCGGCGAACTTTTAGCGCGAATGGATCGTGCTGCAAGTATTTCGGCTAGACGCCACAGCAGACGTATAGTTGTAACGGCATCTGTGAATCATGTAGCTTTTAATCGTGCGGTTCCCTTAGGAAGTGTCGTTACGGTTGAAGCAAAGGTTTCTCGTGCTTTTAAAACCTCTATGGAGGTGTTTATTGATGTTTGGATTGAAGATCGTGAATCTGGCAATAAAACTAAAGCAAATGAAGCCATTTATACGTTTGTAGCCGTAGATGAAACGGGACGCCCAATTACGGTACCCGAAGTGATCCCAGAAACTGATTTAGAAAAAGAACGTTTTGATGCTGCTTTACGCAGAAAACAATTAAGTTTATTATTAGCTGGTAAAATAAAACCTAATGAAGCCACAGAGTTAAAGGCGTTGTTTGATTAAGTTTTAAAATGCGTTAGGGATTGCAGTGAAAAGCCCACAGCGAAGGAACGAAGCGAGGACTTGTAACGAAAAGCCCGACCCTTGTGGTAACGCCAAAAAAATTATTTAATTAACTGTTACATTTTATAAATCCAGCCTGAAGGATTTTGTGATGCTCCTTCTTTATAAATACTAAAGCTAAAAATGGTTTCGCCGTTTGCAGGGTTTGTAAATACTTCACCAATAGTTTGTTTTGTTGAAACCTTATCGCCTTCTTTCACATAAACCTTTAAAAGGTTTGTATAAACAGTGTAATAATTTCCATGACGAATAACTACTAAAGGATTAGCGTTTTTTAGTTTTTTTACTGAGGTTACTTCTCCATTAAAAACTGCCATAACTTTTGCGCCTTTCTCTGTTGCTAATCTTACACCGTTACTTTTAATTGTTAATGTTTTATTTATGGGTGAAGGTTGAGTGCCGTAACCAAGCGTAACATAACCTTTTTCTACAGGCCAAGGCAATTTACCTTTATTTGAAATAAAATTTGATGCCAATACTTTTTCTTCAGGTGTTAAAGCAAACGTATTTGAGGTTGGACTTTTACTAACCTTTTTGTTTGATTTTGCAATAGCCTCTGCAATAATTCTATCAATTTCTGCATCAATTCTATCAACTTCTCGTTGTTTTTGTTTTAACTGAGAGGCGTATTTTGATAGATCGTTTTTTATAGATTTCATTAAAAGCTCTTGCTCTTTTCTTTCTACTTCTAAAGATTTTTGAACCTCCCTGTTTTCGGCAATCAATTTTCTCTTATTTTCTTGTTGCTTTAATAAATTTGTATTGGTTTGTTGTAATTCTACAGTTTTCGTTTTTATAGTTTCACCTTGCAGCTTTTGATGGTCTGAATATTGTTTCATATACTGCAACCTTTTATAAGCTTGTTTAAAATTGTTTGAAGACAATAAAAACATAACTCTACTTTGTTGGTTTTTGCTTTTATAAGATTTAACAATCATAGCAGCATAAACCTCTTTTAACTGCTTTAATTCATTTCTTAAATCGGTTATCTTTTTCTGGTTTGAATTAATATCCCGGTTTAATAAATTAGCTTGCTGATTAGTAACTTTAATTAAATTAGAAAGCACATTTATCTTATAATTAAAATTCTCTATAAGTGATAGTTGCGATTTTTCTTTGGATTTATTTTCAGCGCGTAACTCATTAATTTTCTGAATTTCTCTGCGCAGTTCCAGTCTCCTGGTTTCAAGTTCTTTTTGTTTGTTGTTTTGAGAAAAAATTGAAATGCTAAATAAAAGAAATATTAGCAGAAATGCAGTTTTATATGTTTGTTTAAGCAGCATCATTAAAGTTCTATTTCTTTAAACCCAGAAGGTATTTTAAAAGGAAAATTTAAATCTTCATTTAAGGAAACATTTTTAAATTCTAATTTTAGAATAATTTCTTCATTCTCTTCTATTGCAATTACTTTTATGTTTTCTGGTAAAATTTGTTTACCTATTACTTGATGAGAAATATAATCAATTTGTAAATGTCTATGTTCTTTAGGTTGCGAAATTTGTTGAGATTTCACCTTAAAATATGAAGGGTCTATTAAAAAGAAAATTTCAAAAAGATCCAGTTGTTTTTTAGGTTGAAGAATATATGTATTATCGTCAACTATAGCTTTATAATCACCTTCTTTGAGATTGAAAATAGACTCGCCTAATAATAAATTTTGAACTTTCTTAAAATCTAATTCGGTGCCTAATAAATCGCTCAAATATTTATAATTGCCATCAAAATACGTATTGTCTAGCTTGTTATAAAAACTAACTTTTTCGGGAGTAATTAACGCTCTAATAACCGAAAACGTGGCGTTCATCCATAACATTTCATCTTTTTTTGCTCTAAAATTAACTGTATGTGTTTGTGTTTTTCCGTTTTGATCTAACGTTATTTTGAGTTTAGATTGAAGCGTAGTGAAATTAGGTGCTTGCTTTGTGTTTTCTTTTATTAACTGCTTAGTTGAAAGTTTGAAATTTGCATCACCACCATTAATAGTTTTTGATGATTTACAATTACACAAAAAAATAGTTAGTAAAACTAAAGCGAATTGGGAACGTATATTCATTAATTTGGGGTTTCTAATTGTTTGGCTTTATCAGTAAACGTTTTTGTTTTATCAGTATTGTTTAACAGTGTATAGGCTTTAATTAATTGATTATAAAAATCGGCTTCCATTTTAGTGTTGTCTATAATATAATCTAATCCCATTTCTAGAGACTCAATAGCTTTTTTAGGTTTATTTAACTCGTTAAGCGAAACACCATTAACTAGGTAAAATATAGGCTGAGACGGATATTTATCAAGGGCGTTTCTACTTTTTTCTTCAGCAAGATTATATTTTTTTAAATCAATGTATAATAACATCACATTACGTAAAACTCCAAAATTATCAGACTCTAATTTTAAGGCTTTCTCAAAATATTCTAACGCTTTTTCTTTATTATTTTTTGATAAGTAGTATTGTCCTAATTCAATAAGTGTTTTACTATTATTAGTATCGCTAACCATAGCAGTTGCCTCAACTAAATCAGTTTCGTATTGTGGATTACGAGAGACAAACTCTACAAAATCAGTTAGTACTTTAAGTTTAGCTTCGGGCTTAATCTCATTGCTTTTAACAACAATTTGCATAGACTCAATAGCATTTTCAGCATCATTATCTTCAATATAAAATTTATATAATGCTAAATGCACTAGTTGCGAGTTGGGGTTTGTTTTTAACAATTCCTTTGCTGTTTCAAAAGCCTTATCTTTTTCATTATTTTCACTATATCGAAAAATTAGTGCTAAATAATTGGTCTCATTATCTGGGTTATTTTCAACCCGTGTTTCTAGATTTTTAATTTGATCTTTTTTTCTGCCAGTAATATCATAAATTCGATTTCGCATCAGATCACGAGAGACTGAAATTCCAAACTGTGCATCTAATGCATCTAAAATTTCTAAAGCTGCATCATATTTTTCTGTTTTAGCATATATAGATGCCAAATCCTCTTTGTAATCTGGATGGTATTTTACTAATTGCTCAAGGGTTTTAATAGCCTTATCATAATCATTTTGAGAAACGTAAAAACCGTAAAGTTCATCTAAAAACCATTCATTATCTGAGTCTCTATCTACTGCCTTTTTAAATGCATCTTCAGCTGCTCCAAAATTTTTAAGTAAGTTATGATTTTTACCTAATTCAAAATATAAAACTGGAACCGTATCATCAATTTCAAGACATTTCAAAAGTGCTTCAATAGATCTATCATAGTTTTCGATAGATTTTTGTTTTAAAGCTTCAAAAAAAAACTCCTGAAACTTGTCTTCGTTATTTTCTAAATCATCATTTTGAGCATAGTTTATAGTGGGGAACATTAAAATTCCGAAGAAAAGAAAGCTTATGTAGATTTTTTTAATCATTTACTGAAAAGTACTTTTTAATATAATAGCATCAAAAGATTAATTCAAATTGTATACCGAAATCTAAAATTATTCTAAAATTGAATAATCCCCAATACTAATACTTGTAAAATCGCCATTATATGCTACATAATTACCAATCATCGCATTATCTAAATTAGCATTTTTGATACTGGTATGCGTTTGTATTAAACTATTTTTAATGGTTGAATTTTCTATTGTACAATGATTGCCTATGGATACATAAGGTCCAATAATGGAGTTTTTTAGTACCACATTTTCTCCAATAAAACACGGCTCAATAATTTTGGAGTTTTCTAATTGTGTTGAAGGCGCTATTAACTGCTCATCACCATCTGCTTTTAAAAAGCCTAACATCCGTTGATTGGTTTCAATAGTTATTGCTTTATTTCCACAGTCCATCCATTCATCAACCGTTCCCGTTTTAAAAACTTTACCAACTACCATCATGCGTTTTATACCATCATTAATTTGGTATTCGCCTCCATTCATAATATTTTCATCCAATATTTCTTGAAGTTTCTCTTTTAAAACAGCTACATCTTTAAAATAATAAATACCTATAACGGCTTGATTACTAACAAAGTTTTTTGGTTTTTCAACTAATTCAACAATTTCGTTTTTGTTGTTTAGTTTAACTACGCCATAAGCTTCAGGGTTATCTACTTCTTTAGTCCAAATAACACTATCAGCTGTTGGATCTAAATCAAACTCAGCCCTAATTAAAGTATCTGCATAAGCAATTACAGCTGGTCCTGATAAGGATGGTTTTGCACACATAATAGCGTGTCCTGTTCCTAAAGGTAGGTCTTGACGGTAAATAGATGCTTTAGCGCCTAAACTGTTAGCTAAATCTTCTAAACTTGCAACTACATCGTCTCCAAACCATGCTGGATCTCCTAAAACAAAAGCAATTTCATCAATGGGTTGCTTTAATACTTTAGCAATATCTTTTACCAATCTGTGAACAATAGGTTGCCCAGCCACTGGTATTAATGGTTTTGGCACTGTTAAACTATGTGGCCGTAAACGAGAACCTCGTCCTGCCATGGGTACTATTATTTTCATTTTAAAGATTGATTTGTTTTGTTGAAAATATGTTTTTTATAATTTTTAAATAAAAAATGACCAATCGTAATTCATTAATTACTTCGTTCCTGTACTGCCAAAACCACCTTCTCCACGTGATGTTTCAGAAAGCACTTCTACTACTTTCCATTCAGCACGTTCATGTTTTGCTATTACTAATTGTGCAATTCTTTCTCCGTTTTCAATAACAAAATCTTCATTAGATAAATTCACTAAAATAACACCAATTTCACCTCTATAATCGGCATCAACAGTTCCTGGAGCGTTTAAAACTGTAATGCCTCTTTTAGCCGCTAATCCGCTTCGTGGTCTTACTTGCGCTTCAATACCTATGGGTAACTCAATAAACAAACCTGTTTTAACTATGGTTCGCTCTAAAGGTTTTAAAATAATGGTTTCTGTAATATGTGCTCTTAAATCCATGCCTGCAGAAGCTATAGTTTCGTAGTGCGGTAACTCGTGATTGGATTTGTTGATTATTTTTATTTGCATATTATCTTTTTAACAATTTTTTTAGTTCGTTCTTTTCAAAAAAGTAAACGATTACCAAAAATACAATTAACATAGAAATTCCTATTATATAATTCTCTCTAAATTGATAAAATGATAACCCTGATAATCCAATTGAAAGTAATATATATAATACCATTTTCTTAAGGTTATAAGGTATTGGATAATACTTTCTCCCAAAAAAGTAAGATAAAATCATCATAAAACCATATGCAGCTAAAGTTGCTAATGCAGAACCTTTATAGCTCATAATTGGAATTAACCAAAAATTTAAAGCTAAAGTAACCATAGCTCCGGCTACAGATATATAAGCACCAAATTTTGTTTTATCAGTTATTTTATACCAAACTGATAGATTATGATAAATTCCCAAACAGAAATTAGCTAATAATAGTACTGGAACAATCCACATCGCTTCCCAGTAAGCATCATTTGGAATAAAAATTATTTTTAATATATCGGCAAAAACCACAACCACTAATAATATTAAAGCCCCTAAAATGACAAAAAACTCTAATATTTTAGCGTAATTTTTTTGGGGATTTTCACTTTTAGCATGACTAAAAAAATAGGGTTCAATACCTAAACGATAAGCAGTAGCAAATAATGTCATGAATAATGCAAGCTTATAGCAAGCTGAATACATTCCTATTTCTGTTTTTGCAATATTTTCAGGTAATAAATCATCTAATAAAAATCTATCAAAAGCTTCGTTTATAGAGAATGCTATACCTGCTATTAAAACAGGGAAAGCATAGGTAAGCATGCGCTTTAATAATGCAATATTAAAAACATATTTAATTTCTGTGTAAAAAGGGATTAAGAGAAAAAACGTTAAAGCGCTTGCTATAAGATTAGCAATAAAAATATAGTTTATTTCAAAATTTGAGATATAAATACTATCAAAAACCGGTGAAATATTTGCTAAATCTTTCAGGACTAACAAGAAAAATAAATTGAGTCCAACGTTTACACAAACATTCAAAACCTTTAAGACTGTGTATCGCATTGGCCGTTGATTAGCACGTAGCCATGCAAATGGGATTATAACTAATGCATCTAAAAAAAGTACCCAAATGACGATGTCTATATATTCCTGATTAACCTTTGCGAGTTCTGAGATTTGACTTTTGAATAAAATCGCTACTATAAAAAATATAATAGAGGATATTATTAATGTAATTGTAGATGTTCCCACAACTTTTTCCTTATCATCTTCTTTATGGAAAAACCTAAAAAAAGCTGTTTCCATACCAAAAGCAAGAATAACATTTAAGATAATGAAAACGGAATAAATTATTGAAACTTCTCCATAGTCGGCAACCCCTTTAAGAACTCCTTGTTTTGTATGAATCCAAACTAATAAAAAACTCAACATTCTAGGAAGCACAGTTGCTAAACCATAAATAAATGTTTGTTTAAATAATGTTTTGAATCCGCTCAATGATGGGTAATTTATCTTGCTAAAAATACGTTTTTAGCTAACAAAAACCAAAGATAGGTTATTGTGGTTTTTACATAGGCACCTCATTAAATTTATCTTGCCTTTTTTTAATATTAGATATCTTAAAATACTTGGTTTTATTACTTTTTTTATAGCTTATTATTGCTTCATCATCTTTTATTTGAAAAGGTGGTTTTTTTAATATCTGTGGAAGTGAGTTGCCATATTCTGCATGAGGTTGGTTACTCATTACTATTTCTTGAGGCTGGTTTGTTTTAGTCTTAAAACGACCAACAGCTAGTGTGTCATTAACATATTCAAGCTTTACTTGTTTATCTTTAAAATACACACTATCCAAAACAAATTGGTCTGAGTTTGATTTTATTGGAATAAATAAATTAAGACCCGAACCTGTAAACCTTGCTGGGTTAGACCACTCTTTAAAATAAACTTCATCTAATTCCAAAGGAAGTATACCTTGAAGTTCTAATTTATTATTGCACTGAGAAAAACTCATCATGACTAAAGATATTATCAATATGAATAGTCCCTTTATTAATATTTTCATAACCAAAAAGATATAATATAAAGATACCTAATCCAAATTTGATGCCATAAAAAAACCCCACATAATGTGAGGTTTAAATTTATTTCATTTTTTTTTAAAGAAATACTAGTTGTTAAGTGCTTCTGCTCCACCAACAATCTCTAAAATTTCATTGGTAATAGCTGCTTGTCGCGCTTTATTGTAAGTTAATTTAAGTTGATCTCTAAGCTCTGTAGCGTTATCAGTTGCTTTGTGCATTGCAGTCATACGAGCACCATGTTCAGAAGCAAAAGAGTCTCTAATACCTTTATATAATTGTGTTTTTAAAGACTTTGGTATTAATTGCTCTACAATTTCTTCTTTTGATGGTTCAAAAATATAATCAGCATTTGCATTATCAGAACCTTCAACAGGGACAATAGGTAAAAACTGTTCTGTAGTTACTATTTGAGTAGCTGCATTTTTAAATTTGTTGTAAACAATTTCGATTTTATCAAATTCTCCGGCAACAAATTTATCCATTAATAACTTCGCTATTTCTGCAACATTATCAAAAGTTAAATCATCAAAAACTTCACTTTTGTTAGCGATAACTCTATTGGTTTTTTTAAAGGCATCGTTTCCTTTTTTACCTATCGCTAAATAAAAAACTTCTTTACCAGCATAATTAGAAGTCATTTTATTGACTTCTTTAATGATGTTTGAATTAAAAGCCCCAGCTAATCCTCTATTAGAAGTAATAGCAACAATTAAAACCTTTTTTACTTCGCGTTGTTCAGAAAACTTACTGCCTGAATCTGCATCTAAAGTAGCGCTTAAACTTTGTAAAAGCTCTGTTAACTTATCTGCATAAGGGCGCATTGCCGTAATAGCATCTTGCGCTTTCTTCAGTTTTGCAGCAGATACCATTTTCATGGCACTGGTAATCTGCATCGTTGAGGAAACCGATGTTATTCTATTACGTATTTCTTTTAAATTTGCCATATGTTTTAGAATTGAGTATTGAGTATTCAGTAGTGAAGTTTGTGAAATTCACTACTCAATACTAAAATCTAATTATGCTTTATATTTTCCTGATAATTCTTTAGCTACACTTGTTAGAGTATCTGTAACTTCATCAGTTAATTTACCAGCTTTTAAAGTTGCTAAAACATCACTATGCTTAGCTTTTAAAAATTCTAAATAATCTCTTTCAAATTCTTTTACTTTTTCAACAGGAACATCTCTTAATAAGTTTTTAGATCCTGCATAAATAATTGCTACTTGATCTTCAACTGTAAATGGATCGTTTTGTGCTTGTTTTAAGATTTCAACGTTACGCTTTCCTTTTTCAATTACATTTAAAGTAACGGCATCTAAATCTGATCCAAACTTAGCAAACGCTTCTAATTCACGATATTGAGCTTGGTCTAATTTTAAAGTACCTGATACTTTTTTCATTGATTTAATCTGAGCGTTACCGCCCACACGAGATACAGAAATACCTACGTTAATTGCCGGACGTACACCAGAGTTAAATAAATCACCATCTAGGAAAATCTGACCATCTGTAATAGAAATTACGTTAGTTGGAATATAAGCAGAAACGTCTCCTGCTTGTGTTTCAATAATAGGTAAAGCTGTTAAAGAACCTCCACCTTTTACAATAGGTTTTAATGAGTCTGGTAAGTCGTTCATATCTTTAGCAATGTCATCATTATTGATAACTTTTGCAGAACGCTCTAGTAATCTTGAGTGAAGATAGAAAACGTCTCCAGGATACGCCTCACGTCCTGGTGGACGACGTAATAATAAAGATACCTCACGGTAAGCTACAGCTTGTTTAGATAAATCATCATAAACAATTAAAGCAGGACGACCAGTATCTCTAAAATACTCTCCAATAGCAGCACCTGCAAACGGTGCATATACTTGCATTGGAGCAGGATCTGATGCGTTTGCTGCTACAATAGTTGTGTAAGCTAATGCACCTTTTTCTTCTAATGTTTTTGCAATTAAAGCTACTGTTGATGCTTTTTGTCCAACAGCAACATATATACAATATACAGGTTCTCCTGCATCGAAAAATTCTTTTTGATTTAAGATAGTGTCTATACAAACGGCCGTTTTACCTGTTTGACGATCACCAATAACCAACTCACGTTGACCACGACCAACAGGAATCATGGCATCAATAGATTTAATACCAGTTTGTAATGGTTCAGTTACTGGCTCACGGAAAATAACGCCCGGCGCTTTGCGCTCTAATGGCATTTCGTAAGTTTTACCAGAAATTGGTCCTTTACCATCAATTGGGCTACCTAATGTATCAACAACACGACCAACGATACCTTCACCAACATTAATAGAAGCTATACGACCTGTACGTTTTACAATAGATCCTTCTCTAACACCTACAGAAGGGCCTAGCAGTACAATACCTACGTTATCTTCTTCTAAATTAAGTACAATACCTTCTAATCCACCATCAAATTCAACTAACTCTCCATATTGAGCATTAGCCAATCCGTAAGCACGAACAATACCGTCACCTACCGTTAATACAGTTCCAACTTCATCTAATGAAGCACCCGCTTCAAAACCTGAAAGTTGTTTTTTTAAGATTGCTGATATTTCAGCTGGTTTTACTTCTGCCATCTTATTATTTATTTAGATATAAATATCTTAGTTTAATGTAAATTCTCTTTTTAATTTGCTTAACTGATTTGATACACTTGCATTATATTGAATATCTCCAACTCGCAAAATGAAACCGCCTAAAATGCTCTCGTCAATTATATTTTCTAAAACAACTTCTTTACCTGAGATCTGTTTAGCTTTAGCTAAAACTTTTTTCTCTAAATCAGATGTTAAGGCTACAGCTGTTGTAACAATAGCGTGCTCAATACCCTTTGATTGATCAAAAAGTTCATTATATTTTGAAGCAACATCACCTAAAAGGCTAATTCTATTATTACTTATTAAAATATCAATTAAACTTAATGTTGTTTTATTTGATTTACTAAATACCTCTAATAAAACTGTTTTTTTTATTGAAGAAGCTACTACAGGACTTAAAAGCATATCGCTTAAGTCTTTATTTTCTGTTATTGTTTTAGCAATTAATTGCATATCGCTGTTTACAACATCAGTTGATTTTTCATCAGATGCTAAACTTAAAACCGCCTTTGCGTAACGTATTGCTGCTCTTGCTCCTGCCATTATAAACTTAGTTTATTGATTTTTCACCTAACATCGTTTCAACCAACTCTAATTGTTTGTTTTTGTTAGATAATTCTCCACGCACTACTTTTTCAGCTATATCAATTGATAAATTAGCCACTTGACTTTTTAACTCAGCTATTGCAGCTTTTTTTTCACTTTGAATGGCCGCTTGAGCTTGTTCAATCATTTTATTAGCTTGTGATTGTGCTTCTCCTTTTGCATCCTCAATCATTTTGTTTTTCATCTCACGAGCTTCCTTCAACATATTTTCACGTTCTGCTCTAGCTTCTTTTAACAATTTTTGATTGTCTGCTTGAAGATTTTCCATTTCTAACTTTGCTTTTTCAGCAGATTTTAATGCATCTTCTATCCCACTTTCTCTCTTCTCAACAGCATCAAGAATTGGTTTCCAAGCAAATTTTGTTAAAAGTAAAACTAATCCTATGAACAATATTAGTTGCCAGAAGAATAACCCTATTGAAAACTCATTTATTAACTTTTCCATTTATATCTATAATTTTAATAAATATTTAATTTTAAAAAACAGCTTTAACCAACCGTTAAAGCTGTTTTTTTTGCTTTTTCTATCCTGCAAATAATGCAGCGAATCCAATACCTTCAATAAGTGCTGCTGCAATAAGCATAGCAGTTTGGATTTTTCCAGAAGCTTCTGGTTGACGCGCAATTGCATCCATAGCAGATCCACCAATTTTACCGATACCTAAACCAGCACCAATAACGATTAAACCTGCACCAACAATACTTGGAATTGTCATAATATATATATATTAAAAAATTAAACATTTGTTTTTAGTGGTCATCATGATGATGATCTTCAACTGCTGACCCAAAATATAATGCAGATAACATAGTAAATATGTATGCCTGCAAAGCAGCTACTAAAAGCTCTAAAAGTGATAAAGCGAATGCTAAACCAAATGATAACGAACTTCCTAGCCAGTTTTTAAATATGAACATTAAACCTATGATACTCATTAATACAATATGTCCTGCAGTGATATTTGCATATAAACGAATCATTAAAGAGAATGGTTTGATTAAGGTTCCTAGCAACTCAATAGGTGCTAAAATAATTCTCATTGGAATTGGCACACCTGGCATCCAGAAAATATGACCCCAATAGTTTTTGTTTGCTGTAAACGTTGTTAAAAAATAAGTAATTAATGCTAAAGCTAAAGTTACAGCTATGTTATTTGTTACGTTTATTCCTAGTGGTGTTAAACCTAATAAGTTTATAATCCAAATGAAAAAGAATACCGTTAAAAGATAAGGCATGTATCTTTTATATTTTTTTTTACCAATGTTAGGAATGGCAATATCATCTCTTATATAAAGAATAATTGGCTCAAGAGCACGACCAACACCCTTAGGTAAAGCACTTGTTTTATATGTTTTAGCCATTCGACTAAACATAAAAAACATAAGTAAACCAATAATAAATATGGTAAATACATTTTTTGTAATAGAAAAATCTAAAGGCTTTTCATTTAATGCATGATCGTGACCATCTAAATTTATAGTTCCAGAAGCATCTGTTTTGTAAATTTTGTTGTGATGCATTGCATAAAAATTCCCATTATGTTCCGCTACTGTCTCACCGTGATGAAATTTTGATGACGAAAACACTTTTAATCCATTGTCCCATAAAATCACCGGTAAAGGGAAGCCTACATATTTGTGCTCACCTGATTCAGTAGTATATGAAGTTAAACTAAAATCATGCGAATCAAGTAAGTGATGATTGATATATTCTTTAATTTCAGTTTTAACATCCTCATCTCCTTCATGACCAGAATCTAAGTTACGTAATTCTTCCTGCGCAACAACTGTAAACGAACTTAAAATACTAAGAAGTAGAAAGTGTTTTAATAAAAATTCTTTCAACATTTTTATATGGCTTAAAAATCGCTGCAAAGGTATGTTTTTATATCAAAAGCAAAAAACAAAATTTAATATTATTTACTTACTTCTTTTTAAACTAATTATAATTATCTAAACTATTAAGAAACTTAGATAAAATAATGCTTTCTGTAACCAAGCAAACCATATATGGAACAAAAAAAGTTAAGAACTCTAACCGGCTTATAAAACCATCTGCTTTATATACTGGATAAAAAAGAATAAAAAACAAAACAAATTTTAGCATACTTGCTCCTAAAAATATAAATCCTAATTGATCTTTAAGTTTTTTCTTAAGAGCAAATAAAATAACAATAACGCCACAAGCCATTGATATATTAATTACATAAGAATACATTAATTGAAATATTCCTATAGATTTTACTACAAGTAAATTATTGATAAATAGATGTAAAAGAAACGTAATAGTAGCTAAAATAATTACTATTAAACAATTTGTAAAGAGCTTTTTAAGTCTCAAGGATTTAATTTCTTTATTTGTTTTAAAACGGCATACAATGAAATAGCCACACCAATTAATGTAAAAATAATTAAAAAAGTTTTTGAAGTTGAGTCGCCAAATTTTTCATCTAGCCATTTTCCTAGTAAAACAAAAAGGTATATAGTAATTCCCATTTGTATGGCTATCCCACTTAAAGCAGCAATTTGTTTAAGCTGTTCTTTCGTTTTCTGATTTTCTTTGTTGTCCGGCATTATTTATTTCTTTTACCGCTCCTTTCATAACACAAGTAACGTTAAATGTTGCGCCAGGTTCTACGGATAATTTCCCTACAACTACTTCTCCTTCAATATGAGCAGATGACTTTAAAGTTAATGTTCCTGACAATGCTAATTTACCCGAAAATTTCCCTTCAAAATAAGCGTCAGTTCCTTGTAAAGTTCCTTTTATTAAACCAGCTTTACCAACTACTACTTTTCCTGATGTTTTAATGTTTCCTTCGATAGTACCATCTATTCTAAAATCGCCGTCACTATTAAAATCTCCTACCATTTTAGTGCCTTGAGCAATGATGTTTTGGCTAGATGTACCTTCTGTCATTTGTTTGCCTTTTTTGTTGTCAGAGAACATGATTTGTTAGGTTTAATTATTACTAATATTTAAATAAGTATCCAAATTTTTGTGAATTTGGATGATTTGATAATTTGTAGAAGTTACTACAAAATTAGGGGCTTTTATTTTTTTCTTATCCTCTTTGGTTAATAATTGATCGAAAGTTTTGGCTACAGTTTCAGATTTTAAACCATGTATAATTACAAAAGTTATTTCAGGATTATAGACATCTTTTGATGAGTATAATTTATAATATTTGATTTTGTCTAAAACTTCATTTAAAGTTGTTTGAAATTCCTCCATTTTTTCTTTGTCGGCATTTGAAAACTGAAAAATAATTTTATAATTATTTGTTTGATTTGAATCACCTTCAACAAAATCTTTACTAGCTAATTTAGGTAAAATATTTGTTTCAATATTTTGTGCTTCTTTCCCTTCGGGTGTATTGGCATAAGTAACTGCAAGATTGTTAATAGCATTTGCATATACCTCATATCCATATAAACGCCCCATTGCCGTAGCTTTTAAAAGTTCTAATTTTGGCACTATAAACTCTCCATCAAACGTATTTATATATTCTGTGCTTTTTGAAACAACCTCAGTATATTCTTGGTTTTCGTACTGATTATATAATGACTCATATAAACTTTCTGGACTGTTTTCGTCTTTTTCAGAAACTAATTCTGGGTTTTTTAAAATACTCGCGTACCTTGATTCTGGATTACTTGATATAATATCATCTTTAGCAATTGAAGCTTCGTCATTCTCTCCCAAAACTTCATAAATTTTATATAAATTATATTTTGAAGGCAAAATTAAGCGTTCTTCTGGATTACTTTTTAATAGGTTTTGAAGCTTAGCTTTTGACAATTCGTATTCTTTGAATTTTTCCTTATAAATAAGCCCTAACTGATAATAGGCATAATTTCTTTCTTTAGAAATACTATCAATTTCTGTTTTTCCTGAAGGAATTTTGGAAATATAAAATTGAGGATCAAATTTTTCCTCATCGGATGCAGAAGCTACTAAATTATCCGAAGATACTGTATTGTCTAATGCTCCTGAAATATTTCTACTAGACCACCTCCAATTATCTTCTGAAGGCCGATCACCCCATATTTTTACAAATTGATTTTTTCCATAAGCTACAGTTGTAGGGTTATAAAAATAAAATACGGCTGATTGATTTGGACTACCACCTCTTTGTATTTGCCCACCAATATTGTTGTTTACAGTAACCAAACCTGTATTACGTTCTGCGGCTTCAGCTTTTTCTTTTTCTGCTTCTTCTTTTGCTTTTAACGTTTCAACAAAAGTCTCAAAAAATGCAATTCTATCATTTTTAGATAGTTTTACTAAATTTAAAACGCTATCGTTTGTTTTAGCAATGGATTCATAATAGATAACGTCTTCTAAATTGTCACGTTTTCGTTTTATAACTCTATAAGGTTTTGAGTTGAGCTCAAAATTACTCATTGTACTATCATAGTATTTACCTGCTTTTGCATATAAACTACTATCAAAATTCATATCACCAAGAATTTCGTAATTCTTTGCTTTTAATGTTTTATCTCTAGAATTAGTTCTGAGCGATTTATTGTAATAAGAAACAGCTAGTGAATCAGCTTTATTATTTAAATGAAATGTACCTATTTGATGATAAATTTTATCTAAAAACGGACGGTTTTCTCTATTTTCTTCAAGCTCTTTAAGCAATTCTGAAGCTTTTAATTTATTACCATTTTCATAATCGAAATTTTTAATTTTTTCGAGATATGCCGTAATCATGTATATTCTAGGTGTTTTCCTATTAAGTTCAATCACCTTATCAAAAGCAATATTAGCGCTGTCTTTATAACCTAATTCGTTATATAACTGTCCTTGTATAAACCTATATCTCCCTCGTTCATCATTACTTTTTGTGGCTTGAGAAGCAATCTCTAATTGCGTAATGGCACTATCTACAGATTTTGTATTTAAATAAGCTTGCGCTAGAATGGAAGTGGCATCTGCTAAATCTTGACCTTCTAATGTTTCCTGAAACAATAATCTTTTTAGGTTTTCAATAGCTAGCTCATCATTATCTAAACGAATATTAGCCTTTTCTCTCCAAACTTTAGCTTGATTTATTTTATCACTTGCTGGGTATTTATAAAGAATGTAATTGAAAGCTTCTAGAGCTGGAATAAACCTTTGGTCAAAATATCTGGCTTTTCCTAAAAGTAAGTAGGCTTCATCAATTTGTGGGTTTTTTTCTTTCCCACCAACATTCATGCTATGTTTTTGAATGGTTTTTGTAGCCTTTTCTTCTGCTCGAGTAAAACTTTCGTTTTTAGATTGCCCCGGTAGTACAATGTCTTCAAAAACCTGCATACGCTCTATTGGTAAAACCTCCCAATAGTTATCAAAATAGGCGTCGTTAAGGCTGTTTCTACCTGCTTCTAAAGCGTTATATCCATTAAAAAGCGTGTTAAACTCTGCTGTAACCGCATGAAAATTTCGGTTAATAAATTTGTCTTTCTTTCTAGAGCAACTAGCCACTAAAAAAAAAGATAATAAAATAAGTAATGTGCCTTTAAAAGATATTTTCATTTACTTCAACGCTGATATTTTTAGTATAAATAATAACTAGAAACTCTTGCTATTATTATATCTAATGGTAAAAATAAGCATCTTTTTGAATTTACCTAAAATATGTAAAGACTTTTGGGTGACATGCTAATTTGAAAAATGTGCCTCAAGTTCTTTTAAAGTAGCTTCACTTGTTTTTAAATCTTTTACAACTTCCCCTTTTTCAAGCACTACAATCCGCTCGCAAACATCGGTAACATGCATTAAATCATGACTAGATATTAAAACCGTTACACCTTGTTTTTCAGCTAAATCTTTAATGATGCCTTTAAGGCGAATTTGTGTTGTTGGATCTAAATTAGCAAACGGCTCATCCAAAATAATAACTTCTGGGTTACCTATTAATGCAGCAACTATTCCAGCTTTTTTCTGATTTCCTTTACTTAAGTCACGTAAAAACTTTTTTTGACCTAATATTTCTCCGTGGAAAAAATCTTCAAATTGAGCTACTAGTTTATCTACATCAGCCTTGTTTTGTCCGCGTAATTCTCCTATGAAATAAAAATACTCTTCGGCAGTTAAATAACCTATTAAAAAGCTTTCATCGATAAATGCCGCTGTAAAAGGTTTCCAGTCTTCACTTTTATTTACTTGAATATTATTACTTTGTATATGGCCAGTGGTAGGTTGAATCAAATCTAATAGTAAACTAAAATATGTTGTTTTTCCTGCACCATTATTTCCTACTAAACCAAAACTCTGACCTTTAGGAATCTCTAAAGATTGTATATTTAAAACTTGATTTCCTCCGTATTTTTTTGATAAATTTGATGTTGTTATCATGATTTTATTTTTTAGTTATTTTGATCGAAAGCATCAATCATTTTATATTTTGATTCTAAATATTTTGTTGTTATTGATTTCATTAGTTTTTGATGAAAAACAATACCAATTACACCTAAAACAGCCATAATTAAACAGGCTATTTCAAAGCCAATTAGAAAGTAAAACAAAGCAAATATCCCCATTGGAAGAATTAATAACGGAATACCAATTAGCCATTGTACAGCGCCAGTACCTTGATAATTAAATGCTGCTTTTTGGCTTAAATCTATTTTTTTTCTGTTAAATGAGCCTCCATATAAAATTACATGAGTATTAACCCCAACATTATAAATAGCAGCCGCAAAATGAGCCAATAAAATTTTCCAACCAAAAAATACGTATGGAATACCAAGTACGAATAAGATAACAACACTAAGAGCCATTAACGTAAATTTTGATTTTAAATACTGCTCGTATTTGATATTCTGGCTCATTAATAGTTTATAATAACCACTATCCCAAGCTGGGATAAACTGCCCGAAATTAATTAGGAAAATACCAGTTGAAAAAACGCCTATGAAAACAAAAAACCACGGCATATTTTGATAAACAGGTTGTGGATAAAAAAACAAGCCATATAATAAACCTATTACCAACATCCAAACTGAAGATTTTGTTCTTTTATTTCTCCAAATCAGTTTTAAATCTAACTTCATAAAAGGAGCTATATCTCCAAAGTTTTTTGTCCACTCTAAGTTTGATGCATTTACCTCTTTTACTATAGTTTTTAATCCGCTATCTAAAAATAATTTTTGTTTAAGTAGTTTCGAATTAAACCAATACATTACCAATAGTAACAATACAAGAACTAAAACAAGCATTGGAGATTGGTAAATAGCATTAAATCCTTGCCCAATTATTTCATTAAAAGAAATAATATTAAAATGATTAAGCGCATACAAACCTCCAGTTAAGAGAATAATAGGCAGAAAAGACAGCTCTGTCTCCGCGGAAAAACTTTCTAAAATAAAGTTTAAAAAATTGATGATGAGGGTTACTAAAATCAATGCCAACATCCAAACTAAAACAGAACCTGTTGGATAATCTTTCAATATTAAGGTAATTCCGAAAGGAAATATTGCAAATAACGGTAGAAAGTTAAAAAATGATAAGGCCGATTTTCCTAACACAAAATTTACAACATTTCTGCGTTTTATGGGTAGTATTAAAAGTGGTTTTACACTCATTACTGGGAGTTTCTGGAAAAAAAACCTCAAAACTAAATCGGCTAAAATCCAATAAAAAATAATGCTATTAACAATGAGTAAGGGATCATTATCTGGGAATGCTTTTTTTAACCCTGGATACAAAGCTATACCCATAATTAAAAAAACACCTATGAAATAAAGTGAAAGAAATCCCATAAAAATTTTAATTCCTAAGCTTTTACCAAAGCTTGCTGATCTTAAAAAAGATTTCCATTCTAAACTTAAAAAAAGCTTTATCATACGATTTTGTTAGTTATATTTTTGAGCAATGCCCTGTACTTCCATACCCCAAGACTGACCAAACATCATCGCTTTTTGTGTTAAGTCCAATTGTTTGGTTGCTAATTTTTTACCTAAATCTGTATTATAAAATGTTACGAGTTCTTTAATTTCGTTTTGAGTAAATTCTTCCATATAAAGGTTCGCCATTTTATCATATAACCTGTCTAGTGTGCCTAGAGCTTCTTTAATATAAGCCGCTTTATTTTCTTCAGAAACCATAGCACCAATTTGACCAATGGCATTTTCAAAAGCTTCACCAGCACCAGTAAGTTTTAAAAACTCTACGGTTTCTTTTTTAAAATCTGTATTGTCTTGTGCGTTAACTTGAGTAGAAATTGCTAAAACAAATGTGCATAATAATAAAATTTTTTTCATATTCTTTTTTTTGGTTAATGTTAATATTAGATAAGTATTAAAAAAATTAAAAATGTTACAAAACAAACTCAGGATAGGTTTCTTTTAATAAATTTTCTGCTTTGTTTGGTATTACTTGAAAGCTAATATAATTAATTAAGCACAGTAATGTTGCAACTAAAGACGTTATTATTATCACATAAGTTTCGTTAAATAACCAATCTGACATATTGTAAATATTACCTATTTGAGCAACAAACAAAAAACCAATACCTCCTGCTTGTCTAAAAATAATCTCTTCTAACAACCATTTTTTATTTGATTGTTCTTTTCTTCTTCTAAATTCTCTGTTTAATTGAATACCTTTGTAACTACTCCATATTATAGCGATTATGTAATAGCTTATTAATAAATACTCTGAAATACCAGATGAAAATGATACGAAAAAAAATAAAAACAAAGCCAGAGTTGCTACTATTTGGGGGATTTGAAACCATTTTTTTAATTCTGTAAACAAGTATTTAGTATAACGCTTACTAATGGATTTTTGACGTTTTTCAATAACATCCATAAAACCAAAAACACCAAATTTTTTAAATGCACGGTCTCTTGCTTCGGTGTAAGATAATGTTGGCGTTTCTTCCCAGACCGCTTCAATATCATTAGCTAAATGATCTACCAATTCTGATTGTAAATCATACCATTCTACAAAATGCTTTCTTGTAAAAGCATACAAATCTTCTATTTGTTCTTGACTAATTTTCATTAAATAAATAACCTATAACTTTCTTTATAAATTTTATTACTTCTTTAGTTTAGTTCATCCGTAATAAACTATTTATACTTCAGTTCATATTCTTTTTTAAACTCAAATCCTGTAATAAACAACATGATTAAAACAAAAATGATGAGTGCCGATACTATTTTCAATCTTGTTAAATTCATAATTATGACTGTCTCATAATTAAAATTAGTAATTTTAAAAACATTGATTATATAATAAATTATCATAAAATAAAAAGTAATGCGCTCGACTGAAGAATAGCGTTCTTTGTTTTTATTGACTGAGAAAAAGTAAAGTATCCCAATAAGAATAATAACAACAATTGGCGCATTTTTTACGAATGAAAATTCATTAATAAAATTAAAAATAAAAAGAATTAAAAAAAACAATGTAACCCCTTTAAATGAACATACTTTTTTAGTGAGGGATCTTAATATTTTCTTATCAGAAGCTTTGTAATATTGTTTATTATCTTTTAAAAGACCAGATTTGTTTTTAATCATATAATCCTTGAAAATATAATAAAACTCCCTGCTATCTCCTTCATTCATTAAAGCTTCCATATCTGAAGCCACATGATCTACCATTTCAACTCTAATATCTGTAAATAAAACATCCGAATTTTTTAGGTAATTATCAATAAACTGAATATTTTCTCTGGAAAGCCTTTGCATTATTTTACAACAAATTTAGGATTTACTAAGGCTTGCATGGTTTTAATGTATTCTTGTAATTCACTTAATTTATTTACAGTTTCTTTAGTTCCTTGCTCCGTAAGTTTATAATATTTTCTTAATCTATTATCAACTTTAGTAACTTCCACATCTAACAGTCCTTCTGCCTCCAATTTGTGAAGCGACGGATACAAAGCGCCTTCAGTTATTTTAAGTTCTCCCTTAGTTAGTTCTTTAACTTTTTGGGTTATTTCGTAACCGTACATTTTATGATGTTCTTCAAGTAGTTTAAGAATTATGGTGGTTAAACTACCTTTATATAAATTAGAATTTCCCATAATTCAAATATATACATAAATCTCTTATGCATAAGAATTATAGGTATTTTTTTTTAAGTAATGTTTATGTATATCTTTACGCTTTAGTATTTTTGTAAAAAAAAGAACAGATGTTGTCATTTCATAAACTTTCAATCAAAGAAATAATTAGAGAAACCAGTAAATCTATCAGTGTTGCTTTTGATGTTCCTGATCATCTACAGGATACTTTTATATTTAAAGCTGGACAATATATTACGTTAAAAACTACTATTAATGACAAAGAAGTTAGAAGAGATTATTCGCTTTGTGCTTCTCCAAAAAGTGGTATGTTAAAAATAGCGATTAAAGAAGTTGTTGATGGTACATTTTCGGCCTATGCAAATAACGTTTTGAAAGTTGGAGATGCGCTGGAAGTGGCATCACCAAAAGGGCGATTTATTTTTGAACCAAACGACTCAAAAACAAAAAATATTGCTGCTTTTGCAGCTGGTAGTGGTATAACTCCTGTTTTAAGTATTATAAAATGTGCTTTGGAAGAAGAAGTGCATAGTCAAGTGATTTTAGTTTATGGTAACAAAACTACTGACGACACCATGTTTTTAAATGAGCTTTTAGAGCTTCAACATCAATATAAAGAGCGTTTTTCTATTCAGTTTGTATTTAGTCAACAAGACGAAACGGATTCGATTTTTGGTCGTATTGAAAAAAGCACCGTTAATTATGTTATGAAAAATAAACACAAACACGTAGACGTTGATGCCTTCTATCTTTGTGGTCCAGAAGCCATGATTCATACAGTTAAAAATGTTTTAACTGAGCATGATATTGATGAAAGCAGAATTCATTTCGAATTATTTAAAGCTTCAAAAGCCGATAAAACAATAGATGAGGATGATATCGCTAGCGGAAAAACTAAAATAACAGTTACTGTTGATGACGAGACAACTACTTTTGAAATGTCTCAAAAACAAACCATCCTTGAAGCTGCATTAGATGAAGATTTAGATGCACCTTATTCTTGTCAAGGCGGTATTTGTAGCAGTTGTTTAGCACGTGTAAAAGAAGGTAGTGCTACTATGAGACAGAATAATATTTTAACTGAGAATGAAGTAGCAGAAGGTTTAATTTTAACCTGTCAAGCACATCCAACTACACCAAGTATTGTCATTGATTTTGATGATGTTTAGTAAGCTTTTTAGATAGCTATAAGACTTCATTTAAGATTTTTAAACTAAGGATTTAATCTTTTGTATTATGGTTTCTGGAAGTATACTTCCAGAGGCTCCTTTGTAACTTTCAGGATATTTATTTCCGTAAATGGAGGTTGGAATCTTTGGGTATGTAATTCTATCTGCCAACAAAGCAAAATCTTCAGGTTGATTAAATGGTGCAAATCCTGCAAACGGATGCGTAACTCCCCAAATAGTTACCACTTTAATTCCTAACATGGCGGCAATATGTGCATTACCAGAATCCATAGAAAGCATGACATCTAAATTTGAAATAAGATCTAATTCTTCATCAATCGATAATTTTCCTGCAATATTTGTAACGTTTTCGAAACTTTTTTGAAACTCGTTTAATGCATTTATTTCTCCAATTCCCCCTCCAAATAAAAGTATTTTATATTCTTTTGAAAGCGCTTCAACCACCTGTTTCAATAAATCTAATGGATACATTTTTCCCTCATGAGCAGCAAAAGGAGCAATACCAATAGTTGTTTTTAAATTTAACCCAACAAAGTTTTGAGTCTCTGGTTTTAAAACGACTTTTTTTGGAAATTGAGGATTCGATAAATCTAAGGGGTATCCTAATGTTTTAAAAACATCAGCGTAACGTTGATGTGTTGTTTTTAAAGGAGAGAAAAAAGCACCTAAGGTTAAAGCCTTCTTCATTTTTCGTCCTTTATCAATAGAAACAAATCGTTTACATCTGATAAATTTCTTTAAAATCTTGGTTCGTAAAACACTGTGTAAATCGGCAACAGCATAAAAACGATTGTTTTTATTTAATTCTTTTGCTAATTTGTAAATACCAAAAGCACCCTTGTACTTACCTTTTAAATCGGCAGTAAAAACAGTCACATTTTCTAAATCTCTAAAAAAGGGTTTAAAAAAAGGTTTCGTTAATACCGTGATTTTTAATTCTGGATACTGCTGCGTGATTGCTCGTAAAACAGGAACCATCATAGCAACATCTCCCATAGCAGAAAAACGGATAACTAGGATATGTTTGGTTTGTTTTAACATCTAAACATTTAGGATGAGATTCCTGCTAATTCAGGAATTTTATTTCTGCGAACGAAGTACAGGGTTTAACTCATCATCGTTATACATTTTCATTTGCTTATAAACCTTCATATATTTATCTCCATTTTCAATATCACTTAAAAGTGTATCAATTGCTGCAGATAAATCTACACGTTGCTCTAATAAAATATTTAATTTTTTTTGGCAAGCCTCTCGGTGTAATTCTGACGCATCTTTTCGAGTAGCTTCTTCATTCATATGATATATTTTTAAAGCTAAAATAGATAGTCTATCAATTCCCCAGGCTGGACTTTCAGTATTGATTGTAGCATTTTCTTTTGGAGTTATCTGATTGTATTTCTCAAGAAAAAAACCATCAACATACTCAACCATATCTGTTCTGTCCTGGTTTGAAGCATCTATTTGTCTTTTCAACTTTAAAGCAGCGACAGGATCAATTTGCGGATCGCGAATAATATCTTCATAATGCCATTGTACCGTATCAATCCAACATTTTCTGTATAACAAATGTTCTATTAAATCACTTTTTGGGTAAGCATTTTCAAAAGGTTGATCAACTGTATTTATAATATGATATTTTTTAATTACCTCTTGAAATATTTTATTGGCTTTACTTGTAAACATGATGTATAAAATTTAATGCACAAATATAGTCCATATTAATTAACTTTACTATTCAAAAAATTCATTACAAATATGCATATTCATAATATATCTCAACAAAACTCTATTTTAAACACCTTCATTTCTGAAATAAGAAATAAAGATATCCAAAAAGATAGCATGCGCTTTAGAAGAAATATTGAGCGTATTGGAGAGGTTTTAGGCTATGAAATGAGTAAAGTTTTAAAATATGAAGATTCTGCGATTGAAACCCCTTTAGGTACTGCTAACATCCAATTACCTAAAAACAATATTGTTTTATGTTCCATTTTAAGGGCTGGAATACCTTTACACAATGGCTTATTAAATTGTTTTGATACTTCTGAGAATGCTTTCATTTCTGCTTACAGACATCACAAACATAATCCTGAGAGCTTTGAAATAATTGTTGAATATTTAGCTTGTCCGGATTTAAATAATAAAACACTTGTATTAGCAGACCCTATGCTTGCCACTGGACAATCTATGGTAGCTACTTATGAAGCTTTAAAACCTTTCGGAATACCCAAAGAAGTACATTTGATTAGTGTTATTGGTGCTCAAGAAGGCATCGATTTTATTAATAAACATTTTGATACGGATGTGCATTTATGGATTGGTGCCGTTGATGAAAAGCTAAATGAAAAAGGCTATATTTTACCTGGACTTGGGGATGCTGGCGATTTGGCTTTTGGCGTAAAACTACAACAATAACAGTATAAAAGGAGCGACAAATAACGCGCCTAAAAACACATCTTTAAACCATTTTTCTTGAATGATTTCTATATAATTTGTTATTATAATTGCCAATGGAGCAAATAAAAATAAAAACTCGCTACCCTTTTTATTTGGTGCTAGAATTACTATAAAAAACGCCACTATAGCCGCTATTATAATTATTTTAAAAGAGGCTCTTGAAGCTTTCTTTTTCTTTTTAATATTATTCAAATAAAAAATAGATGCCCAAGTACCAAAAGATAAAAGAAGTGTAATTGATATAAGGTATTTAATAGAATTATAACTGCTAAAATCATAACTGATTTGAGTTGAAATATTTAAAGTATTAAAGTAAGTATTATTCATTATAATAGAAGTAGACACACAAATAATAAAAACTGTAGAAATACCTAAAAAAGGTATTATCCAATGTCTAATATTGTTATCTACATATAAAACAAGAGAAATCAAAATCAACAGAAAAAATAAAATGGCCCAAAAATAAAATAATGATGCAAGTGCTATCCAAAAAGCGGCATCAAAAAGTTTCTTTTTTATGTCTTTTTGCGAGCGTAAACTTAATAACCTCCTAAGTCCTAATAAAACTAAAAAGTTAGAAATTAGTATATATGAATCAGCTGTAGTTTGGGTTATCATAAGCAAAAACAAACTGAACAAAAGCATTTCATAATTGTTTTTCTTAGTCAAACTATTTTTACTTACTATAAAATTTAGCAGTAAAATAGAAGTTAATACTATAAACAATAAAACTGTTTGCTTTACAATAAGCAAAAAAGTGATAGCATCGTTTACCAAATTAAAATTAGCTATTGAAAAAGACAAAAGCGTAATAAAAAAAACAATAACAAAATTTATTGGTTTAGATTTATTAAAAAAGCTTGCTATCATTAACTGTTTTTGTATTTTTGCTATGTAAATATACTAACTAAACCGTTAGAAAATAATAAAGAAGATTTATGAAAGATTTTTTATACGCTATACAAGATTTATTTGTTGATGTGCTTTTTGCGCCTTTTGATGCTTTAAGAGCTTTAGAGTTAGAAAACTGGTTTGCCGCTAATACCATGTCTTGGCTATTCGTAATCATTGGTTTTGTTGCCATGGTTTATTGGATGTTGCAACTTAGAATTTTCGACCAAAATAACGAAGAAGATAAAAGCGTCTCTGCGCACTCTTACTTATAAATCAAATCCAATGTCTTTACGATAATACATCTTATCAAAATGTAGCTTTTCTATATTTTGATAAGATTTTTTTATGGCTTCTTGATAAGTATTTCCATAAGAAGTTATCGCCATAACACGACCGCCAGATGTTACAATTTTACCATCTGTTATTTGTGCTCCAGCATGAAAAGCGATAGAATCTTCAATTAAGTGAACTCCCGTTATTTCTTTACCTTTTTCGTAAGCTTCTGGGTAACCACCAGAAACTAGCATAATAGTAGTTGCAGCACGCTCGTCAATCTCAATATTTATCTTGTCTAGAGTTCCGGTAGACATAGCTTGAAGAATTTCAACGAAATCATTTTTCAATCTTGGCAAAACTACCTCGGTTTCAGGATCTCCCATACGAACATTATATTCTATAACTTTTGGGTCGTCTCCAACCTTTATAAGTCCAATAAACACAAAACCAACATATGGTAAATTATCTTTTTTAAATCCATCAATGGTTGGTTTAACAATGCGTTCTTCTATTTTATTCAAAAATTCACGGGTTGCAAAAGGCACTGGAGAAACCGCTCCCATACCTCCTGTGTTTAAACCAGTATCCCCTTCACCAATGCGTTTATAATCTTTTGCAGTTGGTAATATTTTATAATTTTTACCATCAGTTAAAACAAAACAACTTAACTCAATGCCATCTAGAAATTCTTCAATAACTACTTTATTACTAGCATCACCAAATTTAGCATCAACCAGCATACTTTTTAATTCTAATTTAGCTTCATCTAAATCATTTAAAATAACAACACCTTTACCTGCTGCCAAACCATCTGCTTTTAAAACATAAGGTGGCTTTAAGGTTTCTAAAAATTGATAACCTTTTTCTACTGTTTCTTTCGTGAAACTCTCGTATGCAGCTGTTGGAATATGATGACGATATAAGAACTCTTTGGCAAACTCTTTACTTCCTTCTAACTCAGCAGCTACTTTTTGTGGTCCGATGACTGAGACGTGTTTAATAGCATCATCATTTAAAAAAAAGTCGTGAACTCCTTGAACTAAAGGATCCTCTGGACCAACAACAACCATATCAATACTTTCATCTAAAACTAACTTCTTAATAGCTTCAAAATCGGTAACTCCAATATTTACATTCTTAGCAATTTCAGAGGTACCAGAATTTCCTGGTGCTACATATAATTTGTTACATTTTGGACTTTGAGCTATTTTCCAAGCAAAAGTATGTTCTCTTCCGCCAGAACCTAATATTAAAATATTCATAGTGTTTGTTGTTTGCGCAAAAATAAAACTAATGGTTCTATTACACGAATATTTTTTATTTACTTTACATCTTAAATTGTATTTTATTTTGAATTTATTCGACCTTACTTTAAAACTTAACGGCTTTGCTATAGATAAAGCAAAACTTGTATTGAAAGAAATTCAAAGTAAAAATGATACTGATTTTAATACTTATGTAGAACTAAAAAAACGAGAAGTTTTTGATTTTCATTTAAAACATAATTCGTTTTACAAAAGTTTTGTAAAAAACACTAAAAATTCTAATTGGAATCGTATTCCTGTAATGACAAAAAAGGATTTACAACAACCTTTAAAATCTCTTTTAAGTGAAGGGTATGCTGTAGATAATATTTATATAGATAAAACATCGGGGGCTTCTGGAACACCATTTATTTTTTCTAAAAGTAAGTTTTCTCACGCTTTAACTTGGGCTATTATTCAAAATAGGTTTGGATGGTTTCATATCGATTTTAACCATTCTAAACAGGCTCGATTTTATGGGATTCCGTTTGATAAAAAAGGTTATTACAGAGAAAAATTAAAAGATTTTTTAAGTAATAGAGTGCGTTTTAATGTATTTGATTTAAGCGATAATGCTTTTGAAAATTGGATAACTATCTTTAAAAAAAAACAACTAGAATATATAAATGGTTACACGAGCTCTATTGTGCAGTTTGCTAAATTTCTTCAACAAAAAAATCTAAATTTAAAAACTATTTGTCCATCTTTAAAAGTCTGTATTGTAACTTCTGAAATGCTTTTTTATGAGGATAAAAAACTTATGGAAACACAATTTGGCGTACCTATAGTTAATGAGTATGGTGCATCAGAGTTGGATTTGATTGCTTTTGAAAATCCTGAAAGGGAATGGCAAGTAAATAGTGAAACGCTTTTTGTTGAAATATTAGATGATAAAAATAATGTATTGCCTTACGGAGAGGAAGGGCGATTGGTAATAACATCGCTTTACAATAAATCTCAACCTTTTATTCGATACGATATTGGTGATATTGGAATACTATCAAAAAAAAGTACGCTTAAAAAACCCATTCTTGAAAAGCTTACTGGTAGAACTAACGATATCGTGATTTTACCAAGTGGGAAAAAAGCGGCTGGCTTAACTTTTTATTACATTACAAAAAGCATCATTGAAGATGATGGCCATGTAAAAGAGTTTGTTATTGAGCAATTAAAAGTTGATACTTTCAAGATTAATTATGTGAGTACTAATGAACTTTCAGAAGAAAAAAGAATAAGAATCATTAATGAAATGGAAAACTACTTAGAAAAAGGCTTGACCATTTTATTTGAAAAACAGGAGAAATTAATCCGCTCAAAAAGTGGTAAATTGAAACAATTTTCATCCTACTTAAAACAAAACCCATGAATATTACTATTGTAGCTGGAGCAAGACCTAATTTTATGAAAATAGCCCCAATTATTGAAGCAATTCAGAATAAAAAAAAGCAAGGTTTTAATATTAATTATAGATTAATTCATACGGGGCAACATTACGATAAAAACCTAAGCAGTACTTTTTTTGAGGAACTTCATATTCCGTTTCCAAATACAAATCTAGAGGTGAAAAGTGGCACACAAGCAGAACAAACTGCTGCTATAATGATTGGTTTTGAAAAAGAATTAATAGAAAATCCTTGCGATTTAGTAATGGTGGTAGGTGATGTAACTTCTACGATGGCTTGTACTATTGTTGCAAAAAAAGCACATATAAAAGTAACCCATATTGAGGCTGGAATTCGGTCTGGTGATATGAAAATGCCTGAAGAAATAAATAGAATCGTAACAGATAGTTTAACCGATTACTTTTTTACCACATCAACCTACGCGAACGAAAATTTAGAAAAATTAGGGTTTTCAAAATCAAATATTTTCTTTGTTGGGAACGTAATGATTGATACGCTTCTTAAAAACGAAGCTCGTTTAAAAAAACCTAATTTGTGGCATGATTTAAAACTATCAAATAAAAATTATTTGGTAATGACACTTCACAGACCAAGTAATGTAGATGAAGAAACACAACTAAAATCTCTAATAACACATATTGTATCTTTAGGTAAAGAATATCCCATTATTTTCCCGGTACACCCCAGAACTCAAAAGCTTTTAAGTGCCTTAAATTTAAATTTCGAAAACCTACATTATGTTAATCCATTAGGGTATTTAGAGTTTAATTATTTAGTAAAAAACTCATTAGCTGTAATAACGGATTCTGGAGGAATTACAGAAGAAGCAACCGTAATGAATATTCCATGCATAACGTTACGTGATACCACAGAACGCCCTGAAACTTGTGACATTGGAACCAATGTTTTAGTTGGAAATGATTCTGAAAAAATTAAAAACAACTTTGAAATTTTACTTTCAGGAAATTGGAAACAAGGTAAAATCCCTGAATTATGGGATGGTTATGCTGCAGAAAGAATTGTAAATCAATTAATAAATCTATTTGATTTATAATGAAAGATATTCTTATAATAACAAACTATTTTCCTCCAGAAACAGGAGCTGCATCAAATCGAATTTTTCATCTTGCTGAAGGTTTGAAAAATCATCAATACAATGTATCAGTTCTTACACCTCTTCCTAATTATCCTACTGGAAAAGTGTTTAAAGCATATAAAGGATATTTTAAAAAGTCCACTTTAGAGAATAATATAACCATGCATCGCCTTTGGATTTTTGCTAGTAATTCTAAAAACAAGCTTTTACGGATAATTGCCATGTTGTCTTATAGTTTTAGTTTGATATGGTTTTTTGCTTTTAACAAAATACCAAAAACAGTAATTATTCAATCTCCTCCTTTACTAGTGGCATTTACCTCAGTCTTTTTTTTACGTTCTAAAAAAAGAAAACTTATTCTTAATGTAAGTGATTTATGGCCAATTGCCGGTTTAGAATTAGGTGCTTTAAAAAAGAATTTTAGCTATGCTTTATTAGAAAAAATAGAAAGATTTATTTACAAAAATGCTGATTTAGTTTTGGGACAAAGTGAAGAAATTTTATATCATGTAACTTTACTATTCCAGAAAAAAGAAACGATTTTATACAGAAACTATCCGGATTTTAAAGCGCCAACTATTGAAGAAAAAACTTGTGAAAATGGTAAATTAAAATTGGTTTACGCTGGTTTACTAGGAATTGCTCAAGGTGTTTATAAATTGTGCAAGGAATTAGATTACTCAAACATTCAACTTCATATTTATGGTGCTGGTGCAGAAAAAAATAAAATTGAAAATCTAATTTCTGGTAATCCTCAATTAGATATTATATATCATGGCGAAGTTTCAAGGCTGGAATTACACCAAGAGTTAATGAAATACGATATAACAATTATCCCATTATTAAATAGAATTTATGGGTCGCTTCCATCAAAAATATTTGAATATGCCCGTTTAGGTTTGCCAATGATATATTTTGGTGGTGGAGAAGGTGAAACTATTATTAAAAAACACCAATTAGGTTGGATTGCAGAAGCAGGAAATTACATTGATTTAAATAAAGTAATTTCTAAAATTAATACTTCAGACATTAATCTAAATTATAAGAATAAAATTCAACAAATAGCTATTGAGGAATTTGATTTTAATATGCAGTTAATCAAACTAATAAATAAGCTTTAATAAGCTTTTTTATCACCTTTAAACATATTTATTATTGTTTGAAAAATGATTTTTAGATCTAAAAGTAAAGACCAATTTTCAATATAAAAATTGTCGTATTTTATTCTATTAATAATATCAGTATCTATTTCAACTTCGCCTCGGTAGCCTTTTATTTGTGCTAAACCTGTTATTCCTGGTTTTACATGATGTCTGAAAATAAAATTATACTTATCTATCTTCCTTGAGTAATCATCGGTGTATGACAACATATGAGGTCTAGGTCCAACTACACTCATATCACCCATTAAAACGTTTACAAATTGAGGTAATTCATCAATACTTGTTTTCCTTAAAAACTTACCTATTTTAGTAACTCGGTTATCATTTTCTTGCACATAAGTCCCTTCTATTTCTTTTGTTGTAGTTAACGAACGAAATTTATAACAATAAAACTCTTTGTAATTAATTCCATTTCTTTTATGCCTATAAAATAGTGGTCCTTTAGACTCTAACTTGATAAGAATAAATAACAAAATTGAAAGCCATGAAAATACAAATACAATAATAAATAAAGAGAATAAAACATCAAAAACTCGTTTCAAAAATTTATTTAACTCATTGTTTAAAGCCGCTTCTTGTATAGATAAAACAGGTAAATAATTATAATAATCTGTGTGAAGACGTTTTGTAAAAAGCTTTAAAGTATTTGGAATAAACTTGATATTGCAATGATTAAGATTAGCGTACTTAACATATTCATTTACTTGCTTTTCGGATAATTCATCAATTGCGCAATAAATTTCATCGATGTGTTTATTTTCATCTAAAAATTTAAAACTTTCTTTAATACTTTCTTTTGACTTTTCTTGAGAAAAATTACTAAAAATGGCTTCAACACGGTAACCTAATTCTTTTTTTGAAAAAACACTCTTTAATTCATAAACACTTTCACTATTTCCGATAATAACAACATGTCTTAAATTTCCTTTTAAAAATGATCTGATTGATTTTAAAATATAAAAACTTAAAATTTTGATACTCGTGATAGCGGTAAATGAATAGATAAGATATTTTAAAACAGTAAATGCTTGTAGATTTATACTTCTAAATACACCTATAAACGCATAAGTAATTATTGAATACGCTACAAACTGTTTTGTAAGTAATATTAATATGTTAAGTATAGATGTATATCTATATACATTATAAAACTTGATGAAAAATGTAGATAATAACCATAATATGGTTGAATAAATTATGTAAAGTAAATTTTTGTCGTTAAAAATTGATTCGGAAAAGAAATAAAGATTTTCTTCATTAAAACTTAGAAGATAAAAAGCAAAAATATTTATGACTAAAAGATCGTATATAATTAATATAGGTCTTAGTAGCCATGAATATCTTCCACGCTTATAATCCATAAGCTAACTTACTACTTATTAATAAAACTTGTAAAATCTTTGTGTTCACTTTTATAGAGCTCGTCTTCGGTAAGGTTTTTAAAATAGTCGTACGTTATTTTCATGCCTTCTGCTCTATCAACTTTGGGCTCCCATCCTAGTAACTTTTTAGCTAAAGATATATCTGGTTGCCTCTGCATGGGGTCATTGATAGGTAAATCTTTATAAATTATTTTTTGAGTAGTGCCTGTAAGTTTAATAATTTCTTCAGCAAAATCCTTAATTGTTATTTCGTGTGGGTTTCCAATATTTACAGGCTCAGCATAATCACTAAGTAGCAATCTATAAATGCCTTCCACTTGATCATCTACATAACAAAAAGAACGTGTTTGAGATCCATCACCGAAAACAGTTAAATCTTCACCACGCAGTGCTTGACCCATAAATGCTGGTATTACTCTACCATCGTTAAGTCGCATTCTAGGTCCATATGTATTAAAAATACGTACAATACGTGTTTCAACTCCATGAAATCTGTGATAAGCCATTGTAATTGATTCTTGGAAACGCTTTGCTTCATCATAAACGCCTCTTGGTCCAATGGTATTTACATTTCCATAGTAATCTTCTGTTTGTGGATGCACTAAAGGATCTCCATAAACTTCTGATGTAGAAGCGATTAACATTCTAGCGTTTTTAGCTTTTGCAACGCCAAGTAAATTATGAGTCCCTAATGATCCTACTTTTAATGTTTGAATTGGTATTTTTAAGTAATCAATAGGGCTAGCAGGTGAAGCAAAATGTAATATGTAATCAAGATCTCCATAAATATCAATATACTCTGTAACATCATGATTAATAAACTCAAAATTTGGATGTTCTAATAAATGACTTATATTTTTCTTATCACCAGTAATGAAGTTGTCCATCCCGATAACTTTGTATCCTTCTTTTATAAAACGATCTGAAAGATGCGATCCTAAAAAACCTGCTGCTCCAGTGATTAATATTTTTTTCATATCTAAATATTTATTACGAGTAAAAATATGAAAGTAATTCTAAATTCATCTATGTAAAAATGAATTAATCTTGAAAATAAACTTATAAATAAATAAAAATCAGTTATCTAATTTCTCAAAACTGGAATTTAAACTTTTATACTCTGGTACAAGTTTTTTTATTCTTTTTACAATTTTTATTGATTCATTATTATTAGAAACTTTAATAATTTGATCTACTTCTTTTTCTATATAATCAAATTGATCATTATTTACTTTAACAATCATTATTTTATCGTGATAAGTAGGAAGCGTTATAGATTTATCATTCAATAACTCTTCATAAAGTTTTTCTCCTGGCCTTAACCCAATAGCTTTAATTTTAATTTCTTTTTCTGGTATAAAGCCAGCCAAAAGAATCATTTTTCTTGCTAGATCTATAATTTTTACAGCTTTACCCATATCAAAAATAAAAATCTCTCCTCCTGAACCCATAGTACTAGCCTCCATAACTAACTGACATGCTTCAGGTATCGTCATAAAGTATCTAATGATGTCTGGGTGTGTTATAGTAACTGGGCCTCCTTCTTGAATTTGCTTTTTAAACAATGGAACAACAGAACCATTAGAACCTAAAACATTTCCAAATCTTGTAGTAATAAATTTTGTTCTTGACCTATCTTTCAAGAAATTGTGTAGTGATTGGACATACATCTCTGCAACTCGTTTTGTAGCACCCATAACATTACTAGGATTAACTGCTTTATCGGTTGAAATCATTATAAAACGCTCTACATCGAATTTGGCAGCTAAGTCTGCTAAAATTTTTGTTCCTAAAATATTAACCGATACCGATTCTGAGGGGTTTTTCTCCATCATAGGTACGTGTTTATAAGCTGCACAATGATAAATTATATCGGGTTTAAGGGTTTTAAATAAATAATCCAACCTTTCCTTGTTTCTAATGTCACATATTATTGGAATAAAATTCAATTCGGGAAATTTATTTTCAACTTTAAGAGTTAAACTATGTAGGGGGGTCTCTGCTTGATCAATTACTATGAGACTTTTAGGACTGTACTTACCTAATTGATTTACTATTTCAGAACCTATTGAGCCAGCTCCTCCTGTAACAAAAATGGTTTTACCTTCAATTAAACCTAAAATCTTATTGTTACTTATTTCGATTGGTTTGCGCTCGAGTAAATCTTCAATTTGAATGTTTTGAATACTTTTATTAATACCTTCATTCAAATCTAATTCTGATATGGATGGTGCTCTATAAATTTTTAGATTATGTTCTAAACAATCCTCAATATGTTGAATATTCTCTTCACTTTTTAAATCATTTTCTAAAACTATAAGCCCAGTTGCATTGTTTGCTCTTATTAACACATGCGCTTTTCTTTTTAGAACTAATATGGGCATTCCAAAGATTCTTTTATTTGCTATTTTTTCATCCTTATCCAAAAAACCAACAACTTTAAATCTTTTTGGAAACTCATTTTCAATTGCTACAGCAATTGAAATTGAATTTTGAGAAGTTCCGAGAACAAATACTTTTTCATTACTAGATGGGTTTTTTGATAAGTATTGTGTATAAACAACTTTTACTAATCCTCTAAATAAAAATAAACTCACAAAAAGGCCTAAAGAAAATAAGATTAGAAATAAATGTTCAAACAAAAAATATCCTTTTACTTTAAAGAATATAAAATTTATTATTAATAAAAAAAGGGCTGAACAAAAAGACGCAAAAAATAATTTTACAGCATCAATGTAACTAGAGTGTCTTATTAACCCTACATATGTTTTGAAAATAATAAAACAGACAGAAGTGCTAGATAAAGCAATAAAAATCAAAGGGATAAACTGTTTGTTTAAGAATAGAAGAGAAAAGTCATTTGTAATTATTCCAACAAAAACAAGGACAATTGCTGTTATTTGTAAATCAAACCAAAAAACTAACCACCTAGGGATATATCCTATATTTTCAAAACTAAAATTGAATGGCGTATACCGTAAAAATAACTTGATTATTTCTTTAATTTTCGTAAGGCTATCCTTTATCATATAATCTTAATTGATACAAATTTAAGGATTTAAATAATTAGACACTGTTTTTGTAATAAACTCTTTATCATTCTTTGTTAGATTAGATCCAGATGGTAAACATAATCCTTTTTCAAAAAGATTTTCCGACACATTGCTTCCAAAAAAAGGATAGTTACTAAATATTGGTTGCAAATGCATAGGTTTCCATAAAGGTCTTGATTCAATATTATAGCTTAATAATTCTAATCTTAAATCTTCTCGATTAAAACCAGTTATTTCACTTTCAATAACTATGCAACTTAGCCAATGATTAGAAAAATAATCTAAATCTGGTTCTTGAAAAACTGTTACACCATTTACATTTTTAAAAAGATCTATGTAAAACTTATTCATTTCTCTTCGGAGTTCAATATGTTTATCTAAAACCTCCATTTGTCCTCTTCCAATTCCAGCTACAATATTGCTCATTCTATAATTATACCCTATTTCTGAATGTTGATAATGTGGCGCATCATCTCTTGCTTGTGTTGCCAAGAAAATAGCTTTGTTTTTAGTTTCTAAATTATCACAAACTATTGCACCCCCTCCAGAGGTTGTTATGATTTTATTTCCATTAAATGATAAAGCAGCAAAATTACCAAACGTACCACACTTTTGTCCTTTGTAAGTAGAGCCTAAGGCCTCAGCAGCATCTTCAATTAATACTATTTCATATTTTTTTGCAATGGCAACTATCTCATCCAATTTAGCTGGCATCCCATAAAGGTGAACCAATATAATAGCTTTAGGCTTTGTGCCTTTTGAAATTCTTTCTTGAATAGCTTCTTCTAGATAATTTGGGCACATATTCCAGGTATCTTTTTCGCTATCTATAAATACGGGTTTAGCACCTAAATAAAGAATTGGGTTTGCAGAAGCAGAAAACGTCATGCTTTGGCAAATAACCTCATCGCCATATTCAACTCCTGATAATATTAAAGCTAAATGTAATGCTGATGTGCCAGAAATTAAGGCTCCAACTTCTTTGTTTGTATTTAAAAAAAAATTTAAATCGTTTTCAAACCCTGAAACATTTGGCCCTAAAGGTGCAATCCAATTAGTATCAAAAGCTTCTTGAATATATTTTAATTCATTTCCTCCCATATGAGGAGACGATAGCCAAATTTTTGAGTTCATAGTTAATATTTATTGTATTTTTTTATTTTCCCTGGGTTTCCTACTACAATAGCAAAGTCAGGTACGTTTTCAATAACTACGGTACCGGCTCCAATTGTTACCCATTTACCTATTGAAATATTTGGTATGATAATAGCACCGGCGCCAATATGCGATCCTTCTCCAATAGAAACATTTCCTGTAATAGTTGCGTTGGGAGAAATATGAACAAAATCATCTATTATACAATCGTGTTCAATTATAACTGCAGTATTAATTATAACGTGTTTACCAATGGATGTTTCAGCATTAATAATAGCTCCAGGCATAACAACTGTACCCTCTAAAATTTTTGCGGAAGATGAGATTATTGCGGTTTTGTGAATTAGCATTGCGAAAGTGCTTTCTAATTTTTCACTTATCCTTTTTCGTATAGTATTATCTCCAATACTGATAATAAATTTATACTTTTTATAGTGTTCAATTTCTTGATATTTGATTACTGGAATATCTTGTAATAGATCTCTTTTTGGATTATCATCAACAAATATCTTTATCTCAGTATTCAAACTTAAAGCCAAGTCTTTTACCACTTTTCCGTGACCGCTTGCTCCAAATAGACAAATCTTACTCATTACCTGTGAATTTTATTGTAGTAGCTTGATTTTCAGTGTTTATGTCTTCTGATTTTAAAACTTTTATTATCGTTTTATATATAATTTTTAAGTCAAGCATAAAACTAATATTTTCTACATACCAAACATCATATTCAAATTTTTTCTTCCAACTTATTGCATTTCTTCCATTAACTTGTGCCCAACCTGTGATCCCAGGTTTTACATCATGTCTTTTTTTTTGAGATTTATTATAAAAATCTAAATATTCTGGTAACAATGGTCTGGGTCCTATTAAACTCATATTACCCATTAATACGTTTAATAATTGAGGAATCTCATCTAGTGACGTTTTTCTAATAAAAATTCCAATTTTCGTTAAACGTTCAGAATCTGGAAGTAATTCTCCTTTCAAGTCTCTTCTATCATTCATGGTTTTGAATTTGATGACTTTAAATATTTCACCTCCCTTACCTGGTCTTTTTTGAATGAAAAATGGATTGCCATTGTTTTGAATACTCAATATTAAAATAATTAACAGTAGTATTGGTAATAAAAAAAACAATGCGATTAATGCAATTACAAAATCAATTATATACTTAAAAAAGAATCTATACATTATTTTATTCAAGGTTTTTGTATTCTTCTAGTAATTTATTCCACAAAAAATTTTGCTCAAATCTCTCTAAAATTAACCTTCTTGCGTTAGATTTCAAGCTATTGAAAAGTTTAACATTTGAAGCTAAATTCTCCATAGCTAGATATAGTTGTTCTTCATTTTTAGTTTCAATTATCAAACCATTTTTATTTTGAATAATTATTTCATTACAACCATTAATATTGGTAACTATTGAGGGAAGCCCCATTGCTCCAGCCTGCATCACTACGTTTGGAAAACCTTCTCTATAACTTGGAAAAACTAAAGCTTCAGAAATGGCAAAAAAAGGTCTAACATCATTGATATACCCTGTAGTAATTATATTTATATTACGTTTAATTTCAGTTTTAGTATTCGGAAGTAATGGATCTAATTCATCTTCATACGGTCCCACTAAAAGTAGCTTAAATTGTAATTTGTTTCTGTAAAGCTTTAAAAAACTAGATACTAATTCGTTAATACCCTTATCTGACACCAATCTGCCAACGAAAATAAACACAAAATCAGTATCTGATATTTTTAGTTCTTTTTTTAGTTCTAGTAATTTTTGATCAGCTATTTGGGCTGTATCAAAAAATGTTGTATCTATTCCATTAGAACTACCATTTCCTATTACTTTTGCTTTTCCATTTGGCAGAAAATTATTCTCTAATATAATTCGTAAAAGTTGATTAGAATTGGGATAAACATTTGTAGCACAAGCATATGTCAGCTTTTCTACTTTATTTAAAAGTATTCGTTTTAAACCTCTTGCTTCCAATAATGGTAAACCTGCAACGGTATGAAGTCTATTAGGCGTATTTGCTAATTTCCCTGCCAACATAGCCACTATACCAGCTTTAGGTGTATGTGAATGAATAATAAATGGTTTTTCTTTCTTTAAAAAAAGATATAGACGAAAAACAGCTATAACATCACGTAAAGGTGTTATCTTTCTTGTTAATCTTAATGTAAGCGTTTTTACTTGTTCCTTAATGCCTATCTCTTTTAAATAATCTTCTTCTGAAGATACGGCTGTAACATCATAATGAGAATTCATAAAATTCATTTGACCTCCTAAAAGTTTATCAAATGATAGAGGTACAGTAGTAACTCTTATAAGTTTTTTTTTATTCACTTCTATTTTTATGATTTTTAAAATACACTACAAACAAAAATATAAACATATATGGAATAAACATCACCCTCATCCTTGAAGCAAGACCTAGGTTATACATATAAATACCATAAAACAGTATTAATAAAATTACTGTTACAAGCAAAAATAGTTCATTTTTCATTGCATTAAGTTTTACTTTTCTTATAAAGATATCTTTTAAGAAATTTATTAGAAGAAAAAAGGCTATGAGATTTTCAAAAGAAATAAAGTATTGAAATAAGGTTTTTGCATCATAAAATAATGGCCGGAAAAATACCAAGAACAGTCTTTCTAAATAAGTTGAATTTTTTAAATCTATAGAAGATCCTCCAAAATTTTGACTATATTTTACTAGTGATGCGAAATTATATTTGATTCTCTCTAGATTAAATTCAGTTAATTTTAAAAAGTTTAATAAAATTGGTGTTAGCAAAATGGCAATAAAAGACACAACAAACATTGTAATCCGTTTTTCTTTTAAACTGCCCTTAAAATTTAAAAAATAGTCTATGGAAAAAGCAATAATTAAAATAAATAACAAATACGGCCTAATCAAAAATACAATGAATAAAGAAACAACTACTAAAAGTGTAGGTCGATGATTTTTAAATGTGCTAACAAATATAATACTCATTAAGTAAAAAATAATCGTCTCTTTTGTTAATCCGGCAGTCCAAAAATGTAATGATGGTATTAGTAAGAATAAAGCGATAAAGTTGCCATAAAAATTCTTATCTAATCTTGAAATTAAAAATTGGAAGTATTTTAAAAAGCCTATAAAGCCAATTGTTGCAAATGTTAAGGATAACACAAAATAATTGACACCTACTTTGCTAAATGGGTAGCAAATTATGGACATTAATTGGCTCCCATAAATTTTAAAATCTAATATTGAGTTAGCTTCTAGGGCATTTTGATAAAAAAGAAAAGAATCTTTTTGTTGAACAACACTAAATTTATAGTACGCTATAAAAGCTATATAATGAAGCAAAAAAATAGCAGCTAAGAAATACTTATGTGATACTTTATCTTGTTGTTTGATTTTTTTTAAAACCAAATAAATGTTTAGAAAAATTAATGCTATAATTATACTCTCATTCATTTAATTCAAATTAGATGTAATTAAAGAATTCTGTTTGTGATTTTTATACCAAATTTCCAAACACAGAATATTATATAACATTTTTGCTCTTTTTTCTTGAGATACATTGACCTTATTACTCAATAAATTTTTTATGAATGTTTCGTCTACAAAATCTTTATAAAAAGCATTGTTACTATAGATGTAGTCATTAGTAATATCTTTAAAATCGTTATTTATCCAGTTTTTTAAAGGTATTTCAAAACCTCTTTTTGGTTGAGAGAAAATTTCGATTGGCAAAATATCTTTAGCTACACTTCGCAACAAATGCTTCGTTATTTTTCCATTTATTTTATATTTGGTATCTAATGAAATTCCAAAATCTAAAAGTTCTTTAGATAAGAAAGGACTTCTACCCTCTAAAGAATTTGCCATTGTGGCAATATCCATTTTAACTAATAGATCTCCAAATAAAAGTGTTAAGAAATCCATGCACATTATTTTATCTACCCCAGAGTCAAGCTCGTTGTTAATTCTATTAAAAAGAAATGTTATTTCTCTAAGTTCTGGTTGCTTATGGAAATATTTTTCGAAGTTCGTAAAAACATCTACAGTTGCAGATAAATAAGTATTTATACCATTTTGTGAAGATAAACTTAACAATCTGTGAAAATAATTATAAGAAGACTTTTTATTGTTGGCGTTTGGTAATAATTTTAAAATAATGCGGCAAAAAACTTGAATAAATTTAGGATTCTGAAAAAAATCATACTTCATAAAAGGCACATACCTTCTATAACCGCCAAATAACTCATCGGCACCATCGCCATTTAAAATAACCGTAACATGCTTTTTAGCCTCTTGCGACACGTAATAACTTGGTATGGCAGAACTATCCATGAAGGGTTCTCCATAATTGATGATAATCTTTTCTAAGTCGTTTTTTAAATTCGAAAAATTTATGTCAATTTTAGTGAGTGTTGTATTAAATTTTTTAGCTACTTTTTCTGCCAAAGGTGCTTCATTATAAGCGCCTTCAAAAGCCACCGTAAATGTTTTTATATTTTTGTTATACTTGGATGCAAATGCTGTAACAAGTCCACTATCAATACCACCACTTAAAAAAGTACCTACTTCTAAATCCGAGGATTCTAACCTTCTTTTTATAGAAATATCAAAAAGTTTAGAGAATTCTACTTTTGCAGATTCAAAACTAAGATCTGCCTTTTTTTTAAAGCCGTCAATAACATGCCACCAAGTGTTTTCTCTAATCTCGAAAGACTTTAAATCAATGGTTAAAAAAGTACCATTTTTTAACTCAAAAACGTTTTTATAAACCGTATTGGCTTGAAATTGGCTGCCAATAAAAAAATAATCATTAATTACAGAATGATTGATTTCTAATGATAAAATGGTGTTTAACGCGATTAATTCTGAGGCAAATGCAAACTTTTTATCTTTTTTAAAAAAATATAAAGGTTTTTCTCCGGCTCTGTCTCTGGCCAAAAATAATTTTTCTTTTTTTTTGTTATAAATCGCTACTGCGAACATTCCGTCAAATTCATTTAACATCTCTTCACCTAAAAGGTGATATAGCTGAAGTATGGTTTCTGTATCTGAACTGGTATGGCACTTGAGATTAAATTTTTTTCTTAATTCGTGATGATTGTAAATTTCGCCATTAAATATAATTGTATACTCATTATAATTCATGGGCTGATTGGCTTGATCTGAAAGATCTTGTATAGCTAACCTATAATGATAAAAATTGATGTTATCAATTTCTAAATGCAATTGTGCGTCTGGACCACGATGAATCATAAGATTCTTATAACTCTCTTTCCTTAATCTATCTATGTTAATTGTACCTAATATACCGCACATACTATTTACTTAAATCTTATTTTATTTGCAATAATACTGGAAAAAATTTCTAAATAGGTGTCTTTATTAGCCTGTATTGTATAATAATGCTCAACTATTACTTTATTTGCTTCTCCTGTTTTCTTTAAATCTATTGTGTTTTCAAATACTTTAATAAATGCATTTGTCCATTCCTCTTCTGTGTTTGCAAATAAGTTATTATTATCTCTATTAACCTTAATATTCGCCTCTAAAGGTGAAGAGATAGTTGGAATTCCACAAGCCATATATTGAATAAGTTTGAAGGCACATTTACCTTTATTGAATGGATTATTCTCTAGCGGCATTATACCAACGGTAAAATTTTTAATATCTTCCACTTCTGTCTCAGAGCTCCAATCTTGTACATGAAAGGGTAAATCATTAAAATGATGCTCTAAATCCCTATCAAAACCTATGCATCTTATTTCAAAATTACTATGCAGTTCCTTAAAAGCTTTGAAAGAAGGAATTAAACTAATTAAATTAACCGACGTGGTTTTTGATCCTATCCAACCAATTACAAAATTGTTATTTGTTTCTTTTTGGAACACTGATTGATAAGTTTGTAAATTAATAGCAGTAGGAATTTCAATTACATTTACATTATATTTTTTTGCATAGGATGTTAAATAAGGACTACCCGTAATTACAGTTTTAGAAAATTTTATAACTTTTGAAACTTTATCTTTTAATAGAAATCGAATAATCTTGTTTGGATGTAAATCATAATTATGAAAAATGGCATCATCATAATCAACAATATAATTTATCTTAACTAGTTTAAAAAAAAACGTGTTAAAAGGCAAATAAGGGATAAATTCTTTTTCAAGAAATACCAAATCGCTTCTTTTAATTCGAAGCATATTTAAACTTCTCCTGAAATAACAAAATACAACATAAAAAACACCTTTAATACTTTTGAACGACTGAGATGGTATATATCTGTCATCGAAAAAAGGATATACTTCAACCTTATAGTCTTTAAAATAATCAAGATATTGATAGACTCTATATCTACTGCTAGCGCCTTTTTCGTTATATTTTGGATAAAAAAGTATTCTCATTATTTAAAAGTATCCCTGTATAATAATTTAAAAGCTTTAAAGGTGTTTTTGTTCTCAGAAGGATTCTTAATTAAGTTATACAGACCCCTTGTTATTGGCTCTAGAGTTAATGTTAAAAATAATATTAAAGCACCACAGAACTTACCATAATGTTTATATGCAAACTGTATCCTGCTTCTTAAATTGTAAAATAAGGTGATATGGAAAATTTTTTTTGTTGTGCCTCTACCGCTATGCATAATTTCAATAGTTGAGTTATAGTAACTTAAAAAACCTATTTTTTTTGCCCGAAGGGCGAAGTCTGCATCTTCGTAATAAACAAAAAACCGGTTATCAAAACCATTTAATTTATCAAAAACATCTTTCTCCATTAACATATAAGCGCCCATTACCTGATCTACAAAACGAGATTCTTTATGATTAAAATTTATCATTAGTGTCGCTGGTCTAAAAACGTTTGGTAATACTTTTGATAAGCCTAATATGTCCCAAATCATAGGGATAGGTTTAGGCGTGTATGAACAACTAGTTTGTATTTCTCCTATTTCATTCTTGTGCATGGTTCCTAAAATAGAAACATCGCTACTACTCTTCAAGAAAGTAATGCTTTCTGTAAAAGTATTCAATCCAACTTGAGTATCAGGATTTAAAAATAAAAGATACTTCATGCTTTTTAACACTTCAACACCTTGGTTACAAGCGTAACCAAAACCTTTATTATCTGTGTTTTTTATAAGTATTAATTGTTGATTGTATGGCATATCTAACTCAAAAGAACCATCATTAGAATTATTATCAACAATTACTACTTTTAATAATAAATTTTGGATATTACTGTTAAAAATAGCGCTTACACATTGTTCTAACAACTCTGCAGAGTTATAATTAACTATTACAATGCCTAGGGTCTCATTAATCATATTTATATTTCATAAAAAATTTCGTTGCATAAACAAATAGTATTACCTGTATCCAAGTAGATAATAGCGATGTATAATTTTCTTCAAAAAAAGTCATAGTTAAAGGAAACAACAACATAGAGAATCCTATGAGGCTTCCAAATGATTTTTTTGAATGAATAAAAAAATACGTGTGTAAATATCCAAAAAGAAACATCGCTGTTAAAGAATAAATAATACCAAAATCTTTAATTAACTTGTAATAGGCGGTGTAAACATTAACTAAATCTGGTACTTTCACATATTTTTCAACTAAATCCTTTGGAGGTGTATCTGTTAAACCTATTTTATAAAATACTGCCTTTGGAAACCTAAAAGCTATATCACCATAGGTAATTTTATAGGGCTCATTTAAAAACTTATCAAAAGCACTTAATGGTAAAGTTGCATAAGAATACAATAAATATTCTACCTTATCGAACACTGTATACTCAATTTTGCTAGTATGCTCATTAGGGATAGATTTTTTTAATAAGTTCCCCATTATTAAAAAAACTGCTAGTGTAATACCAACGGTTTTTAATACTAACTTGATATTAATTCTTCTGTAAACCGAGTAAACACCTAAGGTACTTATTAATAAAAACAGAAACGCTCCCTTTGATGCAGATAAAAAAGATATGGTGAAACTCAACAAAAAAATTAAAAACAATCTAAAACTGGTGAAATAGGTTTTTCGTTCTTTATTATAAAAATCGATTAGAACCAGTAACAAAGAAAAGATGGAAAATGTTAAACTATATTTAATGAAGCCAATATCGATCCCTTCCACGGAAGTGTAGTATCTAAATAAAAGAAGATTGAAATAATAGCCAGTCAATTCTTTAATTTTAATGAAGTAAAAAATCAAAGAGAAAATATTTACTATTAAAATAACATTTAAAAAAGTAGTAGAGAAAACTGTTTTAACGTCTGCTTTTAAATTGTTTTTATGAAGTCCTTTAGCTATTAAACCTCCTAAAGAAAATAGCAGTAGTGCTAAAAAAAAATAAGAAAGTACAATAAAGGATAATGGAAATGGCTTTCTATCAGAAAAAAGTAAATACAGTAAATGAATAGTAACAAACAAAACCCAGAGGAAGGACACGTAAGTTGCTGGATAAAAAAGCTTTTTTGAAACACTATTATTTATATATGCTATTACTGTTGTAAGGGCAATAAAAATAAAATATAAAATCATAATTTAAAATGTTTTTTTGTTCCATAAATTATCAATAATAGATAAACACAAGCTGCGAATACCGAAATATATGCAGACGCTATTAAACCGTACAAGGGAACAAAAATAATTCCCAATATAACTATAGCAATAACAACAACTATCATGTAAATAGTCATTTCAATGGTCTTATTCGAGACTTCTAAATTTTTCTGAATCAAAATGGCTATTTGCCAAATATAACTACTAAATGCGAATGGAATTATTAATTTTGAAAGCATTGCAGATTGCTCACAAAAACCTAGGTATTTACATATAATAAAATCTTGTAATAAAATGGCGCCCGAGATAAAAACCAGAAAGATTATCGTAAGGTACAGCAACGATTTATTTACTGTTTTTTTATATTCTGAATAATTTTTTTCGTTGTAATTTTGAATTAGCATGGGTTGAACAATATTGTTAAAGGGAATAGCGATACTAGAAAAAACTTTAAAAATAATATCAAATACCGCCGTATACTTTGCTAACATAATGGTGCCTAAACTGTATTCTATTACATATCTATCAACGCCATTGGTAGTTGGCGAAAAAACCATCCATAAACTTAAAGGCAATCCATATTTTAAAAAAATTTTACGCCATCTCGTTTTTCCTCTAAACCTTATAGTAGGAATAATAATTCTGAATTTAGATAGCCATAAACTGCCTAAAACGTAACTAAACAATACGCCTAAAAACAAGGTATGTATTGCGCTAATAGATGGGATAAAATATTTTAAGCTTAATGGAACTATTAAAAAAATCGAAACCCTAATAATATCTGTAATGATATAGTTTTTTGATTTTAACAGCGCCTGTTCGATTGTTATTTTACTTGTATAAAATAAACTAAAAAAAAGACTGCAAACTGCAATTATTAGTAGCGTAATATCTGCATCATAATAGCTAAAAACCCCTATCAAGATAAGTGCAGAAATCACAAAAGAGTTTAAAACCATTTGGTTTATCTCACTTCTAATTTTTTCTTTATTTTTTTCTAAAGTGTAAAACCTGAGTATTCCTTGCACAATCCAACCCGAGGAACCAGCAAAAAGCATTAAAAAGGTAGTATAGTATAAAACAAAGTCTCCATATTCTTGAATCCCAAAGTATTTAATAAACAATGGTATAGAACCTATCATCACACCTGCACTAATGACCTTTCCTATTAAGTAAATAATAAAATTGAATTCTAGCTTATATTTTGTTTTAAAACTCACTCGTAGTTTTTTGTATTTAACATTTTTGCTATAAAAAAGCCATTAAAAATAGCATAAAATAGATTGCCATGAATTCTAGATAAAATATTCTCCGAGGCTAGGTTAGCCAAGATAATAATTAGAAAATATACATATATCCATTCTTTGGAATTTATTCCCTTAGAAAAAGAAAATATAACGTTTATTAAAAACAAAATAATTACAACTATACCTCCTGAAAGCATCAAAAAAGCATAATTATTATGGGTGTTTAATTCATTCTTATAAGCTATTGCATAGGCTTCTGAATTATTTTTATTAAGAAAATAATATTCGTTTAGTTTAGATTGAACATCTCCTATACCATATCCAAATAAAAATGCGTCTTCTATTAAACTTTTACTTGCAATATTAATTTCATAACGCTCATCAATACTACCATAGTTATTCCCAGTAAAAACTTTCTTAACCATATTAACGGCCGGAATTAAATATTTTGATGCAACATTATTTGATGTCTTGTTTAAATTAATTACTACAAAACAAACAACTACAAAGATAACTGACACAAATATTGATTTCTTGACTTTATTTATTGGTGTTATTGTGATAATAAATGTTGGGATTAGTACAAGCGCTAAAACTACATTTACAACAGAAAATTGGTAGAATATTAAATACCCAAAAACAATAAAACTTATTATTGATAAAAGATAAAAACCTATATTTTTTTTAAACTTATTCATAAAAATAAGCTCAATCAATAAAAGTATTGAAAACAAAAAATTCATTGAATTATAAACTCTATGAATAAAAAAAGAATGCTTCGATTCGTTTTCAAAACAAGAGAAAATAATATGATTTGGTTTTTTTAAAATAAAATTTAGTTTACTAAAAAAATTGTCATAATAAATTTCTGGAAAACAGGTTGTTTCTATGACGATAATAGCTTTATAGTAAATTATAAAAACGAATAGTAAATTGGATATAATAAAAGACAAATAAAAAATATGAGCCTTTTTAATGAAATTTTTAGGTACAAAAAAAATCAAAACTAAAGGTATCGCTATTATATTTATGTAACGCTGCGCTGTGGCTATACCATAAATGGTGTCCTTAGAGTAAAAAATTGTTAGACACAAAAAAAACGCCCATGATGTTATTAGGGTATAAAAAACAACTTGTTTTCTATCTAGATTAAATTTTTTATTTTTTAAAAAAATTGTAACGGATAAACATAAGAGCGCTATAATAGATATAGATTGAATGGCATTGGGAAGTATAGGAAACGCAAAAACTAAAGCTATTAAAATTAAGAAGAATTTAGTTTTTAATTTATCCAAAAAAGACTTACCTGGTTCATCCCTCATTATTTAAAAAATAATTTAAAGTTAATTCAATACCTTCTTTAAACTTAACGGTTGGTTTATATCCTAGTAGGGTCAATGCTTTATCAATTGAAGCTAAAGAGTGTTTTACATCTCCAGCACGCTCAGGCCCATAGTTTACTTCTATATCCGTGTTATATTCAAATTTATTTAACCCTGATTTAATGGCTAGTATTAATTGATTCAAGGTTGTATTATCTCCACAGGCCACATTAAAAACACTATTAATTGCTTTATCGTTGTTTGTGAGGGCTGCCAATTGATTTATTTGAACCACATTATCAATAAAAGTAAAATCTCTAGAATGAGAACCATCACCATTTATAGTTGGCGATTCGCCTTTTAAAAATAAATTTATAAACTTAGGTATCACGGCAGCATAGGCGCCATTAGGATCTTGTTTTGGCCCAAATACATTAAAATATCTTAAGCCTATGGTTTCAACACCATAAGTGGTTGCAAAAACCTGAGCATATAACTCATTTACATATTTAGTTACAGCATAAGGTGAGAGGGGATTACCAATGGATTCTTCTTTTTTTGGTAAACCAGGATGATCACCGTAAGTTGAAGAACTTGCAGCGTAAACAAACCTCTTTACTTTATTTTCTTTAACGGCCCAAAGCATATTTAAAAATCCAGAAATATTAACATCGTTGGTGAGCATTGGGTTGTTAATAGATCTTGGTACGGATCCTAAAGCAGCTTGATGGAGCACTATATCTGCACCACTACAAGCTTTTAAACAGGTTTCCATGTCTCTAATATCGCCTTCAATAAATTTGAAGTTAGGATGGCTTAAATGACGCTGTATGTTTTTGAGATGTCCAGTAGCCAAATTATCTAGACAAACGACGTTATTATTCTGTTTTATTAATACGTCTATTAGATTAGAACCTATAAAGCCAGCACCTCCAGTAACTAAAACCTTTTTATTTTCAATAATTCTTGAGTTCATAATTTTATTATTTTATTGCTAGTAATAATCTAACCAATTCAGGTGAACATGTAAAGGCTGGATCGTATATGGTTTTATCCTCCACATTTAAGGTTAATAGATTATAAGTGTCCTCACCTAAACGATAATTAACAAACTCATTTGGAACCAATAATTTTGATATGAGTTCTGAAGGAATAAAAACCTCTTTATCGTTATATCGAAATAGTAACGATTTTATTTTAATTACTTTTTGGTTTCTGTTACTACCCACATCTATTCTAAGTCTATCTGGTAATACATTGCTTGGTAATGTAAAAACTATATTTTGATAGTCATTAGCGCCTGAAATCAGTTTTATAATTGATTGATCTTCATTAAATGACAACATATAATCTTCGGTATAAAACAATTGAAAGTTGTCGTTTTTATTGGCCAAAACATTAAGAATTACTAAAAAAGTGTTTTTTAAATCTTTATTATCAACACCCTTTCTAACCAGTGATTGCAACAATTTATCTTCAACCTGTTTTTCTTCAGATTTGTTTTTACTATTACATGATATCAAAAAACCTAAAATAAAAATAACTAAGCGTTTTTTTATCTTCATTCTCTTTGCTTTAAATTTACAAGCTATCTGTTGCTAAGCCTTTTTCTAATATGTTTTTTACATCAAAAACTATTTTTCCCTTCACAATAGACTTCCAATCATAATTTAAAAACTCTTCGTGCCCTACGGCTATTATTATACCATTATAATTGTTAATGTCTTCAGCCTTTACTTTTATGCGATACTCTTCTTCTATTTCATTAACATCGGCAATTGGGTCATAAATATCGGCCTCTATACCGTAGTCCTTTAATTCATTATAAATATCAATAACTCTCGTGTTTCTTATATCTGGGCAGTTCTCTTTAAATGTAAACCCTAGTATCAAGGTTTTAAAGTTATTACCCGCTTTTTTTAAAGAAAGTAATCTTTTTATATACTTTTTAACCACCTGGCTTCCCATACTATCATTAATACGTCTACCTGCTAAAATAACTTCTGGGTTATATCCTAAACTTTGTGCTTTATAGGTTAAGTAATAAGGATCTACCCCTATACAGTGGCCTCCTACAAGCCCTGGTCTAAATGGTAAAAAGTTCCATTTTGTTCCTGCGGCTTCTAAAACCTCCAAGGTATTAATTTCCATTTTATCAAAAATTAATGAGAGTTCGTTAACAAAAGCGATGTTTAAATCGCGTTGAGTATTTTCTATAACCTTAGCGGCTTCTGCAACTTTTATAGAGGATGCTTTGTGTGTGCCAGCAACAACTATAGATTTATATAAATTATCTACTTTTTCTGCAATTTCTGGTGTGCTTCCTGAGGTTACTTTCACAATATTATGCACTCTACGTTCTTTATCTCCAGGATTTATACGTTCTGGTGAGTAACCACAGTAAAAATCTTTATTAAATTTTAAACCACTTATTGATTCTAGTAAGGGAACACAGACATCTTCTGTACATCCGGGAAAAACAGTTGATTCATATATAATAAGGTCTCCTTTTTTGATATATTTTGAAATTAATTTACTTGCAGAGATAATGGGACTTAAATCTGGTTGCATATATTTATCAATTGGGGTAGGTACCGTAACAATATAAATATTTGCATGCTCTAAAACATCTGGGTTTGAAGAAAACTTAACTTTATCTATATTTTGAAGTTCTTTCTCAGAAACTTCTAATGTGTGATCTTGTCCTTTATTTAACTCTTTAATTCGTTTTTCGTTAATATCAAAACCTATAACATTAAAATTGTTTTTACCAAACTCTACTGCTAAAGGCAAACCCACATATCCTAACCCAATAATTGCAATTTTATCCATTTAAATTTTAATTATATTTATTAAATAATCTGTAACTAACTGTTTAATTCTTCTAGGTTTGAAAGAGCATTTTTTAAACTTTCTCTCCAATAAGGAATTTCAAGTTCTAGAGTATTTTTAATTTTTGATTTATCTAAAACACTATACTTTGGCCTTTCTGCATCTGTTTTATACGCTTCTGTTTTAATAGGATTTATTTTTACTTTTAATCCAGATATATCAAAAATAGCCTTAGAGAAATCATACCATCCGGCAACGCCTTCATTACTGTAATGGTAAGTCCCAAAGGATGCATTATTAGTCGTAATTAATATAAAAATAACTTTTGCTAAATCTCCTGCATAAGTAGGTGTGCCTACTTGATCAAAAATAATGTTAAGTTCATCTCTTTCTTTGGCTAATCTCAGCATCGTCTTTAAAAAATTATTGCCATGCTCTGAGTATAACCAAGAAGTTCTTAATACAAAATACGTTTGTAAGGTTGAGGTAACTGCATGTTCTCCATGTAATTTTGTTAAACCATATACACTTATAGGATTGGTTTTATCTGATTCTAAATAAGGAGATGACTTTGTACCATCAAAAACAAAGTCTGTAGATATTTGAATTAGAATAGCGTTACTCTTTTTACAAGCTTCGGCTAAATTTTTTGCGCCAATTTCATTAACTGACTTCGCTAACGTTTGATCATATTCTGCTTTATCAACAGCCGTATAAGCAGCACAGTTCACACAGTAATCAATTTTTGTTTTATTAAAAAAATTTATTACTTCTAACTCATTAGTAATATCTAGCTCATCGTAATCAACATAAATAAAATTGAAGCCAACCAAGTTTTTTGCAACATCTTTTATGCAAGAAGCTAGTTGCCCTTTTCCACCAGTAATTAAAATTGTTCTCATCCTCTGATGTCTTTAAATTTTGGTAATATGGTATCTTTTGGTGATATTAAAAATTGATTTGGAGATAATTTCCAATCGATGTTTAAATCCAAATCATTATAAATAATACCGCCTTCTGCTTCCTTGTTATAAAAATTATCACATTTATAAGAAAAAATAGCAGTTTCACTCAAAACAATAAATCCATGACCAAACCCTCGTGGAACAAAAAGTTGCCTTTTATTGTCTTCATTCAATTCAATTGAAAGATACTCGCCATATGTTTTGGAATCTTTTCTTAAATCTACTGCAACATCTAAAACGCTGCCTTTAATAACTCTAACTAATTTTGCTTGCGCATAGTCTCCTGTTTGAAAATGTATGCCTCTTAATACACCTCTTGTCGAGAAAGACTCATTATCTTGAATAAAGTTTATTTTACTGCCTATTAATTCGTTAAAAGCTTTTTGATTAAAACTTTCAAAAAAATAGCCTCTTTCGTCATTAAAAACTTTTGGTTCTATTACAAAACAATCTTTTAATTTTGTCTCTATTGCTTTCATTAATTTTTATTCAAAAGACCTAACAAATTTTTTCCATATCCACTTTTAAGTAAGGGTTCTGCCAAGGCTTTAAATTGTTCTTTATTAATAAATCCCATTTCAAAAGCAGCTCCCTCTATAGCGCCTATTTTTAAACCTTGTCGTTCTTCTATAACCTCAACAAATTGTGAAGCTTGCATTAAAGATTGAAATGTGCCAGTATCTAACCAAGCTGTGCCTCTATCAAGAATACTTACATGTAGTTTTTCTTTTTCTAAATACACTCTATTAACATCTGTAATTTCCAATTCTCCTCTATGACTTGGTTGGATATTTTTAGCGATTTGCACAACAGAATTATCGTAAAAATAAATGCCTGGCACAGCATAATTTGATTTTGGATTCTCAGGTTTCTCTTCTATTGAAATTGCCTTTCCTTCACCGTTAAACTCAACAACACCATAACGCTCTGGATCATGCACTCTGTAAGCGTAAATAATACCGCCTTCTGGATTGTTATTAGCTTGCAAAAGTGCTGCTAAACCCGTGCCATAAAAAATATTATCACCTAATATTAATGCAACTTTATCATCGCCAATAAAATTTTCTCCAATTAGGAATGCCTCGGCTAATCCGTTTGGATGTTCTTGTACTGCATATTCAAATTTACAACCATATTTCTTGCCATCTCCTAATAGATCTTTAAATAAAGGCAAATCTTTAGGTGTTGAGATAATTAAAATTTCACTTATACCAGCATACATTAAAGTTGATAAAGGATAATAAATCATAGGTTTATCATAAATAGGCATTAATTGCTTACTTACTGATAAGGTTAAAGGGTGTAACCGGGTTCCAGAACCTCCTGCTAGTATAATTCCTTTCATATGTATTTTATTGGATTAAATATTGAAAATGAATATTATAATTAGTGTTGTTTGTACTGTTTTTCATAATAATTTTGATATTCTCCTGAGGTTACATTTTTTAACCACTCTTTATTGCTTAAATACCAATCTATAGTTATAGACAGCCCTTCCTCAAAGGTTACTGAAGGCTTCCAACCTAGCTCTCTATTTATTTTAGAGGCATCAATGGCATATCGTAAATCGTGCCCTGGCCTATCTTTTACATAAGTTATTAATTTTTCTGAGTCTCCTTTTTTTCTTCCTAATTTAAGGTCCATTTGTTTACATAAAACCTTTACTAAATCAATATTTTTCCACTCATTAAAACCTCCAATATTGTAGGTTTCCCCTTTTTTTCCTTTGGAAAACAACAACTCAATAGCAATGGCATGATCTACTACATACAACCAATCTCTTGTGTAATTACCATCCCCATAAACTGGAAGTGGCTTCATATTAATTATATTATTAATAAATAAGGGTATTAATTTTTCTGGAAATTGGTTTTGCCCATAGTTATTTGAGCAGTTTGAAATTATAAAAGGAAGGCCGTAAGTCTCTCCATACGCTCTAACAAAATGATCAGAACTTGCCTTGGATGCTGAATAAGGAGAATTTGGACTGTATGGTGTTGTTTCTGTAAATAACCCTGTATCTCCTAAAGTCCCATATACTTCATCCGTACTTATGTGATAGAACAGTTTGTTTTCAAAATTGTTGTCCCATATTTTTTTTGATGCATTAAGCAGGTTTACAGTTCCAAAAACATTTGTTTTAACAAAAGCCATTGGATCTTTAATGGATCTATCAACATGAGATTCTGCAGCAAGGTGAATCACGGTATCAAATTTGTAGGCTTCAAAGAGCGTATCTATAAATTCGCTATCATTAATGTCTCCTTTGATAAACGTGTAATTTGGAGTATTCTGAATATCTTTTAAATTCTCTAAATTACCTGCATAAGTAAGCAAATCTAAATTATAGATTTTATAATTAGGATATTTTTTTACAAATAATCTTACTACGTGAGAACCTATAAATCCTGCGCCACCGGTTATTAAAATTGTCATGTTATATTTTTTCTTTGTAAGTTTCTAAAAACTTAATAAAATTAATTACAAGCAATACCATGAGCGTTGCCATTATTAATATAAAAGCATAATAAATTTTAACGTCTAGAGCTATATTGAAAAGGCTTTTAGAGTTATCAATAGTTCCTTGGTTTTCTTGAGTAGATACTATTTCTATAATAAACTGCTTTTCTTCTTTTTGCCTCTGAATACTAACTAATTCTCTACGAAGATTAATATCATTTGTGTATAATTCAAACTCCTTTGTCTTACTTTTATCTTCAGTATTGTCAATACTAATACTTGTTTGAGATCCCGTTTTATTATCAATTGGAGCTTCTAAAACTCTCTTATAAACATCCTGTAAATCTTTTGAAGCCGATAATGATTCTTTTAAAGAATTTTCTAGATTTGTCAACTCATCCAAATCCTTTTGTTGTTCTGTGACAAAATATTCCGTATCCTCAATTTTACTAACTATGGTTGAAACAACTTCTTCAAATACATTTTTTTCTGTTGCTTTTATTATAATACGTTGATTGGCATGTTGAAAATCTTTAACATTTTCTTGATACTTCTCAAAAGTAATAGTAGAAGCTATAGTTGAATCTAGCGTTTTAATATAGTTGTCAAAACTTTTAAGCTTTTCATTTTCTGTAACAACAGGCACTACCTCAAACTCTTTAATAGCGGTAACTTTTGTAGGATCTATATCTAAAACTTTAGCTAAAGTAGATAGATCTTTTTCTGCAATTAACTCATTATAATAACTTATTGCTCTATAGAGATTTTCTCCTGTATTATAATTTTGTTTTACAACTGATGTAGATTTAAAAATAGGCTCTCCTTTTATTTGTTTAAAAAAGCCATATCCTAAACCTAAAACTCCGGCAATTGCCAATTTTATGATGTGCTTTTTTACAAAAAAAACAAACCAAACAAAAGCCAAAAACAGCTTGTTAAAAATACCTCCTATAAATTTGAAAAAACGATCGAAAGCGTTTCCTATTATCTTAAACAACTGCCCTAAATCTACTTCTTCAGATTGTTGTGGTTGTGGTAAATCTTTACTCATAATTTTAATTTAATATTTGTTCTAATATGGTTCTAGTTATTAAATAAGTTGGTTTTACTCCAGAAGTTCCTAACCCTCCTGAAGCTAATGTTGCTCCTGTTTCTAAAGGATTATCGCTGGCGTAATATGCATATCTAACTTTTACTTTAGAGCTGATGCTACCTCTTACCTTTGATGCTGCCTGAATAGCTTTTTGATAATGTGCACCTTCCATCTCTAAACCAATTACTTGCCAGGTAGAGTTATAAAAAAACTTTAAGATATCTTTGTTTTGTAATGAAGTGCCTAAAACAGTAATCATAGAACCCTCATAAACTGCTACTCCTTGACCTTCTAAATGTTGTTTTTTAAGCTCGTTTTTAAATGGATAATTATCAGCTGTTCCCTCAAAAATATGGGCTGATGGTATCATGATATCGCCTTTACCTCCTTCTAAAATGCCTGCTTTACCCATTATAGATACCGATTGTACATTTAAATGAGTTTTACTCCCTTTTGTTTTATATGGTTTTAATAACTCATCAATAGTTTCATAGGCTTGCTCTCCAAAAGCATAATCCATAACTATTATTACCGGCTTTTTTTCTTTTAAAACCTCATCAGATATTTTGATATCAATTTCAGAAACATCTAGCTTAGTCGTGTCAAAAATTTGAACATCAATATTTACACCCGAAGCATCTTTTATATAAATCATCCCTTTTTGCAACGCTTCATTAGTAACTATATTGCGGAGATCTTGATTTTCTTTTTTACTTAAAGATTCATACACCTCAAAACTATCTTTTTTGGCAGTATTTGTTTTTAAGGCACTTGAAGAAAATAAGGTGTTCATAACGCTATGCATATTAGCACTAATAATATGCAACGGTCTATCTAGAAAATCATTTTTAAAAAGTACTTCTTTTATTGTATCTGCCCATATCTCACCATGGATATGATGTCCTATTCGTTCTCTTAAAACAGGACTAAACGTAACTGTTCTCTTATTATTATTAATTTGTTCTTCTATGGCTAGTTTCCCTAACCAATAAACAATATGTAGTAATCTTTCTGGTTGGGTATTTGTTGCAAACTCATTATAAACGCTGCTCAACTCATTAAAAGTTCTACCCAAAATATTAGCCGTATGAGTTATAGCTACTTCGCGTTCTTCTTGTGTGAGTTTCTTTTTTAATAAAACTGCTTTTTCAAGTTTTATCCAATCTCGGGTTGTTTGCCCTTCTTCATTTATAATAACACGATTACTTATTTTATGAGATTCAATAAAAAGAAAGGTAAGATGTGTTAAAATATCATAGATTTCAGAGCGTCCTCTGGTAATCTCTATATTCATTTGTTCAGCATCAATTCTGTAACAATTACGTCTTCTTTTTTCCGGAATTATGGGTTTAAAATGCGAGTTAGAGTAGCCTTCATCACTTGTTAAATTAATAAAAGTGCATTCTTCAATACCAACAGGGAGTCTATCAATTACATAAAGCAACCCTTCAAGTTCTGCTTTTTCTTCACCAATAGAACCATAAATCTCCGGTCTTAAAAGTAGTAAAGCTTGCCTAAGTGTTTCACCAGAAATACCCATCGGTTTGTAAAACCCTCTATTAAATAGATGACGCATAGTAATATACATGCGCTCAATGGCATTCGAGCTTTCTTGAGCTCTTGTTCTTGCATGTTGCTTTTTGTTACTCATTGTTTAATTTGGACGATACAAATATAGTACTATTAAACGTAATTTTACTTTGGAAAACCCTCTACAATTTTTCTATCGTTCGATAATCTAGGAAGTTTGTTTTGACCTCCAAGTTTACCAATAGATTTCATGTAATCTTGAAACCCGCCTTTTTTTACTTGCGTTATTTTAAGAGGTTGTAACACCTTGCCTTTTATCAAATCAAAATAATAACTATTCTGTTTTTGAAGTGATTCATCAATTTTTTTCGCTAAAGCGAACATATCTTCTGGCTCATTTTCAAACTCTATAAACCATTCATGATAAGGTAACCCTTCTTTTGGGTTTATTTGAGGTGCCACCGTAAACTCTGAAACACGAACGTCTGAATCTATAATAGCCTCTTGCATGGCTTGTTCAACTTCTTTTCCTATAACATGTTCTCCAAAAGCTGAAATAAAATGCTTAATCCTTCCAGAAACTATAAGTTTATAAGGTTTTGTTGAAGTAAACTCAACAGTATCTCCAATATTGTAAGCCCATAAACCTGCATTAGTTGAAATAATCATTACATAATTTACGCCAACCTCAACATCTTTAATAGTTATTCGTTTTGGGTTTTCAGTAAAAAAATCATCTGCTTTAATAAACTCATAAAATATCCCAGAGTTTAACTGAAGTAACATACCCTTATCATTTTGTTTGTCTTGAAAAGCAAAAAACCCTTCGCTTGCAGGATATAATTCTATACTATCAACTTTTCTTCCTATTAAACTTTCGAATTTAGCTCGGTAAGGCTCGTAGTTAACACCTCCAAAAATAAAAAGGTTGAAATTTTTAAAAATATCGCCTACCTTTTTTTCTGTTTTTAGTTGTATTTTTTCAAAATACATTTGTACCCAAGAAGGTATCCCAGAAATAATCGTCATATTTTCTGGAAGTGTTTCTTCAACTATCGCATCAACTTTAGTTTCCCAATCTTCAATACAATTGGTTTCCCATGAAGGTAATCTGTTTTTTTGTAAGTAGTTTGGAACATAATGAGCCACAATTCCCGATAAACGACCTAATTGAATTCCATTTTGTTCTTTAAGAATTGGGCTTCCTTGTAAAAAAATCATTTTACCATCAACAAACTTACTTTTACCAGTTTCGTTGATGTACAATAAAATAGCATTTCTTGCGGCTTCAACATGATTTGGCATACTTTCTTTTGTGATTGGAATATATTTTGATCCGGAGGTAGTTCCTGATGTTTTTGCAAAATAAATAGGTTTACCTTTCCAAAGTATATCCATTTCTCCTGCAACTACCTTATCAACATAAGTTTTTAAAGCTTCATAATCTTTTACAGGAACCCGTTTTATAAAATCTTGATGATTGTTTATACTAACAAAGTCGTGATCTTTGCCAAACTCCGTAGATGTTGCTTTTGATATTAAATCTTGAAAAACTTTTTCTTGAGTTTCAACAGGGTTGTTTGCCCACTTTTGAATTTTTTTATAAATATATTTTGCAAAAGGTTTTGCTAAAGCAGATTTAAGGGATATCATTTATTAAAATCTATAAAATTATTAGGATTAATTGGATAGCCATCGTTCCAAAGTTCAAAATGCAAATGGGGTCCAGTTGATAATTCGCCAGTATTGCCAGCTGTTGCAATAACTTCTCCTGCTTTAACTAAATCGCCTTGTGTTTTTGTTAAAGATGCATTGTGCTTGTAAATTGAAATTAGCCCATAACCATGTTCTATAATAATTACATAACCTGTATTTGCAGTCCATTCAGAAAAAATTACAACACCATCTGCTGTTGATTTTACTGGTGTATCTTTTGCCACTACAATATCTACGGCATAGTGCCTTTCTTTCGCATTATAATCTTCACTAATTGTGCCATTTACAGGAGGAAATAAAACAAAGTTTGTTGCAGATGTAGCTGACTCAAACAAATTATATTTATCTTCTTTGTCAACCTTATCTCTTAATAATGAATCTTCAGCACTTGGATTCAAATCTACTTCGTTGGCTTCTAACTTAACGGCTTCTATAATAGAATCTTTATTAAAATCAGCAGCACTTACATCGCCTTTTAATACTTTTCTTATAGACGCATAATAAAGCTCATTCATCGAAATAACTTTTTGTAACGAATCTGTTTTATAATTTAACTCTATTGCCTGCTTTTTTAGAGCTGTTGAAGAATATCCTGGAATATACTCTCTAAGAGGTGTAAACGCTATGAGTAAATAAGTTAATGAAATTAAAAAAATAGCTAATAAAGAGCCTAATACAAAAACATTTAAACGAGTAAGCTTAAATGACAGGCGTTCTTCAAAAGTATGTTCATTAAGTATTAATAAACGGTACTTATCAAGTAATTTCTTTTTTATTTTTTTGGGTTTATTCTTCTTATCTTTCATTTAAAACAAAAATAAATAGAATTTATTAAACATATTGCTGCACTTATTATATATAATTCGCTAGTTAAACTCATTTTGCTAAAGTTATGCATAAAACGATTTTATTTAACTTTAATTATTAACTTTGTTTTTTAAAACTAATATTATGAGTTTATATATATTACCGTTGGCAATTGGACCTTGGCAAATAGCATTAATTGTAGTGGTTGTGTTATTATTATTTGGAGGTAAAAAAATACCAGAATTAATGCGTGGCCTTGGGAGTGGTATCAAAGAATTTAAAGATGCCAGTAAAGAAGAAGATAAAAAAGAAGATAAATAAGAGTATTCTTTTAGCTTCATTACAAATAAAAAAAGACCAACAATAACGTTGGTCTTTTTTTATTTGTAATGCTATGTTTTAATCAATTTTAACAGACTTAATAATAGCTTCAAGCTCTAACATGTAGTTTCTTTTTTCAACAGAAGGAGCAAATGCAAATCCTTCAATAACAACCCATCTATTGTTTATTTTGTCTTCAATAGCATAATTTATAAATGGCCCGCCCATAAAACCATTTTTTAGATCCCAAATACCTTTTGTTTCTAGAGCAGATTTATTATCTAAAATCGTTTCTCCATGAAAAGGTGTATAAGCATTTTCAGTTACCATATATGAACCCTCTACAGCTCCTTCAACATATTGTTTGCCTATAGAGTCTCTTATTTTTATTATTTGATTTATTACGCTATCATTTCTTATTATCGCATTTCCCTGTAATACATAAATCAATAAATTATTTGTTCCTGTAGTTATATCTTTTCTTACCCAGAAAAAATTATCATCTTCTTTAGCGATTCTGTAAATGGATGAAAATTGAATGGTTAATCCCAGTTTTTCTTTTATTGAAGTAAACTGGTGAGGCGATTTAGACATTTGTCGTAACCTTTCTTCCAATTCTTGATTTCTAAATGTTTCAATTATTTTTGATTCATTTTCAACTAAAATACCTATAATTTCATTTTTAGTTTTACCTGAAATTACAATCACTTTTTGAGGTTTTGCGTAAACATTTTCAGAAATTTCAATACCCGGTTCTTTATTTGGTTCTATTTTTAAAACCGTTCTGTTTTTAGTTACAAAACCAGAGAAAACAGATGGTGGAATTTGACTAATCGTAAATGTAGGTTCATCTTGAGGCAAACCGTAAATTGGTTTAGCTAAAATGTTTCTTATAGCCTCTCCAATACTACCGTCCCATAACTCATTATCAACTACTACAGATACATTATTTATGGCTCCTGAAGCATCAGCTAAGTATCGCTCGTTAGATTTTTTCTTGTCTGCGCAAGCCGTTAAAAGTGTTAATGATAAAAATGAAAGAATAAAATATTTCATACGTTTATTTTTATTGTTTTATGGAATTTAACCTTTTGATATTTTAAGTTTCATTCCTGGTTTCAAATTACTACCACTAATACCGTTCCAATCTTTAATATTTTGAACAGAAACTCCGGGAAATTTTTGAGATATGCTCCAAAGAGAGTCTCCGCTTTTAACAATATAGGTTTCTATGTTTCCTGATATTGGCTTAGTTTGTGTTTGAACGATAGAAACTTGTGATACATTTGCTGCTTGCGGGTTTTTAGGATAAATTGTTAAACGTTGTCCTATTTTTAACTCGTTACTGCGTAAACCATTCCATCTTTTAATATCGCTTACCCTTACCGCATAAAATCTGGAAATTCTACCTAAATAATCTCCAGATTTTACTCTATAAGTTATTTTATCATTAGCATTGAAAAATTGTGGTAGCGGTTTTTCTCGTTTATCAAATTCTTCTTTAGCAAAAGCATAAATTTTATCTTCATTATTTACAAAATTACCAATAGCGCTTTTAGGAAGTCTTAACGCATAATTCTCCCCTTGGATAAAAGGAATAATATCTAATTTATAAGAAGGATTTAAAAACTGAAGTTCTTCAATTGAAGTCCCTGTTACCTCGGAAACTTGATCAAGAGTTATCATTTGCTTAACGCGTATCGTATCTGTTTCAAAAAGTGCAAATTCTGGTTTTATTTTTTTAAAACCATGTTCTTCAGCATACTCAAAAATATACATAGTAGCTAAAAATGCTGGCAAATAACCCGCAGTCTCTCTAGGTAAATTATGTCTAATATTCCAATAATTTTGGTAACCTCCAGAACGTCGAATGGCTTTTGTAACGTTGCCAGGGCCAGAGTTGTAGGCAGCTAAAGCTAAATCCCAATCGCCAAAAATTTCATAAAGTTTTGCCAGATATTTTGATGCAGCAACCGTAGATTTTATAGGATCGCTACGTTCATCAACATAGCTGCTTACATCTAATCCGTACATTTTACCAGTACTAAACATAAATTGCCACAAACCTGTTGCGCCTACTCTAGATTTAGCTCTAGGTTTTAAAGCTGACTCTACAATAGCTAAATATTTTATTTCTAAAGGTATGTCTTGATTATCTAATTCTCTCTCAAACATTGGGAAATAAAACCCACTTAAACTCATTAAATTTTGAAGGGTATTTCTACGATTTTTTAAATAGGATTTAATAACGTTTTCAAGAGAAGGATTATAAGCTACATTAAATGGTGTTTTTGCATCTAATCTTTTTAATCTTTCCTTCAGGGTGTCTGTTGATAACTCAGGATAATCAACCTCATCAAAGTTTAACTCAGTTACACTTTTATAAATAGTATCAAATAGGGTGCTATTATAAAGCTCTTCAAGCCATTTCTCGTCTAATTTAGAAGCTAATTCGTGGTCTTCTAAATTTTTTATTGAAGTGCTATCTAGTTGAGCTTCAATAATTTTAATACTTTGGAGTTTTCCATCAATCAAAGTGTCTTTATTATAGAGTCTTTGAGATGTTAAAGAATCTTTGTTTTGAGAAAAAGAAATTCCAAAACTTAAAAATAATACTAACACAAAAAATCGAAAAGCCATAAAATCCATTCATTTAGTATTGAACGATGTTATGGCTAAATTCGTATTTTTTAATTTAATTTAAAAACTTTTTATAACTAATCTAAAATAGCAGCAATTCCAGGTAGTATTTTGCCTTCTAAGCTTTCTAACATAGCGCCACCACCGGTACTTACATAACTCACTTTATCTTCAAAACCAAACTGTTTCACAGCAGCAACAGAATCGCCTCCTCCAACTAAAGAAAATGCTCCATTTTTTGTAGCTTCAGCAATAGAGTTTCCTAATTCTATGGTTCCTCTAGCAAACTTCTCCATTTCAAAAACACCGAGTGGCCCATTCCAAAGTATGGTTTTGCATTGCATCACTACATCGTGAAATTGAGCTCTAGATTTTGGCCCTGCATCTACACCTTCCCATCCATCTGGAATTGCATCAATATCAACTATTTGTGTATTTGCATCATTACTAAAAGCATCGGCAGCAATGGTATCAACAGGAATATGAACTTGAACACCTTTTTCTTTAGCTTGTTTTAAAATATCCAAGGCTAACGGCATTTTATCATCCTCACAAATAGAATTTCCTATTTTTCCTCCATGCGCTTTTACAAATGTAAATGCCATACCACCACCTATAATTAAATGATCTACGGCATCTAAAATATTTTCGATGATGGTGATTTTTGAAGATACTTTAGCGCCTCCAAGAATCGCTAAAACTGGTTTTTCTCCAGTTTTCATAACTTTATCTATACTCTGTATTTCTTGCTCTAATAAATATCCAAAACATTTTTTACCCTCAAAAAATTGAGCAACAATAGTTGTTGAGGCATGTGCTCTATGAGCTGTTCCAAAAGCATCATTTACATAAATATCTCCTAGGTTTGAAAGTTGTTTAGAAAAAGCCTCATCACCAGCTTCTTCTTCTTTATGAAAACGTAAATTTTCTAACAATAAAATTTGTCCTGGTTGTAAATTTGCAGCTGCAGCTTCTGCTTTTTCTCCAACACATGCTTCTACAAATTTAACTTCAACGCCTAAAACATCTTCAACTTTTTTAACAATATGTTTTAACGAAAACTCATCTTGAACACCTTTTGGCCGTCCTAAATGCGACATTAAAATACAACTACCACCATCTTCTAAAATTTTTATGATAGTTGGTTTAGCTGATACTATTCTTGTTGCATCAGTTACTTCAAAAGCGTCGTTTAAAGGCACGTTAAAATCTACTCGAATAATCGCTTTTTTATTTTCAAAATTAAAATCATTTAAAGTCTTCATTGTAATAATTTTACTATTAGTTACACAAATGTAACTAATTAAAAAGCTATTTAAAACGTGTTTTTAAACGAAAACGATATAGCTTATAAAGAATTATAAAAAAACTATAATTATTTATATATTTTAGTTTTAAAGAACACTCTTGACGCAACTTAATAATTTTTATTGAAGTTAAATCTTCCTTTTTAGCAAAACCAAAAAATTTATGTAGGTTTGTCATATGCTTTTTGAAAATATTTTAGGTCAAAATCATATAAAAAATCATTTAACACAAAGTGTTGATAATGGTAGGATTCCGCATGCTCAATTATTTGTAGGTCCTGAAGGTAGTGGCACTTTGCCAATGGCTATTGCGTATGCACAATATATTTTATGTAGTAACTCTAATGGTGAAAATATTAACGGTAATGAAGCTTGTAACCTAAAGTTTAAGAGCTTTTCGCACCCTGATTTACATTTTGCTTTTCCTGTAACAACAAGTGATAAAGCTAAAAGTCATCCTGTTTCAAGTCATTATTTAGAAGAATGGCGCCAACTTATAAAAGATCAGCCCTATGGAAATTTATTTGATTGGTACAAAATACTTGATGTTGATAATAAACAGGGGCAAATTGGTGTAGATGAAGCTCAAGATATTGTAAAATCACTCTCTTTAAAAGCTTATGAAGGTGGTTTTAAAGTGATGCTTATTTGGATGGCTGAAAAGATGAATACTGCTGCTGCAAATAAACTTCTTAAACTTATTGAAGAACCACCTAATAAAACTGTTTTTATATTAATAGCTGAAGATGAAGAACAGATTATAAATACAATTCGTTCTCGATGCCAAGTTTTACATTTTCCTCCTTTAGCAGAACAAGTTATAATAGCGTCTTTAATTAATGAGTATAATTTAGAAGCCGCTGTTGCTAAAAAAATTGCTCATCAATCAAATGGTAATTATAATAAAGCCTGCGATCTAGTTTATCAGGATTCTGAAGACATACAGTTTGAAACGTGGTTTATTTTTTGGATACGAAGCGCTTTCAAAGCAAAAGGAAACAAAGCTGCTATTCATGATTTAATTTCATGGAGTGATGATATTTCTAAAACGGGAAGAGAGACACAAAAACAATTTTTAAATTTTTGTTTAGATTTTTTCCGTCAGGCTTTACTGTTAAATTATAACACTAAAGATTTGGTGTTTTTTGAGCCTAAAACAGAAAAGTTTAAACTAGAAAATTTTGCTCCTTATGTGCACGGAAACAACATCATGGAAATAAGCAATGATATTCAAGACGCTATATACCATATTGAGCGTAACGGTAATGCTAAAATAATTTTGACTGATTTATCAATAAAATTAACAAGACTTCTTCATAAAAAGCCTGATTAGTGGAAAACGCTATACAAAATTGGTATGTAATTATTAATCCAACTTCTGGAAATGGTTCTGCTAAAAAAAAATGGCCTAAAATAAAAACCTTATTAACTCAATATAATTTTGAGTTTGAGTTTGCTTACACTGAGTTCGACAAACATAGTAAAGAACTTGCTCAAAAGGCGATAAAAAATGGGTTTAAAAATATTATTTGTATTGGCGGAGATGGAACTTTGCACAATATTGTTAATGGAATTTTTAATCAAAGTTTTTCAAATCCTTCTGATATAACGATTGGCATAATTCCAATAGGTACCGGAAATGATTGGATTAAAACGCACAACATTCCAAAACACATAGAATCTTCAATAAAAATTATTAAAAAGGGTTTTATAGCAAATCAGGATTTGGGTAAAATTGAATTTCAAAACTATAATGGTTCTCCTGTTTTTTTCAACAATTCTGCGGGTGTTGGTTTTGATGGCTATGTTGTTAGCTATGTTAATAAATATAAATATTTAGGAGCTTTATCCTATTTGATAGGAGCCATTGCTTGTATGTTTTCTTTTAAAAACTTTAATGCAACTATTAATACAAATGAGTTTTCGGTAAAAACTTTAATGATTACTATTGGTTTATGCAAATATTCCGGTGGAGGCATGCAACTTACAAACAACCCGAGTCCCTTTGATGGTTTATTTGATATAAGTATGGGTAATAATTTTCATTCAATTGATATTATAAAAAACATAATATCACTTTTTAATGGTAAAATTGACAGAATTGAAAAAGTTAAATGTTTTAAAACTAGGGGTATAAAAATAGAGTTTGATATTGATAATTTACCATTAATACAGGCTGATGGTGAACTCGTTGGTTCAGGTGATTTTAAGATAACTTTGCTGCCAAAAGCCTTGGCTTTTTACACATCAAAATCGTTATAATCACTTATTTAATCTTCTAAAAAATAACTTAGAAATAGGTATAAACATAATACCACAAAACATTATTATAAAAAATGCTTTTTGCAAACCAAAGGTATATGATAAATAACCAATTAACGGTGGACCAATAAACATTCCCACAATAGCATACGTTCCAATTATTGAAATTGCCATTCCTGGAGAGTATTTTTCTGATTTTCCTGCCAACATATAGGTAATTGGAAAAATAGGAGATACACCAATACCTATTAAACAAAAACCTATTAAAGCTGTCCAAAATTCTGGTAATAAAACTGCTAATAATAAACCTATAGAAATTAATATCCCACTCACAATATACATAATTGGCATTCCTATTCTGTCAATTAATTTATCTATAAAAAATCTAGAAATAGCCATACAAACCATAAACAACAAATACCCATATGTAAACACATCTTCTTTAACGACTTCTTTAAAATAAATACCACTCCAATCAAACATACCTCCTTCACAAATTGCAGCAAAAAATATGAGAAGTCCTAAATATAAAATAAAGGTGTCTGGTTTTCCTAAAATCAATTTATTTCCTGTTGGAGACTTATCGTTTGTTAATGAATATTTATAAGCTAAGATTGAACCTAAAATAGTTAAAACAGATATAATAAATAGGTGCGTTTTCATGGTCATGTCTGCTTTTACCATAATAGTAGAAAACAACACTCCAACAACGCCTCCCATACTCCAAATACCATGAAAGGATCCTATAATATTGTTTTTAAATCCCTTTTGAAGCGTTATAGATTGTGCGTTCATCGCAATATTAAGAACACGCATGCTTATAGAAAAAATAGCTAATAAAATCAACAATAAAAATGTGGTGTCAACAAATGAAATACCAAGTAATGATAATCCAAAAAATATAAATGAAATTACTAAAGGATCTCTGTTATCAAACTTTGAAACCAGCCACCCTGAAGCAACTGTTCCGAATAAAGCACTAAGTGGCATAATGAGCAAAATAGAACCTAATTGGGCATCATTTAAGGTAAATAAATCTTTTATAGTTGGTATTCTTGATGCCCATGAAGCAAAGCACAATCCAGACAAAAAAAAGTAAGTGCTTAAAGCTATTCGTTGTAAAGTTTTTGTTTCCATAAAATAATCTACCTACCAAAAATAATGTTTATTTAACTTTAAATCGAATAAAAAAAGCTGGCATAAAGCCAGCTTTTTAATATTATTTAATTCTAATTAATCTTTTTTGTAATTAGCATTTAGAGCATCTAAAATAGTTTTAGTTAAATCGTTTTCATCGGTACCATACATAACCGTTGAAGCTGCATCACTTGTTCCCAAAATATAAGTATAGCCATTTGTTATACCATAGTCTTTAACAAAATCTTTAACTTTAACAATAACGGAATCAATATCATTTTGAAAAGCTTGAGTTAACTCTTGTTGTTCAAATTGCATTTGTTGTTGTAATAATTGTTGTTTTTGTTGCAAACCACCCATTAATTCTTGAGCTTTTTGTTGAGAAGCTTTTTGAGCAATGCTTTGAGTAGATTGCACTTCTATTTGAAATGCTCTACCAATACTATCAGCTCTTTTTCTAAAAGATTCCTCTTTTACTTGATATTTAGTCTCTAAATCTTTTTTCTCTTGATAATCATTAATAACTGTACTGTTATTAACAAAACCAATTTTTTTTGGTTTTTCGCAAGAAGTTAAAATGCACATAACTAAAGCTACGTAAAATATACTTTTCATCTGTTTTTGTTTATTAGTTTGATTTTGTTTTTTAAGCGGAACAAATGTAATAAAGTAAGACCTAATTTAAAGTGAAATTATTTTGAAATTAACATATAGTAAAATATTATAGAAAAAACGAAAACAATAATCTTTAACTATTAAAAACAAAGCGTTTAGAAACGATTTAAAAGCTTTTAAATAATAAACCTAATATTTATCTATTCGATGTTGAAATCTTCAAAACACGCGCTTTAAATCAATTATTAATTGTTTTTGATGATATAAATTAGAGAAGAATGTTCTTTAGATATCATTGCCTTTGAATTTGAAATCAAACCAATCAAAAAACCTTTAATAAATTTCATTTTACCGGACTTATATTTTTCTGAAAGCATACTAACATAAAAAGCATCAAAAAGCATAGGCTTAATTTTTACAACTTTCATCGATTCATTTAAAAACAACCTAGCTATTGAATCTTTATTAAAGTGCCAAAGATGCCTTGGGGCATCATAAGCCGCCCAATAATTTTTATAATATTTTGCATCATAGCTCATATGATTTGGTACAGCAACAACTAAAACACCATTTGGTTTCAATTTGTTTTTTATTTCTTTTATCTGTTGTTGCAAATTTGGCAAATGCTCTAAAACATGCCAAAGAGTAATGACGTCAAAACTAAATGCTTCAAGTTTTGTAAGTTGTTCTGTTTTAAAAACAGAATTATTTGTTTTTATGTTAGCAATATTTCTAGCTTGTTCGTTTGGTTCAATTCCTGAAACATTCCAATTGTTCTGCTGTGCTGTTTGTAAAAAATCTCCCGTTCCAGATCCAATATCTAATAAATTTTTACTATCTTTTGAATACTTATTAATTAAATTCAACTTCTTTTTTAAAGAAATTTTTCTAACTAAATGATAAGCTTTTTCAAAAAGATTTCGTTTTGAATCTGTATGAGAAATGTAATCTTCACTTTGATAATAATCGGATAGTTTTTCTAAAATAGGTTGCGGTGTAGTTTCTAAAAATCCATATTTTAAATTAGTAATTAATTCAAAATATTCACCCGAAACGGAATAATCTTTAACCTTAATGTAAAGTGATTTTGAGTTCTCTTTTACCACGAATTCACAAATATTTTTCAAAAATTTTGATGTTCCACGTGGAACGTTTAAAATTATCTACCCATATAAACCAATAAAACAGAAATATCATTTGGAGAGACACCACTAATTCGAGATGCCTGAGAGACTGTTGTTGGTTGGATTTTCTTGAGTTTTTCACGCGCTTCAAAACTCATGGATTTAATTTGAGAATAGTCAAAGTCTAAAGGAATCTTTACGTACTCTAAACGCGTCAATTTATCAGCATTATTTTTTTCTTTGCTAATATATCCAGAATATTTAACTTGAATTTCAGCTTGTTCAATAACCTCTCTATCTAAATCATTTTGCTGAATGTAATTCTCAACAGATTCAATTTTTCTAATATCATCCATAACAATGTTAGGCCTAGAAAAAACCTTAAAAAGCTTACCAGATTGAGTGACAAGTGCAGATTCTTTTTCTTCTAAAATAGGGTTAATTTCTTCTGGTTTAACACTTGTGCTTCCAAAGAACTCTACAAACTTTTCAGCTGCATTGTGCTTTTCCTCCATACGTTTAAGACGTTTTTCTGAGGCTAAACCTAGCTCAAAACCTTTTGGGGTTAATCTTAAATCAGCATTATCTTGACGTAACAAAGTTCTATATTCTGCTCTTGAAGTAAACATTCTGTATGGCTCATCAGTACCTTTTGTGATTAAATCATCGACTAAAACTCCTATGTAAGCTTCATCTCTTTTTAATATAAAGGGATCTTTTTCTTGTACTTTTAAACTAGCATTAATACCAGCCATTAAACCCTGAGATGCAGCTTCTTCATAGCCAGTAGTACCGTTTATTTGACCGGCAAAATATAAACCATCTACTAGTTTAGTTTCTAAGGTATGCTTTAACTGTGTTGGTGGAAAATAATCATATTCTATCGCATAGCCAGGTCTGAAAAATTTAACATCTTCAAAACCAACTACAGATCTGAGAGCTTTAAACTGAACATCTTCAGGTAAAGACGTTGAAAAACCATTTACATAAACCTCACAAGTTTTCCAGCCTTCAGGCTCAATAAACAATTGGTGTTTATCTTTATCCGAAAAACGATTTATTTTATCTTCAATAGAAGGGCAATAACGAGGACCTAAACTTTTAATTCGGCCATTAAACATAGGAGACCTATCAAAACCCTCTCTTAATAAATCATGAACTAATTCACTCGTATAAGTCATATAACAAGACCTTTGTAATTCTAAAGGTTTTGTAACATCTAAATACGAGAATTTTTCAGGGTTATCATCACCGGGCTGTTCAATCATTTTAGAATAATCTAAACTTCTGCCATCAACTCTAGGAGGAGTTCCAGTTTTCATCCTACCTGAGTCAAAACCTATGCCGACAAGTTGTTCAGTAATTCCAGTAGCAGCTCTTTCACCTGCCCTTCCCCCACCAAAATTTTTATCTCCAATATGTATTAACCCGTTTAAAAAGGTTCCATTAGTTAACACAACAGATTTTCCTTTAATATCAGTTCCAAGAGATGTTTTAACACCAATTACTCTATTTTGTTTAATCAAAAGACCAGAAACCATGTCCTGATAGAAATCTAAATTAGGAGTATTTTCTAAAAGCAACCTCCAATCTTCAGCAAAACGCATACGATCACTTTGAACCCTAGGACTCCACATAGCTGGACCCTTGGACTTGTTCAACATTTTAAACTGAATAGCAGACGTATCAGAAACAATACCTGAATAACCACCAAGAGCATCGATCTCTCTTACAATTTGACCTTTAGCAATACCGCCCATAGCGGGATTACAAGACATTTGAGCAATGTTTTGAAGATTCATGGTTACAAGTAAAGTTTTGCTACCCATATTAGCAGCAGCAGCAGCAGCCTCACTACCAGCGTGACCAGCTCCTACAACAATGACATCATAAACTTCATTAAACATAACTTATACTTTGTAATATTAAACGTGTTCCACGTGGAACACTTAGTGAAAACTGGTGTGCAAATATATAATTGATTTATTAGATTTTAAAATAACTGACTTAAATAGTGATTTTCTGTAGACCTCATTAACTCAGATTCAGTGGCTGTTTTATCTTTGTAACCACAGTAGTGTAAAATGCCATGAATAATAACTCGGTTTAATTCTTCTTCAAAAGAAACACCATAATCTATGGCATTATCTTTTACCCTTTCAACTGAAATAAAAATCTCTCCATGTACAATTTTTCCTATAGAATAATCAAAGCTAATAATATCGGTTAACGTATCATGATTGAGATATTCGATGTTTAATTTCAATAAAAATTCATCATCACAGAATACATAATTGATATCGCCTAAAATAAAGTTTTCTGATTCTAAAGTATTAGCAATCCATTGAGTTAAACTAGCTTCGTTGTCAATAGAAAAGTCAATTTCATAATTATAACTAATCATTCTGCTTTTTAAAATATTCTTGAACTTTCTTTTTATAAACTTGTTGCAAAGGTAATGCTTGTTTGTTCAAAATTTCAGTTGTATTAAAATATTGTTTGTTAGTAGGTATTTGGTACAAATTAGTATTAAAGAATCTATTATTATTAGTTACAGATTCTCTTTTATCTTCTTCTCCTTGTTGAAAAGATGCATTTTCTAACTTTAATAATTGATGCTTAAGTTGAATCATTTTTTGAAGTGTTTGATTGGTAAAGCCCTCATTTAATAAGTCCATTTCAATCTCTTCCATTTGTCTAAGCATAACATCACCATTACTTGTTTTGCCATCTTTAGATAGTTTTTCTTGTAAAGCATTACGAAGTTGTTGTTGTTGCTGATAAATTTCATAAAGCAGTCCGTCTAATTCTTCCTTAATCCCGTAACCTTCAACATCTGAATCGGTCTCATTTCTTCTATTTTTTTCTCCTTTTTTACCTTGCTTATCATTATTTCCATTATCACCTTCTTTGTCACCTTCTCCCTCATCTTTTCCTTCACCGTCTTTAGGTTTTCCTTGTTGATTTTTCCTCACGCCTTCTTCCATCATTTTATTAAGTTCATCTTGACTCATTATAATGTCTGGCATTTGCATATCACCTTCTCCGCCTTTGCCGGCTGACATACTCATATTTTCTTGCATGTTATCTAGTACATCACTAAGAAAATCGGCTAAATTATTAGCTGAAGTTATAGTAAATTGTTGACTAGAGACACCTTGATAGACTTGATTATCAGATAATAAAGTAAGTGATTTTTCAATATTATAATAAACATCTGTTATTTCTTTATTTACTTTTTCTGAGAGTTTAGGATTTCGAAGTGATAAAGCAAAAAGACTATCATCAACATGTTCAAAATGTTCTCGAAGATTGTTTTGCTTGTTTAAATAGTTTGCAAACTTGCTATTATCATCTTCAATACTTTTAAACTGATTCATTAAAATTTCTTGATCGAACGAAAATAAAACTAGGTTGTCTAAAACTTGTCTAAGCATTTCAACATCTTCTTGCATTTGATCTCCACTTGCAGACTGCATAGCACCTTGCATTTTCTGACTCATTTGCCTCATTTTTTGAGCAGCTTTCATTTGACTCTTTTTAGCATTTTTTGAATTTTGATTATCAGAATCTGATGGTTCAATTTTTTCTTTATCTAAAGCTTTTTCCTGTTCCTTTTTATTAAGCGCATCGGTAGCTTGTTTTTGTTCGGTTACTACTTCTTTTTCATCTAACTTATCTCTAGGAATATCAATAGGCTTTTTTAATTCTTTACTATCTTTTTCTAATTGTTCGATGTCCTTTTTAAAATTTTCGAATGCATTGTTTAATGCTTCTTGCTTATCTTTAGTATTCTCTTCTTCAGATTTATTTGAAAGTTTTTCTTGGTCATTTGAAAGCTTAATTAAATCCTCTTTCAACTTATCTAGTTTCTTTTCAACGTAAAAGCGTTTTGTAAGCTCTAATAACTGTTGTAAACTTCTTTTTTTGTTCTTGTTTTGTTTAGCAAGATCTTCTAGCTTTTCGGTTAGTTCCTCATTATTAATTTTATCTTGTAACTTTTCTAGTTCTTCTAAGAGCTTCTCGTCTTGCTTAAGCTTTTCTTCGTTTTCTTTTAATCGTTCTTTTAAGTCTTCTTTAAAAATATCTTCTTTAATTGATTCTTTTTGGAAATCCTCTAGATTATCTTTCAGTTTTTTGTTGAAATTCTTCATCATTTCATCTTGTTGCTTTTGGCGGTTAAGGAATGACTCTAGCTTTTTTTTATCATTAAAGTTTAAAGTAGATTTTTCTTTCTGAGTCTTAGTTATTTCGTCTAAACTCTTTTCTTGTTCATTAAACTTTTCTAAAGATTTATTTAAATCTTTAATCGTTTCATTTTGATCTGCAAGCTGCTTTTTAATCTCCTCATCTTTGGTTCTCTTTCTGTAAGTAAAAATGTTACTTTTAACGCTCTTGAAATTGTGAAAAAAATCATTATCAAATACTTGAAAATATAATTCGTAAGGAATACCTGGTTGTATATTTAAATTATTAGGAAAAACTGTAGTAAAATCAGAGATATTAGACTTGGAAATTGGTAAGATTTTAAACAATTTATTTTGAATATTATCAACTGGATAATAAACCAATTGAAGCTTAGTAAAACCATAATCATCTGTTAATTGCCCATAAAAATAAAGCGTTTGTAAATCTAAACTATCTTGTTCTACTTTTAAATCTATTTCTGGATATTGATCTTTTATCACATCAATAGCAAATTCTAAATTTTCGTAATTATTAAGCTGTTTATTACTCGAGCTAAGTATATAATTATAATTACTAAAAAACTGTTTTGAAGCTTCAAAAATATCTTGTTTATTCGAATTAAAACTCAATGTATCTGCGGAAAATATAAAAACATTGTCGGTAGATTTTGTTTGAATTTGCCATTTAACTCGGGTACCTTCTGGCACTAAAGCATTCCCTGTACTTTTTAAAACTTCATTAGTTTTATTGGTATGTTTAGGATATTCTAAAACCATATCAAAGCCAAGAATTGATGGGGTTTCAACAACATTAATGGTATAAGGTTTAGAGTTAACTTCATTAGCGCTTAGCCTAAATACTATAGGCTGTTTAGGTCTTGAAAAGACATATTCAAATGTGCCAATGGCTGTTTGTTGCAGAAAATAGGTTTCATTATTATAAGTTATTTGAGCGCTTTCAGGCAACAACTCTCCTGCTGTTTTAACAATCAATTTAAAATCTTTGTTTTCAATGGCGTTCAAATTATCATTAACAACAAAAAACTCAAAAGGAGCTGGTGGCTCATAAGCTGTTTTGTAATGAACAAACCTTTCGTAACTATTACTAAACCAATTAGAATTGCCTGTTAAAAAAGTGATAAAAAGAATTGAAACAGGTATAGCAGCGTATTTTAAATACCTAATGTTCTTTTTAAAATTAATAACTAATTTAAAGGGAATTGGTTTGAGCTCAATTGATTTTTGATCAATACTTGCAAGTAATAATTCTGATTTAGACTTATTTTTATTAAGTTGAAGAACATTCAATAACTTATCATTTACCTCAGGAAAATAATTTCCAATAATTTTTGAAGCCTCTTCAAAATTCAACCCTTTTTGAAGTTTAAACAATTTAGCAAGTGGGAACATAATAAACTTAACCAACAAGCTAATTTCTACTGCAATAAAAAGCCAAAATAAAATACTTCTAGCGGTTGTGTTTAGCCATAAAATATGCTCAACGAATAAAGTAAATAAGAAATAAAGTAGCCCAATAGAAAAAAACAAAATGGTGCCTTTAAGTAATTCATTAGTGTAAAATCTTCTAATAAACGCTTCTAATTTATTTTGTATGTTTTGGAAATTACTCAACTTAGGTTATTTAACTTACTAAACTACAATTTTATTTTATACTTCAATTTACTAACTTTACTAAAACTTAGTTAATATGACACTTAGACGATAAAATTGTTGCTAGTTATGAAAGATTTAAAATATTTAGCTTCTTTTTCCATTCCTTTAATGTGTTTTATCGGTTTACAATATCAAGACATATTTTCATTTTTAACACCATTTTATGCATTTGTTATAATTCCTTTATTAGAAATTATTCTACCAATTGATAACCATAATATTTCAGAAACTAAGGCTGAGTCTTTAAAGCTTAAAAAGCTGTTTGATTGGTTATTATATTTAAATTTTCCAATTGTATATGGGTTACTTCTTTTGGCTTTAATAACGTCATCAACAAAAGCATTAGAAACGTATGAGTTTATTGGACTAATCATTTCTATGGGGATTGTTTTGGGTGTAAACGGTATTAATGTTGCACATGAGTTGGGTCACCGACAAACTACAAATGAGCGTTTTTTAGGGAAAGCCTTATTGCTACCTTCGCTATATATGCATTTTTATATTGAACATAATTACGGACATCATTTACATGCCGCAACAAAAGAAGATCCTGCAACTGCTAGATACAACCAAAGTGTCTATTCGTTTTGGGTTACGTCAGTTTTCAGACAATATAAAAGCGCTTGGACAATTCAAAAAACACTTTTATTACAAAATAAATTAAGTACAACCTCTTTTAAAAATGATATGCTATGGTATGTTTTTTTACAGATTCTATTCTTAACACTTGTTACCATTTTTTTTGGGAAAACTGGACTTGTTTTTTCTATGTTTTCTGCAATATCAGGGTTTATCCTTCTTGAAACTGTAAATTACATAGAGCACTATGGCTTACTTCGGTTAAAAACTACCTCTGGGAGATACGAGCGCGTTAAAGAGATTCACTCATGGAATTCAAACCATGTAATCGGCAGGATTATTTTATATGAATTAACACGCCATAGTGATCATCATTATAAAACAAATAAAAAGTATCAGATTTTAAATTGCCATGAAACGAGTCCTCAAATGCCTTATGGGTATCCCACTTCAATGGTATTATCGCTTTTTCCGCCTTTATGGTTTAAAATAATGAATAAAAGGATTCCAAAAGATATGAATATTTAAAAACAAAAAGTTTTTCATACAAGCTTCTGTCTTCTATCTTAATATTTATCTTTGCCACAAATCTAAAAACATGACAAAAAATATTCGTGTGCGTTTTGCACCTAGTCCTACAGGTCCTTTACATATAGGTGGTGTGCGTACAGCGTTATTTAACTATTTATTTGCAAAAAAACATCGAGGTACTTTTATTTTACGTATAGAAGATACCGACCAAAACCGTTACGTTGAAGGTGCAGAAAAATATATTATTGATGCCTTGAATTGGTGTGGAATTCCTTTTGATGAGGGCCCAGAAAAAAATGAAAAATTTGGCCCTTACAGACAAAGCGAGCGCAAGCATTTGTATAAAAAATATGCTGATGATTTAATTGCTTCTGGAAATGCTTACTATGCTTTTGATACAGCTGAAGCTTTAGATTTTCATAGAACAGACCACGAAGAAAAGGGAAAAACATTTATCTATAACTGGCATAACCGTTTAAAATTAAGTAATTCTTTATCGCTTAGCGCAGAAGAAGTGAAAACAAAAATTGATGCTGGAGAAGATTATGTAATCCGTTTTAAAAGCCCACAAGACGAAACGTTACATTTAAAAGATATCATTCGTGGAGATATTAAAATAGATACCAATATTTTAGATGATAAAGTATTATTTAAAAGTGATGGTATGCCTACTTACCATTTAGCAAATATTGTAGATGATCATTTGATGGAAATTACGCATGTAATTCGTGGTGAAGAATGGTTGCCATCATTAGCCCTCCACTATCAATTATACAAAGCATTTGATTGGGAAACTCCAGAATTTGCGCATTTACCACTTATACTAAAACCCACAGGTAAAGGAAAATTAAGTAAACGTGATGGTGATAAATTAGGATTTCCTGTATTTCCTCTAGAATGGCTTGCACCAGATGGTGAGGTATCAAGCGGTTATAAAGAAGCTGGTTATTTCCCAGAAGCTATGGTTAACTTTTTAGCTTTTTTAGGGTGGAACCCTGGCACAGAACAAGAAATTTTTAATCTAGATGCACTTATAAATAGTTTTGAGCTAGAGCGTGTTAATAAATCGGGAGCACGTTTTGATCCTGATAAAATTAAATGGTTTAATCACCATTATATGCAAGAACAAAATGATGATGCATTAGCTGAAGCTTATAAAAATATGGAACCTAAACTTTTAGATATCGATGTAAACTATATCTCGATGGTGATTGGAATGATTAAAGAACGTGCCACTTTTGTTTCAGACTTTTGGGGCCTCAGTCATTTCTTTTTTATGGCACCTTCATCATACGATGAAAAAGCATGCAAAAAAGCATTTAAAGAAAACACTAAAGCTGTTTTAACTGATGTAAATAATATTATTGATAGTATTGAAAACGTTACCATAGAAAATCTACAAACGGCTATTAAAGGCTGGATAACTAAGAGTAATATTGGTTTTGGAGCTGTAATGATGCCATTGCGTTTAGCGCTTGTTGGCGCTTTACAAGGACCCGATGTTTTTGATATAATGTTTATGATTGGAAAAAACGAAACCATAAAACGTATTAACAATTTGATTAAAACATTGGTATAAATTTAAAAACACTACTTGGCTTTGTAAAGATTATCAGCTAAATTCGTTTGACATAGATATTAAAAATTAACCTCTTTATACGTATTCTTAATTGACAATGTGATAAAAACGATAGTTTCAAAAAATAGGTAATGAATCAAAGTATTTTAATTAAAAGTTCTACAATTGTTAACGAAGGGAAATCATTTGTAGCTGATGTGCTTTTAATAGATGGACTAATTAACCAAATTGCAAATATTGATAGTAAACCGCATTACATAGTAATTAACGGAGCAGGTAAACACCTATTTCCAGGAATTATAGATGGACAGGTACATTTTAGAGATCCTGGACTTACCCATAAAGGAGATTTATATACAGAAAGCAAAGCGGCTGTATCAGGTGGTGTGACTTCTTTTATTGATATGCCAAATACAGTACCAAATATTTTAACCGTTGAAAGTTTAAGAGAAAAAAATGAAATTGCTTCACAAAAATCTTTAGCAAACTACTCCTTTTTTCTCGGTGTTAATGGAGATAATATTGATGATGTAATAAAATTGGATACTAGTCAATTTATTGGAGTTTCTGATGACGGCTTATATTTTACAAAAAAAGGAAATCTATTAGCTGACAGTCCAGAAAAAATGGAAAAACTATTTGCTAACTGCAAATCGATTATTGCTATTCATTCTGAGAAAGAAGAAAATATAGAAGCAAATGAAAATGATTTTAAAGAAAAGTATGGAGAAAATATTCCTGCCAAATTTCATCCAATTATTAGAAGTGCTGAAGGTTGTTATGAGGCGACTAAACGCGCTATTACTTTAGCACAAAAACACAACGCAAGGCTTCATATTTTACATTTAACAACCGAAGCGGAAACTCACCTATTTCAGAATGACATTCCTTTACAAGAGAAAAAAATAACAACCGAAGTTTCTGTACAACATTTATGGTTTTCAGATAAAGATTATGACCAACTTGGCATGCTTATAAAGTGGAATCCAGCCATAAAAACAGAACAAGACAAACAGGGTTTATTACAAGCTCTACTTGACGATAGGATAGACATTATAACTACAGACCATGCACCACACACTTTAGAAGAAAAGGAGAAACCCTATTTTCAATCAATGTCAGGCGCACCAATGGTTCAGCACGCTCTGAATTGTATGTTAGAGTTTTACAAACAAGGTCTAATAACGCTAGAGAAAATAGTTGAGAAAATGTGCCATAATCCAGCTGTATTATACAATATGAGAAATAGAGGATTCATCAGAGAAGGTTATTATGCGGACTTGACTTTGGTTGATTTAAACAGTAAGTGGACAGTTGCTAAAGACAATCTTTTATACAAATGTAAGTGGTCGCCACTAGAAGGAACTACGTTTCAGACAGAAATCAAACAAACTTTTGTAAATGGAAATTTAGTTTTCGATAATGGCCGGTTTAACGAAACGGTTAAAGGCATGGAAATAGCTATAAAAGCATAAAACAAAATAAAGAAATGGTCAATTTATGTTTAACCGTCGAAAATTAATCATAGCTACTAAGCACAAAAAAGAAATTGTAATTGCGCCAATTCTTGAAAAAAGCTTGGGAGTAACCTGTTTTAAAGATAAAACTTTTGATACAGATATATTAGGAACCTTTTCTGGAGAAATTGAAAGGAAACTTGATTCTTTAGCAACCGTTATGAAAAAATGCCTTTTGGCAATGAAGTTAAATAACTTCGATTTAGGTTTGGCAAGTGAAGGTTCTTTCAGTCCGCATCCATCAATATTTTTTGCAAATGCAGATGATGAGTTTTTAATATTTATTGATAAAAAGAATAATCTTGAAATTATTGCTAGAGAACTAAGTATTGAAACTAATTTCAATTGGAAAGAAATCGAAAACGAAAAAGACCTTATTGATTTTGCTAATTTAGTGTGTTTCCCTACCCACGGACTAATTCTTCGAAAATCAAAAACATTACAAACTGGGAACAACTAAAAGAAGCGTTTTATTTATTATATAAAAAATTCAATAACGTTTATGTTGAAACCGATATGAGAGCAATGTACAACCCTAGTAGAATGTTAGTAATAGAAAATGCAACCAAAAAACTTGTTAAAAAAATAAACTCATGTTGCCCTCAATGTAATATTCCGGATTTTGGAGTTAAAGATATAAAAATAGGATTAAAATGTAGTTTATGTGGTTCACCTTCCAACTCTACTTTAAGTTATATTTATAACTGCACGAAATGCGATTTCAATAAGGAAGAAATGTATCCACATAAAAAAACAACAGAAGACCCCATGTATTGTATCTACTGTAATCCATAATAAGAGAAAACTTAAATTTCATCAAAATAAATTTCAACCATTAAAAAGAAACAATCGCTCCTAAAACCAACATATTTTGATTGCCTTTAAAACGCGAATCACCTCCAGAGGTATCTAAATTTTGATTTTCTAACTTTTTTAAGATGTTGGTAAACCCATAAATATATTGTGCTTTTAGCTTAAAATTTCTAACCCCAACGGAGGCACCAACAGCGCCATTTAAATTAAACTGAGAAATGTTAGTAATATCCTGTGTGGTTAAATTGCTATAATTATTTACGTAATACCCTTCTTGGGTTCTGTCTTTAAGCTCTAACTTGCCATTGTATTGCAACATGGGTCCAACATCAATAGTAAAATAATCTGGAATTACTTTAATATGCATTAACATGGCTACTTGTGCAGCAAACATTTTGTAATTAATATAAGTTTCATTGGTGCTAACTGCGGTTGGACGTCCAGAAATGTCAATATTATTTTCAGATAACTGCATACCAAAACTCACATTATACCATCTTAAAGGAATGTCAACAATGGCAGACAAACCTCCTAAAAAACCATCACCTTCAACAGTATTGAAATTATTTGTTGCAATATTAAATTTTGTAATAGCACCTGTAATTCCAATACCATTTTGTATCCTAAAATTCCCTTTTTGAGAGAAGCTTTTTGTAACAAAACATGTGCTTATAGCTACTAATAAAAAGGATTGCTTAAATTTCATTGTTTATAGATGTAAGTTTCCAAATATAACATAAATTTAGTATCTTAAGTTTTTAACCATTTTAAATAAAACATTATGAATTTCTTTTTTCCTGTTATCATTTTTTTAGGAGTAATTATTTTTATTTCTTCTTTTTTTACGGTTAAGCAACAAACTGCGGCCATCATTGAGCGTTTTGGTAAATTTATTAGTATTCGAAAATCTGGACTTCAATTAAAAATCCCTTTAATTGATAGAGTTGCCGGAAGATTAAGTTTAAAAATTCAACAATTAGATGTCATCATTGAAACTAAAACATTAGACGATGTTTTTGTGAAACTTAAAGTATCTGTACAATATAAAGTACTCCCTGAAAAAGTATATGAAGCTTTTTACAAACTAGATTATCCGCATGAGCAAATTACTTCTTATGTTTTTGATGTGGTTCGTGCTGAAGTACCAAAAATGAAACTAGACGACGTATTTGTGAAAAAAGACGATATCGCCATTGCCGTTAAAACAGAACTAAACGATGCGATGATGGAATATGGTTATGATATTATTAGAACCCTAGTTACCGATATTGACCCAGATCCTCAAGTAAAAATAGCCATGAACAGGATTAATGCTGCAGATAGAGAAAAAACGGCTGCACAATATGAAGGAGATGCCGCACGTATTTTAATTGTTGAAAAAGCAAAAGCAGAAGCTGAAAGCAAACGTTTACAAGGGCAAGGTATTGCAGACCAAAGACGCGAAATTGCTCGTGGCTTAGAAGAGTCTGTTGATGTGTTAAACCGTGTTGGAATTAACTCTCAAGAAGCATCGGCATTAATTGTAGTAACCCAACATTACGACACGTTACAAGCTATTGGTAGCGAAACAAATAGTAATTTAATTTTATTACCTAATTCGCCTCAAGCAGGAAGCAATATGCTAAACGATATGGTGGCTAGTTTTACCGCAAGTAACCAAATTGGAGAGGCAATGAAAAACGCAAAAAAGAAAAAAGAGTAATTAAACAGATCAAAAACATAAAACCTTTAAATTAATTTTAGAGGTTTTTTTATTTAAATGGATGCCGCTCTTCCCAATCTTGCGTTGGATTCATCAATTTAAAAAGCTGCTTTAAAATGCTGTTTAAAAAAGGGGTTGTGTGTTTCATGTAAACCAACATAGGTTTTGCCTCTGCTCCTATTGAGCTTTTAATTTCCATTGCTGTTCTTGCATAAACTACGGTTTTAAACCTATTATAAATGCCAAACATCAACATGTCATAAAGCATATTTAAATACAATTGATTGGTGTATTGATATGCTTCATCATAACCTAAAAAATAAGTTTCCAGGTTTTCATTATTAAGAATTAAAGAGTAAAAACCAATCAATTTATCATTCAAATAATACCCATAAACTTTAAAGTTTTCTTTAAGGTGGTACTTCAAACTATAAAAATGGTTTTCAGGCAACAAAAACGTATTAAACTTGGCGTTGTTTGATACATTTCTGTAAAACATGTACAAGGTTTTTGATTCTGCTTGTATAGTTTCCATGTTTAATTCTACTGTATGTAATGCAGATAGTTTTTTTCGAGCACGTTTATATCTGTCGCGATATTTTTTGTTTAAATTTTCAATATAATTATCGATATTAACCCATTCTGGCCTTATAAAAAGCATCATATTAGGTTGTGCGGTTACCTTGTGAAGTTTCAGAGAGTCAAAGATAGTTTGCTGAAGATGTATCGAATCATTTTCAAAATAATCCTTAAACATAATTACTCTTATCTTTTTATTTTGATTGGTTTTAATCATTTTTTCAATATCGCTTAAAGCGGAAAGAATAGCCTCTAAAAATTGAGGTTGGGAAATTTTATCTTGATTAAAAAACAACCCATGCTGACCTGTGTGTGTTAAGTTTCCAACTACTAAAACATTTCCTTTTAATACTTTTGAAACCAAATCTTGAAAAAATGATTTAACACAAGACACTTTAGTTTGCCTAAACATATCTTTTAAATACAACTGTACACGCTGTATTATAGCAATACCAACTAAAACATCAGCATCAAAAACACCTAAATAAAACCATTGGATGTTATTAGGTGAAGCTTGTTGCAATGCTTGAATATAATTTGATTGTAAAAACACATCATGAAATACAAAAGCATCCCAACAATCAGGTAGTTCTTTAAAAGATGTATAGACTTTATAGTTTATCAATTGAAAAATAAAAAAGACTGAAAATTACAATTTTCAGTCTTTATAAATGTTAT
>JANQTJ010000037.1:0-2214 GCA_030731745.1 Flaviramulus sp. | reverse complement strand
TTATTGCCATCCGCAGATAATACCTCCCATTATTGCAAGACTTACAATCCAAAATCCAACATTAATAAAAATATATTTTGCGCTTTTGCGCTCAAAAAGAGCATTGGTTCCTAAAATTGGTAACACAAAAAATATACCCACTAAAACACCATGTAAAACACCATGTTTAAAGGTTCTAAAAGCATTTCCGTAATCATCCATAAACGCATGATAGGAAGGTAGCGCTTTTTCAACATCTCCTCCCATTAAACTCATGGCTCCCATTTGATGATTTACTACAGTTGGAAGCATAAATGCTAGCAAAAAAGCAAACACAAAAGCAAGACCAAATATTTTAGCCATGTTACCTGCTTTTATTTGCTCATCAGTAATGCCTGCTGCTTGCATCCAGGGGTTTCCAAAAACTTTTGGGTTATACCAAAAAAAGCCGACGATTAACGGTACGAATGCTGCCACTGTGATGGCAATAAAATTAAATTCCATAATAATAGTTTTAGTTGTTAATTAAATATAAACAAAAAATTGTTTGTATTTAATTTATAATACATTAAGCTAAAAACTATAACGTATTTTTTGCTTCTAGAACTAATAATTCATTATCATCTATAATTGCTTTTTCTAAAAAATCTTCTATTGAATTGTTTTTTTCTAAGCCGTTTTTTAACAAAACACCTAGAGTTATAGCTACTGCAATACGGGTACCTGCTTTTTTAGCAGCAGTATTAAATAAAGGTTCCAACTCATCAAAACTTACAGCTTTAGCAAGCTCTTTAATTTCAGCTTTTGCTTTTAATTGCTTTGCTTCTGGTAAATTGGTGTATTTTTTTCCTAGTTGTTGAATTATATCAATGGCTTTTCGTTGAGATTGTTGTTGTTGATTATTTTGTAGTTTAGTTGATGCTTGAGGTTTAGGTTGTTGTTTAGCCCAAGAATCTCTTAAACCAACTGTTTTGTTAAATACTAATTTATCAGAATTAGAATCGTTATCAACATTAAAATAGCCCAAACGTTGAAATTGAAATCTGTCTCCTATTTTAGCATCACTTAAACTCGGCTCTACAAATGCACTAATAACTTTAAGAGAATCTGGATTTAAAAACTCCATAAAATCTTTGCCTTGATGGCTATCTGGAGCTTCATCCATAAACAAACGATCGTATTCTCTAACTTCTGCTTTTATAGCGTGTTTAACAGAAACCCAATGAAGCGTTCCTTTGATTTTACGTTCTGTATCGTCAGAATAGGTACAATGTATTTCTGTAATATTTCCAACCTCATCTTTAACAACACTTTCAGCTTTTATAATGTAAGCGTTTTTGAGTCTAACCTCACCGCCTAATTTTAATCTAAAAAAGTTATTACCCGCTTCCTCCTTAAAGTCATCTTTTTCAATGTAAATTTCTCGTGAGAATGGTACTTTTCTAAATCCAGCATTTTCATCTTCTTGATTATTCTCTGCTTCTAGCCATGCTTCTTTTGCTTCAGGATAATTAATGATTACTACCTTTACAGGATCTAAAACAGCCATAACACGAGGCGCTGTTCTGTTTAAATCTTCACGAATACAAAACTCTAAAAGCGACACATCAATTACGTTATCGCGTTTGGCAACACCAACAGTTTCTACAAATTTTCTAAGTGAATTTGGGGTATATCCTCTTCGGCGTAAGCCAGAAATAGTTGGCATCCGCGGATCGTCCCAACCAGTTACAATACCATCTTCTACTAATTTAAGTAACTTTCGTTTACTCATAATAGTGTAACTTAAGTTTAAACGAGCAAATTCTCGTTGCTTAGGACGTAATTTATCAGAATCTATGAGTTGGTCTAAAAACCAATCATAAAGCTCTCTGTGAGGCTTAAACTCTAAAGAGCATAAGGAGTGTGAAATTTGTTCTAAGTAATCACTTTCGCCATGTGTCCAATCATACATTGGGTATATACACCAATCATTTCCTGTTCTGTGATGGTATTTTTTTAAAATACGATACATGATAGGATCCCGCATCAGCATATTAGGATGCTGCATATCTATTTTTGCTCTTAAAATATGTTCACCTTCATCAAATTCTCCGTTTTTCATGCGGTTGAACAAATCCAAGTTTTCTTCTATCGTTCTATTTCTAAAAGGTCCATCAATACCTGGTTGTGTTGGTGTGCCTTTTTGTTCAGCCATAGCTTCACTTGATTGGGAATCTACGTAGGCTTTACCTT
>JANQTJ010000036.1 GCA_030731745.1 Flaviramulus sp. | reverse complement strand
TCATAACCCGAAGGTCACTGGTTCGAGTCCAGTTCCCGCTACAAAGTAGAACCTTCAACATTTTGGTTGGAGGTTTTTTATTTTTTAAATATTGAGTTAAATATTTATGGAATTAAATTTCTCTAATTCTTTAATAAGTAGGTTAGACATTTTTTCTGTTCGCTCTACTATAAAAAAGTAAAACCTCTTGATAAATCAAGAGGTTTTTTTAATTGATTACTTCAATTAAGTTGTATTATTAAACAATAATCTCCAAAAATCTTTTCTTTTCTAGTGAATATAAATTTATTACTTTTACCAAAACTATAAAATAAAATAATAAAAAAATGAAAATAATGAAATTGTTAAGTCTAGTAACAATGGTATTACTACTTGTGTCTTGTGATAAAAATGGCCCATCAAATAAACCTTTAAAAACAGAATTAGATTCTGTAAGTTATGCAGTTGGTATGGATGTAGCTAAAAATGTAAAAGCTAGTTTTAAGGAGTTTGATAATGATTTATTTGTTCAAGGTTATATTAACGCTATAGATTCTTTAAAAGTAATGATTGATGACGTTAAAGCTCAAGAATTAGTTAGAAACTATTTCCAAAAAAAGCAACAAGAGGAAATGGTTAAGAGACAAGAAGATGCTCAAAAAACTAAAGAGGAAGGTGAAAAGTTTTTGGCAGAAAATAAAACAAAAAGTGGCATAGTAACTACAGAGAGTGGTTTACAATATCTTGTTTTAAAAGAAGGTACTGGAGCAAAACCATTAGCTACTGATAAAGTGAAGCTACACTATCATGGAACTTTAATTGATGGAACTGTTTTTGACAGTTCAGTAGATAGAGGTACACCAATTGAAATGACAGTGAATCAATTTGTAAAAGGATTTTCGGAAGGTTTAACACTTATGCCTGTAGGATCTAAATATAAACTGTTTATCCCTAGTGATTTAGGATATGGTGCTAACCCAAGACCAGGTGGAGTTATTAAACCAAATGCAGCATTGATTTTTGATTTAGAATTATTAGAAATAATGAACTAATTAATATATAACATTAAATAAACAAAAAAACAGGAAGGTTCTTCCTGTTTTTTTGTTTATTAAGTTTTTTGTAAAAGAAACCTATCAAGGTTGTAACTTTGCATCGTATTAAAAAATAAAAAATGAGCCATAAAGCAGGTTTTGTAAATATTATTGGTAATCCTAATGTTGGGAAATCCACATTAATGAATGCCTTTGTTGGTGAGAAGTTGTCTATTATAACTTCTAAAGCTCAAACAACAAGACATAGAATTTTGGGTATTGTAAATGGAGATGATTTTCAGGTGGTTTTAAGTGATACACCTGGGATTATAAAGCCAGCTTACGAGCTTCAAGAATCAATGATGGGCTTTGTTAAATCAGCTTTTGAGGATGCTGATGTACTGATTTACATGGTTGAAATTGGTGAACAAGAATTAAAAGATGAAACTTTCTTCAACAAAATAACAAATTCAAAAATCCCTGTTTTATTATTGCTTAATAAAATTGATAAATCAGACCAAGAGCAGCTAGAGACACAAGTGCAGCTTTGGGCTTCGAAAGTACCAAATGCTGAAATTATTCCAATTTCTGCTTTAGAGGGTTTTCAAGTTAAAAATGTATTTGATAGAATTATTGAATTACTTCCAGATTCGCCCCCATTTTATCCAAAAGATCAATTAACTGATAAGCCAGAGCGTTTTTTTATTAATGAAACAATACGTGAAAAAATTCTAATTCATTACAAAAAAGAAATTCCTTATGCTGTTGAGGTTGATACCGAAGAGTTTTTTGAGGAAGAAAATATCATTAGAGTGCGTTCCGTTATTATGGTTGAGCGAGAAACACAAAAGGGAATTATTATTGGTCATAAAGGTACTGCTTTAAAGCGTGTTGGTGTAGAAGCTAGAAAAGATTTAGAGAAATTCTTTGGTAAACAAATACATATAGAATTGTATGTAAAAGTGAATAAAAATTGGAGAAGTAATCAAAATCAGTTAAAGCGTTTTGGCTATAACAATTAAAAGTAATAGAAACTTTTTGATAGGGTAACAATTAGTTAATATAACAATCAGATATTTACACACATCAAATTGCTATTTGATTTATATTTGAGTTAGTTTGTTTTTAAAAAGCTTTGGTTGTTCATTTTCAGTCGGGGCTTTTTCTATTTTTAATATTTCGTTCATAAAATTATTTAATAGTCTTATATCGTTTATACTTGTAGCTTTTCCATAGCTGCCAGCAAAGTATAAAGACACCCAAACTAACATCATAAAAATAGCTAAACTGGCGGGAATTGTAAAGTTTTGCTCTAATGTCCAATCGGTGTAAGTCCAAATTCCAAAAGCAATAAATAAACAGGCAACTAAGAAATGCAAAAACATAAACATAGTCCAAACAGTTGGGTTTGGGCCAAATAAACCTCTAATTTCAGAAGAATAATCATCAATTGGTTCCACTTGAAGATGTAATTGAGGTGACCAAAAATTTTGTTTGTCTTTAGGAAATCGGATAAAAACATGTTCGTCAACCTGTGAAACTATAAAATCAGATTGTATTGTTTTTGCATTTTGAAAATCACTTAAAATGGACTCACTATGGTGAGGTATTTTAAGCTTAAATCGCGGTCGTAAAACAACATCATTACCAAGTACCATTATTATTTAGTTTAAGTACAGTAAATTACTAATTTTTAGTTTAATGATAAATACTTTCAATCTTTAACAAAAAACAACTTTGCGTCAAGTAGATTTCCTATTTTTGCAAAATATTTCTAAAGAGAAATATCATTTATCAGCTTCAAGCTGTTTTACAAAATAAAATTATGAGTAATATAGTAGCCATAGTAGGAAGACCCAATGTAGGGAAATCAACATTTTTCAATCGTTTAATACAACGTAGAGAAGCTATTGTTGATGCAGTTAGTGGGGTTACCAGAGACCGTCATTATGGAAAAAGTGATTGGAATGGAAAAGAGTTTTCTCTAATTGATACAGGAGGTTATGTATTAGGAAGTGATGATGTTTTTGAGGCAGAAATTGATAAACAAGTTGAGTTAGCTATTGATGAAGCAGATGCTATTATTTTTATAGTAGATGTTGAAAGTGGTGTTACAGGCATGGATGAAGATGTGGCAAAGTTGCTTAGAAAAGTAAATAAACCTGTTTTTTTAGCTGTAAATAAAGTTGATAATGCAAAACGTGCTGAGGATGCTGTAGAATTTTATGCTTTAGGATTAGGAGAATATTATACTATTGCTAGTATAAATGGTAGTGGAACAGGAGAATTATTAGATGCATTAGTTGAAGCCTTGCCAGAAAAAGAGGAAGTAGTTGAAGTAGAATTACCTCGTTTTGCAGTTGTAGGTCGCCCTAATGCTGGAAAATCATCTTTTATAAATGCCTTAATAGGCGAAGATAGATATATTGTTACCGATATAGCTGGAACTACCCGTGATGCCATTGATACTAAATATAATCGTTTTGGGTTTGAATTTAATTTAGTTGATACTGCTGGAATTAGAAGAAAAGCTAAGGTAAAAGAAGATTTAGAATTCTATTCTGTAATGCGAAGTGTCAGAGCTATTGAGCATTGTGATGTTTGTTTAGTGGTTTTAGATGCAACTAGAGGTTTTGATGGACAAGTGCAAAATATATTTTGGTTAGCAGAACGAAACAGAAAAGGGATTGTTATTTTGGTGAATAAATGGGATTTAGTTGAGAAAGATCATAAGTCGGTTAAGGAGTATGAGAAAGCTATACGTCAACAAATGGAACCTTTTACAGATGTACCCATTATATTTATTTCTGCTTTAACTAAGCAACGTATCTTTAAAGCACTTGAAACGGCTGTTGAGGTTTACCAAAACAGAACTAAAAAAATAAAAACAAGCAAGCTTAACGAAATTTTACTGCCAATTATAGAAAACTATCCACCACCGGCTTATAAGGCAAAGTACGTTAAGATTAAGTATATCATGCAATTGCCTACGCCACAGCCACAGTTTGCTTTTTTCTGTAACTTACCTCAGTATGTAAAAGATCCGTACAAGCGTTTTTTAGAAAATAAACTTCGCGAGCATTTTGATTTTACTGGAGTTCCGGTAAGTGTTTATATGCGTAAGAAATAATGCTATTTAAGTATTTTTTTTGTGATGACGCTGTTCTTGTATTTTAATGAAATAATATAAAAACCACAAGTTAGTTTAGAAGTATTTATAGTTTTTGTAAAATCTTGTTGTAAAACACAATTACCTAAATTGTTATAAATTTTAATGCTTTCAACGTTGTCACTTAGCTGAATCACATTTTCAAATGGATTAGGATATAGTTTTATAACATCATTTTTTATAAAATTTGAAGTGTTTAAAATAGAATTATCTACAGTTAATTCCCTAATTTTAGCCTCTTGAATGGTAAAACTACCTGCTGTAATCTTTTCATTAGAAATATAAAGCGTGTCAATAAAACCATTAGTTTCGATAAAACAAATAGCTTCAACTTGATTTAAAGTTCCCAAAGAAATATCTAATTTAACAGTATTACTACTTGTAAACACATCCAGATTTGATGGTGTGTTAATATTTAAATTGTAAATTTCAATCAAAAAGGGGGTTAGGTCAGCTTCGGAATATCCAGACAAATATATTTTATTTAAACCAACTATATCTGCACCAGTTACTAGGCCTTCTGCATTGTAATTGCTAACTTTAATTGCACTATGTGAGCCAATAGTATTTGGTATGGCATAAACATCAACTTCATTATTTGCCCAGTTTTTAGAAAAAATCAAAATATAATTATCGTAAATCACAAAACCTTCAGAGTCCCAATCATTATTGTTAGGATTGGGAGTAAAATCAGTTTGATTTTCGTACGTGTAATTAATAACTTCAGCCGTAATATTGGTGTTTGTATCAAAATCGGTTTTTAAAATTCTATAAAATTTTAAATCGGTTCTGCTTCCATTATTATTTCCAATATCGCCAACGTATATATAAGTGTTATCTTGAGCAATATCCTCCCAATCAATATTACTTGCATTGGTAATATTAACGGTTCTGTTTATAGAACCATTAATGGTATTTATTTCATATAATTCTGCGGCATTGCCACTGTCATTATGGGTAATTAGTTTGTTGTTGTAGTAAATTAAACCTGAAGTTTCTGCAACCGTTTGAGGTAAATTAAATTTATCTGAAGTAACAACGGATTGTGCTTTTATCTGAAAAATAGAAAACAAGCATAAGTAAAAAAGAAAATGAAACTTCATGATTTGTTAGAGTTTTTAAACATTGGAAGATAATAAAAAACCTTTAATAAATCTACCAACCACCTGATGCCCCTCCGCCTCCAAAGCCGCCACCGCCAAAGCCGCCTCCAAAACCGCCTCCGCCGCCAAAACTTCCATTATTGGAGCTTCCGCCCCAACCGCTAGAGCCACGGCTATAACTGCCACGTCCCATATTACTTAAAATAATAGCTTCTAAAATATCTGAACCTGTTGATCGATGACCTCTATTGTTACCACCGCCACCTTTGTTTTTTTTTGATATTGAAATCATTATAATTATAAATATAAAAAAAAGAACAAATATGAGTCCAACAGGGAATTCTGTATTGGTTGATTGTCTGGTTCCTTGATACTCACCTGTAAGTACTTCAAAAATAGCATCAGAGCCTCTATTTAAACCACCGTAATAATCATTTTGCTTAAAATAGGGAATAATGTCTCTTTCAATAATACGTTTAGACATAGCATCGGTTAGAACATGCTCAACACCATAACCAGTATTAATAGCAATTTTCCTGTCTTTGTATGCTAATAGGATAAAAACCCCATTATCACTTTCTTTACTACCGCCAATTCCCCAGGTTTGGCCCCAATTGGCTCCTAAAAAATTAATGTTTTCGCCTTCGGTGGAATTTATAATAGCAACAACAATTTGAGTAGAAGTAGTGTCTGCGTATCTAATTAATTTTTTCTCTAATTCATTTTTTTGAGAGGCTGAAAGTAAGTCAATATAGTCATATAAACTAGTTTCAAATTGAGGCTTCTCTGGAATTTCAAACTGAGCAATAACAGTATGGTTAATCCCAAAGATTAATAGAAATAATACGATAATATGTTTGAATTTAAACATTAACCTTTAGAGATTTCGTTTGAAAGTTCATTAATATCTAAGTCTGTATATGGGAAATATTTTTTTAGTTGTTCGCCAGATTTCAATATGCCGTCAACTAAACCTTGCTTAAAATTCCCTTGCTTGAAATGCACTTGCATAACATCTTTTGTACTATCCCAAAAATTATTGGCTACAACTTTATTGATGCCTACATCACCATAAATTACAAATGTCTTTTTTTCTACAGCAACATAAATTAATACAGCATTTTGAAGTTTAGTATTGTCCATTTTTAATAAATGAAAAACTTCTAAAGCACGATTTGAAGCATCGCTATCAGAAGTTTTTTCAATATGGACACGTATTTCTCCAGAAGTATTTAATTCTACTATTCTTATAGCTTCAATAATTTCTTCTTCTTCAGTTGCGCTTAAAAAGTCTTCAACTTTATTAGACATATCATTTTGTTTCTTGTAAAAGGTTAAAAGTTAATTATTTAAAATTGAAGTTAACGTCTGGCGCTTTTTCACTTCCAGCTTCAGCTTTAAAATAACTCATATCATCAAAATTTAACATCCCTGCCAATAGAGAGTTTGGAAATGTTTTAATGTGTTTGTTATAAGGCTCTACAGTTTCGTTAAAACGATCTCTTGCAACATTAATTCTGTTTTCGGTTCCTTCTAATTGGCTTTGTAGTTCTAAAAAGTTTTGATTAGCTTTTAAATCGGGGTAACGTTCAACAGTTACTAATAAACTTTTCAAAGCACCAGATAACCCACCTTGTACTTCATTAAATTTTGCTAGTTGTTCAGGTGTTATATTAGTTGGGTCTATAGTTACTGAAGTTGCTTTTGCTCTTGCTTCAATAACGGCTTGTAGCGTTCCTTTTTCAAAATCAGCAGCACCTTGTACGGTTTTTACTAAATTACCTATTAAGTCGTTCCTGCGTTGATAGCTACTTTCAACATTTGCCCATGTTTTTGTAGCAGTTTCTTTAAGGTTTACAGCAGTGTTATTAAAGCCTTTAGCCCAAGAATAAATTCCTAATACTAAAATAGCGACAATAATCCATGGTAAAAATTTCTTCATAATTGTTTGATTTTTTTATGGTTGTTGTTTAATTTGATAATAAGACATTGAACTTATATAAAAGTTACATTTTTCAGGTGTTTTTTAGAAAATTAAAGATGCTCTTTAATCTTTATAAGTTGATTTTTTATATCTTCTAGTTTACTTACAATCTCAAAGCTAGTAAGGGCTTGCTTTTTTTCTTCTTTTAAGTGCGTTTTAGCACCTTCTAAAGTAAATCCTCTTTCTTTAACTAAATGATAGATGAATTTAAGATTTTTTATATCCTCTGGTGTAAATTTACGGTTGCCCTTAGCATTTTTTTTAGGTTTAAGTACATCAAATTCCTTTTCCCAAAAGCGAATTAATGAGGTATTAACATCAAATGCTTTGGCCACTTCGCCAATTCCATAATATCGTTTTTCAGGTAAATTGATATGCATTAATCTAGAGATTGATTTTCTAATGAAGCACGCTCCAATAACTTGTTAAATTCTTCAGCAGTTAAACTACCGTAATAGAAGTTTATAGGGTTTATACGTTGTTCGTCTTTAAATATTTCATAGTGTAAATGTGGAGCTTCAGATCGACCGGTACTACCAACAAACCCTATTAAATCGCCACGTTTAACCTTTTGATTTTTTCTAACATTATATTTATATAAATGTGCATATAAACTCACATAACCATAACCGTGGTCTATTCTTATATGTTTTCCATATCCAGTTGCGCTAGCATCAGCCCTTACAACAATTCCATCACCCGATGCGTAAATAGGCGTACCTCTTGGTGCTGTAAAATCCATACCCCAATGCATTTTTCTTACTTTAGTAAAGGGGTCAGAACGCATCCCGTAGCCAGATGCCATACGGGTTAAATCTTCATTACTTACAGGTTGTATAGCAGGAATTGCAGCTAAAAGCTTTTCTTTTTCCTCAGCAAGTTTGGCTATTTCGTCTAACGATCTGGATTGAACTACTATTTGTTTTTGTAAAATATCCAAGCGTTTATTGCTTTCAATAATTAGTTTAGAATTATCAAAACCCTCTAAACTTTTGTATCTATTAATACCGCCAAAACCTGCTTTTCTTTGCTCTTCTGGAATAGGATTTGCTTCAAAATAAACCCGATAAATATTATTATCTCTGTCAGCAATATTGGATAAAACATTTTCAGCCTCAGCCATTTTTTTATTTAATAATTCGAACTGTAATTGAGCGTTTTGCAATTCTCGTTTTAAAGCACGTTCTTTTGGAGATTCAACATATTGGCTAGCAATAAAAACAAAAATAAAAGCAAAAAAAGTAGAGGCTAATAAAAATAAAAAAGCATACTTAATAGTATTACGTTTTTTACGTTCTATTTTCTTGTAAGAAAGCGACTCTGCATCGTAATAATATTTTACCTTACTCATTTCTTAATTTATACTATTTTTGCACTTCATGTAATAAGCAATTAATATTTTAAATTAACTAACTATAAACGAGTAAATATAAAAATTGTTTTGCAATTAATATAATTTAACAATACAGTAACGAATAGATTAATGAAGTCACAAGATATTAGATCTAAATTTTTAAGTTTTTTTGAAGGTAAAAAACATAGTATAGTAGCGTCTGCCCCCATGGTACTTAAGGATGATCCTACTCTGATGTTTGTAAATTCTGGAATGGCTCCTTTTAAAGAATATTTTTTAGGAAATGCGCAACCAAAAAACAATAGAATAGCTGATACTCAAAAATGCTTACGTGTTTCTGGTAAACACAATGATTTAGAAGAGGTTGGCTATGATACCTATCATCACACACTTTTTGAAATGTTAGGTAATTGGAGTTTTGGCGATTATTTTAAAAATGAAGCTATTGCTTGGGCATGGGAATTGTTAACAGAGGTTTACGGTATTGATAAAGATATATTGTATGTTACTGTTTTTGAAGGAACTGATGATGCGGATAATCTGGAAATGGATACTGAGGCTTACTGTTTGTGGAAACAATTTATTTCTGAAGATCGTATTCTAAAAGGCAATAAAAAAGATAATTTCTGGGAAATGGGCGATCAAGGTCCGTGTGGGCCATGTAGTGAAATACATGTTGATATACGTTCTGCTGAAGAAAAAGCAAAAATTTCAGGAAAAGAATTAGTAAATAAAGACCATCCACAGGTTGTTGAAATTTGGAATTTAGTGTTCATGCAATACAACCGAAAAGCGAATGGAACTTTAGAAACTTTACCAAATAAACATATCGATACCGGAATGGGTTTTGAGCGTCTTTGTATGGTTTTACAGGGTGTACAATCAAATTATGATACTGATGTTTTTTTACCTATAATTAGGGAAATTGAAATCATTACAAATAAAAATTACGGACAAGAAGATAAAGTTGATGTTGCTATTCGAGTAATTTCAGATCACGTGCGTGCCGTAGCATTTTCAATTGCAGATGGTCAATTACCGAGTAATACAGGCGCAGGTTATGTAATTAGAAGAATATTACGACGCGCTATTAGGTATAGTTTTACTTTTTTAGATCAAAAAGAGCCCTTTATTTATAGATTGGTAGACGTTTTGAGTGAAAAAATGGGTACTGCTTTTCCAGAACTAAAAGCCCAAAAACAACTTATTAAAAATGTGATTAAAGAAGAAGAAGCCTCTTTTTTAAGAACGCTAGATCAGGGTTTAATTTTATTAAATAGGGTTGTAGATGAGACTGAAGGTGATACTGTTTCGGGTGATAAAGCCTTTGAGCTTTATGATACTTATGGATTCCCAATAGATTTAACTGCCTTAATTTTATCAGAAAAAGGATTAAAATTAGACGAAGCAGGTTTCAATATACAGCTTCAAAAACAAAAAAAACGTTCTCGTGCTGCAAGTGAAATGAGTACCGATGATTGGGTAATTTTAGTTGATGATGTAGAGCAAGAATTTGTTGGTTACGATACGTTAGAAGCTCAAGTTAAAATAACTAGATATAGAAAAGTGACTTCAAAGAAGGACGGAGAAATGTATCAGTTGGTTTTCAATATCACACCATTTTATCCTGAAGGTGGCGGGCAAGTTGGTGACAAGGGCTATTTAGAAGATACTCATGGCGATGTGGTTTACATAGTTGATACAAAAAAAGAGAATAACGTTATTATTCATTTTGTTAAAAATTTACCAAGTCATTTACATGAAACTTTTAACACTGTTGTTGATGAAAAACTACGTAGAAGAACAGAATCTAACCATACAGCAACACATCTATTACATCAAGCTTTAAGAGAAGTTTTAGGAGACCATGTAGAGCAAAAAGGTAGTGCTGTTCATTCAAAATACTTAAGATTTGATTTTTCACATTTTTCTAAACTTACAGTTGAGGAATTACGTGATGTTGAGCTTTTTGTAAATGCTAGAATTGATGGTAAATTACCTTTAATAGAAAAGCGAAATATGCCAAAAGATGCAGCTATTGCAGAAGGCGCTATGAGTTTGTTTGGTGAAAAATATGGTGATACCGTAAGGGCTATTCGTTTTGGGCAATCCATCGAGCTTTGTGGTGGTACACACGTAAAAAACACCGGAGATATCTGGTATTTTAAAATTGTTTCCGAAGGTGCTGTGGCAGCTGGTATTCGTCGTATTGAGGCAATTACTAATGATGCCGTTAAAGATTTTTACTTTGAAAATAATCGAGTTTTCTTTGAAATGAAGGATTTGCTAAACAACGCTATCGAGCCAGTAAAAGCGCTTCAAAATTTACAAGAAGAAAACAGTAATCTTAAAAAGCAAATAGAGACTTTATTAAAAGATAAAGCTAAAAATATAAAGGGTGATTTAAAAAATGAATTAACAGAAATTAACGGTGTTCAATTTTTAGTTAAAAAATTAGATTTAGATGCCGCAGGAATTAAAGATGTAAGTTTTGATTTAGGAAGTCAATTTGATAATCTCTTTTTATTATTTGGTAGTGAAAATGATGGAAAAGCTTTATTATCATGCTATATATCTAAAGAACTCGTTGCTAGTAGAGGCTTAAATGCAGGGCAAATAGTTAGAGAACTAGGTAAGTATATTCAAGGTGGAGGTGGCGGACAACCATTTTTTGCGACTGCTGGTGGTAAAAATCCTGATGGTATATATGAGGCTTTAAATAGAGCAAAAGATTATATTTCATAATTATTTGAAACTTTTAACTGAAATACCATTAATATCACAACCACATTATCAAATAGATTATGACTCAAATATTTTATTATTTGGCTCTTGTTTTTCTGAAAATATTGGTAAGAAATTAGTTTACTTTAAGTTTCAAAATTATCAAAACCCATTTGGTATTTTGTTTCATCCAAAGGCTATTGAAACTTTAATAACTTATAGTATTAATCAAAAGGAATATTCAGAAGCTGATATTTTTTATAATAACGAACAATGGCATTGTTTTGATACACATTCAAAACTTAGTAACAATTCAAAAGAAGATTTATTAATTGATTTAAACAGTCAGCTTAAATCAACTAATAAACAAATTCACGATGCAACCCATATTATAATTACTCTAGGAACTGCTTGGGTTTACAGATTTATTGAAATTAACTCCATTGTTGCTAATTGCCATAAAGTTTCTCAAAAGCAGTTTAAAAAGGAATTACTTTCGGTTGATGATGTTACCCAATCTTTGAACACCATTATTAGCTTAATAAAGCGCGTAAATGAAAAAGCTTCTATTGTTTTTACGGTATCGCCTGTAAAACATTTAAAAGATGGTTTTGTTGAAAATACACTAAGTAAATCACATTTAATTACCGCTATACATCATGTTTTGTCACATCAAACACAGTCGAGATGCTTTTACTTCCCGTCCTACGAAATCATGATGGATGAACTGCGCGATTATCGTTTTTATGCAGAAGATATGGTGCATCCAAATCAATCAGCTATCCATTACATTTGGGAACGTTTTGTAAAGGTTTGGATCTCTCAACAATCCTTAAAAACCATGAATGTTATAGATTTTATTCAGAAAGGAATACTTCATAAACCTTTTAATCCAAAATCTGAAGCACATCTTAATTTTCTTCAACAATTAGAGACTAAAAAGAATCAAATTCAAAAAGAGTTTCCTGAAATCATTTTTTAAATATACGTAATTCATCGTATTGATTACTATTTCTTTCTGTTGCAATTTTGAACTGTTATTAACAATAAAAATCAACAATGAGAAAATTAAAACAAAAGGTATTACTATTATTAGGGATTTTAATAGTAAACAACATTATCGCCCAAAAAGCTGAAACTCCAGAAAACACTTATGATTTAGGAGCAAAAATTAATGAGATGACTTTAACAGTTGGTGGTATATTAGTTGCTGCTACCAACGATGGTTTAGT
>JANQTJ010000035.1 GCA_030731745.1 Flaviramulus sp. | reverse complement strand
AATTATCAGCTTAAAAATCAATTTTAACCTGTAGCCATATTTCAGGACAAGACATCACTTAAAAATAACTCCCTTCGATTAAAAAATAAAAACATATCATTTATCTATATTTATTGTTTTTAACCAAAATTATGTAACAGTCATTTAATCATTTCATTAAGTATCGAAATTTTAGTTATGTATATTTCTTGTTATATCTTTGTAAAAAATGTGATTTATGAAAAACCTCTTCTATATTACGCTACTTACACTTATTTTAATTAGTTGCAAAAAAAATACTGAAACAAAATCTACTGAAGTTGAGATTATAGAACCTGCAATTTCTGTAGCTCAAAAAATAGCTAATGCCCATGGTTTTGATACTTGGAAATATGTTTCAGAAATCGAGTTTACATTTAATGATAATAGACATTGGGTTTGGAAACCTAAAACAAATAATGTATCTCTAATTATGGGAAACGATACAATAAGTTATTCTAGAAAAAAAGTAGATTCTACATTAACAAAAACTGATGGTGCTTTTACAAATGATAAATTTTGGCTACTCATTCCCTTTCAACTTATTTGGGATAAAAACGCAACCATTTCTAGTACTGTAATTGATGAAGCACCAATAAGTAAAACTCAACTTAATAAAATCACATTAACATACTCAAATGAAAGTGGCGGGTACACACCTGGTGATGCTTATGATATTTTTTTCAACGATGATTTTTTAATTCAGGAATGGGTTTTTAGAAGAGGCAATCAACCAGAATCTTCACTTATAAACACCTTTGAAAACTATCAAAATTATAAGGGTATTAAAATTGCATCAGATCATAAAAATGCTGAAGACACCTTCAATCTTAAACTCTCAAATATTAAAATCACATTATAATAACTTTAAAGTAAAACAATAAAAATCCTATTTATGTATTATATAGGGTTTCTCAAACTTCTGTTTTAGGTATTCATTACTAACATTATAATTCTTATTTTTGTTAGAAATCGAAAAACACATACTTTGTTTAACTATAAATTAGGTCTGGAATTCGCTTTAGAGCAAGACCAAAATGACACTTTAAAATCCTATCGAAACCAATTTCATATTCCAAAAGACAAAGATGGAAATGAGTTGATTTATATGACTGGGAACTCTCTGGGTTTACAACCAAAAACCACAAAGTCATACATAAATCAAGAGTTAGAAGATTGGGCAAATTTAGGGGTTGAAGGCCATACCGAAGGTAAAACACCTTGGTTGCCTTATCATGAATTTTTAGCAGAAAGTATGGCAAAAGTAGTTGGAGCCAAACCCATCGAAGTTGTTGTTATGAATACCTTAACTGCAAATCTTCATTTTATGATGGTATCATTTTACCAACCTACAAAAACGCGTTATAAAATCTTGATAGAAAGTGATGCATTCCCCTCAGATAAATATGCGGTAGAATCTCAATTACGTCACCATGGTTTTGATGATAAAGAAGGCCTTATTTTATGGAAGCCTCGTAAAAACGAAGAATTGCTTCAATATGAAGATTTAGAAACTATTTTAGAAAAATACGGTAAAGAAATAGCACTTATAATGATTGGTGGTGTAAATTATTATACGGGGCAGTTTTTCGATTTAAAACGTATCACACAGTTAGGGCATGAATACGGTTGTAAAGTTGGTTTTGATTGTGCCCATGGCGCCGGAAATGTGGTTTTAAATTTGCACAACTCTGGAGCCGATTTTGCCGTTTGGTGCACCTACAAATATTTAAATTCTGGCCCGGGAAGTTTAGGGGGTTGCTTTGTACATGAGCGTCATGCACATAATAAAAACCTAAACCGCTTTACAGGTTGGTGGAGCCACAATAAAGAAACTCGCTTTAAAATGCGTGGTGAGTTTGATCAACTACCTGGAGCTGAAGGTTGGCAATTAAGCAATCCACCTATTCTATCGATGGCTGCAATTAAAGCATCATTAGATATTTTTAATGAGGTTGGGATTGAAAAACTTACAGAAAAATCTAAAAAACTAACTGGCTATTTTGAATTTTTACTGAAACAATTAGGTGAACATAGTATTAGAATTATTACGCCTAGTCATCCTGAAGAACGTGGTTGCCAACTCTCTATTCAAGTAAAAAATGCCGATAAAAGTTTACACATAAAATTAACCGAGGCTGGAGTGATTAGCGATTGGCGTGAACCCGATGTCATTCGATGCGCTCCTACACCATTTTATAATTCGTTTGAAGATGTTTATAGATTGGTTGAAAAATTGAAAGAAATACTAAATTAGTTTGTCATTCTGCACTTGATGTGGAATCCATTAAAAAACAAACATAAAAGTAAATTCCTACCTTCGCAGGAATAACAATATGAAAGAAAAACAACAAAACATATTAATAATAGGCGCAGGACTTTGCGGTTCTTTACTCGCGCTTCGTTTAGGCCAAAGAGGCTACAACGTAACCGTTTACGAAATGCGCCCAGATTTACGAAAAGTAGATATTTCAGCAGGTCGTTCTATAAATTTAGCGTTTTCAAATCGTGGAAATAAGGGCATCAAATTGGTGGGTTTAGAAAACAAAGTAAAAGCGCTTTGTATTCCCATGCATGGACGAATGATTCACGATGAACATGGAAACACATTTCAATCTAATTACAGTGGACGAGAACATGAGTATATTAATTCTATTTCGCGAGGCGATTTAAATGCTTTGTTATTGGATGAAGCTGAAAAACATCAAAACGTGACTCTTTATTTCAACCAAAAATGTAAATCGGTCGATTTTGAAAAAACAACGGCGTTGTTTGAAGATTACGAAACAAAAAAACAGTTTGTAGAAGATGCCGATTGTATAATTGCCACCGATGGTGCAGGTTCTGAAATGCGTAAAAGTTATTATTTGGGTAAAAAATTCTTGTTTAGTTTTTCACAAGAATATTTAACCCATGGCTATAAGGAACTTACTATTTTACCAAAAGAAAACGGCGATTATAAAACCCATAAAAACGCGCTTCATATATGGCCTCGTGGTAGTTTTATGTTGATTGCGTTACCAAATTTAGATGGTAGTTTTACGGTAACACTCTTTTTAAGTTATGATGAAGGCGAGTACAATTTTAACAATTTAACAACCGAAGAAAGTGTTTTAGAATTCTTTAAAAAAGAATTTCCAGATGCTTTAATATTGATGCCAAATTTAATAGATGATTTTTTTGAAAACCCAACAGCGCCACTAGGTACCGTAAAATGTTCGCCTTGGCATTACAAAGGAAACACCTTATTAATGGGCGATGCCGCTCATGCTATTGTGCCGTTTTATGGTCAAGGAATGAATGCATCTTTTGAAGATGTAGTTGTTTTTGATACTATTTTAGACAAATTTGATGGTGATTGGGAAACCATTTTTTCAGAATATGAAAAAGTACGCAAAAAAGATACCGATGCCATTGCAGATTTGGCAATTGATAATTTCCATGAAATGAAAGATCATGTTGCTAATCCTATCTTCCAAGAAAAGCGTAAATTAGAGATGATTTTAGAAAAAGAATTTCCTGATCAATATGCATCAAAATATTCATTGGTTACTTTTAATGACCACATTGGTTATAGAGAAGCCATGTTACGAGGTCGCGCGCAAGATAAAGCCATTTTAAATATGCTAACAGTTGGAGATATCTCGACAGCGCTTGATATGTCAAAAGGTGATTTAAAAACCATTTTAGGTAAGGTAAAAGAAGAAACAGCAGGGATTCTTGAAGATGATAGAATTGCTGGATTAAAATAAATATTTATGAGTGAAAAAACAGTAACACCAAGAGGCGCTTACCCACATACAAAACGCGTGGGCAATTTTATTTTCGTATCAGGCACTAGTTCTCGTCGTGCAGACAACACCATTGCAGGCGTTGATATTATTGACGAAATGGGAACCAAACGCTTAAATATTGAAGTACAAACACGGGAGGTTTTATTAAATATTGAAAAGAACTTAGCTAATGAAGGCGCTACTTTAAAAGACGTAGTGGATGTGACGTCTTTTTTAGTAAATATGAACGATTTTGCTGGTTATAATAAAGCCTATGCAACGTTTTTTAATAAAGAAACTGGCCCTACCAGAACCACCGTGGCAGTACACCAATTACCACACCCAGATTTGGTTGTGGAAATTAAAGTCATGGCCTATAAAGCTAAAGACTCGTAATAAAACTGTACCAATATAAATACTTGATTGACTATTAAATAGAATTCCCTATTTTTAGCATAACCAACCCTAAACCTATCAAGGCTTAGTTCGCTTTTTATTTAAATTGCTGTGATTAAGTTTTTTAGACGTATTCGTCAACAACTACTCACTGAAAACAAATTCAGTAAGTATCTTCTCTACGCCTTTGGCGAAATTATTTTGGTGGTTTTAGGCATTCTTATTGCTCTTCAAATTAATAATTGGAATGAAAATAGGAAAACAGATGCTCAAGTTGGAAAATCACTGAAAGCTTTAAGAAGTGATTTGGTTCAAGACACGTTACTAATTCACGAAAAACTTCCCAACATAGTAAATCAATATCAATTAAACGAATTTTTAAGAGCGCGCGTAGCAAAGCCTGATGCAACAGTTGATACTTTAATAAGTGTAACCAGACACGAATTTAATCCTAATTGGAGTTATCAAATACAATATAACACCAATGCATACCTCAGCCTTAATCAAACCGGACTTATAGAAAACCTTTCAGATTCATTAAAAGTGTCTATTAAAAATTTTTACAATAATAAATTCTATTTAAACAACAAAGTTGAAAAAATTACTAACGACTATAGAAGCAAAGTATCTTCTTTTGTAGATACTTACGCTTTTGGTTCAACAACATTACACGACCAAGGACCGCTTATAGATTCATTAATTTGGCAACATATAAACCCCAGCCATTTAGCCGCAACATTTCAGGGCATCAGTAATTTTAAGAGAATACTTTACAAAGAAACTAAAGAGGAGATGGAATATTCGTTAATCCATTCAAAAAAGCTAATCGAGCAACTTGATTCATACTTAAAAAACCATGATTAAATTCTTTCGAAAAATCCGTCAAAACCTTCTTATGGAAAATAAAACATCCAAATACTTTAAATATGCCATTGGCGAAATTGTATTGGTTGTTATTGGTATTTTAATTGCGCTTCAAATTAACAATTGGAATGAACAAAAAAAACTGAAACAACAAGAAGTTACCTCTTATTGTAAATTACATGAAGATCTTACCGCAGATATTTCTAATATTAATAACACCTTACTTTCTTTATCAAAAAGGCAAGCCGTTGCAAAGACGTTTTTAATAAATTTACTTAAAATTCAAGAGGATAAATCTATTCTTTTAAGAGATTATATACCCGCAGTAAGATCATTAAAATTTATCCCTACCAAAGCCGCAATAGTAGATATTACATCTTCTGGAAAATTGGAAAATTTAAAAAATCAAACTCTAAAAAATGCTATTTTAAATTTTTATGTAGAGCAAGACAAGCTACTTGCAATTATTGAAAATAATGATGAGAGGCTTGCACAGCAAGATATACGTAATAATCAGACTGATTTTGGTTATCAAGAACTTCCCTTATATCAACATATTTATGGTTCAGAACTTAAACAACTTTTAAAAAGTACGGATTGGCAAAAAGATACTAATAATATCATCTTTAAAAATTTAAAAAACTATTTAAATGTATCATTAATTGTTTGTGAACGAGAGAAAGATTTACTGAATACCATTAGAAAATCATCCATTGATCTAAAAAAACAATTAACAGCTTATTGTAAATAATATGATTAAATACTTTCGAAAAATCCGTCAAAACTTACTCATGGAAAACAAAACCTCCAAATATTTTAAATACGCCATTGGTGAAATAATCCTAGTGGTTATTGGTATTTTAATTGCCTTACAGATTAATAATTGGAATGAAAATCGAAAAACTTATTTAGAAGAAAATAGAATTCTCCAAAGTCTTAAATCAGATTTATTACAAGCTCAAGAAGAATCAAGTAAACAAATAATTACAGAACAAAATATATCTAAAAGTATTCAAATCGTATTAACAGATTCTCCAGAAAGAGAACAGTTTTTTGATCATCCAAAAGCGGATTCACTTTTTTACGAATCTTTTTTGTCATTACAAACCACCTCTCCAGTTATTCAAACCTATAGTGATCTTAAATCTTCTGGTAAGGTGTCTCTAATAACTAATCAACAAATTAAGGAGCGATTAACAAAATTAGAAAACTCAATGACTGATCTTCGGTTTCAAGTCGATGATAATATGACGGTTCAACAATTTAATGTAGATAAGATTACTATAAAATACCTCGATATTGTGCAAATGCTAAATGAAAGAAAATCAAAATTCAAACTCACTCCAATTTACATTAATGATTATAGAACATTACTCCAAAACAAAGAAATCACCAGTACACTTGCTCTTAAACTTTTAGTAGTTGACAATTTGGTGGACGAACGCATCGCATTGCACAACGACATAAAAAGTTTAATTAGTCTAATTGAAAATGAACTCAAAAACTAATGATAAAATTCTTTCGAAAAATTCGTCAAAACTTACTCATGGAAAACAAAACCTCCAAATATTTTAAATACGCCATTGGTGAAATAATCCTAGTAGTGATTGGAATTTTAATTGCCTTACAGATCAATAATTGGAATGAAACAAGAAAAAACAACACAAAACGTATTGATTATCAGCGTAGTTTAATTAATGACATCAATAAAGACATTGCCAGTATTGATTCCGCATTAGTTTATATAGAAAAATCTATAAATGAGTACACTAACTATAACAAAAGATTAAGCAATCCAAATGCTTCTTATGATACCCTAATAAAAATAGCCAAATACGAATTTTTAGGGTATTTTAACAATATTGATGCTTTTCATACTGCAACATTTCAAACGCTTCTATCTACAGGTGATATTGGTTTATTTGATGAAAATACAAGAACAGCACTTATAGAAATCAACAACCAACAACAAACAACACTAATTGTGACAAAAGAAGCAATTGATCAATATTTAAATGCACTCGTTTCTTATAAATACCTGAGCAATATCCCAATTAGTACTATAAAATCTGGCAAAATATATGATGATTTTTGGAATACAGTTGACAAAAAAGAATTGGTGAAAGACTTTTATTTGGTTACCTTAAGACATAATAACATCAACAGAACTTCAAAAAACATCTATTTAATCTTGCGAAAAAAATTGATAGAAATACTCGATAATTTAAAGGAAAACAATGATAAAATTCTTCCAAAAAATCCGAAAAAACCTGCTCAATGAAGGCAAAACCAGTAAATACTTTAAATACGCCATTGGTGAAATCGTCCTCGTGGTCATAGGAATTTTAATTGCTTTGCAGATTAATAATTGGAATACACAAAGGATAGAAAATCAAAAAGAAAAACTGTTACTCCGTGAGTTGCACAATGAATTTGTTCAAAACAAAATTCAGTTAGATTCTGCTATTTCAATTCATACCAAAACACTAAAATCTATAACATATCTAAAAAACAAACTGCCCATGAATCTAAAATCTGAAAACTTAGATTCCTTAAGCTATCACCTATATTATAGCACCTATTATTTTACATATAACCCATCTAAAGGTATTATCAATGCCATATCTAACAGTGCTACCTTTGACCTTATTTCTAATGACGAGTTACGCAAATTAATTATTAGTTGGGACGATGTGTTGGCAGATTACCAAGAAGAAGAAATTAATGCTAGAGACAATTTTAATAATCACATTAAACCGTTTATAAAAGAACACATGTACTATGCAACTAGCCCAAAAAACATGTTATCCGATGCAAGCATAGATTTAAGCTTTCTTAAAACCTTAGCGTTTGATAATATGGTTTTAGATAGATATTATGATGTTACAGAAATTATTGAAAATGAAGCCGGCGAATTTGACCAGATTATTGCCACTATTAACAGAATTATTGAACTCTCAAAACCTCAATAACCATGTTGAAATTCTTTAGACATATAAGACGAAACCTAATGGAAACAGGAAAAACAAGTAAATACCTTAAATACGCTATAGGCGAAATCATCCTCGTGGTTATTGGAATTTTGATAGCATTACAGATAAATAATTGGAATGAAGGAAGAAAACGCATTGAAAAAGAACAACAGGCACTTATTGAAATTGTATCAGATTTAGATGCTGTAATTTTTAGACTTGAAGAAATGAAATTTTCAGCAAAGTCAAATATTACTAATAATATTAAATCTATCCATATTTTAAGTAATCACTTAAAGTTAAAAAAACCGTATCATGATTCCCTTAAAGTTCATTTTGTAAATTGTTTTACATATCCCAATCCTCTTTTTAAAATAAGTGGCTATGAAACGTTATCTTCAATGGGTATGGATATCATTTTAGATACCAAACTAAGATCTGAAATAGGTTTATTCTTTACAAAATCAAAAGCTTCAGTAGATGGACAGTATAGAGAAGTAAGAGATGATTTTTATAATTATATGCTCGATTATATGAGAAAAGAATTTATATATAATGATGATAATAATTTGTTACCAAAAGATTATTTAACCTTACAAAATAATGGAGAATTTTTACAATCTTTAATGATCTTCGGTAAGGTATACGATTCATATGAAAACGCTACAAGTAGCACCTTAAACGAAGCATATGAATTAAAAAAACTTATAAATGAATACATTAAAAATAGAAATTAAAACCTAAAAAGTGGTATGATAAAATTCTTCCGTAAAATTCGCCAAAACCAACTAAACCAGGGCAAAACATCCAAATACTTTAAATACGCCATTGGTGAAATTGTCCTGGTCGTTATTGGTATTCTCATTGCACTTCAAATAAATAATTGGAATGAACTACGAAAATCAGATATAGAAGAGCAAACAGCTTTAGAGAATATTCATCGTGATTTTTTAAAAAATAAAAGTATTTTAGAAAATGTAAAAACTAATTCCTTATTAATAATAAACTCAGGAATACAAATTTTAAATCATACCGGAACGAAAAGCAAACCCAATACAGAAAATGACTTTAATGAGTTGTTAAATAAACTGTATAATAGTATGCCTTACTACCCTCAAAATGGTTTTTTAGACGACCTCTTGAGTTCAGGAAAATTAGGCATATTTAAAAACATTGAATTACGAAACTTATTATCTTCTTGGAAACCTGAAGTTGAAATACTAGAAGAGCGGTTTAATTCTCTTGATAAAAACGAAGATATTTTAAATGTCTTTATTCTTGAGCACGGTAGTTGGTTAAACGCAGATCAAGTTGGTGGACAGGTAAGAAACGTTGTATTTCCAAAATCTGGTTTTAAAATTGACAATAGAGATTTATTAGATAATTTGCTTTTTGAAAATTTGGTTGAGAATTTAACGATTAGTGCAGACAATTATTTTAGCACACAACATAAAACAGAAAAACTATTAGACGAAATTATTGCATTATTAGAAAACGAAATTAAAAAGAATACTGATTAAATTTTTTAGGACACACAAGCTTTAGTTTATCAAATTGCTGTTAAATTAGCATTAATAATATGAACATCCAAAACTATATAAACGGCAAATTTGAAAACCCGATCTCAAATGAATGGGTAGATAATTACAATCCCGCAAATGGTGAAGTTTATGGGCAAATACCAAACTCATCAAAAGCCGATGTTGAAAATGCCTATATCGCTGCAAAATCTGAATTTCCAAGTTGGTCACAAACTACCTTAGAAGAACGCAGTAAAATTTTAGTTAAAATTTCAGAACTTTTAGAAGCCAATTTAGAACGTTTCGCAGAGGCTGAAAGTAAAGATAACGGTAAACCAATAAGTCTAGCAACAGCAGTTGATATTCCAAGAGCAGCTAGTAATTTTCGCTTTTTCGGAAATGCCATTACGCAGTTTTCCAGCGAAAGTCATGAAACTATTGGTCAAAATGCCATCAATTATACATTGCGTCAACCTATTGGTGTTGTAGGTTGTATTTCACCTTGGAACCTTCCACTCTATCTCTTTACATGGAAAATTGCACCAGCCATTGCCGCAGGAAATTGTGTGGTAGCTAAACCAAGTGAGATTACGCCAATGACAGCGTACTTACTTGGAGACATTTGCAATGAGGCTGGCCTCCCTAAAGGGGTTTTAAACATCGTTCATGGATTGGGATCAACCACAGGACAAGCCATTATTGAACATCCAGATATTAGAGCCATTAGTTTTACAGGTGGCACCGAAACAGGTGCGCATATTGCTAAAGTAGCGGCTCCTATGTTTAAAAAACTATCTTTGGAATTAGGAGGTAAAAACCCCAACATCATTTTTGCAGATTGCGATTATAATGATATGTTGGAAACCACTGTGCGTTCCTCTTTTTCCAATCAAGGTCAAATTTGTTTATGCGGCAGTCGTATTTTCATTGAAGCCTCCATTTACAATAAATTTAAAAAGGATTTTGTTGAAAAAGTAAAACAACTTAGAGTTGGACATCCATCAGAAAAAAGCACAAATATCGGAGCCTTAGTTTCTAAACAACATCTTGAAAAGGTTAAAAATTATATTGAAATCGCTAAAAGCGAAAACAGCATCATATTATGTGGTGGAAATGAAGTTTCTGTAAAAGGCTATGAAAATGGTTATTATTTACAACCTACAATTATTGAAGTAAAAACGGATTTATGTAGAATAAACCAAGAAGAAGTTTTTGGACCCGTTGTAACAATCATGCCTTTTAATACTGAAGAGGACGTTTTAAAAATGGCTAATCAGGTTAAATATGGCTTATCTGCTACTATTTGGACAAATGATTTGAAACGAACTATGAGAATGAGCAAACTAATAGAAGTAGGCATCATTTGGATTAATACATGGATGCTCAGAGATCTACGCACACCATTTGGTGGTGTAAAAGCCTCTGGTATCGGTCGTGAAGGCGGTTTTGAAGCCTTACGCTTTTTTACTGAAGCTAAAAATGTTTGTATAAAATATTAATAAGAACCAAAATTATCGAGTTGAGAATAAAGACATAAAAGGTCTTGCTTCTTGATTCTTCAATCTTTTATCTCAAAAAAATGGATTTAAAACTAAAAAATAAGAATGCTTTAGTATGCGGAAGCACCCAAGGCATTGGTAAAGCAACTGCTATTACACTTGCCAACGAGGGTGTAAATATAACTTTAGTAGCTAGAAATAGAGAAAAACTTAAAGCTGTTTTATCTGAACTATCTGATGAAGGAAACCACAGCTACATTGTAGCAGATTTCTCAAACCCACGAGAATTACAAGAACAAGTTATTAAGTTTATTGAAAAAAATCACGGGTTTCATATACTGATAAATAACACAGGTGGACCACGAAGTGGTGCTATTTTAAGTGCTAGTTTAGATGAATTTGATAATGCGTTTACACAGCATCTAAAATGCAATCATGTGTTAGCACAGGCTACGATTCCGTTTATGAAAACTGAGGGTTTTGGTAGAATTGTTAATATTATATCCACATCAGTAAAAGAACCTATTCCAGGTTTAGGGGTTAGTAATACTATAAGAGGTGCGGTTGGAAATTGGAGTAAAACCTTATCGGTTGAGGTAGGTGCTTTTGGTATTACTGTAAATAATGTTTTACCTGGTTTTACAGAGACAGAGCGTTTAACAGAAATTATTAAAATTAAAGCAAACGGTGAAGGTAAATCTGTTGAGGATATGACAGAAATCATGAAAAACTATGCACCTGTAAAACGTTTTTCAAAACCTGAAGAGACCGCAAATGTGATAACTTTTTTGGCTAGTGAAGCTGCGGGTTATGTTAACGGAATTAACGTACCTGTTGATGGTGGACGGACAAAAAGTTTGTAACTTTATACTTGAAATTTAATTGCGTGAGGGATTGAAGCTAGCTACCGTGTAGCGCGAAAAGCCCGACCCTATAGGGACACGCCCAAAACATAAAAATATGAGTAAATTATTTCCTCCCATTAATTTTAAAGCTTGGATTGATGAAAACAGGCATCTTTTAAAACCGCCTGTTGGTAACAAAGTGGTATGGAAAGATGGAGATTTTATTGTGATGGTGGTAGGCGGACCTAATAGTAGAAAAGACTATCATTACAATGAAACACCAGAATTTTTCTATCAGGTTGAAGGTGATATTATTTTAAAAGTAATTGATAAAGGCACGCCTAAAAACATTCATATTAAGGAGGGTGATATATTTTTATTACCTCCTAAAGTACCACATTCACCTCAACGCGGAGCCAATACTGTGGGATTAGTTATTGAATATCCTCGTGAAAAAGACATGAAAGATGCGCTACTTTGGTTTTGTGAACATTGTACGACCAAACTATATGAGGAGGATTTTACTTTAGATAATATTGAAACTGATATGCCTAAAATATTTGACAACTATTACAATGATACTGATAAACGTAGTTGCCCAAATTGTGGTGATGTTATGCAACCTCCAAAAAAAGTTAAAATAGACTAAAACTAGTTTCCTGTAAATACAGAAATTATAAAATGGAAAAACGCAAACTAAGAATTAACGGTCATTCGCACTTATTACCTTACCCAGAAGAGATTCCTGATTTTATGCAAGAAAAAGGAATTTTTTGGGTTGATAAAGACCGTAAATTTATGCTTCAAAAAGATTGGAATAGACCCATAACCGACTCTAGTTTCTTTTTACATGAAAAGTTAGAATGGATGGAGCGTAATAAAATAGACCATGCTGTGGTTTTGAATTTATCACAATTATATGGTAATGGTTTACGTGTTGAAGAAATGAAAAAAGCATTGCGTTTCCAGAACGATTTTAATGCTAAAATACAACATGAAAACCCGAAAAAATTTACTTGTGGTTTTGTAGTTCACCCTGGTTTTGTAAGAAGTGCTTGCTGGGAAATTGAGCGTTGTGTAGAAAATCATGGCATGCAATTACTTTGTTTACCAACGCATTACATGGATACTATTGGCACATGGCGTTGTATTTTTGATGAAGAAAATGAGCCTATTTTTGAGTTGGCAAGTAAATACAATTTGGCTGTTGAAATTCATCCCTATGATGGAGAAAAGTTTATAAAATTAGAAAACACCTCTTGGCGTTTTCATCTAATTTGGATGTTAGCACAATGTGCAGATGCTTATCATTTTTTAACCTTAAATGGCTATCAGGAAAAATTTCCTAATATGCGTACCTGTTTTGCACATGGTGGCCAATTGGCACAAATAAATTTAGGAAGACGTATACAAGGTTTTGATGGTAGACCTGATTTGTTTGAAGGGAAACACCATCCAAGAAAAGCTGTTGGACATAAAAATATTTTCTTCGACACTTTAGTTCATGATACTGGAGGTTTGGAGTTGTTGATTAAAAATCATGGTGCTAAACAAGTTTTAATGGGATTAGATGATCCTTATCCATTAGGGGAAATGGAGAGTGCTAAACAATCCTCTTATCCAGGGAAAATTTTAGACTTGGCTATGGAACGAAAAATAATTGACCAACCTCAATATGACTCGATTTGGGAAGACAATGTCATCCAATGGCTATGTGGAGATGATAAAGAAGCTAAAGAAAAACTGATTAATAGAATTTTAAGTTAATGTATTTCATCCCAGAGGAATTAGACAATTACGTTGTAAATCAGACTGAAAACGAACCAGAATTATTACAACAATTAACTAGAGAAACGTATCAAAAGATACTACAACCACGCATGTTAAGTGGGCATTATCAAGGGCGTGTTTTAAGTATCATTTCTAAACTAGTTAAACCTAAAAATATTCTTGAAATTGGCACCTACACTGGCTATTCTGCATTGTGTTTAGCAGAAGGCATGAAAAAGGATGGTAAATTAGATACCATTGACGTTAATGAGGAATTATTTGATTTTCAAAGAGCCTATTTTGACAAATCACCTTATGGAAAACAAATTTTTCAGCATTTAGGAAATGCGCTTGAGATTATCCCTAAACTAGATAAAACATTCGACTTAGTATTTATTGACGCTGATAAAGAAAACTACGTTAAATACTTTGACATTATCATTGATAAACTAAATTCTGGAGGTATTATTTTATCCGATAATGTTTTATGGAGTGGTAAAGTTTTAGATAAAAAATTTAAAAAAGAGGATACTTCAACACCAGCATTAATAGCCTACAACAAACTTTTAAAAGAAGACAAACGAATAGAAACTGTTTTATTACCAATTAGAGACGGATTAACTATCAGCAGAAAAATTTAATGCTTCCGTTTTACAGAACCTGTAAAATCTTCCAATTCGTCTTTTACTTTATCTAGCTCTTTTTTAACATCAGAGGTGATGCTTGTGTCTATACCATTTTTCTCAGCAGTTTTGGTGATTTCATGTTTTATATCGTTGGTAGCATCTTTTAAAGTACGCATACCTTTTCCCAAACCTCTAGCTATTTCTGGTAACTTATCAGCACCAAAAACCATAATGGCTATAAAGAGTATAAAAGCTATCTCACCACCACTTATAAATAAATATGTTATTTGATGTATCACAATACAAATATAGTGAGTTGTTTTATTAGAATGAAGAAATATTGATAGCTTTAATTGATTAAAATTAAAGAAAACAAAAAAAGCCAACTTTAATAAGTTGGCTTTTTTTTAGTCAATTTTTTATTAACCTTTAACTTTTTCTTTAAATTTTTCGAAATCACTTTGCTTGACTTCTTTTGGCCAGGAATTATTAGAAATATCTACATCTGCAGTTTCTAATTTAGGATCTATTACAATACTAACAATTTCTTTATCAGAAGCAATAGTTTTACTTACTTCGTTATCATTTAACCTCCAAACTTGTGCTGGGTAGGTTTCTGTTTTTGAGGTACCATCCTCATAGGTGTACTCCACAATAATTGGCATTACTAATCCTCCTGGTTTTTCAAATGTGATGTTATAAAAATATTTGGGTGCCTTAATATTTTTACGTTCTTCTTCCGTAAAGTTATCCATTAAATACTCTTTTAGAGTTGGTGAAGCACTTACTGGATCTGAATTACGCATACTTTCGTCAAACGATTCGCTACCCTCTTCAACTAAAAAAACAAAATCTTTAACATCTCTATTAAATCTTTTAGCCATGTTTTCTCCATAAGCATTTGGTTTTGAGGTAACATAATATTTTTTTACATCTTTTAATGCTATATCAACCCAATCTGTAGTATAAAACCACCCTCTCCAGTACCAATCTAAATCAAAAGCAGAAGCGTCTTCCATGGTTCTGAAAAAATCTTCTGGTGTTGGGTGTTTAAACATCCAACGACGTGCATATTCTTTAAATGCATAATCAAAAAGATCACGACCCATTACCGTTTCTCTTAATATATTTAGAGCAGTAGCTGGTTTACCGTATGCGTTATTACCAAATTGGTAGGTGTTTAAACCTTTAGTCATAATAGGTGCAATATAATCTTGGTCACCACTCATATAAGGAATAATATTTTTTGCAGGACCACGTCTTGATGGGAATACCTCATCACCTTCAGAAAGGGCATCAGGATACCACTCGCCAAAGTCTTGTTGGGCAACATATTGGACAAAAGTATTAAGTCCTTCATCCATCCATGTCCATTGACGCTCATCACTATTCACAATCATTGGGAAGAAGTTGTGTCCAACTTCGTGAATAATCACACCCATCATTCCGTACTTAACACGATCACTATAGGTTCCGTCTGGTTCTGGACGACCAAAATTATAGCAAATCATTGGATACTCCATACCCATAGGTGCATGCACAGATATAGCTTTATGGTACGGATAATCAAACGTCATCCTTGAATATGATTTTAATGTACTTGCAACCGTTTTAGTAGACCATTGTTCCCATAATGGATTACCTTCTTTTGAATAAAGGGAAACAGCCATCACATTTCTATCACCTATTTTTACGGCCATCATATCCCAAATAAACTTTCTAGAGGTTGCAAAGCCAAAATCTCTAACATTTTTAGCAGATAATTTCCATGTTTTTTTACTGGTACTTTTTTGTTTTTCAGTCACCTCAGCTTCAGCTTGTGTAACAATTTTAACTGGTTCATGAAAAGTATTTTTTGCTATTTCGTAGCGTTTCATCATGTCTTTAGTAAAGACTTCTTTACGATTTGTTAACCATCCTGTTCCATCAAGAATATGATCAGCAGGTACCGTAATATTTACATCAAAATTTCCGAAAGGTAAAGCAAACTCATCACGTCCCCAAAACTGTGAATTTTGCCAACCCTCAACATCATTGTAAACAGCCATTCTAGGATAAAACTGAGCCATTACATAAATTCTGTTATCATTTTCTGGAAAATACTCATACCCTGAACGACCTCCATCCTTAACGTGATCGTTAATATTGTACCACCATTTTATTGAAAATGAGAATTGCTCACCTGTTTTTAATGATTTGGGTAATTCAACACGCATCATGGTTTGATGTATCATATGCGTTAAATCGTTTCCATTTAAATCAACTACTTTTTGAATATTAAAACCGCCATCAAAACGCTCTTTCATATAAGAATCAACAAACCTATCAGTAGTTGAAGCTTCTCTTAAACTATTACTTTCGATTAATGGTGATTTAGAGTCTTTAGCCCTCATATTTTGGTCTAATTGCACCCATAAATAAGTAAGTTCATCAGGTGAATTATTAGTATATGTTATCGTTTCAAAACCTGATAATCTGGCCTTTTCATCATCTATCTCTATATCCATTTTATAATCGGCTTGCTGCTGATAATATCCAGGACCTGGTGCTCCAGAACCTGTTCTAAACATATTAGGTGTAGCAAACTCATCATATAATTGTTTAAATTTATTTGTGTTTTTATGCCCTGTTTTTTTAGTTTCAGTTTGCTTTTCTTGTGCAAAAAGAGTTGTGGACACAAATACTAAAGAAAAGAATAGATATGCTAATTTTTTCATTTTGAATTTTGGCTTTAATTAATTGGTTTTGATTTTCTAGTTAATTTATTATTAACCTTTTACTTTATCTTTAAATTCATCAAATTTACTGTCTTTAACTTCTTTTGGCCAAGTGTTATTTGATGTATCAACATCAGCTGTTTCTAAATCAGGATCAACAACAATATTGGTAATAGCTTTATCTGTTTTAAAAACTTTTTTTACCTCTTTATCATTGTATCTCCAGATTTGAGCAGGATACATTTTTCTTTCTTTTGTACCGTCTTCAAAAGTTAATTCAACAATTATTGGCATTACTAACCCCCCTGGCTTATCAAAAGTAACTTCGTAAAAATATTTTGGAGCTTCTTTTAATGATGCTCTTTCTGCAGATGATAAACTTTCTAAATAGGTGTTTAAAAATTCAAAATCGGTAGGACTTTTTGCATTACTTGGTATCACACCATTTTCAGCCTCAGCATAATAAACCAATTTATCTTTGTAATCATCAAGATTCATATTGAAGCGTTTTGCCTGAGATATAGCAGCTCCAGTTGGTTTATCTGTTAAGTAATATTGTTTAACTTCTTTTACGCCTATATCGGTATAATCTGTTGTATAAAACCAACCTCTCCAAAACCAATCTAAATCCAAGGCAGAGGCATCTTCCATACTTCTAAAAAAATCTTCTGGAGTAGGATGCTTGAACATCCAACGTTGAGAATAGGTTCTGAAAGCATAATCAAACAACTCTGACCCCATTATAGTTTGTCTCAACATATAAAGTCCTGCAGCTGGCTTAGTGTAGGCATTTGGCCCGAATTGATATACATAATCTCCTTGAGACATAATAGGCGAAATATAACTTTGATCGCCTCCCATATAAGGTACTATATCTTTTGGCAAATTACCTGTGATAAAATTAGGATCGTAATCTAACTCTGCTAAAATTTCGACAAAAGAATTTAAACCTTCATCCATCCATGTCCATTGGCGCTCATCGCTATTAACAATCATTGGAAAGAAATTATGCCCAACTTCATGAGTAATAACTCCAATCATACCTCTTTTTACCCGTTCTGAATAAGTGCCATCAGGATTAGGACGTCCGTAATTGAAACAAATCATTGGATACTCCATACCTTGTCTTTCAGAATGTACAGATATCGCTTTACTGTAAGGATAATCAAACGTTAACTTTGAATATTCCTCTAAAGTATTGGCTACAACTCTAGTAGAATGCTCTTCCCACAGTGGATTTCCCTCTTTAGGATACAAGGAAATTGCCATAACTGCACGACCATTAATATCAACAGCCATAGCATCCCATATATATTTTCTAGATGATGCCCAAGCAAAATCTCTTACCATATTGGCTTTAAAATGCCAAGTTTTTGTTTTAGTACTTCTACCCTTTTCGGCTACTTCTGCTTCTGCTTGAGTTACAATAAAAACAGGATCGTTAAATGATTTTTTTGCGTCATCAAAACGTTTTTGTTGCTCTTTGGTTAAAACATCTTTAGGGTTTTGCAACTCTCCTGTTGCTTCTAAAATATGATCTGCTGGCACAGTTATTTTAACTTCAAAATCTCCAAATTCTAGGGCAAACTCACTTCTACCCCAAAATTGCATATTTTGCCAACCTTCAACGTTATCATAAACACAAAGTCTTGGATAAAACTGTGCAATTGTGTAATTATTATTCCCATCAGGAAAAGTTTCTAATCCAGAGCGACCTCCATCTACATTAATATCGTTGATGTTATAATTCCATTTAATGCTAAACTTAAAAATTTCTCCTGGCGCTAAAGGCTTTGGTAAATTAATACGCATCATGGTTTGATTTATAAGATGCGATAAATTTGAACCATCTTCATTTTTCACATATTCTATATTAAAACCACCATCAAAACGTTCTTTTAAATTAGCATTTGTAAAAGATTGTGGCCCATTGAAAGGTGAATTAAAACTCTCTGGATTAATATCTGGAGTTTTAGAATCTCTTGCTCTCATATTTTGATCTAACTGTATCCATAAATATTCTAAATGATCTTTAGAGTTATTATGATACGTTATTTTCTCATCACCAAAAATTTTATTGTTATTTTCATCTAATGTAATGTTGATAATGTAATCAACTTTTTGTTGCGTGTAGGCATATCCAGGAGCTCCAGAAGCCGTTCTAGTTTCGTTTGGTGTTGCCAAAACGTCCTTCATTTGCCTAAATTTATTTTGGTCTGTATGACCTTGTGGCTTGGCGGTTTCACTTTCTTGGGCAAACAGACTAGATGAAACTAAAAAAATGGAAAGAATAAAATAGGTGAGATTTTTCATTATTTATTTATGTTTATTTAAAAGATTTTTTGTTTTTGATTGAAAAAGATGAATATAATTTAACCAAACGGTCGAAATTAAGAAATTTTAAGATTTATTTAAATAATTTAATTAAATTTTAACACCATACTATTGGTTTGATTAGAGAGTATCACACTCTTTTGTTTTGAATATATTTTTGTTTTTATAATATTTTGTTGCTCATCAAATAAATCGAATAAAACTTGATTGCTTATTTCTATTTTTTTTATGTTTTTTACATTTTCAACTTCTAAATAACAACGCACAATATCTCCATCGTATTCTTTACCAATAAAATTAACACTTACACTTTCATTGTTTATTTTGATAGTTAACTTATCTTTTAAGTATTTTTCAATATATGTATTGGCAATTTCAGGCTCATCCTTTCCTGCTAAAGTAATAGTTTCATCATAGCGTGTTCTTAATAAATTTTCAAAATCATCAATAAAAATTCTGGTTGTTATTTGAAGTGATGCCTTCTCTTCAATGTAGTTTATTTGAGAAACACTTATGTAATATTTGTGTAAACTTGTGAATGAAAAAAATGGGATTATTAAAAATAAAAAAAGTAATTTATATAGTTTCATATAATTTAATTTACGCCCTTCAACTCAAAAAATATTTTTTGGTATTTGCTACTAACACTTATTATTAATTAGAATAGATGTGTTTTCTTTTTGCTAAAGTAATTATTATTGTGATTCAAAAAGTATTCCATAAAAAACTTACTGCTTTTTGAAGTTTAGGTTTTCTTTATACTGAACGAGCTTTTCTTTTAAATATTCAAATATTTCGATAGGTCCTTTATTTTGACACCTCAAATTAAAATCTGGATCTTCTTCGCAAAAAAAGTAAAAATCGTTTCTTAAACCCTCTTCAAGTTTGTAAACACTGAAAAAATCTTCAGACAAATCTACTTTTATTTTTCGAAGCAAATCAGCATTTCTTTCTTTTTTAACAAGTTCTTTAAGCATTTTTGTTCTTCCAGAAATACCATTCAAAATAGGGTTAAGTGGTAAACCTCCAGCAAATAGACCAAAAAGCATTTTGGGTTTAAAATCGCCAGCTTCTGCCAGCCTACGTTCACTTTGAGTAGCTATTTTACCTGTATACCCAGGTATACCAACATCGTAAAAATTTATTGGCGGTTCGCCTTCTGTATTATAAATATCTGACATTAAATCGCCAGTCAATACTTTTCCAACTAAAACTTCATCAAGTTCATTTATTTGTTCTTGTAAGACAACAAAAATAGCTTTAGATTCCATGATTTCTCTAGAGACTATAATTTCTTTTTTTAAGTGCTGAATTGAGGAAAAGAGAATGGTATCGTTTAATTTTCCTGTTATAACAAAACCTCCCAAATTATCTGTAATTGTAAAGACTTTAGATGTTTTGTTTATGACATGAATATTTTCAACATCTGTTTTACCTTCAATTTCCCCTGTTATTTCAATGGATTGTGCTTGAATTTGTTGCCTTCCAAATAAAAATAATAGTATTGAAAAGCACTTAATTTTTAACATTTTTAAGCTTCAGGAATTTTCCCTTTTGTTCATTTAAAAATTCAATAAGTACGATTTCGTTTTCTGGTTTTAAAAGCTCCAAATCTATACCGCCATTTTGTATAAATGCAATAAAACCTTCAACTTGTTCACTAGGCATATTAAACGCTTCACTTATATATTGATGAGAATACACATTATATATGGATTTTGGTTGCTTTTTTTTATCATCAAAATCATTATTTTTCTGAGATACAGATTTTTTATTTGATTTAAAAAATAATCTCAAAATCTTAACTAAATCTGGTTGATAAAAGCGTGCATTTGGATTTAAAGTAGCCTCTAAATGATCTTGAATAACACCTCTATCAAATACTTTATCTTCACTCATAATTAAAGCATCTAAATTACCTAAATCTATAGGTTTAATTTTAACGAATTTAACATTTTGAGTATCGGTACCCAAATTACCAGTAAGACCTGATGATAGGGTTACCGCATCTAACTGATTAACCTGCTCTATCAATTGAATTTTCAAAGTGTTTGATTTTATAATAGGCGCATCAATAGTAACTGTAACTGTTTGAAACTGTAAAGCAGTAATTTCAATAATATCATTCAGCGCAACTTCTAATAAAAAAAAACCTTTCTCATCAGTTATAGTGCCTCTATTTGAGGATTTATTAAAAACAGTAACGGCCTCAACCTCATTTGTTGCTGATAAAATAACCCCCTTAACCTCAACCCTTTCAATAATTTGGGAGTTTAAATGTGAAATAACAAATAAAATAAGAGTAAAAAATAGTATGGTTCTTTTCAAGTTATTTAATTTAAAGCTTAAAGAACGCATTTCAAATAATAAAGAAAATGTAAATAGCCATTAATCTTTTGTTAAAACAAAATTTTATTCTTTTGAGTTTAAAAAAATGATACTTTTTTTATTTATAACTTCCAAAAACTCCATTTCTTTTCCATAATTGAGTAATGAAAAATCAAAATCATCGCTTTCAACAAATCTTATAAACTCCTCAACACGATGTTCTGGAATATTAAAATTATCTACAAGAAACTCAGATCCAAAGTAGTATTTAATATTTTCAACCGGAACATCAGGTACACCAACTTTCTTTTTATCCTTAACCTCAGATCTAAAAAGTGGCAATAATAACTGATCTACTACATTAACAATATTTAATCCATTAACCATCGTTTGTTGTTGAGTACTTATGGCATCATTTGTTATTTCAGATTTATAGTCTTTATCAAAATTAAGGACTTCATTTTGTTTTATTCCAAAATATAAAACATCTAATTTTGCCTTAAATGAATTTACAGATTCAATATCTTTTTTCAAGTTAGATGTAAGTCCTTTTTTCAAGACAACCACTTCATCTAAACGATTAATTTCCTCTATTAAAAAAAGCTTAATTTTTTTTGAATTCAAAATATCTTGATTTACGTTAAATTTAATATTTTCATATTGTAATGCGCTAACTTCAATAATATCATTTAAAGCAACTTGTATAGTAAATTCTCCATTTTCATTGGAAATAACACCACTATTGGAAGTTGTGTTATAAATAGTAATTCCTGAAATATCATTGCCTTCAACAATAATTTTTCCTAAAACTTCTAATCTATTTATAGTTTGTGAAATTGAAAAAGTAGAGGTGATAAATGCTAAAAAAATAATAATTTTTTTCATGGCTTTTTTTTATTTCAAAATACCACTTTAATTTTATTGTAATGTATAATTTATATTTTTTTTATGATATTACTTTTTGATTGATTTTTGATTAATTTTACTAAGAAAATCTCTATTTCGTGTTAAACTTAATTATTGCAAGCACCTCAACAATCCACGGAAGTGGTTATTTAGATTACATCCTAGATGAATTAAAGGTGTTTTTTGAAAATTCGGATACTATCTTATTTATCCCTTATGCAAGACCAGGTGGTATTTCTCATATTGAATATACAAAAAAAGTAGGTGAAGCTTTTAGCAAAATTGGAAAATCTGTAAAGGGAATTCATTCTTTTGAAAACCCTGTAGAAGCAATTAATAAAGCTGATGCCATTTTTGTTGGTGGTGGCAATACGTTTGTTCTTACCTATCAACTTTATAAAAACAATTTAATTGATGCTTTAAAAACAAGCCTTAAAAAAGGCACTCCTTATTTAGGAACTAGCGCAGGAAGTAACATTTGCGGCTTGACTATAAAAACCACCAATGATATGCCTATAGTTTACCCTCCTAGTTTTAATGCTTTAGGTATTGTTCCATTTAATATTAATCCGCATTATTTAGACCAAGATACTAGCAGTAAACATATGGGTGAAACCAGGGAAATTCGTATAGATGAATTTCATCATTATAATTCACCTCCTGTAATAGGTTTGCGTGAGGGAAGTTGGTTAAAAGTTGAACGACATTCAATTATTTTAAAAGGTCGTTTAACTGCTAGAGTTTTTGAATACAATAAAACACCTTACGAAATAGATTCTGGAACAGAATTAAATTACTTAAAATAAAAAAAGCCTCATCAAATGATGAAGCTTTATTGAGCGGGAGACCGGGTTCGAACCGGCGACATTCAGCTTGGAAGGCTGACGCTCTACCAACTGAGCTACTCCCGCAATAACCGTGTACAAATATATATAAAGTGTTTGTTCATCTGCAAAAAATTTATAGCTTTTTTAAAAAATGAAAACCTTAAATTTAAAAGCCTTAATTTAAATAAAATTTATACGACTGAGGATTACCAACATAGGTATTAAATTCTACAGCTTCACAACCTTTACTATACTTATAATTACAGATTCACTCAAAAAAATGTTTACCTAAAACATTACTTCAATAAGAATCTTGATAAAAAACTTGATCTGGCTAAACACTTATGCCTGAATAATGTCTTGTACAAAACCACAATCAACAAACACCAATTAATTCTTCATTATCAAAAATACCTACGCATTCATAATTCTGTATAATCATTTCTGGAAATCTTTGTTCGAGCAATTCATTTGATACTTTATAACCGGTTAATTTTTGAACTAAAGAAATTACACTATGTATTTACTCTTTATCTATAATTTTAAGTACAAAAGACATTTAATAATTTTTTTATCTGAAGTAAATAATTATGGAAAATATTTTTAAGTTTGAATTATTAAATTCTAAACTTAATCCCTATCAAAACTTCTGATTATAAAATTAGCAAAATTAGTGCTTTAGAAACTTACAAAGTGAGGCATCCAGTTTTAAGAGCTGGTAAACATATAGATACTTGCCATTTTGCTGGAGATGATTTAGAAACTACGTTTCATCTAGGGATTTTTTTAAATGAAGAATTATTGGGTATTTGTTCTTTTTTTAAAAGTAATCATAATTGTATTACAAGTAAAAACCAATACCAATTAAGAGGTATGGCTATTTTAAAAGAATTTCAAGGCAAAGGCTTGGGAAACATTATTTTAAATTTTGGAGAAAACCTTTTAAGAGAACAAAACACACAAGTAATTTGGTGTAATGCTAGAGAAGTTGCTGTTAATTTTTACTTAAAAACTGGATACAAAACTATTGGTAATACTTTTAATATTAAAGATATAGGCATACATTATATGATGTATAAAAATTTAAATATATATTGATATTTGTGAAATTTTATAAAAAAAGCCTTGATTTTCAAGGCTTTTTTGTGAGTGACTAACTCAAATAATTATATGTTTAAATAATTATTTTTCATTTTTTGACAACGCTTCTTTTAAAATATTAGCAGCATCCACAGCACCATGCAACTTAGCATAATCTAAAGCTGTCATTTTTTTATCAGATTTAGCATTTAAATCGGCACCATGAATAATTAAAAGATTTAAAATATCTGTTCTATTAAATTTAGCAGCATACATTATAGGTGTCATTCCGTTAGAAATCTCGTTCACATCAGTTCCCCGAGCTATCAACTTTTGAACAGTTTCTAAATCACCTTTAGCAATTGAAACACAAAATGAGTTCACTTTAAATAAATACCCAGAATTATTTATTTCAATGTTTTTTGTAATTGGTTTTGCATTAACATTTATGATTGAAAAACATAATGCGATTGTGGAAATAATGATTGTTTTTTTCATGATGAAAGATTTTAAATTAATTTATTCGTTCGTTTTTTGATATACTTAAAAGACTCTCAAAAATTAAATATGTTACACTAAAAATTAGTTATAACAAATTTTTAACGTTTCATTCGTAATTAATTAACGTAACCATTACTTTTTTAAACAAACTTAAAAAGCCTTTAAAACTCTAGTATTTCAGAGATAATTTTCCTGTTATTATATCAAACTTAATTATCTTTGTTTAGCATTAAAATTTTTAAAAAATGAATAAAAAAGTAATCTTGATGATACTTGATGGTTGGGGAAATTCTCCAGACCCGAAAGTTTCTGCAATCGATCATGCCAATACACCTTTTATAGACTCGCTGTATAAAAAATACCCTTTTGCGACATTGCGCACAGATGGTTTGCATGTGGGTTTACCTGAAGGCCAAATGGGAAATAGTGAAGTTGGGCACATGAATTTAGGTGCAGGAAGAATTGTATATCAGGATTTAGTAAAAGTAAATTTAGCTGTAAAAAACAAAACTTTGAATACCGAAAAAGTTCTGGTTGATGCTTTTGATTACGCCAAAACCAATAATAAAGATGTTCATTTCTTAGGATTACTTAGTAATGGTGGCGTACACTCTCACATTAATCATCTTTTTGGATTATTGGAAGCTGCTCATGATTATGGCCTTACCAAAACCTATGTACATGCTTTTACTGATGGGCGTGATGTAGACCCAAAATCTGGTTATGGTTTTTTAACCGAATTACAATCTCAACTTAAAAAAACGAATAGTAAATTGGCTACCGTTACAGGTAGATATTTTGCTATGGACAGGGACAAACGTTGGGAACGCGTTAAAATAGCTTATGATGCTATGGTGAATGGTTTTGGAGAAAAATCTCATAATGTATTAGAAACTATTCAAAAAAGATATAATAACGACATAACTGATGAGTTTATAAAACCAGTAATAATGATTGACAACTCTAACGAGACCGTTACAAAAATAAAAAATGGTGATGTTGTTATCTTTTTTAATTTTAGAACAGATCGTGGACGCGAATTAACCGAAGCATTATCTCAAACAGATTTTCATGAGCAAAATATGCATAAACTTGATTTGCATTATGTAACGCTTACAAATTATGATGATACTTATAAAAATGTTAATGTTATTTTTAATAAGGATAATTTAAACCAAACCCTTGGAGAAGTTTTAGAGAAACACCACAAAAAACAAATTAGAATAGCCGAGACTGAAAAGTACCCGCATGTTACTTTCTTTTTCTCTGGCGGGCAAGAAAAACCTTTTGAAGGTGAAAGTCGTATTTTAAGAAACTCCCCTAAAGTAGCTACTTACGATTTAAAACCAGAAATGAGTGCTTTCGAATTACGCGATGCATTAGTACCAGAATTACAAAAAGGTGAAGTTGACTTTGTATGCTTAAACTTTGCTAATGGCGATATGGTTGGGCATACTGGTGTTATGGATGCAGCAATCAAAGCCTGTGAAGCTGTTGATACTTGCGTAAAAGATGTTATTACAACTGCATTAGAAAATGGTTATACTACACTTTTAATTGCAGACCATGGAAACTGTGAAACGATGATAAATCCTGATGGTTCACCTAATACAGCACATACAACAAATCCTGTGCCTGTTATTTTAATTGATAATGAACTAACAGAAATTAAAGACGGTATTTTAGGAGATATGGCACCTACCATATTAAAACTTATGGGCATTCCTCAACCAAAAGTTATGACGCAGCATGCACTTGTATGACCTTTAAAAAAATAAATTGTTGTATTTTTGCATTAAACCCAAGTCAAAATATAAATGAACTTTGATCAACATTTAATTATAGCTGTCGATTTTGATGGCACCATTGTAGAAGATGCTTACCCAAACATTGGAAAGCCTATGATTTTTGCTTTTGAAACTTTAAAAAAATTACAAGAAGATGGTCATCGACTTATTTTATGGACTTATAGATGTGGTAATAGATTAGATGAAGCTGTTAAATTTTGTGAAGAAAATGGTGTGGTTTTTTATGCAGTGAATAGAAGTTTCCCAGAAGAAGAGTTTAACAATGATATGAGCAGAAAAATACATGCTGATTTATTTATTGATGACAGAAACATAGGTGGTCTTGTTGGATGGGGAGAAATTTATCAAATACTGACTAATGAAACGCCACAAATTCGTGATAAGAAAAAAGGATTTTTTGATTTTTTAAAATAATCTGATTCACTATAAAATCTACCTAATTCATCAAAAAAGCATTTATTATAAACAAAAGTACAATACTCCTTTTTAATTATATTTGATAATATTTTATAATATGATTGTTATAAAAACAAGAGAAGAAATTGAATTAATGCGTGAAAGCGCTTTAATAGTCTCAAAAACTTTAGGAGAATTAGCTAAAGCTATAAAACCCGGAGTTACTACTTTACAATTAGATAAAATAGCTGAAGAGTTTATAAGAGACCATGGTGCCATACCTGGTTTTTTAGGATTATATGATTTTCCTAACACACTTTGTATGAGCCCAAATACTCAAGTGGTTCACGGCATTCCTAATGCGGTTCCGTTAACTGACGGAGATATCATATCAATAGATTGTGGTGCTTTAAAAAATGGTTTTTATGGAGACCATGCATATACATTTCCCGTTGGTGAAATAGCTCCCGAAACCGAAAAATTATTGCAAGTAACTAAAGAATCTTTATACGTAGGTATCAGAGAATTTAAAACTAATAACCGAGTTGGCGATGTTGGCTATGCCATTCAAAAATATTGTGAAGACCATGGTTACGGTGTTGTAAGAGAATTAGTAGGTCATGGTTTAGGCAAAAAAATGCACGAAGATCCAGAAATGCCCAATTATGGGAAACGTGGTAGAGGTAAAAAATTTGTTGAAGGTATGGTAGTTGCTATCGAACCTATGATAAATATGGGTACACACCGCATAAAACAACACAGAGATGGCTGGACTATCACTACTTTAGATGATAAACCAAGTGCTCATTTTGAGCATGATGTTGCTATTATTGATGGCAAACCAGAGTTGCTTTCAACTTTTGCATATATTTATGATGCTTTGGGAATTGAAAGTGACGAAGAAAATGAATTTCGTAAAGAAGGCTTAGTTTTATAAAAATGAATTACAAAATTGAAGATATAAAACCAAAAGAATTAGCAAAAGGAATTACTGGTAAATATGTACATTCTAACAACATGACTATTGGTTTTGTTACCATAGAAAAGGGTGCTATATTACCTTCACATTCTCATTTTCATGAGCAAACTACACAAATTATTTCTGGCAAATTAGAGATGACAATAAGTGGTGAAACCAAAATTTTAGAACCAGGTTCTGTAACAATTATACCATCAAACGTCGTTCATAGTGCTAATGCATTGACTGATTGTGAGGTAACTGATACTTTTTATCCTGTTAGAGAAGATTATAAATAATCCTTTTGAAAAAGCTCTTCAAATTTATCTTAAACATAATCCCAAGGCCCATTCTTATTAGGCTTAGTTATCTAATAAGACCCATTTTAGCTTTCTTTTTAAAAGGTGATAAATACACAGATCCTATTGATGGGAAAAGCTTTAAATCATTTTTACCTTACGGATACGGAAAACAACGTAATAATGTTTTATCGCCTTCTACCCTTTCCTTAGAGCGCCACAGACTTCTTTGGTTGTACCTAAAAAATGAGACTAATTTCTTCTCAGCAAACCATAAAGTGCTTCATTTTGCTCCAGAACAAGCTTTTTATAAACGGTTAAGAAAAATGAAAAATCTTAACTACGTAACTACTGATTTGAATTCTCCCTTAGCCGATGTTAAAGCTGATATTTGTAATTTACCGTTTAAGGATAATGAATTTGATATTATACTTTGTAATCACGTTTTAGAACATATACCAGACGATACAAAAGCTATGCAAGAATTATATCGTGTTTTAAAACCTAGCGGATTTGGTGTTTTTCAGATTCCGCAAGATTTAAAAAGAGATAAAACTTTTGAAGATAATTTAATTATAGACAGAAAAGAACGTGCTAAAATTTTTGGGCAATATGATCATGTACGAATCTACGGTAGAGATTATTTCGAAAAACTTCGGAATATCGGTTTTAAAGTTGAAGAAGTTGATTATACTGCAAAACTTTCAGAAGCAGATATTACAAAATATTGCTTAGCAAAAGGAGAAATTATTCCTGTAGTTTATAAAAACTAGCTTTTAGGGAAATTGTTTAAAGAGAGTGTTTCCAATTGGTTTTTATCATTTTCAAATATTAAAAAAACCTTTAATTCTGGATGATTATTCAAAAAAGCTTTTACTTTTTCAATACCCATAGCTTTAAACGCCGTGGCATAAGCATCTGCAATCATACAGTTATCTGCAATTACTGAAATACTTAACAAATTTGTTTTACTTGGATAACCGGTTTTTGCATCAATAATATGTGCATATCTATAACCGTTTTCATCTATTTTAAATTTTCTATAGGTACCAGATGTTGCCATAGCTTCATCTTTCAAACTTATAACGCTTAATATAGATTGCGAACCATCAAACTCAGGCATTTCAACACCAACTTTCCAATTACTTTGTTTTTCAGCATTAAGGCCGCTTACTCTAATTTCACCACCAATTTCAACTAAATAATTATTAACATTTTTTGACTCTAAAAACTCTCCAATAACATCAACACCATAACCCTTTGCAATGGCATTAAAATCAATAAAAGTTTTTTTTGGTTTTTGGATTTTATCATTAAAAAACTTAACTTTTTCGAAACCAACTGAAGTCATTAAACTATCAATTTTTAAACTATCTAAGTTTTCAATTTTACCTTCAGGACCAAAATCCCAAGCATTTACTAAAACACCAATTGTAGGATCAAAAGCACCATTAGTTTGCTGAAAAATTTGTTTTGACGCCGAAAAAACTTTTATAAAATGATTATCCACTTTATTGTTTTCATTTCTATTTAACTGAGAAATAATAGAGTTAGTTTGATAAGTAGACATGGAGTTATTTATAACAAAAAATAAGCTATCAATATCATTTTGAAAATCAACATCAGAACCATAAATAATGGAATAACCCGTTCCAAAAACAGACCCCTGTAATTTTGTGTTTACTACATCCTTTTTACAAGCTAAAAAACTAATTGTAAAAAATAAGATTAGTAGTTGTTTCATTTAATTTAAATTAGTTTCTAAAACTTGAATACCATTATACTCAATTAAATACTCTTGATTAAGATAAATAGGTAAACTTTTATGATTTGGATTTCCTAAACCAACACCTGCATACAATACTTTAGCATCCTTTTCTCTGGCGTGTTTTTTGAAACTTTCCATCCAAACTACATCATAATTGTTTGGGTTTTCAGGTAGCATAATAGCTTTAACGATAACAAAATAATATTGCTTGTTTTTATCCATACAAACAAACTGAGGATGCTTTTTAAGTTTGCTATTAACCGCTATAAACTCAAAACCACGTTGCTCTAAATCTTTTCCAACATAGTTCATTGCAAGATTGTGTAATTCTTGATCAGTAAGTGGTATATTCATATTGCAAAAATAATATTAATAATTTAGATATATTTTGTAATTTAAAGTCAAAAATCAATTTTATATGAAAACTTCAATTCGTTTAGTAAACGCTATTCAAAAACTTTATATCGCCTTTCATAATAATGAACTTAACCCAGAATGTTGCAAAAAATGGGCTGTTGGAAATATTTTAGACAAAAAGGATAGCTGGAAACATTTTTCTGACGATCATGGTTCTACTGAATTAAATTACCTTGGAAAAGTACATCAAACACTAGGTAGCAAGTTTAATGGTTATACACCTTTAGAATTATTAAAAATTGAAGCTATCTTTTTAAGAGGTTGTAATTACCAATTACCACTTCATCATAAAAACAAAAAAACCTCTTAATAATTATGATAAAGATGTTTTATTTGAAGGACTTCAAGCTGTCATTGCATTTTTATGCGAATTAGATGATATAAAAAATGTTATGGATTACACTAAACTATTTGAGTTTAAAAACCAAAATACAAATTATCAAATATTTTATAAATAAAAAGCCAACTTAATAGTTGGCTTTTTATTTATAATGATCTAAAGATTATCCTCCAAAATCATCAAATCTTATGTGCTCATCTGGAATACCAAAATCTTCTCCCATTTTTTGAACAGCTTTGTTCATTAAAGGTGGTCCACAGAAATATAATTCTATATCTTCTGGCGACTCATGCTTACTTAAGTAGTTATCAATTACACAGTTATGTATAAAACCGACAAAACCATCACCAGGTGCATCAATATCAACCTTAACTTTCCAGTTATCTTCTGGTAAAGGCTCTGATAATGCTAAGAAAAATTTAAAATTAGGAAAGTCTTTTTCTAATTTATAAAAATGATCTAAATAGAATAACTCTCTTTTAGAACGTCCTCCGTACCAATAAGTAACCTTACGACCTGTTTTAATTGTTCTAAATAAGTGATATAAATGTGAACGCATGGGTGCCATACCAGCCCCACCACCTACGTAAAGCATCTCACTTTCTGACTCATTAATGAAAAATTCACCATAAGGACCAGAAATAATTACTTTATCACCAGGTTTTTGAGCAAAGATATAAGATGAAGCAACACCTGGATTTACATCCATCCAACCATTTTTGGTACGATCCCAAGGCGGTGTAGCAATACGAACATTCAACATAATTTCTCTCCCTTCTGCTGGATAAGAAGCCATAGAATAGGCTCTCTCAACAGTTTCAGAATTTTTCATTATTAATGGCCATAATCCAAATTTATCCCATTCGGCTTGAAACTTATCTGCTGTTTCATGTTCTTCAGGATGCGCAGTAATATCAATTTCAGAATATTTAATTTCACATTCTGGTATTTCAATTTGAATATACCCACCTGCTTTATAACCCATATCCTCTGGAATTTCAACAACAAATTCCTTGATAAAAGATGCTACATTATAATTACGAACAACAGTAGCTTCCCATTTTTTTATACCAAAAACCTCTTCAGGTATAGTGATATTCATATCTTGTTTAACTTTTACTTGACATGCCAAACGAGCTCCATGTTGTAATTCTTTTCTTGAAAAGTGAGGTGTTTCAGTAGGTAGGGCTTCTCCACCGCCAGATAATACGTGGCATTCACACTGGATACAAGTACCACCACCACCACAAGCGGATGGTAAGAAAATCTTATTTCCACCTAATGTAGAAAGTAAACTACTTCCTGAAGCTACTTCTATTTCTCTTTCACCGTTAATAGTTATTTTAACTGGACCTGAAGGTGACAATTTCTGCTTAACTACTAATAATAATGCTACTAATAACAACGTGATTAATAAAAAGGCTGTTACTGTTGCAATGACTGTTCCTAATGTGCCTGCTGCTAAAATCATACTATTCATTTACTTTTGTGTTATTAGCTATCACTTTTTTATTTGAATCTTCTTTATAAGCTTCAACTTTTGCAGTTTTTTCTTCTTTAGGAGCTTCTTCATCACCACCAGTTAACATACCACCAAAACTCATAAAACCAATGGCCATTAAACCAGTAATAATAAATGTAATACCTAAACCTCTCAAGGCTGGTGGCACATTTGAATATCTAATTTTTTCACGGATAGCTGCTATAGCTAATATAGCTAAAAACCATCCAATTCCAGAACCTATACCATATATTGTAGCTAATCCCAAAGTTGGTATTTCACGAGATTGCATAAATAAAGAACCTCCTAAAATAGCACAATTTACAGCAATAAGCGGTAAGAATATACCTAATGAATTATATAAAGAAGGTGAAAACTTTTCCACTACAATTTCTACCAATTGCACCATAGTTGCTATGGTTGCAATAAACATAATAAATGATAGAAAACTTAAATCGTAATCTGCATATTCTGTCCCTAACCATTTTAAAGCTCCAGGTTGTAAAAGATATTGATCTAATAACCAGTTTAGAGGTACTGTAATAGCTAATACGAAAATTACTGCAGCTCCAAGACCAACGGCTGTACTAACTTTTTTAGATACTGCTAGGTAAGAACACATTCCTAAGAATGTAGCAAAAACCATGTTATCTATAAATATTGATTTAAAAAATAATTCTATATGTTCCATATTTTTTTTGTTTTAGTTGTTTGATATTAATTTTGGTGATTTAATATCAACCAAAAACCATCAACTATAAACTATTTAATGATCTTCTATTAATGCTTTGTTTCTACTACGTTGTACCCAAATGATAATCCCTACAACTATTAAAGCCATGGGAGACAATAACATAAAACCGTTGTTTTCATATCCTATAGCATATAAACCTGATTTTTCAATTGGATCTCCTAAAACTTTAAATCCTAAAAGTGTTCCCGAACCTAAAAGCTCTCTGAAGAAACCTACAATTATAAGAATAAGTCCGTATCCTGCAGCATTACCAATACCATCAAGAAATGAACGCCAAGGACCATTTCCTAAGGCAAACGCTTCAAAACGTCCCATGATGATACAGTTAGTGATGATTAATCCAACAAAAACTGAAAGTGTTTTACTCAATTCATAAGCAAACGCTTTTAAAACTAAATCAACAATAATTACTAGAGCTGCAACAACAATAAGCTGAACAATAATTCTGATTTTTGATGGTATGATATTTCTCATTAAAGAAATAACTACGTTTCCAATTCCTAAAACAAATAATACAGATACTGCCATTACTATAGAGGCTTTTAACTCTGCAGTAATCGCTAGAGCAGAACAAATACCTAATACTTGAATGGTAATTGGATTATTATCTGCTAATGGATCTAGTATTAATTTGCTGTCTTTTTTTGAAAGTAAACCCATAAATTAATTATTTTTTAAATTTTTAAAGTAGGATACGTATAGCTTTAAATCACTCTTAATCATTGCTGATACACCATCTCCAGTAATAGTTGCTCCGGCAATGGCATCAACTTCGTTGTCAGTTTTATTTTCATTTTTTGGATCTGCATTTCCTTTGGCTACAGTAATACCTTTAAAAGTACCATCTGCTAATAAATGCTCTCCAATAAAATCATCCATAAAAAAACGCTGCTTTATGTTAGCACCTAAACCTGGCGTTTCTCCTTTATGATCAAAATATGCACCTTGCACTATCATATCTTCATCCATAGCAACATAAGCCCAAATAGCATCCCAAAGGCCTTTACCTCTTATTGGTGCTATATAGTATACTTTACCATCTTTCTCTCCAACAAATAAAGGTAACTTTCTTGCAACACCTGCTTTGGCATTAGTTTGTTCTTTCTTTACATCAATTAAATAAGCGTTATCATTTTCGGTAACTTCACCATCTTGGATTACCAATTGCTTTTTTATGTATTTTTTGAATAACTCAGGAGCATCAGCAGTAGAAACGAAATTAGCACTACTTTCATCATTTTCGTTTACACCCATAGCATACAAAATATTTTGTTGCTTTTCTAAACGTTTATTCTCATCAATATTAGGACTTAAAGACGACGCTGTAAATGCTAATAATGATCCCACAACTAATACCATCGTTATGGCAAAAATCATGGTATATGAATTTTTATCTGTGTTAACTGACATAATTATGCTGTTTTAACTTTTAAACGTTTCATTCTTCTATTAACATTTCCTTGCACCACATAATGATCAATAGTTGGTGCGAAAACATTCATTAAAAGAATGGCTAGAAATACACCTTCAGGGTATGCAGGATTGAATACGCGAATCATAATGGAAATAAATCCAATTAAAAATCCATAAATCCATTTTCCTTTATTAGTTTGTGATGCCGTTACAGGATCAGTCGCCATATAAACAGCCCCAAATAATATACTTCCGATGATTAAATGTTGCCAAAAAGGAACACTCATTAATCCGTAAAATTTACTTGATTCAGATATAATACCAGCGTCTACAACAAGGTTAAATATGAATCCCATAGTTAAAGCTCCTATTAAAGTTGACACTATTATTCTCCAACTACCTATTTTAGTAAAAATCAAAAATAAAGCACCAATAATGATTAAGAACTTAGAGGTTTCACCTACCGAACCAGGAATTAAACCCCAAAACATATCCCAATAATCATAAGCTACAGAATTACCCTGAGCATAACTTCCAAGTATAGTTTCCCCAGAAATAGCATCCAAATTTTGTCCTGCAGCGATCATTTGATCACGTTCTACAGCTCCATGTACCCATACTTTATCACCAGACATCCAAGTTGGATATGCAAAGAACAAAAATGCTCTTATAGTTAATGCAGGGTTTAAGATGTTCATACCTGTACCTCCAAAAACTTCTTTACCAATTATTACACCAAAAATTACAGCGACTGCTAACATCCATAAAGGAATATCAACAGGAACAATTAAAGGTACTAACATACCAGTTACTAAATAACCTTCTTCTACTTCATGACCTTTAATAATAGCAAAAACAAACTCTACCGCTAAACCAACGCCATAAGAGACTATTACTAATGGTAATACTTGCCATAAACCAACTATAAGATTATCTAAAGTCCAAAATGACGCTCCTAAAAATCCTTTAGCAGATCCTATTTCACCTAAAGCTAAGTAATGTTGATAACCAGCATTAAACATACCGAAAATTAAACATGGCACTAAAGCCATAATAACTGTATTCATGGTACGTTTTAAATCATCAGCAGCTTTTATATGCGTACCACCATGAGTTGTCTCATTTGGTAAATACAAAAAAGTATGAAGTGCAGAAAATGCAGGCAACCACTTTTTGCCTTTATTCTTTTCTTTAAAATTATGTAAATTTTCTTTTAAACCCATTATCCTATCTCTTTAAGCATTAAGTCTAAACCTTGTCTTATGATTTTTTGATGTGGTTGTTTAGACACACAAATAAATTCCGTTAATGCAAAATCTTCAGGTGCTACTTCGTACATCCCTAAAGCTTCCATTTCATCTAAATCTTGGTACATACAAGCTTTCAAGATTTGCATTGGATAAATATCTAGAGGAAAAACAGCTTCGTAACTTCCTGTTACCACAAAAGCACGGTGCTCTCCATTTGTATTTGTATTTAAATCGTATTTTTTGTTTGGTGTTAACCAAGAGAAAGTCAAGGCTCTAGATGTAGACACTTTATCAAAAATAGGTTTATTCCATCCAAAAAACTCATAATCATCACCTTCAGGTATTACAGTTACAACATTGCTGTAATAATCTAAAACACCATCAGGACGTATTTCTTTACCAGTTAAAACGTTACCAGAAATGATACGAACGTGAGCGTCTTTAGAAATACCTTTATCATAAATAATTGTTGCAATTTCACTACCAATTATTGTTTTAAAATATCTAGGTTTTTCTACTGAAGAACCAACTAAGGCTAAAACACGTTCTGGGTTAAATTTACCTGTTATAAGTAACTCACCAATAATTACCAAGTCTTGTGCATTAACAGTCCAAACAACCTCTGCTTTATTAACAGGATCAATTTTATTAATTAAAGTTCCAACATTTCCAGAAGGATGTGGTCCTGAAACTTTATGAATTGCAACACCAGACAAATTAGCAAATGGAGAACTAGAAGTCCCTATAGAAACATGTACTTTACCATCAGTAAGTTTTGTCAAAGCATTTACTGCCGCTTGTAATTCTAGCTCTTTCCCTTTTAAAGTAAAATCTAAATCGGCAGCCAATGGAGCACTTGCATACCCAGATATAAAAATAGCTTTTGGCGATTTATCAGGATTTGCAATAACATCATAAGGACGTTGCTTAACAAAAGGCCAACATCCAGAAGTCAACAAATGAGATTTAACACTTTCAGCAGTTGCACTTTCTAAATTAAACTTTCCGAAATCCTCAAAAGATTGAGTTTTGTCTGCTTCAATTTTGATGGCATCAATGCGTCTTTTTGGTCCACGAAGTACTTCTATAACTTTACCCGAAACTGGAGAGGCAAACTTAACAGCTTCATGAGATTTATCATAAAACAAAGTAGAGCCTGCTTTAACAGCCACACCTTCTTTTGCAACAAGTTTTGGAATAACACCGTGAAAATCTTCTGGCTTTATCGTGTGGTAGTTACTTACAACTGCTTGTTCAACAGTTTTTTCAGCTTCACCGATAAGTTTAATATCCAGACCTTTTTTAATACGAATGTCGTTTGACATATTATCTTTATTGAAATTAATTGTCTAAAAATCGGTGCAAAAATACGAATAAATAGACACAAAATTGATTCAATTATTTGCAACTTATTTATTTATATTGATTCTAAATAATCAAATACTTTTAAGTATAGATTTTGTTTATCTTTACAATAAAAACACAATAAAAATGCTAAAAAAGTTTAAACAAATTGTCATTTTTGTTTTAATCCCAATAATTTCTTTTTCTCAAATTGATGAAACTGATCCACCAGATTATATTAAAACAATTAATTTTAAATCAAACACACCCGAAACACAATTACCTATTTTAAAATTAGGTGAATATGTGGTTATGGAATTTGATGCTTTAAATGGAGATGAAGAAGATTATTATTATAAAATTGAACATTTTAATTATGATTGGACGCCTTCAGTATTAATAAAATCTGAGTATTTAGATGGTTTTGATAACCAAAGAATAAGAGATTACGAAAATTCATTTAACACCTATCAAATTTATTCTCACTACAAACTTACTATCCCAAATCAGTTTACTAAAGGCCTTCGAGTTTCTGGGAACTATATGATTTCCATTTTCAATGATGATAATGAGTTAGTTTTCTCAAGAAAATTTATGATTTACGAGGATAAGGTTAATGTAGGTGTTGCCATCAAACGAGCTAGAGACGTTAAATATGTAGAAGAAAAACAGCGTGTAGAAATTGTTGTTGCATCAAACAATATTCTTATTAATAACCCAATGCAAACTATTAATACTGTTATTATTCAAAATAACAATTTAAAAACATCCATTTCAAATATAAAACCTCAATACACTATTGGAAATCAACTTATTTATAAATATGATAGCGAAACTAGTTTTTGGGGCGGTAATGAATATTATTATTTTGAAAACAAAGATATTAGAGCAGCTAATACGGGTATACAATATATAGATTTGCAAGATTTATATAACAATTATTTATACACTAATATTGGAAGAGCTAGCAGTCCATATACCTACAATCCAGATATAAATGGTAATTATGTTATTTTAAATATTGATGCTGAAGACCCCAGTATTGAAGCAGATTATGTCTGGATTCATTTTTCATTAAAATCAATCGAAGCTTTGAAAGATAAAAACATTCACGTTTATGGGAATTTTAACAATTACTCTCTAGATCACTCTAATTTAATGCAATTTGATGAAGCTAAAAATATTTACTACTGCTCTCTATTATTAAAACAAGGATTCTATAATTACAAATATGTAATATTAAGTCCCGATAATACTATTGATGAAGGTTTTATAGACGGCAATTTTTATCAAACTGAAAATAATTATAAAGTACTTATTTACTACAGAAATTTAGGAGAGCGTTTCGACAAAATTATTGGCGTTGGCGAAGGTAATTCTGTTAATATCTCGAATTAAACTACCGTTTAACTAATATTTTAATCAAAGTAGTTAAAATGTAACGCCGTAAACTTAATATTGTTTATTTTTGTAAACATAAATATATGGTTTATTTATAGTTAACATGGTTGAACAAGTAACAAGCGGTATAAAAATTTCAGTAGAAACTAACTACGAAGGCTCATTTTATAAAAATTATAAAATACATTACGCTTTTGGATACACTGTAATTATAGAAAACCAGAGTAAAGACTCCGTTCAACTAAATGCCAGACATTGGGAAATCCTTGATGCTTTAAATAATCTTGAAATCGTTTCAGGTGAAGGCGTTATAGGGAAAAAACCGGTTTTAAAACCTGGAGAATCTCACACCTATTCATCAGGTTGTTTACTCACATCACCTTTTGGTGCCATGCAAGGTCATTACAGTATGGTGAATTTTACAACTACCAAAAAGTTCAAAGTTAATATCCCCGCTTTCAAGTTAAGTGCCACTTTTGCCATAAATTAATTTATTAGTAATTTATAATAAATTAAACTTTATTGCTTTGATTTTGCATTTTAGCTAATTATCGATTTTAAAATCTCAAAATAAATCCATATGAAAATTTATTCACTTTTATTATTAGCACTTTTATTATTTTTAAATTGTAATAAAAAAATCACGAATAAAGATTCAGAGTTAATGAAAACAGAAAACACATCTAAACTTTTAAGACATGTTGTAATGTTTAAGTTTAAAGATTCAACTTCATCTACAAAAATAAAAATGATAGAAAAAGCCTTCATAGAATTACCATCCAAAATATCAGAGATTAAGGATTTTGAATGGGGTATAAATAATAGTCCTGAAGACTTAAATAAAAAATTTACACATTGCTTTTTACTAACATTTGATAGTGAAGCATCTAGAGATATTTACCTTCCTCACCCTGAACATATCCAGTTTGGAAAACTATTAACACCTCACCTTGAAGATGTTCTTGTTGTTGATTATTGGAATTAATAAAAAAAATGTTCCTTAAAAAATATTTAAGATACTTTATCAAACCTATAAATTTTCTCATTCTGTTTTACATGGAAGAATTTGCAGTTTGAATAATGAATAAACTCAAATTCTAAATCGTAGTTAAAGGAAGCATCATCAACCACAAAAGTATCATGAACATCAATATGCCCATGCGGTGAAATTCGTTTGAAATGATATTCTACATGATGCCCAATTTTATGTAATTCAAACCATGCACCAGCTGCAATACCAGATAACCATTGCGCTTTTTCATGCAAATTATCTACCGGCTTTGGTTCTAAAGTACCGCTAAAATTTGGTTTATGATCTTTTAATTTATCTAAAAAACATCGTAAATTTTCAGTTTTTTGTGAACCTTCAAATTTTGAAATTACACCAGTATCATTAACTTCATAAACATAGTTTTCTGTATCAGCCAATAAAACATTACCTACTGTACTAGGAGTAAACCATTTAGATTTTTCTAATTTATTTTTAATATTTAAATCTGTAACTGAAGCTATCAAACTATCAGTAACAAAACGAGCACAATTACAAGCATCTTTTATAAAAGCTGCATACCTTATAAAATGTTTATTTTGCATAGTAGTTATGTGCGCTCGGGCATGCGTATAATCAATAGCATTACAAACAGAAGCAACAAGCTTTCCGTCTCCGTGGGTTATTTTTGGGTGTGTTGCTAAAAATTTTAAAATTGCCTCTAAATTTTGAATTTTATCGTTTTCTATTTGTGCTTTTAATGGGAAATGCAATTCATTATCGGTATCTCTTCCTCTAACCCTACCAGAAGGCTCAGGGGTTATATATCTTCCAAAATCATGATATTCTAAAACACCTGTCTCTTTATTAATCAAAACTAAAGCTGCATGTCCAGCACGTAAATAATTTTTTTTACCTACACCTAAATACCTCAAAAAAGGGGAATACCATTCATCAGCAACCATAACAATGGTTTCTGGATATGCCAAGGTTAAAATAATACCAGAATTACTCATTAATAGTTAATGGGAGATTAAAAATTTTAGAAGAAATGATGTTGTTTTCAAGACTTTCATAATGCATTTCTAGAGTATTGTTTTCTTTAGTAATTTGAGTAATACTGGTAGTTTTTATAAAGCCACGATTCATAATAACACCATATTCATCATTATTACTACCTGCTTTTTTATGAAAATTTAATATTGTTTTAGATTCCAAATTATTTTCAGATTTAAAATCTTGAAACCAATTTAAACGTTCATTTCTCATAAATTCACTGTACAAAGTAGAAGAAGACCAAATCTTAGCCTCAAGAGGTAATCTAGTAAAGTATTGTCTATTACCATCCCAAACTAATTCAAAAAACTTTAAATCAATATTCCAATCTACAACTACCATTGTAAAAGGCTCTATATCAGTAAAATTATAATTCTCTATAGTTTCAATCAAATCACTTGAAGTCATAAAATCATTTACAACCAAGCCTCTACTTTTAATGTAATACTGTTTTCTTATATGTGACTTAAAACCCCCATTAAGTAAACAAACTACTCTATTTTTATCGCTTATCCCTATCCATGTCCCATTAGAAATCACATCTTTTGGAAAAAGTAATTTCGTATTATCAATATGATAAAAATCTGGAGCTAAAGATATTCTACAAGGGGCTTCATCCCTATTAGATGTGAGTACAAAATCGTTATTTTTTTTTGGAATTATGGTAACTGTACACATGTAAATTATTGTCTTCAAACGGTTTTACAACTTACAAAAATAAAGTAAATATTAACACTTATTTGACAAAACTAGAAACCTTTATTTGATTTAAAAATTCGTAGTTTTGTAATATATTTAATGATAAATTAATAACAAAAAACAAAAAATCATGGGAAAAGGCTTTTTTAATGTACCAATTGCCGTAAATGAACCTGTAAAATCTTATGCTCCAGGAACACCAGAAAGAGCAAACGTTTTAGAAGCGTATAAAACAATGTTTAATAGTAAAATAGACATTCCTTTATATATCAACGGTGAAGATGTTACAACTGGAAATACTAGAACGATGTCGCCACCTCATGATCATAAACATATAGTTGGAACTTATCATTTAGCTGAAAAATCTCATGTAGAAGAAGCAATTTCAACAGCTTTAGAAGCAAGAAAATCATGGAGTTTAATGCCCTGGGAGCAACGTGCTGCTATATTTTTAAAAGCTGCTGAGTTAATTGCAGGGCCTTACAGAGCAAAAATAAATGCTGCAACTATGATTGCGCAATCTAAAACCGTTCATCAAGCTGAGATTGATGCTGCATGTGAGTTAATAGATTTCTTGCGTTTTAATGTGCAGTTCATGACAGATATTTACAATGAACAGCCAAAAAGTACCAGTGATGCTTGGAATCGAATTGAATATCGTCCACTAGAGGGGTTTACTTACGCCGTTACACCTTTCAACTTTACAGCTATTGCAGGGAATTTACCTGCATGTATGGCATTAATGGGTAATGTGGTAGTTTGGAAACCTAGTGATAGCCAAGTGTACTCTGCAAAAGTAATCATGGACATATTTAAAGAAGCTGGGGTTCCTGCTGGAGTTATTAACGTGGTATTTGGAGATGCTGTTATGATTACTAATACTGTGATGGCAAGTCCAGATTTTTCTGGGTTACATTTTACTGGTTCTACTTTCATCTTTAAAGAACTATGGAAACAAATAGGAAATAATATTCATAATTATAAAACCTATCCAAGAATTGTTGGAGAAACTGGTGGTAAAGATTTTATTGTAGCACACAAATCGGCTCATCCAAAACAAGTAGCTACTGCTATTGTTCGTGGTGCCTTTGAGTTTCAAGGACAGAAATGTAGTGCTGCTTCAAGAGCTTACATACCAAAAAGCTTATGGAGCGATGTAAAAAATATGATAATTAAAGATGTGAAATCTTTCAAAATGGGTTCCCCTGAGGATTTGAGTAACTTTATTACTGCCGTAATTCACGAAGGCTCTTTTGTTAAATTAGCTAAATACATTGATCAAGCTAAAGCGGATAATGATGCTGAAATTATTGTTGGTGGTGGTTATGATAAAAGTATAGGATATTTTATTGAACCTACAGTTATTGTTGCGAAAGATCCAAAATACACAACGATGAGTACCGAGTTATTTGGACCTGTAATTACTATTTATGTTTACGAAGATGATGCTTACGCTGAAACTTTAAAATTAGTTAATGAAACTAGTGAATACGCTTTAACTGGAGCTATTCTTTCAACAGATAGATATGCTATTACTCAAGCTACTGAAGCTCTTCAAAATTGTGCTGGGAATTTTTACATCAATGATAAACCAACTGGTGCTGTAGTTGGGCAACAACCTTTTGGTGGTGCCAGAGCATCAGGCACTAATGATAAAGCTGGTAGTTCACAAAATTTATTACGTTGGGTATCACCTAGAATGATAAAAGAAACGTTTGTAACACCAACAGATTACCGGTATCCATTTTTAGGTGAATAAAAATTAGTTATCTTTAATAACATTACCCCAACACTAAAATGGCATATTATTTGTTGTTCAAAAAGCTATGAGAGAAAAAATTATTTTACTGCTTATTTTATTTCCAACACTTGTTTTTTCACAAGTAAATAAAATTTTTAGACAAGCCAATAGAACTACAGATTTAAACGAGAAAATCTCACTTTTAACACAAGTTATTGATCTTGAACCAAAAAATTTAGATGCTTATTTTTTTAGAGCTATTGCTAAAAATGATTTAGGTGATTATCTCGGAGCCATAGTTGATTATTCTAAAATAATTGTTGAAGAACCGGACGCAGACACCTATTATAATAGAGGCAACTCTAGATATAGCTTAAAAGATTTTACTGGAGCAAAACAAGATTATGCTAAGGCCTTTATGCTAGACGAAAATTTTACAGATGCGTTATATAGTTTAGGCTGCGTCAAGTATGATTTAGGAGAATATCAAGATGCTATTAAGGATTTCTCAAACGTACTTAAGGTTGCCCCAAATGAATCTAAAGTATACACTTTAAGAGCAAATGCTTATAAAGCTTTAGAGGATTTTCAAAATGCATTAGAGGATTACAACACTGCTATTTTAATTGAACAAACAATTGACTCATATTACAGTAGAGGGCTATTTTTTATTGATATAAAATACTATAAAGAAGCTATTAGAGATTTTACCATAGTATTAAGAGCCGATAAAAATAATGCCTATGCCTATTTTTATAGAGGTGCATCAAACTTATTTTTAGGAAAATTTCTTGATGCTATTTCAGATTTCTCGAAAGCTTTAGAATTTGATGCTATGGATTTTGATGCTTATCTTGGTTTAGCAATGTCATATAATAAAGTAAATGATGTTGTTAACGCAAAAGCTAACTTTGAAAAGGCTAACTCTATAATTGCCCCAAATGAGTCCATTTCAAGTATTGAGCAATACAGAAACACATTCTGGTTCATAAACCAATATTTTTATTTTAATAACAGTATTAACGAGCTCATCAAATTAAAATAAAAATTTTAAAAGAATTACAAAAGGAGTTTAAACAATATAATTTTTCTTAATTCTAGTATGAGAATTATACTAACCATCACACTTACGCTAAGTTCTTTGCTTACTTTTAGTCAAGTCCATAAACTTTTTAGCGAGGCATTAAGAGAAGACACCTCGCAAACAAAAAAGATTGAACTTTTAAACCAAATAATAGCCTTAGAGCCAAAAAATTTAGATGCATATTCTGTTAGAGGTCAAATAAAAAATGACTTAGGAGACTTTTCAGGAGCTATTTTTGATTATTCAAAGATAATTATGGAAGCACCAGATTCATATACCTACCTATACAGAGGAGATGCTAGATATAAAATGGGTAATATTGAAGGTGCAAAACTAGATTATAAGAAAGCTTTAGAACTAGATAAGAGTTTAGTTGAAGCTCGGTATGGCCTAGGAACTATTAAATATGGCTCTGGTGATTATAATGCCGCTTTTTTAGATTTCAATGTATTAATCACAAATTTTTATTCAAACAACAAAGATTTTTCAAAATTCGACACCTTCAAAAAATCGTTATGGATGAGAGCTTTAACATATGAGGCTTTGGAACAGCCTTACGAAGCCCTAAAAGATTATACAAACATTATAACTTATGACCATACCTCTGAAAATTATTATAACAGAGGTGAATTACTTATAAAATTAAAACTATATGCTGAGGCAAATAAAGATTTTAAAAAATCTGTATCCTTAAACAAAAAAAACTTATTTGCTTATTTTTACAAAGGCGCTTCTAACTTATATTTAGGTGATTTTTTAAAAGCAATTTCTGATTTTTCGGAAGTAATTAAATATGATTCCACAGATTTTGATGCATATCTTGGTTTAGCAATTGCCTATAAAAAATTAAAAGATTCAGAAAAAGCTAAACAAAATTTCGACATGGCAAACCAAATAATTTCTCCTGATAAAACTATAAATTCAATTCTGGACTATTCGAATACGTTCTGGTTTAAAAATGAATATTTTTATTTTAACCATTATATTAACGAATTAGTGAAATTAAAAAAAGTTAACCCTTAAATTTTAAAGGTAAATGAACCATTTTTTTTGTCTCATAAAAATCTTCAGAAAAATAATCACTTAAGTTATAAATAGTAGCATTCTTGTAATCATTTAATTCTTCAGACAAATCCCCTCCCTTTAAATACAAAATGCCATTTTTTAAATCCTGCTTTTGCTCTTTAGCTATTTTTCCTTTTACCCAATGCACAAAAGTAGGCATTGCTGCTACTGCTCTACTTACAATAAAATCATAAGTATCATTAATTTCTTCCACTCTACTATGCGTGGTTTTTACATTTATTAACCCTAAACCCTCAACTACTTCATCAACAACTTTCAGTTTTTTTGCAATACTATCAACTAAATGGAAGGAGCACTCAGGAAACATGATTGCTAATGGGATACCTGGAAATCCACCACCTGTCCCAACATCTAGAATTTTACTACCATCTTTAAAACTTATTACTTTGGCAATACCTAATGAATGTAAGACATGGCGCAAATAAAGCTCATCGATATCTTTACGAGAAACGACATTAATCTTTAAATTCCAGTCTTGATAAAGAGATTCCAGAAGACTAAATTTATGAATTTTATCTTGAGAAAGATTAGGGAAATACTTTAAAATGAGCTGCATTTTTGTTAAATTTTCAACAAAAATATACTTTTTAAATACATTATTTTACAAAAAAACGTTATTACTTAACTTCGAATATACCTATCTTTGTAACAAATATGTTAATTCGGAATTTTCAGAATAGCATATTAAATTTAATAGCATGACTAAACAGACATTATCATTTTCAAGAACCGACTCCGCAAAATTCTTTAGAACTCTCAACAAACGCGTTAATGATTATTTTAAAGATAACAATGTAAAACGTACTGGAAACTGGAAAATTTGGGTAAAAACAATTGTAATGTTTTCTTTATTTTTAACGCCTTATTTTCTAATCTTAACCCTAAACATTCCTGGATGGGCTCAATTATTACTTACCGTAGTTATGGGAATTGGCATGGCAGGTGTTGGGATGAACGTGATGCATGATGGGAATCATGGCTCTTTTTCTAACAAAGAATGGATTAACCGATTAATGGGAAGCAGTATATATATACTTGCTGGAAATGCATATAATTGGAAAGTACAGCATAATGTTTTACATCATACTTACACAAATATTCATGGTCATGACGAAGATTTAGATGCTGGTCGCATATTACGATTCACTAAACATTCTGAATGGAAATGGCATCATAAATTTCAACATTACTATTCTGTTTTACTTTATGGGTTGTTGACAATAAACTGGGCAATTACAACTGATTGGCAACAAATGCGTCGTTATATGAAACGCAAATTGTCATACGGAAAATTCCCAAATCCAGTTTGGAATTGGAGTAAATTAGTAATTTCAAAAATAATTTACGTCGCAATTTGGATAGTATTACCTATGATGTTTTTAGAAATTTCTTGGTGGAAAATTTTATTAGGTTTTTTTGTTATGCATTACACTGCAGGATTAATTTTAAGTGTTGTTTTTCAACTAGCTCATGTTATGGAAGATGCTGAGATGCCATTACCAGAACCAGATGGTACCATGAAAAATACTTGGGCTATTCATCAATTAAAAACAACTATTAATTTTAGTACAAATAATAAAATTGTTAATTGGTTTACTGGTGGATTAAACCATCAAGTAGAGCACCATATTTTTCCACATATAAGTCATGTACATTATACTAAAATATCAAAAATAGTTAAAGAAACTGCGAAAGAATTTAACTTACCATACAACGAATATAAAACAACCCGTAAGGCTATTATTGCTCATTTTAAATACTTAAGAGAGATGGGAATGAAACCAGCTTTACAAGTCTAACCAAATTATTTATTATAATTTAATGCAATTACTATCAGATAGAATTTTAAACATGGCTACGTCTGCAACGTTAGCTATGGCTGCAAAAGCACGCGAACTTAGAGGCGAAGGAAAAGATATTATTGGTTTAAGTTTGGGAGAACCAGACTTTAATACTCCTGATTTTATTAAAGATGCAGCTATTCAAGCAATTAATGAAAATTACAACTCATATTCACCTGTTGACGGCTATGCTGATTTAAAAGACGCCATAATAACTAAATTTAAACGAGACAATAATTTAACATATACTCCTGCGCAAATTGTAGTTTCTACCGGAGCGAAACAGTCTTTGGCAAATATAGCTGCGGTATTAACAAACAAAGGAGATGAAGTTATATTACCTTGTCCATATTGGGTAAGTTATGCAGATTTAATAAAACTAAATGATGGTATTCCTGTTGAAGTAAAAACTTCAATAGATACCGATTTTAAAATGACACCTTCTCAACTTGAAGCTGCCATTACACCAAACACTAAGATGATTTGGTTTAGTTCTCCATGTAATCCAAGCGGTTCTGTTTACAGTAAAAAAGAATTAAGAGCTTTAGCAGATATTTTAATAAAACACCCTAATATTTATGTGGTCTCGGATGAAATTTACGAACATATAAATTATGGTGAAGGTCATGCGAGTATAGCTGAATTTGAAGATATGTATGATAGAACCATTACAGTAAACGGGGTTTCTAAAGCCTTTGCAATGACTGGATGGCGTATTGGTTATATTGGTGGGCCTGAAAAAATAGCACGTGCTTGTAACAAAATGCAAGGCCAAATTACAAGTGGTGCTAATTGTATTGCACAACGCGCTGTTATTACCGCTTTAAATGCATCTCCTTCTAAAGTGCAATACATGATTGATGAGTTTAAAGTGCGTCGTGATTTGATTTTAGGATTATTAAATGACATTGAGGGCTTTAAAACCAATATCCCAGAAGGTGCTTTCTATGTATTTCCTAATATTACACATTACTTCGGAAAAACGCTTAGGGGTAAAAAAATAAATAATGCTTCTGATTTATCAATGTATTTGCTCGAAGAAGCCTTAGTAGCTACTGTGGATGGTGATGCATTTGGAAATCCAGATTGTATTCGTATTTCATATGCTGCTTCACAAGAACAAATTATTGAAGCAATAAAACGTATAAGAGAGGCTTTAAGCTAAAAATAAATAACATAATCATAAAGCCGCTAATAATTTATTAGTGGCTTTTTTAATATCTTTAATTGAAAATTAAAAGTATGATAATAAGAAATAAAGATAGCTTTAAAGCTATGCCTGAATGACAGCAAGTAGTATAACTTCTACTTTTTACACGTTGACGAATTCCAAATATTGATTTTGAAGAAACATTTTTTAAACTCTCAGTTACTAATGACTTATATTCAGAATTTAAAAAACCTAAAGGCTCACTAACTAAGTCTTCATTTTTTTTACGTAAAGACTCTAATTCTTGAAGTGTAATTACTAATTCCATAATTAATTATTTTTGGTTGTTATAAAAAGAAGACGTTCATACGAACAAAATGTTACAATCTCAATAATGAATAAAAAAGGTTAAAATATTTTCTTAAAAAGAATTTGCAAGCAATATTGGTAATGAATAATTAATAATTCTTTTAGATTAGATCTCCAAAAAAAAATAATTAAAAAAATAAACATACAAATTAACGACTCAAAATTGAGTTATTTTATCCTAGAAGATTCTTTATTCAATAAAAAAATCCGGATAGACACAGTAAAAAAATTATTATACACAATTAATTTTAAAACCAGTAACGTTTACATTTGATATAAAATTGGGTATTTTTAGTGTAATAACAGCCAAAATGCAAAAGTATTACTGTAAAAAGTTTTTTTGAAAATAATTGTATTTTTATATGGTGGATAATATAGTATTTTTGTAACTATCTAATATTTAGTGTTATATTAAAACGATAACTAAAAAAAATATTTTAGTTAATATTTTAATTTATCTATTCCTCCAGAAAAAAGGTGTTAATAAAATAAGAACTGTAAACAACTCTAAACGACCTATAAGCATTAAAAAAGACGCCCACCATTTACCCAAAGCAGGCAATTCGTAATAGTTGTTTACCGGTCCAAAATCCCCTAAAGCTGGTCCAACATTACCTAATGTGGATGCAGCTAAACCAATAGCAGATCTAAATTCAATACCAAGTATAGAGAATCCCAAAGATCCAATAATAAATGACAACATGTACAGAATAAAGAACCCTAAAATATTAAATACAATATCACCAGATATGGCTCTTTTATTATAGCGAACTGGCAATATAGCATTTGGATGAAGCGTACGTTTAAACTCTAAAAAGCCATTTTTTATCAATATTAAGTGCCTAACAACCTTAACACCTCCAGAGGTACTTCCAGCAGAACCACCTAAAAACATTAATCCGAAAAAGAAAACCATTAAAAACGGGGTCCATAATGTGTAATCTGCAGTTACAAAACCGGTAGTAGTAACTATTGATAAAACCTGAAATAATGCATGTCTGAAAGAACTCTCAACTCTTCCCCATACCATTGGATGTGGTATGGAAGATTCTGAAATATTAGCCCTAAAATATATGATTAAAGCTGCAATAATTGTAAAAATAGCAATGAACTTAAAATACAATTTAAACTCTTCGTCATGAATAATTTTTTGCACTTTCCCTTTAAATGCGAAATAGCTTAAAACAAAATTTGTCCCTGCTAGAAACATAAATAATATGATAATATATTGAATAATTGGATTGCCATTCCAATAAGCTACACTGGCATTTTTTGTAGAAAAACCACCTGTTGATAACGTACAAAGTGCATGATTAATAGCATCAAAAAAAGACATACCAGCTACTTGCAATAAAATGGTTTCGGCTGCAGTGTATCCAAAATAAATAAGCCATAATCTCTTTGCTGTATCTGTAATTCTAGGATGTAATTTATCAGCACTTGGTCCGGGTGCTTCCGCAGCAAAAAGCTGCATACCTCCAATTCCCAACAATGGTAAAATTGCTATGGCCAATACAATAATCCCCATACCACCAATCCAATGTGTTAAACTTCTCCAAAACAAAACACCTTTTGGAACAGCTTCAATATCATTTAAAATAGAAGCACCAGTTGTTGTATAACCAGAAATAGTTTCGAAAAATGCATTTGTAAAACTAGGGATACTTTCAGTTAAAACATAAGGCAAACAACCTGATAGCGACATAATAATCCAACCAAAGGTTACTACAATATAGCCTTCGCGTTTATTCATTTCTTTGTTATGGTTTTTTGTAAAAATCATAACCAATAAACCCGCTATTAATGTGGTAATCCCTGCTAAAAATATTTCTAGTGTAACGCCATCTTTATATATCAAACTTATCAGAGCTGATAAGAGCATAAAACCACCATTAAATAATAACAGTAATCCTAAGAAATGGAAAATAATTTTGTAGTTTAATTTCATCCTAACGGAATAATTTTTCAACACCTTTTATTGATTGCAATAAGCTACACACCACTACCCTATCACCTTCTTGTATTTTAAAACTCCCTAAAGCTATAATACCTATACCATTTCTAATAACACCGCCTATAATAGCAGATCTAGGAAAATCAACATCTTTTATATATTTATTGCAAATTGCTGATGTTGCTTTTACTTGAAATTCTAACAATTCAGCATTCATGTTGCTTAATTTCGTCATAGCTACAACTTCCCCTTTACGGATGTATCTAAAAATATTATTGGCTGCTAAAAGTTTTTTGTTGATGAGTGTCTCAATACCAATTGAATGCGATAGTTCGAAATAATCCATATTTTCAACCAAAGCAATTGTTTTGCTAACGCCTTTAGATTTAGCGACCAAACAAGACATGATATTGGTTTCTGAATTGGCACCAACAGCAATAAAAGCATCCATTTCGCTAATATTTTCCTCATCTAATAAATCAACATTCCGTCCATCACTGTGAATTACTAAAACATTTGGCAAATCATCTGCAATATCAAAAGCACGTTCTTTATTTTCTTCAAGAAGCTTAACATTAAATCCTTTTTCACATAAATCTCTAGCTGTTTTGTAACCAATTTGGCTACCACCTAAAATCATCACATTTTTAATCTCTTTATTTGCTTTACCTGTTAATCTACACAATTCTTCACCACCCCCTTCTGAAGTTATAAAAACCACATTATCACCTCTCTTAAACTCGGTATCACCTCTTGGGATTATTGTAAATTGTGTTCCAAAACGCTGAATAGCAATTGGAATAAAATGAATTTCTGGAAAAATTTTTGCTGCTTCCTTTACTGTTTTACCAACAAATGACGCAGAGCTAGATAGTGTTAAACCAACCATGGTAAGTGCACCTTCTTCAAACTCATAAGTATCATTGAAAGAAGACTGTTTTAATGATAATTCAATCTCTGAAGCCGCTAAAGATTCGGGAGAAATTAACTCATCAATACCAAATTTAGTAAAACCTACCTCATCTTTATGATGAATAAATTCGGTATTAGTAATTCTAGCTATGGTTTTTTTAGACCCCAACTGTTTAGCTAAAACACAAGCGGTAATATTGGTTGTTTCACTAGCAGTTACCGCTATAAATAAATCTGAGCTTTCAACCTTAGAATCTTTTAAAATGGCAATAGATGTGGCATCACCACGAATAACTTTAATATCTAAATGTGTATCAGCGTAAACTAAACTATCTTTATTGGTATCTATTAAAGTAATCTCTTGAGATTCATAAGAAAGTAATTTTGCTAAATGAAATCCAACTTCACCAGCACCAGAAATAATAATCTTCATTATTTTAGTATCATAAAAAGTATCACAAATATACTATAAATAACACATTGCAACATAGATTTGAGGTTATAATTAATTATAGAGGTATTGCGTAAAGCTTTTTTAAAAGTTTATCTTTGCAAAAAAAATTGAAGTTTTGACAAAAATAAAGCCCTACAAAAACAGTGATTTAGGAAAAAAAGAACAGGTCACAAAGATGTTTGATACCATTTCTGGAGAATATGACGATTTAAATCGAGTTATATCATTTGGTATAGATATTAAATGGCGGAAAAAAGTTGTTGAAATTGTAAAAAATAGTAATCCAGAGCGTATTTTAGACATTGCTACTGGAACTGGAGATTTAGCAATTAATTTGGCTGAAACTCGCGCTAAAAATATTATTGGTTTAGACATTAGTAGTGGCATGCTTGAAATTGGTAAGGAAAAAATCAAAAAGAAAGCTTTAGACTCTAAAATTAAAATGGTTTTAGGTGATAGTGAAAACATGCCTTTTGATGACAGTAGTTTTGATGCAATAACCGTTGCTTTTGGCGTACGTAATTTTGAAACTTTAGAAAACGGCTTAAAAGAAATTTATAGAGTTTTAAAACCAAATGGTACATTTGTAATTTTAGAGACATCGGTTCCTACCAAATCGCCCTACAAACAAGGATATAATTTTTATACAAAAAACATCTTACCACTCATAGGGAAAGCTTTTTCTAAAGACAGAAGTGCTTACAAATATTTATGCGAATCGGCATCTGTTTTTCCTTATGGTGAGGAACTAAACAATATTTTACGTAAAATTGGGTTTATTAATGTTGAAGATTTTCCACAAACCTTTGGCGTGGCAACAATTTATAAATCATCTAAGTAATTATATGAAGCAGTTTTTTGCAATAATTTTGTTTTTATTTGTTTTTCAAGCATCACATGCACAACTTTTTAAAAAAGAAAAAGTGTCTTATGATGCCAATCAAGGTAGAGGTTCTACAGATAACAACTTATTGCGATGGGGTTATTTTTTAGGTATTAACAATTACGATTTTAACTTTGATTATAACGAAGATTTACGAGATATTAACGTGAAAAGAGGCCCAGGCTTTAATGTTGGTTTAATAGGAAATTTACGTATAAACAGTTTCATCGATTTACGTTTAGAACCCGGTTTACTCATTACTACAAGAGAATTGTATTACAGTGAAAGTTACTTTAATGGCACACCAGATGTTAGAAGTTCTGATTTAGTTAGAGAAGTAAAATCTACATACATTCACCTCCCTTTGCTATTAAAGATTTCTACCAAGCGTGTAAATAATTTTAAACCATTTATTGTTGGTGGCTTTTCAACTGCTTTAAATTTATCTAGTAACCAAGATAATCCTGAAGATAACAGTAACGGACAATTTAGAACAACTAAAAACTCACTTTTTTATGAACTTGGTTTTGGGGTTGATTTCTATTTACACAACTTTAAGTTTACTCCTTCTATTCGGGGCCTTTTTGGAATGAATGATGAATTAATTAGAGACAAAGATCCAAATAGCCCATGGACAAGTAATATTGCAGGCATGAGAACTAGAGGTGTATTCATTAATTTTACGTTTCAGTAAATTTATTTCCTCTTAAACTCACTCAATAATATTGCAGTTGCAGTCGCTACATTTAAACTTTCAGTTGCTTGTAAATCTCCAAATCTAGGAATGGTTATTTTTTCATTAACCAAAGCTTTTATGTTTTCAGAAATACCATTAGCTTCATTTCCCATAACTAAAATACCTGTTTTTATATTTTCTTTTTTATAGATATTTTCACCTTCCATAAAAGCTCCATAAATAGGCAAATCTGTTTCTTTTAAAAAATTATTTAAATCAATATAACTCATATTAACACGCGTAATAGAACCCATTGTGGACTGAATTACTTTTGGATTAAAACAATCTACCGTTTCTTTGCTACAAACTAAATTTGTTATTCCAAACCAATCACAAAGTCTAATGATGGTTCCTAAGTTACCAGGATCTCTAACATCATCAAGTGCTAAAATCAATCCCTCATTTTCAATAGGCTTTAAATCAGGAATTTTAAAAATAGCTAAGGCTTTATTCGGAGTTCTAAAAAAACTAATCTTTTTTAAATCTCCATCAGAAATTAAAATTTCTTTTTTGGCATCAAAATTGAAAGGTTCTGTCGTATATAATTCGTAAAGCAAAAAATTAGAGTTCAGCAATTCAGAAATTGTTTTAATTCCTTCAACAACAAATAAACCATGTTGTTGCCTATATTTTTTTTGCTTTAAACTCGTTATTAATTTTATTTGATTTTTAGAAAGCATGCCTTCTTTATTATTTTTTTATAAAGAAAAGAAAATATTACTTAGATTAAGTTTATGATGCCATATTTAAATTTATTTCAGATAGAATAATGTATTTTTGAGCAAGTTTTTAAACTTTTCAGTTTTAACCTTTAACACTAGTAATAAAAATTAATTATCCTTTTCAATTGAACAAACAACTCACAAAAATATTGATTTCAATATGTTTCATAACATGTTTCACATCTTGTGACACAACTAAACGAGTTGCTAAAGATGAGTACTTATTAACAAAAAATACCATTTTAGTTGATGGTGAAAAGGATAATAGTGAAACTTTAAACAACCTTCTTTACCAGCAACCAAATATCAAAATCCCACTTTTAAATACGCCTTTGCGATTGCATATTTATAATACAGCACGTCCAAATATAGACTCTATAATTAAAAATAATTTAAACAAAAGACCAAATAAGAAAGAAAATTATGAGCGTCTTTTATCAAAAAAACAATTAAACAAATACATACAATCGCGAAGAGATTTTAATGCATGGTTAAAAAAAACTGGTGAAGCTCCTATTATTGTTGATGAGGAAAAAACTAAAAGATCTGTTAATCGTATTCAAGATTATTATATAAACAATGGTTGGTTTGATGTAAAAACAACTCATGACATCCTAAAAAATGATACTAAACAATCTGAAGTTGTTTATAAAATTGAAAAAGGACCTGCTTTTTATATAGATTCAATTAATGAAAATATAAAATCACCCATTATTGATACCCTATATAAAAACATCAAAAAAAGTACATTAGTAAAACCGAATGAACAATATAAAACGGTTAATTTTAATCAAGAACGCGATAGAATTTCTAGTGAATTGAGAAATTCTGGAATTTATCATTTTAAACCAGATTATGTAACTTTTGAAATGGATACCATTGGAACCCATAAAAAAGTTAATGTTGATATTAACATCCAAAATAGAGCCATAAGAACTACAGACTCTACAACCTATCAACCTTTTAAAATTTACTCAATAAGTGACATTAGTTTAATTACAGACGACGCTTTTGAAAACAGAGGAAAACCTTTTCAGGATTCCATATCCTACAATGGTTATAAAATATACAGCTATAATAAATTACGTTACAGACCAAAAGCACTAACTGATGCTATTTTTATGAATGCTGGTGAAATATTTAGAGATATTGACAGAACTAGAACTTATAGACATTTAAACGAATTACGCACTTTTAAATACCCTAACATTGAATATGTTGAAAATCTTGATAATACGCTTTCTAGTACTATTAGGCTAACACCCCTAAAAAAGTTTAGTTTAGGTTTTAGTACTGATGTATCTCAAAGCAATATTCAAACTGTTGGATTTTCGTTAAATCCTAGCTTACTTATAAGAAACATATTCCGAGGCGCAGAAACTTTTGAAATATCTGGAATTGCATCAATTGGCGCTTCTAAAGATGGCAAACAAGCTGGCGATCCATTTTTCGATATTAATGAATATGGTGTCGATTTCAAATTAACCATTCCTAGATTATTTTCACCATTATACACAGAAGGCATTATCCCAAAATATATGTCTCCCAATACAAAAATCAATTTATCAACCACAAGTCAAACAAATATTGGTCTAGATAAACGAACCTTTAGTAGCGCTTTTAGCTATAATTGGTATCCCAATTCAAAAGTATCTAACAAACTTGATATATTTAATATTCAATACGTTAGAAATTTAAATATTGAAAACTATTTTAGGATTTATGATAATTCATACAACACTTTAAATCAAGTAGCAAGGAATATCAATTATATTTCTAATGATGCTTTTTTAAATATACCAAATGCTAATAATCCATTAAACGAAACTGATATTTTTATAAATGAAGTTTTAACAAATAACACTTCTCTAAATCAAACTGATGAAGAATTCAAAACAGTTTCTGGAATTGATGAAAGAAAACAACGATTAACTGAAAATAACTTAATCTTATCTTCAAGTTTAAGTTTTACCAATGATGAACGTACTAATTTAATTGATAACGATTTTTCAATTTTTAAAGCAAAAATAGAAATAGCAGGGAATTTGTTATCTAGTACAGCCACATTAATTGGATTACCAAAGAATAATGACAACAGATACGAACTTTTTAATGTAGCCTATTCTCAGTTCATAAAAACCGAATTAGATTACACAAAACATTGGGATTTAGGCAGTAAAAATGTATTAGCCATTAGAAGTTTTTTAGGTATTGCTATTCCATACGGCAATTCAAACAACATCCCTTTTGCAAAAAGTTTTTTTGCAGGTGGACCCAACGATAATCGTGCTTGGACAGCCTATAGCTTAGGGCCAGGTAGCTTTGAAACTACTAATGAGTTTAATGAAGCCAACTTAAAAATAACTTTAAGTGCAGAACAACGTTTTAATCTTTTTGGAAATCTAAATGGTGCTTTATTTGTTGATGCAGGTAATATCTGGAATGTCTTAGATAATGTAGAAGATGAGCGTGCTACTTTTAATAACTTTAGTTCTTTAGAAGATATAGCCATAGGTTCTGGTTTTGGTTTACGCTATGATTTTAGTTTTTTCGTTTTTAGGTTTGATATTGGTTTTAAAACATACGACCCTTCTTACCAAAATGAAAATAGATGGTTTAACGATTATAACTTTTCAAAGGCTGTTTATAACATAGGTATTAATTACCCATTCTAGATAAATTTTACTATAACGTTTTAGTCTACTTTTAATGTTTTCAACCTATAAAATCGAAACTACTTATTCAAAAATTGATTACTTTTGAAAACTTGTTATTACAAATCAAAAAATTAACTTAAAATATGGGACACAACATAAAACCAGGAGTTGCAACAGGAAAAGAAGTTCAAGCAATTTTTAATCATGCAAAAGCTAATAATTACGCTTTACCTGCTGTAAACGTTATAGGTTCAGATACCATCAATGGTGTTTTAGAAGCGGCAAAAGATTTAAATGCTCCTGTTATCATCCAATTTTCTAATGGTGGCGCACAATTTAATGCTGGTAAAGGCTTAAATAACGATGGACAAAAAGCAGCTATAGCTGGTGCCATAGCTGGTGCAAAACACGTGCACACTCTTGCTGAAGCATATGGTGTTCCTGTGATTTTACATACAGACCATTGCGCAAAAAAACTGTTACCTTGGATTGATGGGTTATTAGATGCTAGTGAAAAGCATTTTACTGAAACTGGTAAATCACTATTTAGTTCTCATATGATTGACTTATCTGAAGAACCTATTGAAGAAAATATCGAAATATGCAAAACCTACTTAAAACGCATGTCCAAAATGGGGATGACATTAGAAATTGAATTAGGTATTACTGGTGGTGAAGAAGATGGTGTAGATAATAGCGATGTAGACGATTCAAAATTATACACCCAACCAGAGGAAGTTGCTTATGCTTATGAAGAATTAAGTAAAGTAAGCTCGCAATTTACCATTGCTGCTGCTTTTGGAAACGTACACGGTGTTTACAAACCAGGAAACGTAAAATTAACACCAAAAATTTTAAAAAATTCTCAAGAATATATTACTAAGAAATACGGCGTTGAACACAATCATATTGATTTTGTGTTCCATGGTGGCTCTGGTTCTACTGTTGAAGAAATTCGTGAAGGCATCAGCTACGGTGTAATAAAAATGAATATTGATACTGATTTACAGTATGCTTTTATGGCAGGTATTCGTGACTATATGGATGATAAAAAAGATTATTTACAAGGCCAAATTGGTAATCCTGAAGGTGAAGATTCTCCAAATAAAAAATATTATGATCCAAGAGTTTGGTTACGTGAAGGTGAAAAAACTTTTGTAGACCGTTTAAAAAAGGCTTTTGAAGATTTAAATAATGTAAATACTTTATAATACTTATATATAAAAATTAAAAAACAATCTCGTTTAAACTTAATGAATAAAAAGGTTTGAACGAGATTTTATTTTTATTGAAACAAATCTTAAGAGACGTTTTACAAATTTTGATTTTAAATAATAAAAAAAGTAATTTTATATGTTTTACATTTGTAGAATAACTAACTAAACCATCGATTTTAAGATTTTGTTAAAATCGTTTATTTAAAATTATAAATCATATGTCTTGGTTTAAAAGAAAAACAAAAGGAATAACAACTACAACTGAAGAGAAAAAAGATACTCCCAAAGGTTTGTGGTACAAATCACCAACTGGCAAAATAGTGGACGCAGAAGAGTTAGAAAAAAACTTTTATGTAAGTCCTGAAGATGGATATCACGTAAGAATAGGCAGTAAAGAATACTTCGAAATCCTCTTTGATGATAATAAATTTAAAGAATTAGATGCTAATCTAGAATCTAAAGATCCTTTAAAATTTGTTGACACAAAAAAATATCCAGACCGTTTAAAATCTGCTCAAGAAAAAACTAACTTAAAAGATGCCGTTAGATGTGCTGTTGGAAAATCTAAAGGAAAAGATTTAGTAATAGCCTGTATGGATTTTGCTTTTATTGGTGGATCGATGGGTAGTGTTGTGGGCGAAAAAATTGCAAGAGCTGCAGATTATTCTTTAAAAAAGAATATACCATTAATGGTTATATCCAAATCAGGAGGTGCTAGAATGATGGAAGCTGCATTATCACTTATGCAATTAGCAAAAACTTCAGTGAAATTAGCGCAGTTGGCTGATGCTGGGATTCCTTATATTTCTTTATGCACAGATCCAACAACTGGTGGTACAACAGCATCATTTGCTATGTTAGGAGACATCAATATTAGCGAACCTGGAGCTTTAATTGGTTTTGCAGGACCTAGAATTGTAAGAGACACTACTGGTAAAGAATTACCAGAAGGATTTCAAACCTCTGAATTTTTATTAGAGCATGGTTTTCTTGATTTTATTACACTACGTAAAGACTTAAAAAACAAAGTGAATCAGTATTTAGATTTAATATTAAATCACCCTTTAAGAGCTTAGGTTTTCAATTAGTTTATAGCCAGGATTTTCAGTAGTATTAAACAATATAAGATTTTTAACTTTTAACTTTTAACTTTCAACTTAAAAGCAGTATATTTGGCACTCGAAAGAAAGACTTTCGTGTACATAAAAATCATTTACAAAAATATTAGCATGTATTTAGCAAAAGAAGTAAAAGCAGAAATCTTCTCAAAACACGGTAAAAGTGCAAACGACACCGGTAGTGCAGAAGGACAAATTGCGTTATTTACGCACAGAATTAACCACTTAACAGAGCACTTAAAAAATAATCGTAAAGATTATAACACAGAGCGTTCTTTGGTAAAACTAGTAGGAAAACGTCGTTCTTTATTAGATTACTTAATTAAGAAGGATATCTTAAGATATCGTGCGATAGTAAAAGAATTAGGATTAAGAAAATAATTACAAAAAGAGGCTTTTCAGCCTCTTTTTTGTTTTTGCGTTAGGGATTGAAGTGAAAATCCTTTTGCCTTTGCAAAAGATTGTAGCGTAAAGCCCTACCCTTTTAGGGTAACGCCTAAATACATAACAACTCTATCGAAAAAGAGTATAAATTTTCGAATTGAAGAAGCTAATTATAGTTTTTCATTGGTCGAACACACAACAACTACACACAACAACACAACGACCATTGTTTAATTAGATTTAAAAAAATTATGATTCCACAAGTTTTTAAAGAGGTTATAGACCTTGGAGATGGACGTACAATTTCCATCGAAACCGGAAAATTAGCAAAACAGGCACATGGTTCTGTTGTTGTACAATCCGGAAAATGTATGCTATTGTGTACAATAGTATCAAACTACCAGCAGAGTGCTGTTGATTTTTTACCGCTAACTGTAGATTACCGTGAAAAATTTGCTGCTGCAGGACGCTACCCAGGAGGTTTCTTTAAAAGAGAAGCAAGACCTAGCGATGGTGAGGTTTTAACAATGCGTTTGGTAGATCGTGTTTTACGCCCATTATTCCCAAAAGATTACCATGCAGAAACTCAAGTTATGATTCAGTTAATGTCTCATGATGATGAAGTTATGCCTGATGCCATGGCTGGGTTAGCCGCATCGGCTGCAATTCAGTTAAGCGATGTACCTTTTGAAACGCCTATTTCTGAGGTTAGAGTTGGGAGAATTGATGGCCAATTTATTATCAATCCAACGTATGCACAACTTCTTCAATCTGATATTGATATGGTTATCGGTGCATCAGCAGATTCTGTAATGATGGTTGAAGGTGAAATGGATGAGATTTCTGAAGAAGAAATGGTTGAAGCTATTAAATTTGCTCATGATGCTATTAAATTACAATGTGCAGCACAGGTAAAGTTAGCTGAAGCATTTGGAAAAAAAGAAACTCGTGAATATGAACCAGAGCTTGAAGATGAAGCACTAGCAAAAAAAGTTCACGATTTAACTTATGACAAAGTGTATGCTGTAGCAAGAGCTGCATCAGCAAAACATGAACGTAGCGCTGCTTTTGATGCCATTAAAGAAGAAGTAAAGGCAACTTTTACTGAAGAAGAATTAGCTGATTATGGCGGTATGGTTTCTAAATATTTCTATAAAGCTGAGAAAAAAGCGGTAAGAGATTTAACTTTAAATGAAGGTTTACGTTTAGATGGACGTAAAACAACTGACATCAGACCAATTTGGTGTGAGGTTGATTATTTACCATCTACACATGGTTCGTCTATATTTACACGTGGAGAAACTCAAGCTTTAGCCACTGTAACTTTAGGAACTTCTAGAGAAGCCAACCAAATAGATATGCCATCTTTTGAAGGTGAAGAGCGTTTCTATTTACATTATAACTTCCCTCCTTTTTCAACTGGTGAAGCGCGCCCATTAAGAGGTACGTCTCGTAGAGAAGTAGGACACGGAAACTTAGCACAACGTGCTTTAAAAGGTATGATCCCAGATGATTACGCCTATACTGTAAGAGTTGTTTCTGAAGTTTTAGAAAGTAATGGCTCATCATCAATGGCTACTGTTTGTGCTGGTACTATGGCACTTATGGATGCTGGTGTACCCATGAAAAAACCAGTTTCTGGTATAGCTATGGGATTAATATCGGATGCTGAAACTGGAAAATATGCAGTATTATCTGATATTTTAGGTGATGAAGATCATTTAGGTGACATGGACTTTAAAGTAACTGGTACAGCAGAAGGTATTACAGCTTGCCAAATGGATATTAAAGTAAAAGGATTATCGTATGAAATTCTTGTAAATGCTTTAAAACAAGCACAAGCAGGACGTTTGCATATTTTAGAAAAAATAGTAGAAACTATTGCACAACCAAATGCAGATGTTAAGCCTCATGCACCTAAAATGATAACTAAGATTATACCTAATGCCTTTATTGGTGCTTTAATTGGACCTGGCGGAAAAGTCATTCAAGAATTACAAAAAGCTACTAAAACAACTATTGTAATTAATGAAGACCCAATTACTGAAGAGGGTATTGTTGAAATTTTGGGAACAAACCAAGATGGTATAGATGCCGTATTGGCCAAAATTGATTCATTAATGTTTAAACCAGAAGTTGGTGGCACTTACGAAGTAAAAGTTATTAAAATGTTAGATTTTGGTGCTGTTGTCGAATATATACAAGCTCCAGGAAACGAAGTTTTATTACATGTAAGCGAATTAGCTTGGGAACGTACTGAAAATGTTACAGACGTTGTTAATATGGGTGATGTTTTTAATGTGAAGTATTTTGGTGTAGATCCAAAAACACGCAAAGAAAAAGTATCTCGTAAGGCATTATTAGAAAAACCTGAAGGTTATGTTGCCAGACCACCGAGAGAAAATAATGATCGTGGTGGACGTGATAATAATAGAGGTAGAGATAATCGCGGACGTGACAATCGTCGTGATGACAGAAGACCGAGAGAAGACAGAAAAGAAGATTAAGTTTTTTTGAAATCTATAATTTTTAAAGCCTGTCTCAAATTTGAAACAGGCTTTTTTAAATAACACCTATTTTATTTAAAATTAATACTTCTCTAACCAATCAAAATGCTTTTTAGTAATATCTTTTTTATTATTATTAATATGATCAATTAAACTTTTTGCTACGTTTGTCATGTTTTTGGAACTCAACCAAATTAAATTCCAATTAGTTACAATTGGAAGACCTTTTACAGGAATAATTTGCAAATCTCCTATACTGATAGCATTTTTTAAACCAATTAATGGCATAATTGAATAACCTAGTCCAGAAATAACAGCTTGTTTTAAAGCCTCATTTGATGTCAGCTCCATTTTCTTATAGGTAGATATTTGTCTAGAATCTATAAATTTTTCCATAGCTAACCTCGTAGCTGAACCTTGCTCACGATAAATAAGTGGTAATTTTTCAAATTCACTTTTAGTTAAAAAGGTTCCAGATTGTTTAAAATCTTTCCCACCAACCATAAATAATTTATTCTGCATAAGCTCAATCCTATTAATTTTCAATTTTTTGGGTATCGTAGAAACCATAGCAAAATCGACTTCATTATTTTCTAAAGATTGCAAAACAGATGCCTTATTAGTAACATCCATTACTAAATCTACCCCTTTATTATTATTTATAAAATCTGTCAAAAAATAGGGCATTACATATTTTGCTGTCGAAACAATGGCTATTCTTAATTTACCTGCTAGTTCTCCTTCATAAGTTAAAGCCTTATAGTTGATAGCTTTTACATGATCAATAATTTTTTGTGCAGCAAAAGCAATTTCTTCACCAAACTCAGTTATATAGATTCTTCTGCCGACAATTTCAAATAAAGGGATTTTAAATTGTTCTTGAAATTTTTTTAACTGAATTGAGACAGCTGGTTGGGTTAGATATAGAGCTTCTGAAGCTTTTGTAACACTCTGTAACTCGACAATTTTTAAAAAAACCTCTAATTGATGCAATGTATAATTCATAAGAAGTAATTATGTATTTGATAATAAATATAAATAAATATAAATAAAAAATTATTATAAAATTTGCAGTAAGATAAAAAACAATGAAAGAAAAAATACTTTATACCCTAAAAAAGGCTCAACAAAATAAAACTATATTCAATGTATTAGTATTAGGCCTTATATTTTTTTTATTTATAAACCTATCAATTATACGTAATGGCTTATTTTTAAAAGAAATTATTCTTTGCTTCTCTGTAGTTTGTTTATCGGTTCTAAATTCAAACAAATAAAATATTAATCCATAACCAAAATTAACCAAACTTAATGGATTTACATTTACTATTAGACAACCTTACTAATCCTGCATTGTTATTTTTCTTTTTAGGAGTAATTGCCATACAATTGAAAAGTGACTTAAAAATACCTGAAAATTCCTCTAAATTTATTTCTTTATATCTTCTCATGGCAATTGGATTTAAAGGTGGACAAGAACTTTCTCATAGCGAATTTAATTTAGAAATTATTTGGTCTTTACTTTTTGGAATTTTCTTAGCTATTATTGTTCCAACATATTCATATTTCATACTTAGGAGAAAATTTAGTATAGAAAATGCTGGAGCAATAGCTGCTTCATATGGCTCGGTGAGCGCTGTAACTTTTGTTACGGCAATAGCGTTCTTAGAAATAGAAAAAATCCCTTTTAATGGACACATGGTAGCTGTTATGGCATTAATGGAAGCACCATCAATTATGGTTGGATTATTGTTAATCATGATCTTTAAAGGGAATAAAGGTAAATCAGACATACCAGTTAAAACAGTTTTACAACACGCTTTATTCAATGGTAGTGTTCTCTTGATTATAGGAAGCCTAATAATAGGCTTTTTAGCAAGTGATGCACAAGCTGAGGGCATAAAACCATTTACTACAGATATTTTTAAAGGATTTCTATCTGTATTCCTATTAGATATGGGAATTACTAGTGGAAAAAAACTATCAGAATTTCTTAAAAAAGGTTGGTTTGCATTGGTATTTGCTATAATCATCCCTGTATTTAATGGTGTAATAGTATCCATTATTAGTAGCACTTTTATAGAAAGTATAGGAAATCGTTTATTATTTGCCATACTTGCTGCGAGTGCCTCTTATATTGCAGTTCCTGCTGCCATGAAAATAGCGGCTCCAAAAGCAAGTCCAAGTTTATATATCCCGATGGCATTAGCTATCACATTCCCTTTTAATATTACACTAGGCATGCCACTATATCTATATATTATCCAAATCACTTAAAACATTGCTAATTTTTTAAATCAAAAAATATTATGGAACAAGTTTCAAAAAAAGTAAAAAAAAGTAATAATCCTACACAGATTATCAAACTAATAGATGGCACTTTTAGCGCTTCCGAATCGGCAGATATTATAGATTCTATTTTAGATGTAAAAATTAACCATCACAAACTTAAACGCCTATCAATAACAGAAGGCAATTCTAAAGATTTATGCGTTTATGACAATGATAGAATCAATGAACTTATTGATGCAAAACTTGATGCTAAATTATTTTTTAAAGATGCAAGAATTAATAACAAAAAACTAGTTATAGAAAGTATCGTCACAATAAAAGTTGAAGATTAATTTATTTTTATTTAAGTTGAGTTAAAATGCACTTTAAAAGAAAATGAATATTTTATTTTTTTAGTAAAAAAGTGACTTCTATATTTTCTAGTTTCCTATTAAAAAGAAAATAAAAAATAATTTAAACCTTTTTGTAACAAAAAGAGAGATTTAAACGTATAACTACTGAATAACATTATTCATTTAAATTTACAGAAGAAAACTAGATGAGACAACTTAAAATTACGAAGCAGGTTACCAATAGAGAAACAGCATCGTTAGACAAATATCTTCAAGAAATTGGTAAAGTTGACTTAATTACCGCAGACGAAGAAGTAGAGTTAGCACAACGTATTAAAGCTGGTGATCAGAGAGCTTTAGAAAAATTGACAAAAGCTAATTTACGTTTTGTTGTATCGGTAGCTAAGCAATACCAAAACCAAGGTTTAACATTACCAGATTTAATTAATGAAGGCAATTTAGGTTTAATAAAAGCAGCACAGCGTTTCGATGAAACTCGTGGTTTTAAATTTATTTCTTATGCAGTTTGGTGGATTCGTCAGTCGATTCTTCAAGCTTTAGCTGAACAATCACGTATTGTACGTTTACCTTTAAACAAAATAGGTTCTATTAATAAAATCAATAAAACATTTGCATTTTTAGAGCAATCTCACGAACGCCCACCAAGTGCTGAAGAAATTGCGAAAGAATTAGACATGACCATTAACGATGTTAAAGAGTCTATGAAAAATTCTGGTCGTCACGTAAGTATGGATGCTCCTTTAGTTGAAGGTGAAGATTCTAACTTATATGATGTATTAAATAGTGGTGAGTCTCCAAATCCAGATAGAGAATTATTACACGAATCACTTCGAACAGAAATTGAGCGAGCACTAGAAACATTAACGCCTCGTGAAGCAGATGTAATTCGTTTATATTTTGGCTTAGGGAATCAACATCCAATGACTTTAGAGGAAATTGGTGAAACATTTGATTTAACGCGTGAGCGTGTTCGCCAAATTAAAGAAAAAGCAATTAGAAGATTAAAACACACTTCTAGAAGTAAAATATTAAAAACCTATTTAGGATAGTAATTTTTTAATAATAATTACGACTAAATTACGGTAACAAACAGTTATATATAACTGTTCGTTTTTTGATTGATGAAAGAACCCGCGGCTGATTACCGCGGGTTTATTTTTTCTATATTTGTAATATAAAACTTAAAAAAATCAAATGAGTACAAAACTAATAGCACCATCAATTTTAGCTGCAGATTTTGCTAACCTGCAGAGAGACATAGAGATGGTTAATAAAAGTGAAGCAGATTGGTTTCATATTGATATTATGGATGGGGTTTTTGTGCCTAATATTTCTTTTGGGATGCCGGTTTTACAAGCTATTTCTAAACACGCTAAAAAAACAATTGACGTACATTTAATGATAGTAGAACCAGATAGATATATAAAAACTTTTGCTGATTTAGGAAGTAATATCCTTACTGTTCATTATGAAGCTTGTAATCATTTACATAGAACCTTACAAGCTATAAAAGCTGAAGGTATGCAGGCTGGAGTAGCCTTAAATCCACATACCAATATTAACGTTTTAGAAGACACTATTAATGATATAGATTTGGTTTGCATAATGAGTGTTAATCCTGGTTTTGGGGGTCAGAGTTTTATTGAAAATACATACAATAAAGTGAAACAACTAAAAGAATTAATCCTTAAAAAAGGAGCTTCAACAAAAATTGAAATTGATGGTGGGGTTACCAATAAAAATGCCAAAAAATTGGCTGACGCTGGAGCCGATGTTTTAGTAGCTGGAAGTTATGTTTTTAAAAGTACCAACCAAATTGAAACTATCAGAGATTTAAACGCTATAGCAAACTCTTAATACTCTTTTAAATAGTAATTTAATAAATCAGTTGTTGTTATTATACCCATTAAAACACCACAATCAACAACAGGCAAAGCATGAAAATCTCCTTTTGCTAAAATTTGTGTAGCCTCTTTTACTGTAGTTTCCTTATTAATAGTTATTACATTTTTACTCATGACTTGTTCAATTGTAAAAGTATTATAAACTACCACATCAACATCATGCTCATCAGCAGTTGTTTCTGCATAACAAATTTTTAATAAATCAGAATAACTGAGCATTCCAATAACAACATCTGAGCTAACAACTGGTATGTGTTTAATTTTGTATTTATTAAAAAGCATTTCCGCTCTTTCTAAGTCATCATTCCTTCTTAATGCTATGATGTTTTTACTCATAATTTCTTCAACTAATATATCCTTAATCATGATTTTTAAAATTTTTAATCGTTAAAATTGTTTTAGCAAATATTTTATTAAATCGGTAGTAGTAACTATACCTATAAGTTTTTTATGAGATATAACTGGTAATGCATGAAATTCTTTAGAAGCTATGATTTCGGCAACGTCTTTTATTGAATTGGATGAAGAAATAGTAACAACATTACGTGTCATAATATGATTAATGCTAAACATATTATAAACTGGAGCATCCATATCACCATCAAAATCACCTGCATAATCTGAGAAGCTTAATCGTAATATATCGTTATGGCTTAACATGCCTATAATTTTATCATTTTCAACAATGGGAATATGTCTTATATGATTTTTTTTAAAAAGGTGTTCTGCTTTTTCTAGACTATCGTTTTTTGTTAATGTTACAACAGGAGTTGTCATTATCATTGAGATGGGTTCTTTTCTTATCATAACATTTAAAGTTTATATTTCTTAACATTAAAGTTATCGAACTAAGCTTAAAAAAATCATGATAAATATCATAATTAAAAAATATTTAATAACCAGCTATATTAAAATTAAGCATCTGTTTTATTAAATTATAAAGCTCTGGAAATCGATTTTTAAAATCTTTGGGCGTTTCAATAAACGTCTCAATAGCAACCGCTAAAAACTCAAATTCATTCGTGTAAGCATAGTTTCTAAAATAATCTGATTTTACCAAATTTGATCTTAAATTTGCATTTAGAGCAAGCAATTTGGTTATTTCTTTAAAAGAATCACTGAAAATAATCGAACTTACATCACGTTCTTTCATACTATTTATATGTAAAGCATGGGCAAATTCATGTATTCCTAAATTTAGATTATCATTATCAATAGCATAACCATATTTAAAATCTTCCCAAGAAAATACTAACGTTTTTAGCTTAGGATTAAATTCTCCTTTATGATATGTATTATTTGTATTAGAGAAAAAGGTTTTAGGATATACTACTATTTTTGAAATGAAACCAATGTAAAAATCTCTAAAACCAAAAGTTAGCATAACGGCTGTTGCTGAAATTAACACCCTAATTTCATCCGTAATTAAAAGTCCATCTCTGCCTATAAAATCTTTATCATTTATAAATGATGCCAACCTATGCTCGAAATATTTCTGTTCCCTGTTTGTAAGTTTATTATAGAAAGAAAATTGATTAATTAAAATGCTTTTTTGATGTTTGTTTAATTGTTTTAAACTGAAGTAAAGGTGATTATATAAAGGCCTTTTAAATTTTAATACATAAGCTATTTCTATCATCTTAAGTCCGTAATGTAAGATGATTAATACCATTACAAATAAAAATACACCTAAAATAATTTGGTTTGATAAACTTAAATCTTTGAAAACAAGGAAATTGAACATAAATAATACAACGCAAATTTTAAATTAATTTTTTATTTAATGATTTAAGTATCATTTAAAACTAACTATTTTTACTGCTAAAAGATGTTTAACTTAGTAGTCTTTAATTATCTATTTTCAATTTCCAATTAATATGATATGATGTATTTGGTTTTAAAACTTTAAGTCCAATGCTATTATTAAAGCTATCTGAAACTCCAGTAGTTGGTTCTATAGCAATCGTATTTTTATGAGGTGGGGTATACAGTTGTAAAAAACTTTGATCTTCAGTTGAGTTAAAAGTTAAATTATATCTTGGCGTTTTAAATATTACTTGGTTAGAATCTAAAATAAAACAATCATCTAAAAATTGATTGTTAATTTTAAAGCCTGTAGACTGTTCATTTATTATTAATTCTTGAGCAATATTTCTATCGTCTAACTTAAGCTTTTTTTTTGCATCAAATAGTATCGTACTTATACTTAAATCCTCACTAAAAAAATAAGGATGCCAACCTAATGTAAATGGAAACATTTTGGTATCAGTATTTATTATTTCAACATTTACATCTAGTGTGTTGTCTGTTAATAAATATTCCAGAAATATTGAGTAAGTAAATGGAAAACCTTTACAGACACGCTCTTCATTATATTTTAACTTAACTGTAGCAAAAGTATCTGTTGTTGATATATCCAACACTTCAAATGTCTTATTAAAAACTAAACCATGTAAGGCATTGTTTAATTCTTTTTCGTTAATATAAAATTTATAGGTTATACCATTAAATTGATAACTACCATCTTTAATTCTATTAGCAAATGGAAATAAGATTGAGGAAGCATAAGAATTGTTATATGTTAAAGGATACATGTCTTTTATCAACTCCTCCCCTTTTAGTTTCAACTCCTGTAAACTAGCTCCTTGATTTAAAAATATTTTTGCAAAAGATGTTTTTTTGGGGCTAGCAAGCACTAAACATTTATTATTATTTTTTCCTTTAACTAACTTACTAGTGTAGTTCATATACAATTATTTAATTAATTCAAAAATAAACAAGATAAAATGAGCATTTAGTTTTGTTGCTATTTAAAATTGAATAAATATATTATTTCTCCATATAAGCTTGCCACTTGATAAGAATGAATTTTTCAAAACCATGTTCTAATTTCCTAAGAAAACCATATTCGTAAACAAACAAGTATACATCACCTTTAGTATTCTTCCAATAATGGGTAAAGTAATTAGGATCAAAACCCTCAGCCTTAAGTTGCTCAACTCTTATTATGACTTTTCCGGCTTTATTGTAGTTTTTTAACAACTTTCTATTAAGCTTCAATTGATTATCAACTTTATTAAAAAATCTAGGTGATTCTGTTATAGATTTTTGATAATGATAAGAACTTTTACAATATGCATCGCAAAATTTTTTATCAGACCTACCTTCTATCTCCTTATCGCAATATTTGCATTTATTAGATAATTTCATATTAACTCAAATTAACCGTACATTATACGTTTAATATGCGTTTAATACACAATTAAAACATTTATAAAATATAGTTTTGATTAAATATTAATTATGAAATCCCTCAAAAGCATTATTTTAAAACACCTTGTAATTGAAAACAAAAGGTGTATAGGACTCCATTTTAAATCGATTAGAGCAATAAATATGATAATGCAAGAGTTGGTAGTTAATTTTTGAGTTTTTAATACCCAAATAATCTAAAGCGATAGTTATAACTTTTGTGTTATACATTAATTTTTATTTTTTGATTAATTTTTTTGTAGTTGAGAATGTATCTGACTGTATCTTTATTAAATAAATCCCAGGAATAAGATTAGAGATATTTAAAATGCGGTTTTCAATTATTTTTTTGACTATCTCCTCTCCGAATATATTGAAAACAGAAACTGAAATTGGAGTATTTAGTTTTGTACTAAATTTCACAAAATTTGAAGATGTTGGATTTGGATAAATATTAAATGATTTTGATGTTAGATAATCTTGATTAGAAAGTGTGCTGTTTAAAATAAATTGCAAGGCATCATTTGCCATTAACTGTGCGTCATGACCAATACCAGTAATTTCATGTTTTTCCCAATTAAAAGGGACACTCATACTTAATGACGTTGTTTGACTTGTGTTAAAAAAATATCTTCCCCTAGCCAAACGATACAATCCCTGCTGAGTATCAACAACAATATTGTGCCTTAATCCTGCTGAATTAGGATCGATGTCATCTAACCCTAAGTGAACAATAAGCTTTTTGGAAAATGCGTCGGTTAAAGTCTCGTTTAATAATTGTCCTTCATTTAATCCATAAGGAAAATTATAAGTGTATTCAGGCACCGTATACCAGCCAGAATTTGAACAAACTGCAATATACAATTTGCTATTAGGTAGGTATTCAACAAATCGATGTAAAAATTGTGCACCTCCTGAATGCCCCCATGCATTATATACTTCTTGAATGCTTGAGACATCAGCTTTAATATATTCAAAAAGAGGGTCAATTATAGAAAAAGTCCATTCATTTATAGGATTATAAGTGGCTAAACTTGGATTATCTCCATCATCAAAAATGTTTCCTGACTGGTATTGATCTCCTGTTGGATAATATGTATCTGAAAATTCAGGAGCAAATACCATAAAACCATTAGCATCTGCCATAGAAATCCAAAAATCTCTATAATCGGCTCCATTTCTACTAGCACCATGAAAGGAAAATAAAATAGGCATAGTATTTATATCTCCTGTTGGAATATGATAAAAGACTTCAACAGGTTTGGTATTTAAAGGAGCTGTTGGAATATAAGTAAATGAACCTGTAGTATTTGGTCTTAATATTTGTCCAAAACACAAAGTAAAATTAATTATAAAAACAAAGATTATTAACTTTCTATGCATCTAGAAAACAATCTGCATAACAAATTCTCCAATAGTTTGATTGCTAGCATTTGAATAGTCAATGCTTGAAATGGAAGCTTGCATTTTCAAATTGTTATTATTAAAATATTTTGTGAGTCCAAATGTAAAACTATTTGAATCTTGCATTAAAGAGTTTAAATTAGCTTTATATTCTGGCTTAGAACTTTCATATCTAAAATCAAAACTTAGTCCTTTTGCAGTTACATAACCAGCCTGAAAATTATAACTATCTCCTATTAATAAATACTCACTAATTTGTTGAGGTGCCAATATCTGTGTTGCAGTGGCATCAATAAAGGTTGTATTTAAACCACTTGCGCTTGCATTAGCATATTCTCCTAAAAATGAGAATCCTTGGTATTTCAATAAAAAATCAAGATAAACTTGTGAATAGTCTGGAAGATTATTAAGACCATTAGCATTGTATAACAAAAAATTTCCATGACCTTCGCCGTTAGCATTACTTACCCCTGTATTTTGACTTATTGCTGCACCAATAACAAATTTTAAGCTTTGTTCATGTGCTAAATCGGCACTTAAATTATCATTGCCTTCAGAGAAATAACCAAATGGATACAAGTCTAAACGCCCTCCAATTTTTAATCCTCCTAGATCTGTATCTCTAGAATCAGCACCAAAAGAATTTCTTCCATCTCCAGAGGTTAATGCAGCCATAGGCACTATACCAAATTTGTTGCCAAACTTACTTTCCATGAACAGACCAAATTCTCGTCCTGTTCTACTTAATGTTTGACTCAATAAACTACGGTCTGTAAACTGTAATTTATCTTCTCTAAATGTCATCTCTCGATTATTTAGAAAGGTTTGTTTTTGCCCAACAGTTATAGTTATTTTGCTAGTAGGATGATACGCAACCCAAGCATCTAATAATGGCTGTGAAAGACTATAATCCGTCTGAATTAGAAAACTTACCTTTTCTTTTACAGCTGTTCCTGAAATTATTAAATAAGCTCTTTTAGCACTGAATTCATTATCAGATTTTTGCCCTTCAAGTTTACTGTATTTGTATGTGGGTTGGATAAATCCACCAAAATTAAATTGGTAATCCCCTTCGTTAAAGGAAAAATTTAAACCGCTACCAAGGTCAAAACTTGCTTGGTTTTTGTCACTCTCTTGGGCATTTAACAGTATGGTTATACAGAAAAATAGGATTAATAATGACAGTTTTTTCATTTGTTTATTTTTTGTATTGTTAATTTAATAATCTATAAATGGGTAATGTGTCTAATTTTTCGGTTTCTAAAACACCAAAACTCACAAAGCTGTTTGGCGCTTCTGGTTCTAAAAGTTCTATAATTAAATTAGCTCTTTTTTGATTCATTGGAATCTTAAAGGTTCCTTGCGGAAAGCTTAATTTTTCTGAGTTTAAAACCGTTTCAACAGTTTGTAAATTCATTTTTTCATATTTTTCAGAATCTCGCTGATATTCTGAAACCGTAAAACTTTCTACTTCTAATTCAGTGTCTTCGCTTAAAGATTCAATAGTAATACCTAAAATCTTTAGCTTTTCAATAATTTCAGCTTGATTTTTATCAATAACATACGCTTTAGGGCGCTTTCTTACCAGTTCAGGTTTAGATTGTAAGGCGTCTCTTATGGTTATCTCTAAATCAATCAAATCGTTTGTATCTAAATCAATAGTTTGTATACTGCTAGTATAAATTGTTTTGGAACTCGTTACAATCGCATCATTGTTTAGTGAATTTGCTTTGGCTATTTCTTCTTTAACTAAAGCTATATTGTTATAGGCTGTTTCTAAATAATTAATAGCAATTAAAAACGTAACGTTTATGCGTCTTTTAAAAGAAGTTCTACCTATTCCAACACCTCTTATTTCAAATAATGTTGAAATCATATTGTTCAAGGCATAATTAGTGGCGCTTGAACGGGCGTTATTGGACCCTTGATTAAAGTGTATTTGTCCACCATATGTTTGAGTTGTGATGTAGTCGTGTTGTCTTAATCCATTATTTTCAAGAACTTTTCTGGCATTTTCTACAAAAAGCGTATTTGTAAGTGTTCTTAAATTTTCAGGCACATTTAAATTTCCGCTGTATAAAAACATGGCATCATAGGCAGATGTTATCCCGAAAGAGCTCATTCTTACAAAATCTTTACGGTATGGTCTGTATTCATGAAAATCTAAACCTAATTCAGGATTAAAATCTGTAAACGCTTTCTTAATCACCAGTGTTTCAGACGCCATTAATTTAGTTTGATCTCGGTTTAAATCGAGACCATTGGCGGCGTATCTATCTTGCTTTAAATAGCCATCAATATTCGCCATGGGAATAACGGCTAAGTCTAAACTGTCTAATAAATATGTGTATTTTGAATCATTTAAAAGTTTATTTAACAAGTAGAGAACGCCTTCTGTGCTTGCTGGTTCATCTCCATGTAGCCCACCTTGTATCCAAACTTTAAGTTTTTCATTGGAATTCGTATTTGTTAAACGAACCATTGGAATTTGTTTTCCTTTTTGAGATTCGCCAATATATGAAAGCTGAATTTTTTCTGGATGTTGAGCAACTAACATTTCTAAATAAGATGTTAGCTCTTCATAATCTGTAAATCCTTTTTTCTTTTGAAGTGCCGGAGTAATGTCTTCAATAAAATCTGCGTCTGGAAAGAATTTTTCTGTAATCTTTTTTGATTGCGGATTTAATTGACCCAACATACATGTCGTGTAAAAAAATAAAGCTAATATGATAGGTTGTTTAAGCATTATTTAAAATGAAACGGTTAGCATTATTCTTAATAAAGTTTCATCTCCAGGTAATGGATTACCATTGTTATCATTAATTCCAAGGCTACCATCCACATAGGTATAATCTGCCTGAATTTTTGCGCCGTAATTTCTACCCAAATATTTACTTACGCCAAAGGTGTAGTAATTAGGGCGGTTATAAAAAGTGGCGTTATTCAAGAATGAATTCTCATCAGCTTTAAGATGTGTATAACGGCCATCAATGGAGAAACCACTTTTAAAAATATATCCCATTTGAAAGTTAAAAGCTTCTCCAAGCATCATTCTTCCTTTTACATAATTTTCAACATCTTGAACTCCATTAACATCAAAAACAGTTGAGGTTGTTCCATCATTTCTAACTCGTTGTGTAATATCTGTTGGAACTGTGGTTTTAGATTTTACATATTCACCTAAGGCAGAAAATCCGTTATATTTAAATAAGAAGTCTACGCCATATTTTGTATAATCAGGAAGCGATTCTTCATCGTTATCATTTAGGTACAGAATGGTTCCGCTTTCTCTACCTCTTCTACTGCTCATGCCGTTATTATGACTGAAATTTGCCCCAATGACTAATTTAGGAGCATTTTCTCTTACAATGTCTGTTTGTCTGAACTGACCAAAGTTTGTGAATAGACCAAAAGGCAAATAATCTATACGACCACCAACTTTTACACCTCCGTAATCAGCTCTAAAAACATTACCGCCATCTCCATTTGTTAAAACAAAATAAGGTCTTAAATACGATCCGAAACCAGCTTTAAAATTCCCTTGAAGAAATAACCCAAACTCACGAATGGAAGCAAATGCCGAGGTTAGAGGGCTACGTTCTACTAACTGAAGTGATCTAGAGTCCATAAAGAGCTCCCTGTTATCTGTGTAGGTTGAACGTTGACCGAATGTGGCTGTAATTCTATTTGTTATATCGTAAGAAACATAAGCATCCAATAAATAATTGCTTGTGGTAGTAATATCGGCTTCAGAGGTGCCACTTAAATCTACTTGAAAGCGATAATTAAATCTTTGATTTCCTGAATTGCCATCAATTCTTAAACGCAACCGGCGCATCCTAAATCGATTAAACGAACTATTTTCTTCAACATCTGTTTGGTGCTGAGTTTCCATGTAGGGCTGAATGAAACCGCTTAATCTGATTTTATAATCCCCTTCACCTGAAAAATTTAATCCTTCACCAAATCTGTAAGTATCAAGTTTTATTTCTTGAGCATATACAAATGCAAATGATAGTAGTAAGAGACTAACGCTAATGATTTTATGAATCTTCATGCTTTTTATTATTATTATTCAAATACTCCTTTAACTATAATGTTACCGTTGTCCATCATATGTTTGCCGTTGGCAAAGACATCTTTTAAATTCAAATCATCATCAAAACAACATAAATCAGCATCCATTCCAACTTCAATTTTTCCTTTATTTTTTAAACCTAAATTATTTGCAGGATTGGTTGTAATAATCTTAAAGGCCTCTTCAATAGGCATGCCTCCTTTTTTAACAAGCAATCTAACTTCTTCCAGATTTGAGTTAATAGGGGCTTTTCTTATACCAATGGCATTTCCTTGGTTATCAAATTTTGTTAAACCCGCATGACCGTCGGTACTAAAAGTTATGTTGTCAATATTAGCACCTTGTTCTAAAGCATACAAGACAGACTTATAAGGGTCAGTATATTTTGAAGCCCCTGTGGTTATATCAATCATACCACCAAGCTTGGCAAATTCAATAGCCTGGTCAAAAAGCTCTTTAGTGCGCCCTACATGAGTTGGTGAAATATGTTTTATGGGAAATTTATAATCGTTCACTAATTCAAATAATATGTCTAATTTAGAATCTAAATTTCCAAGATGTACATGCAATATGCCTTTCTTTTTACCTATAAATCCTCCAACCATAATATCGCGAAGCTTTCTTACTAACTCTAAAGCAGTTGGATAAGACGATCTAATATCGCTTATGGCAATTTTACAGCCTAAAACTTTATCAATAAAAATCATATCACCTTGTATGCTATCAGTAATGGTCATGGAATCTATACCATAATAACCAGAGTACATATAAGCAGAAATTCCTTCTTCCTCCAAAGCTTTTGCTTTGCTGTAAAGGGTTCTTATATTTCTTGCAGTACCATCAGTTCCTAATAAGCCAACTACAGTGGTGCTTCCGCATGCAATTAATTCACTTAGGTTAACTTCTGGTGTCATAGACGAAAAACCTTCTTTTCCTCCGGCACCAATAATATGAATATGCTGATCTATTAACCCTGGTGTTACAACCTTTCCTTTAGCGTCCCAAACGTCAGCTATTTTTCTGAAAGCATCTAGATTATCTTCAACAGCAATAATTTTTTTCCCTGCAATAAGAAGGTCTTTTTTACCTAAATATTTTGGTGTATATAAATTTGTATTTTTAATTAATTTCAACATAAAATTATATATAATGAAATGATAGCATTAATACTAATGCTACAACTAATGGTATTAAATTTCTCTTTACTATAGCTATAGTTGTCACATCTGCTATAGCTGCTGTCGCAATAATAACACCTGCCACTGGAGATACAGTTCTTCCCATGGATGCTGATAGTTGCATAGGCAAAATGATTGAAGTGCTTTCAACTCCTAATTTACCAGCTATTTTAGGAATTAAAGGGCCAAATGCAAAGAATGCCGCATTACCACTTCCCATAAGCATGGATGCCAAAAAGATCATGATGGTCATCACAATTCCTATTCCTATTGCTGCAAAACCAAAGTTTTGGGCTACATCTAACAACCCATCAATAAATCCTAAACTTATAAGCCCTTTAGCAAAAATATCTGCAGTAATAATTAACGTTACAACTGATTTAAAAATATTTCCCATGCCATTCCAAAAAACAGTAAATGAGTTAAATACTTCTTTTAAATTTCTAACTCTAATAAGTTCAAAAACCAAAGCAACAAACAAACTTATAAACATGGCAGTAGTAGTATGCAATGTTATGGGGGATTCAAAAAAACTAAAAATTTCAGAGAAAACAATCAAAAGTATGATGGGTAATATTGGAATTATAGCATATATTAATGGTGCTTTTAACTCTTTTTTTTCAACATCTTTATTGTTTTGTGTTGTTTGTTCCCTTTTGTCAAAATAACGATTTACAAAATAATAAGTAATCATCATAGACACACTTAGTGGTAAAACCAGAGGTATTTGATGATTTAGAAAATAAAATACAGAATCTATTTTTGCGATACCAATTGCGCTAGCAGTTATTGCTGAAGCTGGACCAATACCAAAGGCCGTTGTTGCTGTAATTACTGAAACTGCAGATAATCTACTTACACCTAAGTTAACTAAAATTGGAAATAATGATGCCATTAAAAGTAAACCTAAACCTGCTGCAGAAGGGATAGCTACAAATAAAAGTTGACCAATAGGAATTACTAAGGATGCAGCCAAATATGGCTTTTTCTTAAATAATTTAAGTGGTTTCATCGAAACATGAACCAAGGCATCAGAAGCTCCAATTTTATCAATATAAGCAACAAAACCACCAATAGCCATAATCATTAATCCAACACCAGCATTTGTTTTACTAAAAGATTCTTCTATATATCTAAATAAATCAAATCCTGAAAAACCAGTTGATTCTTTTAATTCAGGCAATTTATACTTTAAAAATTCTGCTACTACCAACATTAATAATCCAGATACTAATAAAATAGCATGAGGATTATATTTTTTCAACAAAAAATTTGCAGTAAAAAATATAAATACAAGTGATAGCATAGCTCCTAAATAGTGCATATTTTTTTTGTTTTTAATTAGAAGGAAGTACCATCTAATTTAGTTCCAGGAGAAAACAATCTTCCTTCAGCTTCAGTAATAGTGGTATGCTGAGCAAAATCTCCAGTAAGGTCAGGGTTTCTAGTATAAGATTCGTCTGGATTACCTGATAAACCTGCTAAATCAAATACAACTACTTCATTACCATTGGCATCTCTCACAGTTACCGTATCTCCTGCATTACTAATATTAATTTGTCCTTCTGAAGCTACTTGAACAATAGCACCACCAAAGCTTCCTGAAGGGGAACCACCACCAAATAATACCAAAACTCCATTTTTAGGTACAACAGTACCTGATGGAAATGTATGTCTTAAAGCACTAGCGTCTGAAACTGTATAACCAGAAATATCTAATTCTGTACCAGAATTATAAAATTCTATAAATTCGTCTTGATTTGCGTCTCTTACTCCATCACCATTGGCATCTCCGGGCAAATTAGCTGCTGGATCATACAAAACTTCATTAATTAAAAACCCTAAAAATGGACAACCATTGTTATTTATATCTCCTGCCACATTTGGACAATCATCATTAGCATCTAAAACGCCATCCCCATCTGAATCTGAATCATCATCTAAAACAGAAATATAAATTTCAGAATTACTTAATATAAGTACATTTTTCACAGTTCCTAGTGATATATTTAGTGTTTCAACACCTTCAATTATATTATCTTGAATTCCAGTAATAGTAATACTACCTGAATTGTTACCAGAATTTATTGTTATATTCGGAGTACTTAAACTGAAATCACTACCATCTGTTGCGGTACCAGATAATACTAAAGGCACAGTTAATGATTGATTAACCTTTGTGTTAACTGAAACAGTAACAGTAATATAACCATTGTCTTCACTTAAATTGACGCTACTTGCTGTTAGCTCAATACTTGGTAAAATATCATCAGTGGTGCAAGAAGTAATACTTATTAATAAAGAGAAACAAAAAAATAATTTTATGAGATTAGATGTCATGCCCATTGTTTTGACTTTTAATTTATAAATGAAATTAGTATGTAAATTTATAATAATGATATTTTAAAAAAAGATACCAGATTATATAAAAATGTAATACCAATTACAAAGATTAAACCTTTTTAAGAATAATTTACTTTTATAAAAAAAAGGCACTTATATAAAGCACCTTTTTTTTAAAGAATTATAATTAATTAATACGGGGTTATTTAATTAATAATTTAGATGATGATGAATGATTATTAATGGAAATATTAAGTAAGTAAAGTCCGCTCTGAACAAAACTAACATCAAGCATATCTGATTTCAATTTAGTATTTAAAACTTGTCTACCCGTAATATCATATAACTTAATACTTTTTTCACCAGAAATTTGAGATTTGATAGTCACAATTCCATTATTTACTGGATTTGGATAAATTGACAATTCGGATTTTAGAAAACTACTTATATTTAAAGCTGCTCCACTATTTTTTAAACCAGGAGAGAATAACAAACTAGCATTGGCTGAAGTGTGTAATACAAAATCACCTGTAATATCAGGGCTTCTGGTTATAGATTGATCCATACCAAAATTTAATCCCGTAGATGAACTATCAAAAACAAGTATAACTTCATCTAGGTTGTTTTTTATGGTAATAACATCACCTCCATTTGTTAAATTAAGATCTCCTGTTGAAGATGTTTGAACAATTGCACCTCCAAAACTACCTGTTGGTGTTCCACCTCCAAATAACACATAAACACCATTAGCAGGAATTACTGTGCTTGCTGGAACAGTATGCCTTGGAGTGCTAGTTCCAAAACCTGTTGCATCAAAAATGGTATATCCGCTAATATCTAAACTTGAACTGGAATTATTTACAAATTCAATAAATTCATCTGCTGCTGAATTTCTTACACCATCTCCATTAGCATCGCCAGTTAAATCACTTGCTGGGTCAAATAAAACTTCATTTACAACAAGAGGTGTTGATGGAGTTGATGGAATAGCTAAAACTCCAGGGGAAAACAATTCACCATTAACAGCTAAATGAAGTTCAAAATCTCCAGTTATATTTGGATTTCTCATAGCAGATTGATCAGCACCCATATTTAATCCAAGGACAGTACTGTCAAACGATAGGATTAGATTGCCAAATGCATCTGTTACCGTAATAACATCACCTCCATTTGTTAAATTAAGATCTCCTGTTGAAGATGTTTGAACAATTGCACCTCCAAAACTACCTGTTGGTGTTCCACCTCCAAATAATACATATACACCATTAGCAGGAATTACTGTGCTTGCTGGAACAGTATGCCTTGGAGTGTCAGTACCAGGAAGAAGTGTATAATTTGTAATATCATAAATTTTATATCCACTAATATCTAATGGTGATACAGAATTGTTTACAAACTCAATAAATTCATCTGCTGCCGCATCTCTAACACCATCTCCATTAGCATCACCAGTTATATCACTAGCGGGGTCAAATAAAGCTTCATTAAGCACCAATTGTGCTGACATCGAATAACTTAAAAGGATAAAAAATAAAATGTAAAGTTTTTTCATAATGGATTAATTTAGTTTTACAATAATATAGTTTAAAATTAAGAGTAATCTTATTTAAAAAACAATACCAGTTTGTTATAAAATTTAATACCAATTATATTTACAGTCTAATTAATATAAATACTAATTAAGCTAACTAAAAAAGAGACTTCATTTGATTTACTTTTTGGATTAATTTATTAGGCCTTACAGCCGAATAACCCAAAATTAAACCTTGTTCTTTTTCTTCCCCTATATAACATTTACTTAATGAAAAAGCTACAATATCATGCTCTGCCAATTTTTCTATGAATTTTATTTCATCTTTTTCTGTAATTGAATTTTTAAATTTGGCAACAATATGAAGACTACAAAACTCTTTTTGATGGATATCTAGAGTTTTATTGTTTTTTTCAAATTCTTTAATAAATAATAAATGCCTTTCTTTGGCAACAGTAGTAATATTTTTTATGTGTTGAAAAAGATAATTCCTTTCAATAAACTGATTCATAACCACTTGAATAGACGGCGCAATAAAACGATGTGAATGTTCTTGTAATGCTTCAACTGCTTTTGCTAAATACTTAGGAACTATCATATAACCTAAACGTATTGAAGGATGCAATAATCTATTAAATGTTCCCATATAAATAGTCCTATCTTCAGTATCTAAAGTATATATGCTAGGCAAATTATTTATACTATTTGCTATTTCATTCTCATAATCATTTTCAATAATTAAAGCTTTATTTATTGATGCCCATTCCAACAATTCTTTTCTTCTATTAAGGCTCATTTTAACACCTAAGGGATAATGGTTTGAAGGCGTTGTATGAACAATTTTTGGTTTAAAGCTAGCCAAAGAATTCATTTTTTTTATATCAATCCCTTCTTTATCTATAGTAATGGGCAGAATATTAGATCGAATGCTTTTAAAAATAGAATGCACATTGGGAAAAGTTGGGTTTTCTAAAATAACATAATCATCTTTATCAATAACTGTATTGGTTATAAGATACAATGATTGCAATGAGCCCGAAACAATAATAATCTGCTCATAATTACATTTAATATTTCTATTAATATTTAAATAATTACAAATACTCTTTTTTAACTCTGTAATACCAGTAGTTTGAGAATAAGAAAGACCTGAAGATTTTACATGACGCCAATAAGCATTTAATAATTTTTTCCATTGATTCACTGGAAAAACATCTATTGGTGGTAACCCTGGCCTAAAAGCTAAATTATTATTCGGCAACCTATTTATGAGTGATATGTTTTTTAAAAATGATAACCCTTTTTCTGTTATTTTAGGATAAAGACTTTCATCAAAAGAGGTGTTTTCGGGTTTTTTAATATCCTCTTCTAATAAATTTTCATAATGTACCCTGTATCCTGAACCAGGCTTTGATGAAATTAATTTTTCTAATTTAAGTAACTCATAGGTTTTGTTTACAGTTGTTCTAGAAAGTACCAATTCTTCTGACAAAAGCCTAGTTGAAGGCAATAACCATTCGTGAGGCAAATCCTTGTTTAAAATGCCATTTTTTATTGCTCTGTATAGTACTATATATTTGTTTGTAGGTTTGATTAAAAGTTGACTACTATATTCTTCTTTAATCTTATCAATAGCAAATTTAAAATTGGTATTCATTTTTTTAGAAAATTGGTATCATAAAATTAGTAAATTAACTTCTTAATTTATACAAAAAAAATTTATTTTAAATGAAATCCATTTTTATTATAATAATTTACTTGGTTTTCTTCATGTTAATGGCATGCAGTGGTGATTCGCAATCATCAAAAATTCTAGCTTCAAATTTAGATTACCAAACAACTGGAAGTGGTTTTTTTGATTTTACTGATTATCAACCTTTTCATAATAAACCAATAAAAGTTTATTTTTATATACCCAAAAACTCGAATTCTAACTCATCAATAGTTTTTATTTTTCATGGTACAGATAGAAATGCTAAATATTATAGAGATGCTGCCATATCCAAGGCTAATCAATATAACTTTATAGTTATGGCTCCAGAATTATTAAATATAGATTTTCCAGGAGGTGATGGCTATAATCTTGGAAACGTTTTTATTGATGGTGACAATCCAACTACTTCTACTTTGAACCCTGAGGATCAATGGACTTTTTCTTTGATAGAACCTTTATTTGATTTTATAAAGGGAGGACTTAATAACGTTTCAACTAAATATCATATTATTGGACATTCTGCTGGTGGGCAGTTTGCAAATCGCTTTATTATGTTTAAACCTAATGCAAAATTTGATAAAGTTGTATCATCTGGTTCTGGGTGGTATACCATTCCAGATATATCAATACAATTCCCATATGGTTTTAAAAATAGCCCTTTGGAAACTCTATCTTTAACCAGTTTGTTTAATAAAAATTTAATAATACAAATAGGAGCACTTGATAATGACCCAAATTCTCCAGGGTTAAGGCATAATGAACTTGCAGATGCTCAAGGTTTAAATAGATTAGATAGAGCAAATTATTTCTTTCAAAAATCAGAGAATTTGTCACTATTAAACAATTTAGAATTTAATTGGCAATTTTACATCAATGAGAATGTTGGTCATAATTTTCAACCTGCTATTGAAAATGCGGCTGATATAATTTTTAATTAATAGTATTTAAATATGAATATTTCTAAAGGAAGAATAGGTTTGTTGTTTGGACCATTGGCATTTTTAATAATAACACTATATATTCATCCTAAAGGGCTCAATGATTCTGCTAATGCCGTTTTGGCATCTGCTATCTGGATTGCAATTTGGTGGATAACGGAAGCTGTGCCAATTGCAGTTACTGCATTATTACCTATTATTCTCTTTCCATTATCTGGCGGCATGGGGTTGCATGAAACTACGGCGTCTTACGGTCATAAATATGTGTTTCTGTATATTGGTGGTTTTATTTTAGCCATCGCTATTGAAAAATGGAATTTGCATAGAAGAATAGCTTTAACGATTATTAAAATTGTTGGAACTAATGTTATTAATATCATTCTTGGGTTTATGATTGCAACTGCATTTTTATCCATGTGGATATCCAACACAGCAACTGCCGTTATGATACTGCCAGTTGGAATGGCTATTGTATCACAATTAAGAGATAATCCAGCCACTATAGAAAACGAAAATTTAATTTTTGGTAAAGCCTTAATGCTATCTATTGCTTACAGTGCTTCAATTGGCGGCATAGCAACCCTTATAGGTACACCTCCAAATTTAGTGTTAGCAGGAGTTATAAAACAAACATATAATATAGAAATTTCATTTTCTCAATGGTTCTTTTTTGGGTTTCCAATTTCACTTATTCTATTATTTACATGTTGGATTTATCTAACACGTTTTGCCTTCAAATTTAAACAAAAAACATTTCCTGGTGGAAGTCAAGAAATTAAAAGGCAATTAAAATTATTGGGTAAAATTTCCTATGAAGAAAAAATAGTATTTCTTGTGTTTTTATTAACCGCTATTGCATGGATTACTAGGTCATTTTTGATTAAACAGCTTATTCCCGGAATTGATGACACTATTATTGTTGTTTTCTTTGCTATAATTTTGTTTATACTTCCTTCTAAAGACAAAGGAGTGAAAATTTTGATCTGGGAAGATGCAGTGAAATTGCCATGGGGTATTGTACTATTATTTGGTGGTGGAATGGCTTTAGCTCTTGGTTTTGAAACAAGTGGATTGGCAGTTTGGATTGGTAGCCAAATGACTTCTTTAGGATCTATATCGCTTATTTTATTGCTTTTGATTTTAGTTGCATCTGTAAATTTCTTAACGGAGATAACTTCAAATTTAGCTACAACCGCAATGTTATTACCTGTTCTTATTTCTCTTTCAACAGCTGTAGGTGTGCATCCATATTTTTTACTTGTTGGAGCTACTTTGGCAGCTTCATGTGCTTTTATGCTTCCGGTTGCAACCCCCCCAAATGCTGTAGTTTTTGGATCTGGGTACTTAAAAATAGAAGACATGGTAAAGAAAGGATTTTCAATGAATATTATTTCAATAATAGTTATAACTCTTTTTGTTTATTATGTACTACCGCTTCTTTGGGAATTTAAATAAATTAAATCAACACTTAAGTAAATAGAAAAATTAGGGCTCTTTATCAACTGTAAAAAACGGGTATAATATAATGACTAATTATATTTTTACTAGACAAAAGGTTGCGACATTTAAAGTTACACATAAAAAACTAATTATTAATTCCTGATTACTTGTTTACGAACAAAAGTGTAAGACACATTTTTTACAAAATGTTTTATAAATGATAAAATTAATAAATGGACTTGCAACACAAAGTTGGACAATTAATTGCGAGATTTAAGCTGCTAGATTTTGGTTATACATTTCTTTTTCAAATTCGTTAATAGTTTTATACCCTAAAGTTGAGTGTATTCTTCTTTTATTGTACCAAGTATCTATCCAAGAAAAGATAGATAGTTCTGCCTGAGATCTGTAATTGTATTTGTGCAGATACACCCATTCAGTTTTTAAGCTCATAAAAAAGGATTCAGCAACGGCATTGTCCCAGCAATTTCCTTTTCTACTCATGCTCTGTTTTACTAAACCATCATAATTTTTAATAATATCCGTAAACAAATAACTTGCATACTGAGAGCCTCTATCCGAATGGAAGATAAGTTCTTCGGTAATTACGTTAGATTTTACGGCCATATTCCATGCGACTATTATAGTGTCCTGTGTTATTAGGTTGTCGCTCATAGACCAACCTATTACTTTTCGATTAAATAAATCAATAATCACTGTTAAATACATCCAACCTTGCTTTGTTTCAATATAAGTGATGTCGGATACCCAAACTTGATTTACTCTAGATACTTTAAAATTTTGATTTAAGCTATTAGTGGCAATGGGATATTTGTGGTAAGTATCTGTTGTTGTTCTAAACTTGCGTTTCCTTCTGGCAAATAAGCCATAGGCGTTCATGAGTCTTGCCACACGTGGTCTGGATACATGGTGTCCCAGTGTTTCCAATGCCTTTTTTATTCGTGGAGCACCATAACTTTCATAGCTATCTTTAAAAATAGCTGTAATCAACTCAGATAATTTTTGATTATACAACCAAAGCTTTGAAGCCTTAGCTTTTAACCAATTATAATAGCCACTGGTACTAACTTTTAAAACTCAGCACATTTTCTCAACTGAAAACTTAAATTTATGATTTTTTATGAGCCTAAATTTTTCTTGTCGCTCTTGGAGAAAATGCTCACCGCCTTTTTTAATATTTAGTGTTCTTCCGATATATCCTTTAATTGTTTCTTTAATAAAGCTATTTCTTTTTGTTCATCTGTCAATTTTGGAACTCCTCTACCTGGAAAACTGTTCTTCCCATAATCTTGTGATTCTCGTCTCCAGCGGTGTAATACGGAATAAGGAATGTCAAGTTCCTCACAGACTTGTTTGACATGTCCTCGGGCATAGCTTAATTCTAAAGCTTTTTGCTTAAATGACGTACTGTAATTTCTGTTTCTTTTTTTCATGATTCAAAGTCAATTTATGTAACTCTAAATCTCGTAATCTAATGTCCATTCTAATGTAGTAATTCCAGGAAATATCAAACATAAAAAATGGAGAACCGATTCCTGTGAATCAATTCTCCGATTTAGTGACCGCGAAGGGATTCGAACCCCCAACCCTCAGAGCCGAAATCTGATAT
>JANQTJ010000034.1 GCA_030731745.1 Flaviramulus sp. | reverse complement strand
AAAGGTCTTGTTTCCATGATCTTTACAGTATCTCCAATGTTACAATCGTTTGTTTCGTCGTGTGCAACATATTTTTTTGTTTTTAACACGAATTTACCATACATAGGGTGTTTTACCTTTTTAACTTCAGAAACCACAATCGATTTCTGCATTTTGTTACTAGTAACAACTCCTATACGTTCTTTTCTTAAATTTCTTGTTTCCATCTTTCAGCAGAATTATTGTAATTCTCTTTTAGTTAATTCAGTCGCAATTCTAGCTACAGCTCTTCTCATAGAACGTAATTGAATTGGATTTTCTAAAGGAGATATTGCATGAGCCAATTTTAGGTCTGAATAACTCTTTTTTGTCTCACCAAGTTTCTCTTGTAACTCAGCTACAGATAATTCTTTAATTTCTGATTGTTTCATAATATCAAATAAATTATGCTTCGTAATCTCTAGCGATTAAAAACTTAGTTTTTACAGGTAATTTTTGAGCTGCTAAGCGTAATGCTTCTTTCGCTATATCTAGAGAAACTCCCCCGATTTCAAAAATCACTCTACCTGGTTTACATACTGCAACCCAGTATTCAACGGCACCTTTACCTTTACCCATACGCACTTCAAGAGGTTTTTTAGTAATAGGCTTATCTGGAAATACTTTAATCCAAAGTTGTCCTTCTCTTTTCATGTAACGTGTTGCGGCAATACGTGCTGCTTCAATTTGACGAGATGTCAAAAAGGTTGAATCTAACACTTTTATTCCAAAAGTACCGTTTGAAAGTTGATGACCTCTTTGAGAGATCCCTTTCATACGACCTTTTTGTTGTTTACGAAATTTTGTTCTTTTAGGCTGTAACATTTTTCTTTACTTTATAAAAAATTACTTTCTACGACGAGGATTTGATTTGTTTCCCCCTCTTGCTCCTGCTCCTGTTCCACCTTTTCCTTGCTTCTTAGATAAACCAACAAGTGGAGAAAGTTCTCTTTTACCATATACTTCACCTTTCATAATCCATACTTTAACACCCAATCTACCATAAGTAGTGTGTGCCTCAACTAAAGCATAATCAATATCGGCTCTAAAGGTTGATAAAGGAATACGTCCTTCTTTGTAGTGTTCAGAACGAGCCATTTCAGCACCATTTAAACGTCCACTAATTTGAACTTTAATTCCTTCAGCATTCATACGCATTGTAGCAGCGATCGCCATTTTAATAGCACGTCTGTATGAAATTCTATTTTCAATTTGACGAGCGATACTAGATCCTACTAAAAATGCATCCAGTTCAGGTCTCTTAATTTCAAAGATGTTAATCTGAACTTCTTTTCCAGTAATTTTCTTAAGCTCTTCTTTTAACTTGTCTACCTCTTGACCAGCTTTTCCAATAATGATGCCTGGACGAGCTGTAGTGATAGTAACGGTTACAAGTTTAAGAGTTCTTTCTATAATTACTCTACTTACACTAGCTTTAGCTAAACGTACATGTACGTATTTTCTAATCTTATCGTCTTCAGCAAGTTTATCTCCATAATCATTACCTCCATACCAGTTAGATTCCCATCCTCTGATAATACCTAAGCGATTTCCGATTGGATTTGTTTTTTGTCCCATACTTCTATCTTAGCTTTGTGTGTTATTGTTAGCTCCAACTACTATTGTAACGTGGTTAGAACGTTTTCTTATTCTGTGTGCACGACCTTGAGGAGCTGGACGTAATCTTTTTAACATCGAACCTCCATCTACTCTAATCTCTTTAACAATTAATTCTGCTTCCTCAATGTTAGCCTCCTCATTTTTAGATTGCCAATTAGCTATAGCTGATAATAACAATTTTTCTAATTTACCTGAAGCTTCTTTTTGGTTGAATTTTAAAATATTAAGTGCATGTTCTACTTTTTCGCCTCTTACTAAATCAGCTACTAAACGCATTTTTCTTGGTGATGTAGGACAATTATTAAGTTTAGCAAAAGCTACTAGCTTATTCCCTTCCTTAATAGCGTCTGCCATTTGTTTTTTACGACTTCCCATAGCTTACTACTTTTTACCTTTGTTTTTAGCACCTGCATGTCCACGGAATGAACGTGTTGGTGAAAATTCTCCTAATTTATGACCTACCATATTCTCAGTTACGTAAACTGGAACAAATTGACGGCCATTATGTACTGCTATTGTTTGACCAACAAAATCAGGAGTAATCATACTTGCTCTGGACCAAGTTTTAATTACAGTTTTTTTGTTAGATTCTACATTTGCAGCTACTTTCATTTCTAATTTATAATGAACGTAAGGTCCTTTTTTTAATGATCTTGCCATGTCTTATTTCTTTCTACGTTCTACAATATATTTATTACTTGCATTCTTTTTAGAACGGGTCCTGTAACCTTTAGCTGGAATGCCATTTCTAGAACGAGGATGTCCACCTGAAGCTCTACCTTCACCACCACCCATTGGGTGATCAACTGGATTCATTACTACTGGTCTTGTACGAGGCCTTCTTCCCAACCATCTAGTTCTACCAGCTTTACCTGAAACTAATAATTGATGATCTGAGTTAGACACAACTCCTATAGTTGCCATACAAGTAACTAAAACTAATCTGGTTTCACCTGATGGTAATTTTATAGTAGCAAACTTACCATCTCTAGCCATTAATTGAGCAAAAGCACCAGCACTACGAGCCATAACAGCTCCTTGCCCTGGGCGTAACTCTACACATGAGATAATAGTTCCTAAAGGAATTTGACTTAGTGGCATAGCATTCCCTATTTCGGGAGCAACACCTTCTGATCCAGACAACACATTTTGCCCTACTTGTAAGCCATTTTGAGCTATAACATATCTTTTCTCACCATCTTGATAGTTCAATAAGGCAATAAAAGCTGTTCTGTTTGGATCATATTCAATAGACTTAACTTCAGCTGGAATTCCAGTTTTGTTACGTTTAAAATCGATAATACGATACTTTCTTTTATGACCACCACCAATATAGCGCATGGTCATTTTTCCTTGACTGTTTCTACCACCAGACCTTTTATTCGGAGCTAATAAACTTTTCTCCGGCTTATCAGTAGTAATAGCGTCAAATCCATTTACTACTCTAAATCGCTGTCCTGGTGTGATTGGTTTTAATTTTCTTACTGACATTAGTCTTTAATTACATGTTACTGTATAAATCAATCATTTCACCTTCCGCCAGTTGTACAATTGCTTTTTTAACAGCATTTGTTTTACCATGTTGAATACCTGTTTTTGTATAACGGGTTCTTCTATCTGGACGGACATTTATAGTACGAACTTTTTCAACAGAAACACCATA
>JANQTJ010000033.1 GCA_030731745.1 Flaviramulus sp. | reverse complement strand
AAATTAAATACCAATCAAAAATGCAATACAAATTTAAAAGTAAGATAATAAATCGCTTCATGTTTTTTGCGATATTATTAACTAGTTGTTTATTATTCAATTGTGTTTCTGCAAATAAGATAAATTATTTTCAAATTGAGGACAATTCAAAATTAACAGAAACCATTGTTAATTACGAACCAAAATTACAAATAAACGATATTTTAACAATAAATGTTTCTGCAATTGACAAAGAATCAGCAATACCTTTTAATCTTGTTGAATCGCAAAATATTGGAAATCAAATCCCTTTGCCTTATATTGTTAATGTTGACGGAGAAATAAATTTCCCTGTTTTGGGAAAAATTAAAGTGACACAACTTACCACCAAAGAGCTTACAGATTCACTTACCCAACGTTTGTTGCCTTATTTAAAAAAGCCCATAGTAAATATTCGTATTACCAATTTTAAAATAACTGTGCTTGGCGAAGTGAAAAACCCCGGAAGTTATGGTGTTTTAAACGAAAGAATATCAATAATAGAAGCGCTAGGACTTGCTGGTGATTTAACTATATATGGTGATCGAAAAAATATTGTTTTAATACGTGAGTATAATGGAAAACGAACTTCTGAAATTATTGACCTTACAAATAAGGCATTATTTGATTCGCCTTATTTTTATTTATCTCAAAACGATGCACTTTATGTAGCTTCAAATAAAACAAAAGTAAATTCATCAGGTGTGGGGCCAAATACTTCTGTAATTTTATCCTCTATATCTATATTAACCACCATAATTGCCATTTTAGTAAGATAATTTTATATGAAAGAAAATATCAAAGAAATTGATACTTTAGTAAAAGACCCATTCAATTTAAGAGAATTTTTAGAAAAATACCTGTTTCACTGGAAATGGTTTGCGCTCGGTATCATTTTATCATTTTCTGGCGCTTATTTGTATTTGCGTTATACAATTCCTGAGTTTGAAGTAGTTTCGACTGTTTTAATTCAAGACAGAGAAAACCAAAGTATTTCATCGGAACTTTCCGCTTTTCAAGATTTAGGAATCGCATCTAACAGTAAGTCTATGTTTGACACTGAGATTGGTATTTTAGAATCAAGAAGTTTGATGGCCAAAGTAGTCAAAGAATTGGAAATCAATAAAACCTATGTAGCAAAAGGTCGCTTTCGTAGCAGTGAATTATACAAAGAAAATCTTCCTTTTAAATTAAAATTCTTTGAAAAAGATTCATTACTGTATGATAAGGATACCCTAGTTTCGATTGTGCCAATTTCTCAAACAAAATTTGATTTATTTGATGGTGATGACAAAAAAGTAGGTAGTTATCTTTTTGGTGAAAACGTTGTGAGCGAGATTGCTGATTTTACAGTAATACCCACTTTAAATGTACCTATTGAAATTGATCAAAAGATTTCAATTTATATTTCTAAAGTAATGACTGTTGCAAATTCATACAGACATAAAATTCAAATTAGCCAAGTAAACAGAAAATCGAGCTTGGTAACCATGACTCTTAGAGACATTAATAAGCAAAAGGCAGAAGATATTTTAAGGGTATTGCTTGAACAATATAATATTGAAACTATTATTGATAAAAGTCTTGTTGCAAAAAGTACAGATCGCTTTATTAATGAACGTATTGATGCCATATCAAAAGAATTAACAATTATTGATAAAGATGTAGAGCAATTTAAAACTAGCAACAATCTTACTGATATTGACTCGGAATCAAACCTAATTTTAACGACAAATAATGCTTTAGAAAAGGAAACTATTGATTTAAAAACTGAATTAAAAATAGCAGAGTATGTTATTGATTATGTAAATCGCTATGATAACAAACTCATTCCAACAAATTTAGGTTTAGAAAGTGCCATGCTAAATCAAAGTACCCTAAAGTATAATGAAATTTTACTTGAAAGAAATAGATTGTTACAAAGTTCCAATAATTTAAATCCAATAATTGTAAATTTAGATAATCAAATTGCCAATTTAAAGATCAGTATTACCGAAAGTTTAGCGAATTTAAAATCATCACTAAACATTTCGTTGAATGATTTAAAAAGTCAGGAGTTAAGAATGAACTCTAAAATTAATGCTGTTCCAATCAAAGAAAGGAAGTATAGAGATATACAACGTTCGCAACAAATTATAGAAAGTTTGTATTTATATCTGTTGCAAAAAAGAGAAGAAAATGCCATTACACTTGCTATAAAAGTACCAAATGCCAAAATAATTGATCCTGCTTTTGGGGCCCCAAAACCTGTATCACCTATTAAACTTTATGTTTATATTATTGCACTTGGGTTGGGCTTAGGAATCCCGTTTGTTGTTATTTATTTAGTATTTTTATTAGATAACAAAGTTCACAGGATAGAAGACATTGAGCCTATTGTTAATGTTCCAATACTAGGTGATATTCCTAGACTTAAAAAAACAGGTGATTTAATTATTCCTAATGACGAAAGAAGTCCGTTTACAGAGGCTTTTCGGATTATTAGAACTAATAGTCATTTCTTACTTTCAAGTAGCAATAAAGAGTGTAAAACTATTTTTGTTTCCTCAACAATTAGTGGAGAAGGAAAGTCATTTGTATCCATTAACTTTGCAAGAATTTTAGCACTCTCATCAAAAAAAGTTTTGCTAATTGGTGGTGATATTAGAAGTCCTAAAATTGCAAAATATCTAAATATTCCAAACAAAGAAGGTCTTACTCATTTTTTAGCAGACCCTAAATTAAAAGCAGTATCACTTATTCAGCATGTAAGTGATGTAGGTTTTGATATATTACAAGGTGGCCATATTACTCCAAATCCAACTGAGTTACTTATGAATGGTCGTTTTGATGAATTATTAGACTATGCAAAAAGCAATTATGATTTTATTATTATAGACACAGCTCCAGTAAGTTTGGTTACTGATACCGTATTTTTAACTCAAAATAGAGCTGACTTATTCATTTATGTTGTGAGAGCTGGCTATTTAGATAAACGAATGCTTCAGGTTCCAAAAAAACTAAATGAATCAAAGAAAATACAAAATATGGCAATTATTTTGAACGATACCAAACCTAATGGGGTTTATGGATATGGGTATGGTTATGGTACTATTTATGGATATGGCGTTGAAAAAAAGAAAAAGAATTGGTTTCAAAAAATCTTTAAATAAAGCACTTTCTATAAAAAATAATCATACTATAACCTTACTTTTTATAGTTTAAATTTAAGAGTGTTTTTTTATTTATTAAGGTTCGCTCGCGATCAAAAATCCATCCCCACTTATTAAAATATTTGATGGCAGATTTAATATGATACATTAACAACTTTTTATTTTTATAAGACCCTTTTTCGTAATTGTGAACAGTTTCAACTTTTGGATAATACACAAGTTTACTAAGTTTACCAATTCTGCGACATAAATCAACATCTTCTAAATACATAAAAAAACGCTCATCAAAACCATTTATTTTTTTTAAAACAGCGGTTCTAATCATCATAAAACAACCAGATAATATAGGGATTTCAGCTTCTTTTTGATACGAAAAGAAACGCAATTCATACCTATTTTCTAATTGCTTTTTTATTTTTTGAGAGGGAATAAATCGTCTTAAAATAAGATCTTTAGGTGTTGGTATTAGTTTACATAAGTGCTGCGTATCTCCATTTGGATAGACAATTTTTGGCGTCAATAAGCCAATAGAAGAATCAGATTCAGCCTTTTCAAACAAGCCTATTATAGTTTCAGGTTTAAAATATACATCTGGATTCAATAATATATGATACTCACTATTTAATTGAAATGCTCTCTGAAAAGCAATATTATGAGCTGCTCCAAAACCTACATTTTTATTATTAAAAATATACTCAACCTTAGAATCATTGCAGAGCTCTTTTAACGAATCATCTGCAGAATTATCAACCACAAAAAGAATAGAATAAAATTTGTAGCCCAAAAATGAATCAATCACTTTTTTAATATCTTCTTTAGAATTTTGATAAACCACCAAAGATGCCGTTATTAATTTTTCGCTCATAATTTGTTGTTGCTACCTCTATTGAACATCATAAAACTACATTTTATGATTTATATTTTTCCCACCTTTGAGTGGTGAAATTGAAAAACTTTATTGGTTTTGCAGGAATCCCAACTGCAATTACAAAATCTGGCAAACTTTTAGAAACCACAGAATTGGCTCCTACAATACTGCCTTTACCAATAGTTACTCCGGGTAAAACTGTTACAAATTCTCCTAACCAAACATTGTCTTTAATAACAACTTCTTTGGCAGATAATGGCCTCTCATTTGGTGGTAAATTTGGATTATTATCGTTTTCATCACCTGAATAACTGCCATGTAAACAATCTGAAATATAAATTTTACTAGCCATTAAAACATTGTCTCCAATAATTACTGATTGAACAGCTGCAATATGAACGTAATCGTTTATTTCTACATTTTTACCAATAGTTAAACATTTTCCTTTTTTGTTATTTAATGGAAATGCTTCAATTCTGCATCCAAAACCTGTGGTAAATTTATCGCCAATTTTAATATATCTTTTATTTCTTATATCAAAAGGAAGGCGTATTAATCTTGCATTGTTAAAAAACATTTTTGTAAAAATGAAAGATAATATCAATTTTAAAGTTCCTATAAAGCCATACTTTTTTATCATACTTACTATTATTTTAATAAAAAATTATTTTAAAAGTGTGTTAAATAAATCATTCCAACCATGCACAAAAGGCTGCTCATAAATAATAGGTTTAGTGGTATCAAAAGCTAATTTATTTTCTAAAGAGTCAATCATTAATTCTGATAACTGTTTGGCATCATCAGGATTAAAAAAACGAACTAAATCATAACTACCAACAGTTTCTTTTGCATACGCCAAGTCTGAAACCAACATTGGTTTTTGAAACTGTTTATATTCGCTTATAGGCAATCCCCAGGTTTCTAATTTAGATGGAAAAATTAAAACATCACATTCAGCATAATAGTTATAAACCTCTTCTCTTTGTATCAAACCTATAAAATTTATATTTTTTAGATGTTGATACTTTGTTACAATTGATTTAGAATAGTTGTTTTCAGAACCATCAATAGTAATAATAATTTCAATATCATTATTTTTTTCTTTATTGATTAATTTTACAGCTTCACAAATAACTTCAATATTTTTAAAAGGTCGTGGAAATGTAGGGAAAAAAAATACTTTTTTTGAAGATGCTGTTGTTGTTTTTTGTTGATTTTTCTCTAAATATATGTTATCAATTTTTGGAATTTGAGGAATTGCCGTGATGATTGAATTTCCTTTTAAGTTAAACATTTCCTGAAATCGATGCTTGATCCATAATTGTTGAACAATCACAAATTTGTTTTTTTTAATATTTTTTTTGTACAAATATTTGTAAAACAACGTGAAAAAAAATTGTGTAGGCTGAATGGAAATATCTTTTATATTTAGCTTGTTAAAAGGTGATGGATTATGGCAATATACTGCTTGATTTGTATTCCCAACATTAGGTGTTATGTCATGCAAAGACAACCAAAAAAAAACATCATATTTTTTTGCCACCGATTTAAAATGAAAATATTCATAATATAATCGATACAAATAAGAAGTTCTTGATTTTGGATATTCAACAAGCTGAATGTTTTTGTATTCTTTTTTAGAGAACAACTCTTTTTTATGAACTAAAGCAATAAAATGATACTGCCTTGTAAAATCACTATTATTTAAATATTGCAAACAATCATTTAATATTGATAAAGGACCTCCTTCAAAAAAATTTACGGCAGCAATTACTATATTTTTTTTTTCCATTTTTAGAGCCTTTTACAATTAATCTATTCTAAATCTATCAAAATCAGCATTGATAAAAATCCCTTTGTAAGGCACAAACAAATCTGCATAACCACCTATAGATTGATAAAATAAAAAAATAGTAACAATAAATAATAGGATTAAAAAATTAACGGTATAATCTCGGTCTTTAATCAATAAAAATTGAGCAGATATTAGCAAGGCTTCCATAACAGTAAAATACAAACTACCTCTGTTAACCATAGTTAATATTGAGCTAGAGAAGAGAAAATAAATAATTAATCCAACGAAATAACCGTTAAATATTATTTTATAGTAAGATAATTTGGCTGATAAATAATCGTAATTGTAGATAAATATTCCTATAAAAAATAGTCTTTTAACCAATCCTAAAATACTCAAACTCTCAAAATCATTTTTAGAATCCATAACATAAATAAGCGCTTTGTAGCCGCCAATAACACCCATGCTATTTCCTACAAAAGAGAATAATAATGAGGGAATACTTGTTCTACCAATTATAAAACTTAGGATGAGAATCGCAAATATCCACTGTTTTTTAATATCTCTATTCAAAAAGTAATACACAATAAAAAGTACTGCTGAACTATGGAATAAAAAGGCAAAGCCAACTAACATAAAAAATTTAAAAGCTTCTTTTTGAGCTACATATCTTAAAGCAAATAAGCAAATGCCTAACGCTAATAATTGTCTATTTGACCCCAAAACACCCATAGTTGTTGCGTAAAAAACCAATAGAGAAACAAATACATAAGGACTAAATTTCTTAAAAGCTGAAAAAACCAATACATAATAAACCAACGCATGAATTATTAAAAAAGCCGTGTAGCTATTCCATAGTTTTTTTATGATTAAAACTAAAAAACCATAGCCTTTTTCAAAGTTCTCTATAGAATAATAAACATCAGTAATGCTGTTTGTATTCTCAAAATTCATCAAGTAAGGTTCCCAATCTGTTCCTGTTTGCCAACGAAACCCAACTTGAAAAACAAAAAGAAAAAATGTAAAAACCAACATGGTTTTATGTTGTACTGAAGATAAATTTGTTCTTAATTCAAGGAATGAAAAAACCAGTAAAACAAATAATGTAAACGCATATATACCCATTACATTAATTTTTTGTAAAGTGAACTAAATTGACTTATTACAATTTTATTTGAAAAATTTTTGTCATAGTATTCTTTGTAAGACCCAGTTAGTTTTTGCCTAGCAATATTTAGTTTTTCAATAATACTATTAACTGTATTTTCAAATAAAAATTCATCTGAAATAATAACTTCAGGAATGGCACATTTTTTTGATGCAATTACAGGTTTATTAAACAAATACCCTTCAATAATTGGCAATCCAAAACCTTCTGCAAATTCTGAAGTCATCAAAACAACATCACAATTTGAATAATAGCTCATTAAATGTTCATCATTTATATACCCCAAAAGCTTTATGTTTTGCAAACCCAATGTTTTTATTTGATTTTTATATTGATTATACAAAGGTCCTGTACCTGCAATAAATAATTCAAAATCACTCTCTTTTAATTGCTCTGCTACTTTGATGAGTAAATCAATTCTTGAACGTTTTTCCATACTTCTAACCACAAATACTTTGATTTTAGTGGTATTAAATGCTATCAATAATGATTTATTTTCTTTTTGGGCTTCATCATTCAAATAATCTTCTAAATGAGACGTATTTGGTAGGATTATAAAATTTTCATTCTTTGAAAATAAACTCATTTTTTTTGTAAAATCAGATATAAAATGAACAAAATTTACTCTTTTATATAGATATATTTCTAATGGATAAAATAACGTTTTTAAATAATGATCATTCACTTTATTTTGATAATATAAAGCATCATGAACCGAAAATAAATTGGTTTTCAAGAAACAAGTCATACTCATCAAAGTATTATGAGAGTGAATAAAAATTGATTTTTCTTTTCTTTTTATTCTCAAAATAAACCAATTAAAAACAAAAAATTTAAAAAAATCAGCTTTAATTCCGATACAAATAAAATCTTTATACCTGTAAACACTGGTTTTATTATCCCAATGAATATAATAATTTATTTTGCTAGCACTCGCTTTTGATTGAAAATCAATAACATTTTCTACACCCCTTTTGTGCTTTAACATGTTGTTAAATCCTAAATATACGATTTTGGTATTTTGGTGAGTGTTGCTCATAAATTACTTAACAATACACTTTTTTAGCTTTTCTAAGTACTTTTTCCCCCAAAGCAAATCAGGCTCCATATAATTACCTTCAGCCCATTCGTTCCAAGATTTTAAAAATATAATTTTATTCTCAGGTTTTTTATCTTGTACAATTTTAACAACCTCATTTACATGACTTTCAAAATATTCTGGAGTAGAATTGGTTAAAACCAAGCCTTCTCTTCCGCTTCTAGGTGTATGATCCCAACCTGGAATGATACTTGGAAATACATTTTCTAAAGCATCTTCTTTTGGTGATAAAAAGTATTTAGAGACGATTTTGTATGGATATGCCAAAGGAACATTTCTTATCACTCTATTGAATCGGTTCTTAACTTTTTGACCAAAAGTACGATGATTGAGTGTGTAATTAAATAATCTTGTTGTATTAACTGCATCAAATCCGTTTTCTAAAATTTCTTTTACAGTAAACTTATTATCAATACAATGCCCTACAAAATAAATTTTTGGCAATCCGTTTTCTGCTGCCAATTTTTGCCAAGTTTCCATAAAAACCTTAACTTCTGGTTCTCCAACTGGTTTATAAATCATAAACAATGGTCTATTATTTACTGTAATATATCTTTTGTCTTTAAATGCCGGTAAAACCTCAAAAAAATGTGCTGTATAATCTTTTACACCAGGATATAATTGTTCAATTAAAATATTTCTATTTGTCATTCCGTGTGCAAAACCTTTCCATGTTTCGTTAGCCCAAGCCAAACAAAAAGGAAAATCTGGTTCTTTAGAATTTAAGACTTCATTAAATGGTCTTTCTATTAATCTTTTTCCATTCCCAAACCAATAATGCCAATAAATAAAACCATCAATCCCATATTCGCGAGCCAAATCTGCTTGTGCTTTTCTGGTTTCTGCAACTCTTAAATCATAATATCCTAAATCTGCAGGAACTCTTGGTTGATAATGTCCTTTAAATAATGCTTTTGCTTTACCAACATTTGTCCATTCCGTAAAGCCTTTTCCCCACCATTCATCATTTTCTGGAATAGGATGAAATTGTGGCAAGTAAAATGCGATAACAAGTGCTTTTTTTTCCATGTAATGAATCTTATTTTTTTACAAAGCCTTTTATCACTTTAATTGGGTTTATAGAAAGTATCATTGACATCATAAAAACAACAAAAATTAAAGCTGTTGATTTTAATACAATAGAAAATACTATATGATCAATTTTAACCAAATATACTAATGTGTAAATCGATATTGCCACTAAAAGTACACTAAAAAAAGGCCTGTAATGACTTACTTTTATTTTAGAATACCAAATAGATATCACCAACATTACTGTCATTGCCAAACTAGATACCAATGCAGCCGTTAATAAACCAAATTTAGGTAAAAATAGCACATTTAAAGTGATACTTATAGTCGCGCCAACAATACTAACTAGCGAATTTATTTTTGTTTTTCCTTTTGCAGTTATTATTGTTCCATAAAGCATGCTTAACGAAGCACTATATACGCCAATAATTATCATGGGTACGAACCAATAAGCCTCATGAAACTTTACATCTGTCATCAATAAAAAAAACTCTTTGGAGAAAATACTTAAACAAAGTACTCCAACCAACAAAACATATACAAAACTATTACGAATGTTTTCAAAAATGGCTAAAAACTTGTCACTTCCCCAGTTTTTAAAAATATAAGGCTCAAAAGCTTTGTAGGCCCCGTATGAAAATATATTTAAAATCAATGCGATAGTAGCTGCAACACTATAAATCCCTAAATCATTAAGACTTAAATATTTATCTATTAATATTCTATCAGAAATTGTTGTTAAATAATACGCAATAGATCCTGGCACTAGAGGAAGTGTAAAGGCTAAAACCTTTTTTATTTGAGCAAAATTTAAATTCCAAATGATATGATTTCGAATCATAAACAAAAAGATAAAAGCAAAAATAAAATTGACAATTAAATTTGCATACAAAACACCTAATGCAGTATAATTGAAATAAATAACCATTACTAAAGTTAAAATAAACACAACAATCCCTCTTGAAACATTTAGTATGGTTAATGGCATTGGTTTTTCTATTACTCTAAAAAAAGCAGAGGGAAGTATTGAAAATAAATTGAAAAAGTTAATTAAAATTCCGACGAATAAATAGGGATAAAAATCGATATTACTCCCCAATGAATTAAAAATAGATTTTCCAAAAAAAAGTAAAATAACAACTAAAACACTATTTAATAAAATGATAAAAGTCGATAGATTACCTAATAATTTTTTTTGATCTTCAATTGATTCACAACGATAGTAAAAAACTAAAAAATAGGTATTTATACTTAAAAAACCGAGTGCAAGTAAAAATGTATTTAAAGTGTTTACATAATTTACAATTCCGTAATCAGAAGGTGTTAAATATAGCGTAAGTATTGGCAAAGAAATAAAACCAATAAGCCTTGGAATAATATCGCCCAAGGCATAAATAGTTGTATTTTTAATTAACTTACTTCCGCTCATTTATTATTAGTAAATTAATTCTTTTAATACTGATAAATCATAATCTTGAATGTAATCATTCACCAATTCATAATCCGTTAAAGCATTATTTTTTAATGCATTATATAAATCATCCTCAGTATTTACGACTACTAATTTTTCTTCTGAGCCATCAAAAGGAGGAACAGATTTATGACCAGCCATATTAATGCCGTTTTCATCTTTGGGATCAAACAACAAATAATTTACACCATGAATTAATGACTCTAGCACAAGTGTTGAATTTGTACCAATAACTAATGAAGTTTTGTTTAACGACATTTCAAGAGAATCATTATCGCAAGTATAAAAATCTTGATCTAAAAATGAGTGAACCCATTGTTTATTCATTGTTGGATGTGTTCTATATCTTGCTTTTTTAACACCCAATTTCTGTAAAACAGTTTGTACTTTGTATAGATATAATGCAGTTGTACCACAATCTGTAATTACCGTTTTGTCATATTGATGCTGAATCCAAACTGCTGATGTTAAAGGAATTACTAAAACATCTGATAAATCTGATTTTAAGATTTTATTTTTTTTATTTTTTTTATAATGAGGATTGCCAACTACTTTCACTTTTGATGAATCAAAACCTACATTTATATAATTTTGTTTGATTTTTTCGCTCCAAACCATTAAATAATCTGATCTGTTATCTACCTCAAGACTATAAACGCCAGGCATTCCATGTGAAAAAACAAAAGATGGACGACCCATTTTTTTAAAAATTTCAATGCAATATTTACTATAAAAATATTGGTCTGTGTATAAAAAAAGGGCTCTAAAATCTTGTTTTTGGTAAGCCGTTAAAAGATGTTGTTGAAAAACTTCTAATTCTTTATGAAATTTTGGATCTAAAAAAGTATGAAAATCATCAGACTTTAATTTTTTTTGAAGGTTTTTATGCCATTTAAAGGTTTCAAAATCGCCATAAATACTTTTTTTTCTTAGTGGATGCCAAATTGGTGAATACAAATCAAAACCTAAGTGAGCAAGGTTAGCAATATCTTTTTGTTTTTGTTTTAAAGTTGATAAAACGTTTTTATTATCGGATTTATTGATGTCGTTTTTTGAGAGTAATGCATTTGAATATTTATAAATATTTTTCAGTTTTTCTTGAATAGGAATTGCCTTATTTCTATGATAAGGTTTTGCCATGATTGTTTCTGAAATATATAAAAGACAGTCTAATTCTATTTTAAAAAAATCTATGTACTTTTTTGATAATTCACTTGTAGCATGATCTCTTAAGTATTTTATTAAATAGCTATCCATTGAAAATAAAAGAATTTAATTGGTGTAATTATTTAAAGCTTACTTTTAAGAAAAACTGTAGACTTAAAAATTCTTCGAAAATACCAAATGTTAATGTATTCAAAGTAGTTCTTTTACATTTTATACTCTTTAAATTTGACTCTATTTTATCAATCTTTAATTCCGGAAAAGATTCAAACAGTTTTTGCATGTCTTTTTTACAAAAAAACCTCAAATGAGTTTTATCAAATATTCCATAATCTTCATACTCAAAACTACCTTTTACAACTATTTTGTACAAAGCATTTGCATAACGAATATTTGGTAAGCTAACATAAATAGCACCGTCTTTTTTTAAATAAGGTAATAAAGTAGCAATCGTATTTTCTGCATCTAATAAATGTTCTAATACATCTGCTAAAATAATGGCATCAAAATAATTTTTATTGAAGTGTAGTTCTTTTTGTTGCTCAATATTATCGACTGTAAATGAATTAAAATATTCTTTGTTTTTACAAACATCCACTAAATCATAGGCATGAATTTCTCTAGCTACTCCTGTTTTTTTCAATTCTGTTAAAGTGGCTCCTGTACCTGCACCAACTTCTAGCACAACTAAATCTTTATTTTTACCCATAAATGAAATTACATCTCTACGTATACTGGAAAAATAATCTTCGTTTTGTTTTACTTCATATTGCTCTACCATATTTTTATTTTTTTTAACATTATTCCACTTTCTTAAATTGTTGTCAAAATCTTTGAAATTAACATAGTTTTCCGTAAACTATAAAACATTTTTTAAATTGATTGCTGCTACATATACAGATGATCCTTCTTTGTTTTCAAAAGAAGTATAATAGCTAAGCCATAGTATATTATCTCTTATAATCATTCCGGGATAGGAACCATCCCCAAAACTAGGGATGTCAATCACTTTCTTATACGTTTTTGTTTCTAAATCATAAACACCAAGATACACCCAGCTGTAAAAAGATCCTGAAAACAACAACTTATTATTATCCAATATTAAAAAATTTGGACCTCTAAAATTTTCTATATCAATTTCTGCAAACCAATCCCAATTTTCAAGAGGTTTTTTTGATCTGCCTAATAAAGCTGGTCCTTTATCTCTTCTTACCAAAACAAAAAACTCACCTTCTTCATTTACTCTTATTGTAGCTTCTGAAGGAGCGAATGGAACATTTTTGATTACATTTTGTTTTGTAAAAAAAAGGCCATCATCACTTTTATAAATATCAAAGATTTCATTGTACTTATAACCAACTGTATACGCTTTATTTTCATGCCAAGTGATGCGCCATGGCCAAGCTTCATTTCCTAAAATAGGATTGGGAACAATAGCTAAATTATCCAACAAAACGTTTTTTGGGTCTTGCCAACCATCTGTTTTTGAATATTTTAAATTATAGCCACTGAATGATTTTATTTGTTGGTTGTTATACGTTGAACCATGAATGTATAAAGATAATTCATCTCCATTTAAGGCAAATTTTGGATCTCTTAAATCAATTCCTGCTATTGCAATTTCTTTAAAAAAATCCCATTTCAAACCATCAATACTAGTAAACATATGCACAACACCATCCTCTCCATAGGCATGCTTATCTGCTTCTCTAAAAACCAAAAAGAATTGATTATCAAAAAAGGTAATATCTGTAAAAGCTTTGTGTCTCCCTTCTTCATAAGCAATTCTGTTTATAAAAATTTGTTCTGTGGTTTTATCCTCATCAAAATTTTGAGAACCACATGAAAGTATGGAACAAAAAATACAACTAGTGATTATCATTTTCACCAGATTATTTATTAGATTGATTTTTAATCCAATTACTTTCAATTTCATTTGGTTTATTAATTTACTACTTTTTATTTATTCAGAACATCAAAAGTTAATGAAGTTCCTCGCTCAATATCAATATTCACTCTTTTCCCAAGAATTTCTTGATAATGTTTTGGATGCATTCCAAATCCTGGTCTTATAGAACGCACATTCTCTTTGGTTAAAACTTCTCCTGCTTTTACATCTTTTACAATGTATAAAGAACGACAAAAATCTCTTCCACTTCGTTGTTTTTCGGTTAAAGTATAGTCAATTAAACCAATAGCACTTTCAGCTTCTCTTATTGCTTTTACCATGGATGTAAACTCTTCTTCGTTCATTGAAAAAGAGGCGTCTGCACCACCAATTGAACGATCTAAAATAAAATGTTTTTCAATAATTTTAGCACCAAATGCTGTTGCTACAATGGGCACAATATTTCCCATTGTATGGTCTGATAATCCGCTAATAACATTGTAACGTTCTGCCAAATCTTTTACCATACACATATTTGCTTCTTCAATAGGAGCAGGATAACTGGAGGTGCATTTTAACAACGCAATGTCATAATTGCCCATTCTATAGCAAGCATCTAAGGCCAATTCTATATCTTCTTGTTCTGCAATTCCTGTTGAAATAATTACTGGTTTTCCTTTGGATGCAATTAATTCAATTAGTGGAATATCAGTAATTTCAAAGGATGCAATTTTATATGCAGGAACGTTTAATGTTTCCAGAAACTCAACAGAAGTTGGATCAAAAGGAGACGAAAAACAGATTAATCCTTCTTGCTCAGCAACTTCCATAATTTGTTGATGCCATTCCCAAGG
>JANQTJ010000032.1 GCA_030731745.1 Flaviramulus sp. | reverse complement strand
TTTGTCAAAGTAATGGCTTTCACAATTCCTGCATCAATAGTAAAATATGCGACATCATTAATAGGTAAAGGAATTAAAGTATCTCGCTGTTGTACAAGATATGTGGTTTTGTAAGTCTTACTTTCTACATGTAGCATCTGTAGCATTTGCTGGAATTGCTCAATTTTTGGATTCGTTCTTTTGTTTGATTTAAATTTGTTAATGGCCTCTTTCAGCTCGCCTTCATCTATTGGCTTTAGCAAATAATCTATACTGTTTACCTTAAAGGCTCTTAGGGCATACTCATCATAAGCAGTAGTAAATATAACCGGCAAGGGGACTTGGACTTTTTCAAAGATTTCAAACGAGATACCGTCTGCTAAATGAATATCGAAAAAGGCTAATTCGATATTGGTTTCTTCAGAAAAAAAATCTACCGCTCCAGAAACTGTATCTATAACCTTATCAACATGAATAGAAGCATCCACTTCTGATAATAGATATTGTAGGTTTTTTGCAGCGGTTTTCTCGTCTTCTATAATTACAACATTCATATGATGGGTATCTTTACTATAAAATGTGCTTTATCTTTAAAAATCTCAATTTCCTGATTCGTCTGTAGTTTAAATCTGGTATTTAAGTTACTCAAGCCAGTATTGGTGCTTTCAACATGACCAGTTCTTATTTGTAATTTGTTTTTTACTATCAGCATTCCATCTTTATCAAATACCTCTACAAATAATGGGTTATCATTTGAAATTTCGTTGTGCTTTATTGCATTTTCCATAAGCAATTGCAACGCCAGAGTTGGAATTTTTTTTTGAAACAGCTTTTCATCAATGTTAATGGCTACTTCAAAATTATCTTGATAACGCTGCTTTATGAGGTGAATATAACTTTCTAAAAACTTTACTTCTTCCATTACTGTAACCAGATTTTGATCCTTACTTTGCAAAATGTATCTGTACAGAAAAGATAGTTTGTTAATGAATGTTCCTGCAGCCTTTTGGTCTTCTCGCACCAACAAACTTAAGGAATTTAATGAGTTGAACAGAAAATGGGGATTTACCTGATTTCGCAAAGCTGCTAATTCATTCTGAAGGCTTTGTCGTTTTAATTTTTCTTTTTCAATAAGATTGAGCTTGGATTGGTTGTTAAGTTGTATCGCTTTACTAATTACCAATAGCATTATCATGACAAAGAGGTAAACGAATCTATTGATTCGGGGATTAATAGAATATTCATAATAGCCGTAAACGAAATTGTCTATCAATTCAAAAAGTAACAGCCATACCAATAAAATAACGAGCGTAATAGCGATTGAGACGAAAAGCTGATATTTAGCACTGAACTTTTGCCACCAAATTAAGTTGAACATAAGTACTGTATAGCAAAAGCCAATATGCATAAAAACCCTAAAGATTGTATCTTGCCAAGAGACTTCCATTAGGCTAGCCAATACTTGGTCTTCAATGCCAAATAAAAAGACAATTCTTGGTATGTTTACCAAAAGTGAAAAGCTAATAGCTATAATAAGTATGAGTCTTTTTGTATTCATTCACAGAAAAAAGGCTTGCTAAGCCTTTAAATTTAACGATTCTAACTTTTACCGTTACGTTTTTCTTTCATTTTCTGCTGCATTTCCTCTTGTATCTCTTGATAGCTGTCGTATTGTTCTCTAGAAAGTAAAGGTTTCATCTCGGCATTTCTATTTTCATTAATCGCCTTGAATTCTTTGTACTTTGCTAATCTGCCTTTGTTACTTTCTTTTAAATCCATAAGCTGTTTGCCATACTTTTTAGTGATTTCCTCAAATTTTGGCTTTTGTTCTTCTGATAAATTCAACTTTTCGAAATACGTTGTAAGTTGTGCTTCCATTTGAGCCTTTTGCTCTTCCGTGAATTCTTTTTCTTGTGCCATTGCAGTTGTGCCTATTAAAGCCACTACTGCTAAAACTAATATATATTTAATTTTTTTCATTTCATCAATTATTACAATTTTCATTCTTCAATTTCACCAACAACTTTATATGCATTACCGCCAACTGTTTTTACCTTCTTATAGAGTGTCTCATTATATTGATAGTGAATATCCCCATCAATTTTTAGCTTTTCTGCCTCATCAGGTAATTCATAAACAATAGCATTTAAAGGTGCTTTCACTATTTTATATTGTTTATTATCTTTTACATAAAAATTTCCACTATAAAAGTAATAAATATCAGTACCTACAACCACTTCACTATACCCTATGGGTAATGTTTCAATAGCAATTCCTATTGGCGGATTAACAACTATGTTAGCACCATTGAGGTATCGATAATACAAACCGTTATAATAACTGTATCTTAAACCACCATAATTTACAACAACTGCTCTTGCAGGTAATGTTCTTACAACTCTTACACTTGGGGCAGGACGTGTGTAAACTACTCTTGGTGTTGTTACGACTGTTCTTGGTGTTCTGACCACGACTCTTTGCGCATTTAGTTTTTCAGTAACAAAAAACAATCCTAAAACACTCATTAGTGCTACTAATCTTATTTTTTTACTCATAATTCTAAAACTTAAAATTTTATTTTTCTAACGATTCTGAACCAAAAGTATGTTTAGGTTTAAAATTGTATTGAAATTTTAAAGTGAAACGTCTAAATTAAAAAGTGAAGCGTCTAAATTAAAAAGTATCTTAATAATTGCTAATTTATTTTTTTTGATCACTCTTAACAAGAGTAAAGAGTATTTCCCGATAGAAAGTTAACAATTACTGCAACTCACTAACAGATAAATAATCCCTAAATAAATCGTGTTTGTAAAACTAAGGGGGGAATAGCAAGAGGGTAACACGCTGCGCGATGTTACTAATTCATATCTTACTGTATTTCAGTTAATTAAAAAAAATTTAATTGCTGCTATTTCATTTTTTTGTAGTAAATTTAACTTTAACCCCAGTAAAATCAATGTTTCATTGTAACAATCTCATAAATTATGGATGATTTTAATACCATTCGGTTAAAGAAGAAAACTATTGATAAATTTAAAAAATATTCTAATAAAACAAGTCCTAGCTACTCTGAAACTTTAGATTTTATGATCGCTTTTTTTGAAGATAATGATTTATCTCCTTATGATATTTTAAACGAAAATATGACTTCTGTATACAATAGAATTAATAAACGCATAGATGCCGTAATTGCAATATTCAGAAATGTTGAAGAGACACAATTAAAACCAACAAAGAAAATATTGGATTCTCTATTTGAAGGAATGAAAGAAAAAAACCATTACTCAAAGAAAAAAAAGTACTTATTGAACCTGCTCTGATAAATGATAATGAAGAACTTAATTATTATCGTAAAGCCTATTATAAAAATAATCATAAACTGACTAAACTTAAGCATAAAGTTGATGGTCTCCTCAATAACACTAAGCTAGTCAAGAATACTTTTGGTTCAAATTATTATTCTTTAAAACTATCCATTCAAGAATTCAACTCTATAAAAAATGAATTAAAAAAAGATTGATATTTGACCTACCGCACTCGCTTAGGCGAGTTTGGTTCATTTTCAAAACTATGGATTCTCCGCACTCAAATTAGAACTGATACGTTAATACTTATAAAATACCCAGCCTCTAAATCCATAGTTTTAAAAACGGATTTTTAGCCCTCTACAATTTCCATTCGCTTTTGAGCTTTTCTTTCAAATCGTATTAACAGGTTTTGTACATCTTCACTTATTTTCGTTTCTACAACCCTGGCATATATTTGAGTAGTGGTTAATTTAGTATGACCAAGTAATTTTGAAACCGTTTCAATAGGAACTCCATTGGATAACATAACAGTTGTAGCAAACGTATGTCTTGCAACATGAAAAGAAATATTTTTTTTAATACTACAATCTTTTGCTATTTCCTTTAAATACAAATTTACTTTCTGGTTTGAATAAAGGGGTAACAATATTTTGTTTTTTATCTTTTCACAAGCAGTATTATACTTATATATAATCTCAAGAGCTTTAGGTAAGATGGGTATTTTGACCATCGCATTCGTTTTTTCCCGTTTAGTGAATATCCAATGGTTACCGTCTATCCCCCTTACTATTTGATTCGAGGTGAGCCCCTTTACATCAATATAAGATAGCCCTGTATAACATGAGAATACAAAACAATCTTTAACCCTTTCTAAACGTTCGTTATTATAATGGGTATTCTCGATAAGTTCAAGTTCCCGTTCAGAAAGATATTGTCTATCAAATTTATTAAACTTCAATTGGAACTGCATAAAAGGATTTTTAGGAATCCATTCTAACCTAAAGGCTAGATTAATCATTTTCTTAAACCGCTCTAAATGTTTCATAACGCCATTGTTAGTTAAAGAGAGTTCCTTTTTTGTATTTTTGTACTTTCGTAGGTATTGTTCAAAATCACAGATAAAGCGATAATTTAACTGTTTTAGATAGATGTCATCAACTTTTAAAATTTCGCTTAAAAATTTATGTAGATATTTTTCTGTGGTATAATAATTTTTCATGGTACCAAACTTTAATACACTGATCATATTGGTATTATGATACGTTATAAGTTCTTTTAATGTTTTATGATTATCATCCTCGCCTAAATATCGTCTTTTAATTGCATTAGCAGATACCATTTTGCCCTCTTCAAATAATTGTTTGTGGCAATCAAGCAATTGATTATACACTTCATCCAAATAAGCATTTAAAAATCTTATTTTTGTTGTATTTCCCCTACATCTACCTTTATTATTATCCCAATCGTTCACCAGAACACTTCTTTTTAAACTAATTTCTGAACGTTTTCCGTTAACAGTTATACGAGTATAAATTGATAATTTATCTATCCTAGCTGATGATTTTCTCGTAAAGAAAATTATTGAAAATGTAGTGTTTGTCTGCATTTTAAAAGTATTTAGTTAAACAAATTGATTTGTAAAACAAACTTCAAATTGCTTCTAAACGTTCTTTAAAACTACAACAATTATTGTAATAAATGATTCACCGAATCGTACACCTTTTAGTTGATTTTATATGAATTCATTTGAGATCATATAAAATGAAAAACACTGATAATCATGTAATTAACAGTGTTTTGATATATTCTGAAACTAGGTTCGTCGGGATGACAGGATTTGAACCTGCGACCACACGGCCCCCAGCCGTGTACGCTACCGGACTGCGCCACATCCCGATTTGAAAAATAATTTTCAAAGAAAACATTTTTCATAAATATTACAAAATAAAAAGAGCCAAAGGAAATAGCTTTGACTCTTTTGATATTTTATTGTTTTTCAATTATATGTTGAAGTTGACACCTCAAAAGTGGAATCTTTTGCCGCTAAATAACGCTCTGCATCTAAAGCTGCCATACACCCTGTTCCAGCAGCTGTAATAGCTTGTCTATAGACATGATCTGCTGCATCACCAGAAACAAAAACACCTTCAATGTTGGTTTTTGAGGTTCCAGGTTTGTTAATTATATAACCCGTTTCGTCTAATTCTAAAAAGCCTTTAAAAATATCAGTATTAGGTTTATGACCAATAGCGACAAAAAATCCTGTTACTGGTATTTCGTGTTTAACTTTGGTTAAATTATTAATAGCCCTAACTCCTGTGACTACTTGTCCATCACCTAATACTTCATCTGTTTCAGTATTAAATAAAATTTCTATGTTTTCTGTTTTTTTAACTCTGTCTGCCATAATTTTAGAAGCTCTAAATTCATCTCTTCTTACTAACATAGTAACCTTTTTACAAAGTTTAGATAAATAATGTGCTTCTTCACAAGCTGAATCTCCTGCTCCAACTATTACTACTTCTTGATTTCTATAAAAGAATCCATCACAAACCGCACATGCAGAAACACCTCCTCCTAAACTTAAATATTTTTGCTCAGATTCTAATCCTAGATATTTGGCGGATGCACCTGTTGAAATAATAATAGTGTTACAATGAATTTCTTTAATTTCATTAACCCATACTTTATGAATCTCTCCAGAAAAATCAACCTTTGTTACCCAACCATCACGAATATCAGCTTCAAAACGTTGTGCTTGTTTTTGCAATTGCACCATCATTTCTGGCCCAGTAACACCATCTGGATAACCTGGGAAATTTTCAACCTCATTAGTTGTTGTTAATTGTCCCCCTGGTTGCATTCCTTGATATAAAACAGGTTTCATATTTGCTCTTGCCGCATAAATAGCTGCAGTGTAACCTGCAGGACCAGAACCTATTATTAAACATTTTACTTTTTCAATAATTTCAGACATAATCTATTCTCTTTTAATCTTAACAAAAGTAGGATTTTTGATAGAAAACTTACAGTTAAGTTATCAACAGTTTTTATTAAATAATAACCAAAAACAATAAAAAAAGCCTCGCTAAACGAGGCTTCTTAAATAATTAAGTAGTTTTATTGAACTTGTGTTTTGGCTCTATTATCTTCAATTTTCGCAGCATCTTTAAGCGCATTATATAACTTAGTATTAACTGCACTTGCTTTTTGCTGTTCTACTCTATTGGCGGCAGCTTGATAATTATCTAAAGCTACAGCAGGAATAACTTTAGTAACTAGCAACATATATACACCATTAGTACCATCAATTAATTTTGAAGTTTCTCCTTCATTTAAACCAAAAGCTGAACCAACTATTATAGGTTCTCTCCCAGCACCTGAAATGGTTGGATTTTTCATGTTGATACCTGTTGCTGTCTTAACAGACGTACTTTCAGCAGCAGCTAAATCTTCTAAAGTTGATACCGAAACTCTATCTCTTATAATTTTAGCTTTTTTCTCGTTTCTTATAATTGGCAAAACTGAAGCAGTAGCATCTTCAACAGACATTAATCCTTCTTCATGTTTAGCCACTAATTGAGCTATAACATAACCCCCTAATACATTAAAACGTTTTAAATCTCCAACATTAGTTTCTTCTTCAAAAGCCCAACGTACAATTGGTCTTTGATTTCCAACACCGGGAATAGATTCATCTAAAACTTTAATACCATTTACAGGTCTAACTACATAATTAGATTCTTGTGCTAATGCATCAAAATCACTTTTACTAGCATTTATCTCAAAGTTAGAGGCATCTCTAAAGACTTTATCACTTGTAGTTTCAGATGGCTCTATAACTCTTGCAATTGTACCAACTTGAACTGCTTTGTTTTTATCTTTTTGTCCTTCAATTTCTATAATATGAAATCCAAAAATAGTTTTAACAACACCTAAATCACCTACTTTGCCTTCAAATTCAAAATCATTGAATTCTGGAACCATCGTGTTATAAGGATGCCAATCGTAACGACCTTCATTAGCAACACTTCCTTGATCTGATGAGAACGCAGTTACAAATTCTGTGAATTTAGATTTATTTGATTTTAATATTGTTAATAAACTATCAGCTGTTTTTTTTGCTTCGGCTTCTGTTTGATTAACGTCTGGACCAGCACTTTGTGCACCTATAAAAGGCAATAAAATGTGTCTTACTTTAGCTGAATCCGGGATTTGTTTTACAGCTATTACTTTAGAGATTTTAAAATATCCGTTGTCTTTGTATGGTCCAAAAACCTCTCCTTCATTTAATTTATAAATACTATCTGCAAAAGGTATTGGTAATCCAGATTTAAAAACATAACGATTATTAAACTTAATATCGGAGGAAGCAATAGCATTTATATACTCTTCATTATTTTTAACTTGCGAAAAAGCAACGATAGTATCTTTTCTGCCAGTTTGATCAACAAATCTTCCATTAACGTAAGTTTCTAATTCTGCTTTTATATTATTTTCGTCTTCAATTGAGGCTACTTCTTTAAACTCAACAAACCTAATATCTCTAGAAGCATCAACTTCATACTTCTTTTTATTTGATTTAATATAATTTGAAATATCAGATTTAGAAACTGTTACTGTACTATCTGGAATTGAAGAATAGGCAACTTGAACATACTTAATATCGACTTTATTCCCTTCTAGTTTATGATCTAATTCACCTTCTGCTAATGTGCCTGTTAAACCTGCCTTTACTAAATTAAAATAATTTTGTTGTAATGCATTTGAAGCAACTTGTTTCTCATAATTAATCCAACTCTCATAACCAACTGTAGATGTTTCTTTTAAGTTAGCTATATACTCATTAAGTTTGTTTTCATCAAAAATACCTGCTTCATTTAAAAACTCAGGACTCGTAGCTAAAGCCGTTTTTAAAAGATCTCTCATTTGATCTTTTTCTACTGAAATTGATAATTCCTCATATTGAGTTTCCATTACTGCCTGTCTAACTTCTTGATCCCAAACTCTATTCATAACTTGAGTATTGGTTGCATTTGGTCCCATTTGTCTTTGAGCCACCTCTACTTTTTGCAAGAAATCTTCACGAGATAAGTCTTTACCATTTATGGTTGCTACAATATTTTGAGATTTAGCTGTTAACGCATCACTGTTTTTAAACAAATCTGCCAAAACGAATGAGAATAATGCTAATGCGATGATTAATATTAAGAATAGTGAACGTTGTCTTATCTTATTTAAAACTGCCATTTGTAAATTATTTTTTATAAACCCTATCGGGGTTATTTGTTAAGTTGGTATCTATTATTTTTTGATGAAAAATATCGTGCGCGAAAATACCATTTTCTCTTCAATAATAAAAGAAGTTATAGGTATTTTAATCTTCTAATAAAACTTTAAGTTCGACCATATCAATTTTAGTATTTGATACTTCTAAAATAGTGAATTGAAAGTTATCAATTTTAACAATTTCATGTTTACTTGGAATCTCTTCTGTGTAATGAACAATAAGTCCTCCAAGGGTTTCATAATTTTCACTTTCTGGAAGATTTATTTTAAAAGCTTCATTTACATAATCGACTTCCAATCTTGCTGAAAACTTAAAAGTTGTATCATCCAGTTTTTCTTCAATTAAATCGACAGAATCGTGCTCGTCTTCAATTTCACCAAACAATTCTTCTATAATATCTTCAACTGTCATAATTCCAGATGTACCTCCATATTCATCTAATATTACAGCTATACTCTTTCTTTTTTTTGTAAGCACACTTAAAACGTCTTTTACAAGTACTGTCTCAGGAACATACTCTACAGGAAGCATCATAGCTTTTATACTCTCTGGTTTTTTAAACAATTCAAATGAATGTACATATCCTAATATATCGTCTATAGTTTCTTTATAAACTAAAATTTTAGTACAACCAGTTTCTGTAAAAAGAGCATTTAAAGATTTTATAGAATTATTAATTTCAACCGCGATAATTTCAGTTCTTGGAACCATAACTTCTCGAGCTTTTACTTCAGAAAATTCGAGAGCATTTTGAAAAATTTGAATCTCGGTATCAACATCATCATTCGCTTCAACAGATTCCATTTGCTCGCTAATATAATTACCTAATTCTACTTTAGTGAAAGCCAATTGAATTTGATCCCCTTCAGTTTTAAACAAATGTTTAAGAACAAAATCTGAAATCCAAATAACAAAATTAGAAACCCATGTAAATAAAATATAAAAAAAATAAGCTGGTATTGCTAAAGCTTTTATCAAGGTGTTAGAATATATTTGAAAAAATACTTTGGGTAAAAATTCGGCAGTTATTAATATCAATAAGGTAGATAAAATCGTTTGAGTTAATAAACTTAAATCGATTAATAAGTAATTTAAAATTTCATTAGAAGATGGTAACATTGATTGAAACCAATTTACCAATAAATCACCCATAAAAAAACCATAAACTACTAATGCTATATTGTTACCAATAAGCATAGTTGCAATAAATTTTGATGGTTTTGCAGTTAACATACTTAATACTTTAGCTAAAATCCCATCTTGTTTTTTTTCTATTTCAATATGGATTTTATTTGATGAAACATAAGCAATCTCCATCCCAGAAAAAAAGGCTGATAGAACTAGGCATACAACTATGATAATTACATAAATGCCCATCTATTTAGAATTGTTTCTATCTTCAAATTTTTTGCTAAATTTTCTTCTGAAGAAAAACATAAAGACAGCTAAAGCTGCTAGTGATAAGGAAATATAGGATGCATTTGTTCCATCATTAAATTTAGAAAAACCGTCGAAAATAAATAATGCAGCAAAGACTAAATAAGCATATTGAAAAATCTTATAATATTTCATCTGTGATTTATTAATTTTTTTAAATGTAAAGATAATTAAATTTGATAAAGATAATTTTAGATTAATCTTCAAGAGTAATTATTCCTGTAACCTCGAGTACTTCAGCATTTGTAAATTTAGAATTAGAGTCAAAACCATTACCATCAATAATATCTTGGTCTGTTTTAAAAGATACAGGTTTATTGGTATATAACCACTCCTTTTTTTGATCATAAAACAACTGCTCAGTTTTTAAAACTTGGTTATCGTGAGTTGTAATTAAAACATTGTTTTGTAAATCAATCAAATCAGTTTGTGTATAAATTATAGCATAATCAGCAACAATAGTACTTTTTTTGTTGTCACTATCATATATATAAAGTATGACACCTTCTGTGAATTCCCTAAATGGAAAATTTCTATTTGAATAATCCAAAGTTTTAGCACTTATTAAATTAGCGGTCACTCTACCAGAATCTGTATATTTTAAATTGATATTATAATCAATACCGATTGGTTCATTTTCAGATATCCCTATTTTCTGTACTTCTTTAAAGTTATTATTACATGAAAAAAACATAGTCACAATAATTATTGTGACTATGTTTACCAAATAGTATATATTATTTTTTTTCATTAAATCTGTGGCACTGTAACAGAAGCTCCAATCCAACAACCAATATTTATAACTTGACCTGAACAACCACAGCTGAAAATTTCTGATTTTTGAGGCGCTTTAGCTAAATAATTTGCTACAGATTGTCCTGCTGCACTTGATAAAGTTGGATCTACACGGGCTGCCTTTTTAGCTTCATCAGCCGCTAACCAGTAAACAGCTCTTTTATTAAATGTTGTATCTCCACAATCATTAGCACTTGCGGCATACATTGCAGCTATTGATAAGTATGGACGACCATTAGAAGGGTTTAATCTAATTGCTTCTCTAAAGAAGGTTCTTGCTTGTCCATAACTACCTTTAGATTTTAATTTCAATCCAATTCTATTGTTAAGTTTAGATTTTTTGAAATTATCTGTTTCTAATGAAATAGCTTGTTTATAAAATTCTATAGCTTCATTTGATTTTCCTTCTTTATCTTTTAATATCCCTAAGTAATATGCTGAGTTAGCCGATGGACTTAATTCATGATAAGCATTTACTAATTTAAAGAACAATGGATCATCAGTACATTCTTTCTCTGACATTTTTCCAGCTGCTCTTTGCAACCAAAGTGAATTGGTTTTGTTTTCTTCAAAATCTTTTTCGTAAAGCGGAATTAAGTTTTCACAATTAGCTCTATCTCCCAATTTTTTATCAATACCATCAGATATTTGGTCATAAGCTTTTAAATAACTTTCGTATTGTCTTTTGTATTGACTTTCCTTCTTTGATAAGGCTGTACCAGCCTCTTCTTTTTCAATCAGTTGGTTTAAATTTTCAGAGTAATTTTTTACTTCATCTTCAACCTTTTCTACTACATCATCATATTTATTAAATAACTCACTAGCCGTTTTTTTCTTAGCATCATACAAATCAACCATTAAAGAAAAGTAAGTGTAAAGGCTTTTAGGATTTGTAAATGTTGCTTTATCTAACTGATATGCTTCATCAAAGCAAGCATAAAGTTCTTCAGTACTTTTGTGCATAATGTATTTATTATCATACAATAACTGACAAGCTTGAGCAGCATATTCTCCTTTTGGAGTTTTACTAGCAAAATGTTCACCTCTCTCTTGCCATAATTTTATCAAATCATTTACAAAAGCCTCTTTTTCCTCTCCCGTTGAATTATCAATTTTGTGCTCTAAAATTTTCTCACCATCTACATATATGGCATTATTAAATTTTGGACATTTTTTTCTTACATCCATCCATGGCTCATATGCAGCATCGTAATTTTTTGCCTTAACATACTCATGGAATATTGAGAGTTTAGTCATGCACTCTTCATCTTGTTGTGCAAAGCCTAAGTTTAACCCAATAAATAATAATGTAAATAATAATGTAATCTTCGTTTTCATGTTAATAAATTTATGCTGTTAGTCATATTTTCTTTTTTGGAACCATCTATCGTTCAAAGATAAACTTATTTGAAAATTAATAAAATTCTCTTGTATTAAATTAGCACTTTTAGTGCCTCTTTTTCCAATTTCAAAGCCTAAATTTACATTTGACAGCAATCTAGTGTCTCCAACTGGTAATCCTAAACCAAAAGATATGCCAAACTCATCAATTGATTGATTATTTAAATTTAAACCAGTTTTTTCAAAACGAATCCCTGCTCTATAAACAGCTCTTTTAAAAAAACTTGTAAATGAGCTATAGTCTGGAATATAAAAACCTCCTAAAGAAATAGTTGAACCATCTTCATATCTAGTGGCTGAATTACTATACAAGTCATTTGAAAAATTACTTGTTTTGAGAGTTGTGTATTCTGCACCAATAAACCAACTTCTAGGTTTGCCAATACCAGCTCCAAATGATAATTTGGAAGGTATTATTAAATCAGTCACTGATAATCCGTTTGCTTCCAAATCTGCCTCAATTGAATTAAATTCAAATTCTTCACCAGTTGTAGAACTTATAGTTATAGTTGAAAAAGTTCTTTCATTTATTGATGTTAAACTACTTTGCGGACTATAAGTAATTCCAGAAGTTAATTCAAGATTTTTATTTAAAATCGTTTTGTAGGAAAAACCTAAATTTAAGTTTAATCCACTTAAATCAGATCTATTACTTTCACGAGATTGATATTGAGTTGGAATACCATTATCATATTGATATTCTATAGTACTATTTTGAACATTACCGAAATTGTAATGAATATCTAAACCAACACTAAAGCCTTTGGATATTTGATAACCTAAACCAAAAAAAACTTTGTTTAGTCCACCTTCACCCCTAAATCTATTTTCAATATCACCTTCAGTATTTAGGCCTTCTAATTTATAGCCAACCGAGGTGAACGGTAATATTCCAAATCCAAATCCAAATTTTCCAACAGGAAAAGATAAAGCTAAATAATCAAACGTAGTTGAATTTGCTCTATCGCTCTCAGAATTACTTTCTAAACTAGAACTATTATAACTTCCTCCTACAGCAAATTTAACTGGCCTACTTTCGTTTCCCCAAATAGCTAAATTATCCCCAGCATAAGAAGCAGGGTTTCGTAGGTTTACATGAATACTGTCTGTATAAATACTTAAACCTCCCATGCTTCTATTTTCTACTGTACCTTTAAATTTCAAGCTTCCAATGCCGTAAAATGAGTAAGGAGAAGCAGTACCTTCTTGCCCATAACTCTGAATTGCAATTAATGCAATAAAAACTAATACAAGTTTTTTTATCATTCGTTTGTGTTAAATTGTAAAATATAGTTCAATCCTTCTAAAAGAAAATTAGGATGGGCAAATATGCTACTTTTTAATTGTTTAGACAAGAATTTCGCATCCCCACCTGTTAAAATAACTGTTAAATCTGGATATTTAAGTTTATAAGTTTCTATAACTCCATCAATTTCATTTAAAATACCAAAAACAACACCAGAATGTATAGATTCCTGAGTAGATTTACCTATAATATCTAGGGGTATTTTCAATTCTAAAAACGGTAATTTTGCAGTAAAAGTATGTAATGACTTATAACGCATTTGTATACCCAGAGATATGGCTCCACCTAAATATTCATTTTTAGAGTTTACAAAGTCATAAGTTACACAAGTACCAGCATCTATAACTAGTACATTTTGATTTGGGAATTTTTTGATAGAACCACAAACTAAAGCCATTCTATCAACTCCTAAAGTCTTTGGAGTAGTATACAAATTTATAAATGGTAAATTAGTTTGAGAATCTAAAACAAATAAATAGAAACATTTGCTTATTGTAACAATATCTTCTTTTTTGAGTTTGCCTACAGATGAAACTATCCCATTTTTAATTAACGGATAATTGTTTTTTATTTTTAATGTAAATTTAACAATCTCTTTAACACATATAACTTCCTTTAATATAAGCTTATCTTCTTCAAAAAGAGCCATCTTTACAAAAGAATTTCCAACGTCTATAATTAAGTTCATAAATCTAAATAATGTATGTAAATTTATAAAACCATATATAAAGTATATTCCTATTTAACATATTTTGTTAATTTATAAGCACATACAAGCCCTTTCAAATTAAATAAAAAAGAAATACTATTTTTTCCAATTTTATTTTGGCGAATAGCAAAAATGAATATATATTTGCAAACTCTTTAGCGAGGTACCTTAGCTCAGTTGGTAGAGCAAAGGACTGAAAATCCTTGTGTCCCTGGTTCGATTCCTGGAGGTACCACAAAAAATCCCGAAACTTAATTGTTTACGGGATTTTTTTTTACTATTTTTCTTAAAATCAAGAAGATAATTCATCCTACAAAATTTTATTTATTACAAATTATGATTCATAAAAAAAATTTTGAAGTTAAAGAAAAATTGAAATATCACTAAACGTTTCAGAAATATAAAAGCATAAATAGAAACTATAAATATAGTACTATTCCTATACTTATGTTTAGATTATAAAAGATAAAGAATAATTCAAAAAAGCTTAACTTATCAAAAACCTTAATATTTCACTAATAAGCAAAAAA
>JANQTJ010000031.1:38419-42964 GCA_030731745.1 Flaviramulus sp. | reverse complement strand
CAGCATTACGTAAGGCTTTTGTTGCTTTTTTGCCCACGCTTTCTCTTTGAGATCCTTTGATTGTAATTGATTTCATTTTCTATTTTTATATAATTATTAATATTCTCTTTTATGAGTGATTTACATCACAAACTTTGAACTAATTGATTGATTATTATGGACTTTATCCATAACCTCTGCAAATAAATCAGCACAACTTAAAACTCTAATTTTATCACTTAATGGCTTTATTGGAATAGAGTCTGTTACTATAAGTTCTTCTAATTTAGAATTATTTAAGTTTTCGTATGCCTTTCCAGATAGTATAGGGTGGGTACAAATAGCTCTAACACTTAACGCTCCACGTTCCATCATTAAATCGGCTGCTTTTGTTAGGGTGCCAGCTGTATCAACCATATCATCTACTAACACAACATTTTTACCTGTAACATCTCCAATAAGTTCCATGTGAGAAATAATATTAGCTTTAGCACGTTGCTTGTAACAAATTACTACATCACTTTCTAAAGCTTTAGAGTATGCATAGGCTCTCTTAGACCCCCCCATATCTGGTGATGCTATGGTTAGATTATCTAAGTTTAAGCTTTTTAAATATGGCAAAAAGATGGTTGAAGCGAACAAATGATCTACTGGTTTTTCAAAAAATCCTTGAATTTGATCAGCATGTAAATCCATGGTAATAATACGAGTAGCACCTGCTGCTTCCAGCATTTTAGCAACTAATTTTGCTGCAATAGGTACTCTTGGTTTATCTTTTCTATCTTGTCTAGCCCAACCAAAATAAGGCAAAACAGCTGTAATGTGTCTGGCAGATGCACGTTTAGCAGCATCTATCATTAACAACATTTCCATTAAGTTTTCTGGACCAGGATTTGTAGAACCAATTATAAAAATTCTTGTCCCACGGATAGATTCTTCGTAAGAAGGTTGAAACTCCCCATCGCTATAAGTTGAAGTAATTACATTACCCAATTCTGCACCAAAAGACTTTGCTATTTTTTCACCAAGAATTTTACTTTGTGTACATGCAAAAATTTTAGCTTCTGTGATTACAATTGGCATACTTAACTTATTGTTTTTGAGTGTGCAAGCACGATGTTATTTTTAACGAGGTGCAAATTTATACAATTATTTTAACCTGAAAAGTATATTGCCTAGTATTTTTATGAATAATCTAGAAAAAATATATATTTTTGCTATCCAAAATTAGCTCAAGTGGCGGAATTGGTAGACGCGCCGGATTCAAAATCCGGTTCTTCGGAGTGTGGGTTCGATTCCCACCTTGAGTACAAAAGGCTTTATCTTATTGATAAAGCCTTTTCTATTTTAAACAAAATATTTAGTTTTTACCACTCTGTTTCTTGCTCAAAATCTGATAAATAGTTAAACAAACTCTTATTCAAATTATTGAATAAATTTTCAATTTGAGTTGGTACTTTTTCATAACCTACTATTAAATCTCCATCTTTATAATGAAAATCACTTTTATTTAATTTAATTTTTTGGTCTTTTTTATTCCCCGGAATTTCATATTCCAACTTATCAATGATAAATATATACTCATCATCATCAAATTCTAATTCAATTTCATAAATGGCATCAAAACAACTATAATCAGAATTTAAACCAAAACATATGGCATTATCTGTAAAACCATCAAAATTAATTTTTTTGTCTTTTTTGCCTTTTTCAACTTCATCAGTTTCTTTACCAGTATCAATTTGTTTATTAATAACATCCAAATTTCCATACTTCTCTTTAATCCATTTTTTAGCTTTCTCTATTAAATCCTCTTTATCCATTCCTTTCATTTTTACTTCAATTTCATTAGTATTTAGTCCTTCTGAAGTAAAAGAAAATTGTTTTATTTGATTATTATTTTGAGAGAAGATAATTAATGAAATTAAAAATGTGGAAATTAAGCTAATTGATTTCATAGTAATTATTTTTAATGAAAAGATGATTTGTTGCTAATACGTTTATAAAGTTAATAAACAATTAATTAAATAAAAATTTTGTAATCAATTTCTTAGCTTAAATGCTTAAATTACGTATTTCAACTATATTTTCAATTGAAATCATCTGAGTTATACCTTCTTTTTCCCTCAAAATTTTCAGCACTTTTTATTTATTTTCTAAACTTAAGGTTTTAATTACCTTTGTATAAACAAATACAAACGTTTATGATATTTTCAATGACTGGTTATGGAAAATCTGTTTTACAGTTGCCAACAAAAAAAATAACCGTAGAACTTAAATCTTTAAACAGTAAGAGTTTAGATTTAAATACCAGAACACCATCTATTTACAGGGAAAAAGAGTTATCAATTAGAAAAATTCTTGCAGATAAATTAGAACGCGGTAAAATTGATTTTTCAATTTATGTTGAGGCTACAGCAGAGGACACTTCTACTCAAATTAATATTCCGGTTGTTAAACAATATATGCAACAATTAAAAAATGTTTTGAATGAAGGAAATGATATGGAACTCCTAAAAATGGCAGTACGTTTTCCTGATGCTTTAAATACCGTTAGAGAGGAAATTGATGAAAATGAATGGCAAACCATTGAAGCAGAAATAAATATTGCAATTGATGATTTAATTAAACATAGATTAGATGAAGGCCAAGTATTAGAGCAAGATTTTAATAATCGTATCATTATTATTGAAGATTTGTTAGAACAAGTGATAAAAATGGATCCTGAACGTATTGAAGGCGTTAGAGAACGCTTATTAAAAGGTGTTGAAGAATTAAAAGAAAAATACGACGAAAATCGTTTTGAACAAGAGTTGGTTTATTACATAGAAAAGTTTGATATTACTGAAGAAAAGGTACGTTTAAAAAATCATTTAAATTACTTTATTGAATGTATTAACTCAAAAGATTCTAATGGAAAAAAACTTGGCTTTATTAGCCAAGAAATGGGACGAGAAATAAACACTATTGGTTCTAAAAGCAACTATGCGCCCATGCAACAATTGGTTGTTCAAATGAAAGATGAACTTGAGAAGATTAAGGAACAACTCTTGAATGTTCTTTAAAAGTTTAATAAAAATCTCAATACAAAACAATTTAACATATTGGCAACACAAAATATAGACAATAAAGTAGGTAAATTAATCGTTTTTTCAGCACCTTCAGGATCTGGCAAAACAACCATTGTTAGACATTTGTTGGGAATAGATAATTTAAATTTAGAATTCTCAATTTCAGCAACTTCAAGAGAAAAACGCGGCACAGAAAAAGATGGAAAAGACTATTATTTCCTTTCGGCTAAAGAATTTAAAACCAAAATTAAAAACGACGAATTTCTAGAATGGGAAGAAGTATATCGAGATAATTTTTACGGAACTTTAAAAACCGAAGTAACACGGATTTGGGAACAAGGCAAAAACGTAATTTTTGATATTGATGTATCTGGAGGCTTGAGAATAAAACGAAAATACCCTGAACAAACCATAGCTATTTTTGTTAAGCCACCAAGCATTGATGAACTAAAAATTAGGTTAAAAAAACGTAAAACTGAAACTGAAGATAAAATAAATATGCGCGTAGCAAAAGCCTCTGCAGAATTAGCAACTGCCCCTTTATTTGATATTATAATTGTAAATGACGATTTAGATAAAGCATTAATTGATGCTAAAAAAATAGTAGGTGATTTTATTAATTCTTAAAACATTTAATCATGAAAGTTGGTCTGTTTTTTGGTTCGTTCAATCCCATTCATGTTGGCCATTTAATTATTGCGAACCATATGGCAGAGTATAGTGATTTAGATCAAATTTGGTTTGTTGTTACGCCTCATAATCCGTTCAAAAAAAAAAGTACCTTACTAGATAACTATCAACGTTTAGAAATGGTATATCGTGCTACTAAAGATTATGCTAAACTAAAACCTAGCGATATTGAATTTAATTTACCTCAGCCAAATTACACAGTAAATACACTTGCATATCTTCAAGAAAAATATCCAGATTATGAATTTGCTTTAATCATGGGAGAAGACAATTTAAAAAGTTTTCATAAATGGAAAAACTATGAATTAATTCTTAAAAATCATCACATTTACGTATATCCAAGAATTTCTGAGAATAAAACGGAAACTACTTTTGATAATCACAAAAAAATACATCACATAGAAGCTCCAATTGTTGAGCTTTCATCCACCTTTATTCGTAAAGCAATAAAAGCTAATAAAAATATAAAACCCATACTCCCAGAACATGTTTGGGAATACCTTGATGAGATGAATTTTTATAAATAATCTTATTAATTCTACTTAACTATCTAATTAACAAAGGCGTTAACAAGTAGAATTAATCGTTAAAACGAATTAAAAAAAGCCGTTTAAAGCAAAAAAAAGCATCTTAACGAAAAAACCTAACAAGTAATTAATATTTAGTCAAACAGGTTTAATTTTACATCGCTATTAATCAATTTAAATATAAATACGCAATGGGAAATTTTAAAAAAAACATAGGAGTTTTAACAATCCTTTTTAGTTTATTACTTGCAACAAACACTTATGCTGGTGGTTCTAAT
>JANQTJ010000031.1:9759-38319 GCA_030731745.1 Flaviramulus sp. | reverse complement strand
GTAACGACAACAATGGAGGCGATTCAGTTCCTTTAGATGGTGGTTTAGGTATCTTATTAATAGGTGCTGCTGCATTCGGAGCTAGTAAATTACGCGACAACAAAAAACAATAATTATAAGAGTATAAAATTACTTTTTATAAAAGCCTTTCTTAAAGAAAGGCTTTTTTTTTACAACAAATACTTATTTATTGAAGAGAAACAAACATGATTAACCTCAAAGAAATTTTCAAACTCAAGAACTTTAATTAAAGTTAAAAATATAATATTAAATCCTTTAAATTTTTTAATAGAATAAAAAAGTATTTTAACGAATTATATAAGTCTTTAAAAGATTAAAAAATAGGTTTCATCGAAAAAAATAAACAATTTTAATAAACAACATATATTGTTTTTACCTTTACAAAGCTATAAATCTAACAAAAAAAAAAATGAAAAATACAAAGCAAACATTATCTAAAACTATAGCAATAGCTGCCATAGTAATTGCGTTTACTTTTCCTACTAATTCAAATGCAACAGGATGGTGGACTTTTTGGCATACACACTCTAATACTTGTGGGCACAACCAAAATAATAATGGTCATACATCTGTGCCTTTAGATGGAGGTCTTGGTATCTTATTGTTGGGTGCTGCTGCTTTTGGTGTTAAAAAACTACGTGATAATAAATAATAGTGGATTTAAAATCGCTTAAAAATGATATCCCTTTACCAATAAGGCTTTTCTTAGGAAAGGCCTTATTGTTTTTTATAATATGGAAGCTGGTTTATGGTTTATTCCTATCAGATTCTAGGTTATTAGACGAGCCATTAACAGAACACGTAGGAAATGCTTCTGTATATGTTTTAAATGGCTTAAGAGATATGTCTGGATTTATATCAAAATCAGAAATTTCTACCTATATTGAAGGAGAGGGTTTGGTAACACAAAAGGCTTCGCAAATATTTCATCATGATAAGTTGGTTCTTTATATTGCTGACATCTGTAATGGCTTAGAGTTAATGATTTTGTATATTGGTTTTATAGTGTGTATGCCTTCTAGATTTTGGCGTAAAGTTTTATACATTGTAATAGGTGTTGTTTTAATAGATATTATTAATATATTTAGATGTACTGGCCTTATTTATTTACGTGAATATTACCATGCGTATTTTGACTTTGCCCATCATTATTTGTTTAAAGCTACTGTATATACAGCTACATTTTTAATGTGGATGGTTTACGCTAGGAAAATTAGTTTAAAATAGAATGAACCCATATAAATCAGGAAAGTTTCGCTTTATTGCAGGACTTATATTTATAATAATTATTTACTCTTGGAATGGCCTATTTTTCATTACTGAAAGTGGCGAATGGCTATTATTACCTAAATTAACGTTTCACCTCATTAGATTTGGAGTTACTTTAGCCGTTTATTTTATTGGCACTTATCATTTAGGAAAATTAGAAGATAAATGGATGTCTTCTATCTGGCATCTTGTTCATATTTCTGGATTAATTATAATTACTAGCTTAGGTTTATTTGATTGGTTTATATTGGAATTAAGCCGAGACATTAAAAATTTTGCTCACACAGTTCAAGAAATTTTAATTTCACCAGTTTTATATGTTGCCATGGGCTTACTAAACAAGAGCTTAAAAAAAGAAACCGCTTAAAGAAAAATATCTTTAAACGGTTTCTAAACTAAATAACCAACCAAACTTTTTATTTAACCCTGGTATTCACTCTAGGGTTTTCAATTTTATCTTTTTTAAACTTACGTTTTTTATCTACCGTCGTAGTTTTACCTTTTGTATCTGTATTTTTCAAGAATTGAATATAACCTCTTCCTTCAAATTCATAAATAGTTTCAGAAGCTGGATGATATAATTCTATCTTTCCATCATTTATAACGCTCAATTCAAAATATTCATTGCCTAGATAATCATAATCTAATGTTAAAGTTTTCAAGTACATATTCCCTATTATATTACCTACACCATAAATCCCTATATAATCCCAATATAAATTATTTGGGTTTGAAATATTTACATCCTGAGAGCTTCTAAATTCTGAGTCATTCCCACCTGCTAAAAACTGTAGATAATTTTCGTTGTCAAACTCGTTAATAGCACCAAAAGTACTGGTATATGTTTTTTCCCATGCTTCATACTCTTGTAAGAAATAATGAATGTTATCATAAAAAACAAAATCATAATCAAAATTACTTCGTTGGTAACCATCTAAAAAGTAAGACGTATCATTATACGGGTTATATAATTCTATGGTATTATTATCAATTAAATACACATCAAAAGTCTCAAAACCATCAATGTCGTGAAATACATCCAAAATCATATCATAAGCATCATACTCGCCTACATCAATTCCAAAACCATTACCATTATTCCCTAAACCAACTATATTATTGTTAGCATAAACAACGCCATTTCTAAAAGATATAGTGAAGGCTTTTTGTAAAAAAGGAGTTTCTCCAAAACCTTGAGTGGCGTTTATATCTACATACCAAAGTTCGTAGGAATTTAATATCTGGTTAATATTCAATCTTGGTTCATTAAAATCATCAACAATAACCTCTCTATAACATGAGGTAAATAATGTAGCTGTTAATGCAAAGCTTAAAAGTAATTTTACAGTCTTCATAATCAAACGTTTTTAGGGTTCATAATCAATAGGTTCCAAAACGCGTGCCAAAAAAGAAAAAGCTAATATTTTAAAGCTAGAGTATTGATTAATATTTTATGTATTTTTGAAACAGAAAAGAATATTATTTTTATGGAAAAGCCTTTAAAATATGCCGTTTTCGGAGCAGGGAGTTGGGCAACAGCTATAGTAAAAATGCTTTGCGAAAATTTAAATGAAGTGGGATGGTATATGCGCAGTGTTTACACTAAAGAGTACTTATTAAAAGAACAACACAACCCTAATTATTTAAGTTCTGTTGAGTTTAATTTAAAGCAATTAAAACTAAGTAACGATATTAACGAGATAGCAGATTATGCCGATGTTTTAATTTTTGTAATTCCGTCTGCTTTTATGCATAGCGAGTTAGAAAAACTAACAGTTAACATTTCAAATAAAACAATTGTATCTGCTGTTAAAGGTATTATGCCAGAATCTGGATTATTGGTTGGCGAGCATTTTCATAATATTTATAATGTCCCTTATGATAATATAGCTGTTATTGCTGGTCCTTGCCATGCAGAAGAAGTAGCTTTAGAGCGTTTATCATATCTTACAATATCATGCTCAGAGGCTAAAAAAGCAAAAGCCATAGCTAAAAACCTATCTAGCGATTATATAAAAACTAAAATTAGTGATGATATTATTGGTGTAGAATACGCCGTAATGCTTAAAAATATTTACGCCATTGCAGCAGGTATTGCACACGGTTTAGGTTATGGCGATAATTTCCAAAGTGTATTAATGAGTAACTCTATCAGGGAAATGAAACGCTTCATTAAAAAGATGCACAAAATGAAACGCAACATTAATAATTCAGCTTATTTAGGCGATTTATTAGTTACTGGCTACTCAACATTTTCCAGAAACCGCATGTTTGGAAACATGATAGGTAAAGGCTACACAGTAAAATCTGCTCAAATGGAAATGAGTATGATTGCCGAAGGGTATTACGCAACTAAAAGTGCCCATGTATTAAACCAAAAAAACACTAAAAAAACCCAATTACCAATAATTAATGCTGTTTACGAAATACTTTACCAAGGTAAAGACCCCAAAAAGACCTTTAAAAAATTAACAGAGCGGTTAGATTAATATGGGCGTTAGCCAAGGGTCGGGCTTTTCGTTACAAGTCCTCGCTCTTTACCTCGCTGTGGGTTTTTCACTGCAATCCCTAACGCAAAATAACATTATAAATAATAAGGTACAATTTTATAAATTTACTTAACCAAAACACCTTTAACATCCATTAAAGGGATGGTTTGTAAAGCCTTAAAATTAATGGTGTTTTTTCTAAATAAATAAGTTTTATCAAACATAGTATTACCTTCAAAAAAAGACACTTTAAAAGCGTTATTAATAGTAAATAATGCCTCTTGCATCAGCTCAATTTTAGCATAGCTTTTTTTAGGAAGTTTGTCTATTTTTTTTCTAAAAGTCGCTGTTTTTTTATCTTCAGAATAACCGCTAGTTACAATAATAACCATGTCTAAATCAACATTTTTATCGTTGATGATATAAGCATTCCAATCTTGAGTTTTATAGATGTCGTTATACTCATTTACAACAGCAACGTAAACGTCTTCAACTTTTGGAATTTGGATATCCTTTTTCATGGGTCTGCAATTATTATTTATACAACATCAAATGTAACATTTGTATAAATATTTAAGTGGAAATTAAAAATTTAATTATGCGTGTTTCCTGCAACAAATATATCATTTCTATAAATTTAGAAACTTGATTTTATCAGAAAAAAAATATAACTTCGTTTAACATAAGATATAAAATATTAAAACGATTTCATATCAAGCGTTAGGCAACATTTGGAAAAAAAATTGTGCATTAAAGAAACCTACGTATATTTGCAAGTGATTACTCACATATATATGACAGATAAGAAAGAAAAAATATTAAAGAGTGCTTTAGAGTTGTTTGCAAATGAAGGTGTTAACGCTACTTCAACAAGTAAAATAGCAAAAATAGCAGGGGTTTCTGAAGGTTTAATTTTTAGACATTTTAATAACAAAAAAGGACTTTTAAACTCAATAATTGAAAGCGCAGAAGAAAAGGCAAATGATTTGTTTGCCGATATATTGAAGCAGAAAGACGCAAAATCTGTAATTAAAAAAACAATTGACTTGCCATTTTTAATTAAAAAATCGGAATATGATTATTGGAAACTTCAATTTAAACTTAAATGGGAGGAAGAATATAACAACCCAAAAAAAATGCAACCCTTGATTGAAAAATTAACTTGGGCATTTTTAGAACTCAACTATGAAAAACCCAGTTTAGAAGCACAACACTTAATTCAAACTTTCGAATCAATTTCTACTGAAATACTGAAGGGGAATTTTAGTAATCAAAACGAATTCAAACAATTTTTAAAACATAAATATTCAGTTTAAAAAAATTTATCTCAACATAAAAGTAAGTACTCACTAACAAATAATAACAATGAACAAAACAGCATTAATTACAGGAGCAAGTGGCGGAATAGGAAAGGAATTTTCAAAAATACACGCAGAAAAAGGAGGCGATTTAATTGTAATAGCAAGAAGTGAAAACAAATTAAACGAATTAAAAAAAGAGCTAGAAGAAAATTACAAAATCAATGTTTTCGTAATCCCAAAGGATTTAACAAAGCCAAATGCAGCCAAAGAAATCTATGAAGAAATCCAAACTGCTGGACTAAAAGTGGATTATTTAATAAACAATGCAGGGTTTGGTGGGCTAGGAAAATTTCATGAAAGAGAATTAGAGCAAGATTTAGATATGATTAATTTAAACATTAGTGTACTAACTGCTCTAACTCATTATTTTTTGCAAGATTTTGTAAAAAATAACGAAGGAAGAATACTTAATGTTTCTTCAACTGCCAGCTTAATGCCAGGACCTTTACAAGCAGTATATTACGCTACGAAAGCATATGTTACTTTTTTTAGCAATGCAATTGCGGAAGAATTATACGACACAAATATTACGGTTACCAACCTAATGCCTGGAGCAACTGAAACGCAATTTGGAAAAGTATCTGGAATGGACAAAACTGAAATGTTTAAGAAACCTGTGACTGCAAGAAGCGTAGCAGAAGATGGATATAATGGAATGTTAAACGGGAAATTAGATGTTATTTCAGGTCTTACTTTCTCTCAAAAATTAATGACTGCAATGATTCCATTAACACCAAAAAAAATGATTTTAAAACAAATAAGACAAATGCAAGAAGTTAAATAAAACGGTGGCTAACAATGTATAAAAGCAATAGCGATTTGGGTGAATACTCGAACCGTTTTGCATTTAATTATGTATCTTGGTATCCGAAAGGAAAGAGCAATTAAATCCGCTACTGCTCTTATACTAAACATTAAACAAACATAAAAATTCTACAAAGCACTCTTAAACTGCTCTAAGAAACGCACATCGTTTTCACTTAGCAAACGGATATCACTTATTTGATGTAATAGCATAGCAATACGATCGATACCTACACCAAATGCAAAACCAGAATATGCTTTAGTATCAATATTGCAGTTTTCAAGTACATTAGGGTCTACCATACCGCATCCACCAATTTCCAACCAACCTGTACCTTTAGTAATTCGGTAATCAGATTCTGTTTCTAAACCCCAATACACATCAATTTCTGCGCTTGGTTCTGTAAACGGAAAATAAGAAGGGCGTAAACGAATTTTACTTTTCCCAAACATTTCGGTTGTAAAGTGTTGAAGTGTTTGTTTTAAATCTGCAAAACTTACGTCTTTATCAATATATAAACCTTCTACTTGATGGAAAAAACAGTGTGATCGAGCTGAAATTGCTTCGTTTCTGTAAACGCGCCCTGGAGAAATAGTGCGAATAGGTGGTTTATTATTTTCCATATAACGTACTTGTACAGAACTGGTGTGTGTACGCAATAATATATCTGGATTTGTTTGAATAAAAAAGGTGTCCTGCATATCGCGTGCTGGATGATATTCTGGTAAGTTTAAGGCTGTAAAGTTGTGCCAATCATCTTCAATTTCTGGACCCTCACTTACATTAAAACCAATACGTGAAAAAATATCAATAATTTGATTTTTTACTATAGATACGGGATGTCTTGCTCCTATTTGAATAGGCTCTCCTGGACGCGATAAATCGCCAAAAACACCTACTACTTCTTCTTTGCTTTCTAGCTCTTCTTTTAGGGCATTAACTTTATCCTCGGCTGTTTTTTTAAGTTTATTTATAGATTGACCAAATTCTTTTTTTTGATCGTTTGCTACATTTTTAAACTCTGCAAAAAACTCGTTTAACAAGCCTTTTTTACCTAAATATTTTATACGAAATGCTTCTACCTCTTCTTTGGTTTGTGCTTTAAAGGCTTCGGCTTCAGCTATTAATTCTTTTATCTTATCTATCATAACGTACTAAAATGATGGCAAATTTACTATTTTTTACGGTAACTGCGTTAGCGATTGTAATGGAAATCCTTTTTGTGAGGCACGAATAAAAAGATTGAAATGTAAAGCGCGACCCTTTAGGGTAACGCCAAAATAATTTTAATAAATATACTCGGTTTCTACAAAATAATTCACAATGGCTTCTTTCATTAAAACACTTTGCTCACCTGCTTTTAAATGAGGTAATTGCTCTAAAGTTTTGTAATGTGGCCAGCCCTCGTCATCTACAAAATCGAGCTCGTAGTAGCCATATGGTGATAATAATTTACAAATGGCAATATGCATAAGGTCTAGTTTTTGGTCTTTTTTAAAGCTTCTCTCTAATTGCCCCAATTCTTGTACACCTATTAAATAAATAATAGCATCGAGATCTAGGATATCTCCATCAGCAAATTGATTGGATAGTTTTTGTACTACCAATTCCCAGCGTTCCTTTAATTGTTCGTCTCTAGACATAATATTTTTAATGCTGCAAAGTTAATAAACCAAAGTGTTACTATTATTTTATATTTGTTTAAATTATTTAATTATGGGTGTAATTGATATTGTTTTAGGAGGATTAATTTTATTTGGACTGGTGCGTGGTTTTATGAAAGGACTTTTTGTTGAAGTAGCTTCTCTTGTTGCTTTATTTGCAGGTGTTTATGGCGCTATACATTTTAGCAATTTTGCTGCTGAATTTTTGGAAAATAAAACCGAATGGAATGAGAAAACCATTAATATTACTGCATTTGCCATAACTTTTATAATTATAGTTTTAGCGATTGCATTGGCAGGAAAAGCCCTTACTAAACTAGCTGATTTTGCTGCTTTGGGCATTATAAATAAACTAATTGGCGGTGTTTTTGGGGCTTTAAAAATAGTGATTGTTTTAAGTGTTATTCTTAATGTTTTTGATAAAATGAATACCACCATTACCTTTATTGATGATGCGCATACTGAAAATTCTTTACTTTACAAGCCTATAAAATCTTTAGTACCTTTAATTTTTCCGAGTATTTTGACTTTTAAAGAAGCGGTTATTGATGATAGTAAAGAATAAAACGCTCTATTTAATAGTTAATCTAAATGATAAATTTCCATGATATCTTTTAGATACTTTTCAAAATCAATTTTTAAGTCTATTAATTTTCCTGTGTGCACATCAAAAACCCAACCGTGAACTTTTAAACCCCTATCTCTGTAAGCTTTTTGAACTGCAGCAGTTTTTATAAGATTAACACACTGTTCTTTCACGTTAAGTTCTACCAATCTATCATATTTTTTTTCCTCATCATTAATAGCGTTTAGCTCATTTTTATGAATACGATATACATCTCGGATATTACGTAACCAAGGGTTTAAAATCCCTAAATCTGCAGATAGCATTGCTGCTTTAACACCTCCACAAGCGTAATGCCCACAAACCACCACATGATTTACTTTTAAATGATTTACTGCATAATTGACTACAGACATGACATTTACATCGATACTGATAACCATATTGGCAATGTTACGATGAACAAAAGCTTCTCCAGGCTCTAAACCCATAAGCTCTTCTGCACTTACACGACTGTCGCTACAGCCAATATAAAGTAGTTCTGGAGCTTGGCCTTCCCCTAGCTTTTTAAAGTAATTGTGGTCTACAGAAAGTTTATCTTTTATAAACTTTTCGTTATTATCAAATACGTGCTCTAAATTCATGGCTTTCTATATTATTCTTGATGCTTGATGTTAGTTTTTATCCACTGCATACAAATATCAAAATCTTCAAAAATTTGTTCTAGTGGAATTAAATCTGGGATAATGTCTATGCGCTCCATCATAAATCGTGGTTGTTTTGATAGATTTACGAAAAGTATATTAATCTTCTTTTTATTTAAATTTAAAAGTACATCTTCCATAGCATATAACCCAGATTGATCAATGTATTGCATCAATTCTAAGCGAATAACAACAGTTTTTGCCGTATCAGGAATTTGTTTTGAAAGTACTTGAAAATCGGAAGTATACCCAAAAAATAATGGGCCTTTTACATGTTTTATAAAAACCTCATTTTTTAATTCTGCTGGAAAGTTGGCCTCGTCTAACCAAACTTCTTCCTTTAAGGATTTTACATCGCTACGTTGAGCCGTTAAATCTCCAATTTTTTTCATGAAAAATAACGATGCAATAACCAATCCGATGCCAACTGCATAAATTAAATCCCAAAATGTTGAAAGCAATAAAACGATAAACATTATAAATACTTCCGAACTAAATTTAATAGGACCAATTTTAATGTCTTTTGGTAAGCTCGAAATAGCTTTTAAACCCTTATAATCCATAACACCAATACCCACTGTAATTAATATTCCTGCTAAAACCGCAGCGGGAATTTTTGAAGCTACGGGACCAAGACCTAAGAGTATTATCAATAAGACAACAGAAGCTATCATCCCAGAAAGTCTTGTTTTTCCACCGGAATTAATATTGACTACGGTTCTAATGGTTGCACCCGCACCAGGAATACCTCCAAAAATAGAAGCTATACTATTACCTATACCTTGACCAACTAATTCTCTATTAGAATTATGTTTAGTTTTAGTCATGTTATCTGCGACTACACTGGTTAATAAACTGTCTATTGATCCTAATAGTGATAAAGTTAAAGCAGTAAATAAATATGGTGTAATTGCGCCAAAGCTAAAGGAGGTAAACATTTCTAAATTGGGCAATGGTAGCCCTGATGGAATTTCCTGAATTTTCATATAGTCAAAACCAAAACCAACTGAAATTCCAGACATTACTATTAATGCTACTAATGTACTTGGGATTTTTGTAGTTATTTTTTTGAAACCAAAAACTATAATAATGGTACCTAAAGCCAATACTAGTTCAAGCAAATTGATGTTTTTTATAGCTCTAGGTAAAACTTTTAAAGCACCCAATGCACCAGAGGCTTCTTTTGCTGCCAGTATTTGAGATTCTTTTAAAACAAGTGCTTGCTCATCTTCAATTGTACTTGCTTTTTTAATGGTTTCCTTAAAATCTTCAATAACTAAAACGTTATCACCTACTTCTTCTTCTAAAATATTTTTTAAAATAACTTCTTTTGCTTGTGGTTTAAACTGTTCCACAAAAGCTTCATCTTGTTTTGGACTATAGCCTAAAGATGGTAATAATTGAGTTAAAATAATAATTAAACCAATAGCAGTCATAAATCCTGAGACTACAGGGTAAGGTATGTACCTAATATATTTACCTAATCCCAAAAACCCTAAAACTATTTGTATTAAACCTGCAAGAAAAAATATAGTTAAAATAGCTGGTAATGCCTTACTAACATCTCCGTCATTGGTTGCAATGAGACCAGCAATAATAACTAAACTAACTGCTGTCATTGGTGCTGTTGGACCCGAAATTTGTGTTGGAGTTCCACCAAAAAGAGCAGCAAAAAACCCTATAAAAATAGCGCCATATAATCCTGCACTTGGTCCTAAACCAGAACTTACACCAAAGGCTAAAGCAAGAGGCAATGCTACAATACCAGCAGTTATTCCTCCAAATGCATCGCCTTTTATGCTTGTTAAGAGTTTTTTCATCTGTTTATATTAATTGTTTTTAATTTATTAGAACTTCTAAGATAATTCATCTAAATCCAAAATAAAAGTCAATACCAAAAGTATTGACTTTTAACTATAGTTTAATTCTCTTTTAGAAGTTTACAAACGTTATAATATTGAATTGATCTCGACTCGATGTTTCAAAAAACTGATTCATATAGCCTGCTTCAACTTTTATGTTTTTATTTACATGAAAGCCAATACCACCATAAACTCTATTTCTATCAAAAATCGATGCTTTTGTGTTTAAAAATATTTCATTGTATGCGGATAAATAATATTTACTACTCTTGCTCTCTGTTACCTTTAAAGGAATATTTAACGCCAAAAAATAACGAAACCTCATCTTAAAATCCGACTCTACAAAACGCTGTTCAAACCTATAACGATGATTTAATATCACTTTCCCTATGTTTTGATTGGATGTAAATTGCTGAAAAATTCTATGTTCATTTACCGAAACCTTATCATCTTTGTTAGCTAGATAGTTTTTAGATAAAATATAACCATAACCCAATAAAATATTATTCTTATTCTCGTTAAATGTGTAGCCTAAACCTGTTCTTATAAGTAGTTGTTCTAAATCACTAATTGCATTGTGATTTCGGTATTGGATTTCGTTATGTATATTCCATTTTTGGTTTAATTTTTTATTCCCAATATAAATTAACCAATTACCAAAATTACTATCTTGAGATTGAGAAAATAATGGCAGTAACAATACCAGTATTATTAGTACCAAATTTGTTTTATTTTTCATTCCAAATTTTCCAGATTAACCATTAAATCAGTAAAATTCAACGGCTCCTGTATTTATGTCATACATGGCACCAATAATTTTAATCTCACCATGTTCTTCCATTTCTGAAAGAATTGGGCTTTCTTTATGTATTCTTGCAATAGTTAATTCAACATTCATTTTTGAAACACTATCTACAAAATCTAAGTTTTTAGAATTTCTTAAACTTTTATCCTTAGGCTCTGAAACAGCATTTACTGCAGGTGTAATTTTTTCAATAAGCTTAGTTAAATTACCCATTTTAGCATCGTCACAAGCGCCTTTTATTGCGCCACAACTTGTGTGACCTAAAACAACTAATAGTTTTGTTCCTGCAAGTTTTGAAGCGAATTCCATACTACCTAAAATGTCTTCGTTTACAAAATTTCCTGCAATTCTAACACTAAAAATATCACCTAAACCTTGATCAAAAACCAATTCAGCAGATACTCTTGAATCAATGCAGCTTAAAATAGTGGCAAATGGAAATTGCCCATCACTAGTATCATTAACTTGCTCTAATAAATTTCGGTTAGCCTTTAAATTCTGTTGAAATCTTAGATTTCCTTCTTTTAAAAACTCTAACGCCTTTTCAGGTGTCATCGTTAATTGCGTTTCTTTTGTATGTGCTTTCATGCCATTTACATTTAATATTTCGTTTGAAAATTAATTTATTTTGGGTGTTAGCTTAAAAAAAGCTACGAAACTATCTGGATTTTCAATAACACCTCGCTCCGAAATTAATTTTATATTTATGTGCCTTTCTTTTGCTTTAAACGCAAAATCTTCTAAAATTTCAATAATATCATTATCTAAATACCTAGTTTTTCTAACGTCTAGCTCTAAAAAAGAATTTTCTGGCAACTTATCTAATTCTTTTAAAATAGCTCCTTTATTAAAAAATGTTACTTCTTCAGCTAAAGTCATTTTTATTTTTCCATCATCTATATCTTCGCCCTCTTTATGTAAAAAATGAGAGTTTTGATAACTTTTTATCAATATTACAACAATACCAACTGCAAGACCCAAACCAATACCTACCAATAAATCAGTAAATACAATACCTACTACCGTTACAACAAATGGCACCCACTGTTTCCATCCTAATTCGTACATTTTTTTAAATAATGATGGTTTTGCGAGCTTGTAACCAACCAATAATAAAATAGCTGCTAGTACAGATAAAGGGATCATATTTAGTAATCTTGGAATTAAAATTACAGATATTAGCAAAAAGAATCCATGAATAATTGATGACATTTTAGAACGACCGCCCGATTGTATATTTGCTGAACTTCTAACTATTACTTGTGTGATTGGTAGACCTCCAACTAATCCAGATAATATATTTCCGGTTCCTTGTGCAAGTAACTCACGGTTAGTTGGTGTTACATTTTTTTGAGGATCTAATTTATCTGTCGCCTCAACGCATAAAAGGGTTTCCAAACTCGCTACTAGTGCAATGGTAAAACCAACAATCAAAACTTCTGGATTTGTAATTGCTGAAAAATTAGGGAAACTGAACTGACCAACAAAAGAGTCTACACTATCTGGTATTGGAACATTTACCAAGTGTGAGGATTCTATCGCTAAACTTGAGTCACCTTGTGTCACAGCATAAAAAACAACTCCAACAACAACAGCTACTAAAGGCCCCTGAACAAGCTGAAATATTCTCCCTTTTTTTGAAAGCACTTGGTCCCATAATATTAAAATAATCAAACCAATAATCCCTATCACCATTGAGCCAAGAGTTATATTATCTACAATATGTAAAATTGCTGAAAATGTATTTTCACCAGATGACTCAAGAAAACTATCGGCGCCCTCTGGCTCGGAATCATAACCAAAAAAGTGTGGTATTTGTTTCAAAATAATAATAATACCAATACCTGTAAGCATACCTTTAATAACAGAAGACGGGAAATAATACCCAATAATTCCGGCTTTTAAAACACCAAATATGATTTGTATTATGCCACCTAAAACAACCGCTACTAGAAAGTTTTGATAGCCCCCTAAAGTCCCAATAGCTGTTAATACAATAGCTGCTAAACCAGCTGCTGGACCACTTACTCCAACTTTAGAACCACTTAAAGCCCCAACAATAACACCTCCAATTATTCCAGCAATAACTCCGGAGAAAAGTGGTGCACCACTAGCTAAAGCAATACCCAAACATAATGGTAATGCGACAAAAAAAACGACTATACTAGCTGGAAAGTCACTCTTAATAGTTTTAAACATAAAAAATAAGTTAATTTAAATTGAAATAAAATAGGCTACAATCTGCGAATCTATAAACACTTTATAGTTAAAGAGTAAAAAATATTAAACCAGGTCTGGTGGGGGAGAAATGAGATTTAGATGTGGTTTTTTGTAATTCTTGAAGAAATAAACTGTAATTAGCTTTATTTTTTTAGAGACAAAAAAAGATTCGGAGGTATACCTCTGTAAAATTAACACTTCATCAATTTTGTTTTTCTCAACTCCGCTTTCTTCCTCTTCTGACATAGCATAAAATAAAGAAATATCAATAGAATCATCTACAATAGTAATAATTGTAGGCGCTAGCAAGAAAACCAAAAATATGGTAGAAAAGATTATAGATATTAAATTTTTTGACATTTATATTGTTGCATAGATATCAAATATACTTTTTTTTTACTTGTATAAAAATTATTAATTAATAATATAAGTATTATTTATTGTTTAATAATTTAATATCTTCTGACACAACCCAACCTGTTTTTCCGTCAACAAGTTTTATCTCTTTCCAATCATTATATGTTTGAAGTACTTGTACTTTAGTACCTTCATGTAGTCTAAAAGATTCCTCACTTCTGTTATTAGGGTCGCTTTTCACTTTTGTTTCTTGAGCAAAAATAATTGCAGGGTTATCATTTTTATCTAAAGTATACTTATTAAAAGCTAAAGCAAGGGTTATACATACAAGTATTAATGCTATGAGACTTCCTATAAATGATAATCGTTTTTTTATAGTGGCATAGGAAAAATAGTAAACTAAAAATAAAATAACAAAGATAAAAACAAATCCAACCGAAGCTTTTGCCCAAGAATCAAAAGAAAACATATTTGTCGTGTTTTTTATAAGTTTTGAGAAACCAGCTTCTGGAATAACATCTATAGCATCAATAGTCATGTTTTTTGCAAATGCTAAATTATTTTTTATGTCTGAGTCATTTGGAGATAATTGTAATGCCTTTTCGTAAAAATAAATACTTGGTGCTATATTATTAAGCTTGTAATGGGCATTAGCCATATTAAAATATAAATCGGCAGAATGGTTATCAGTTTCTAAAATAGCATTATAACCATCAATGGCCTCAGTATACTTCCCTTGATTGTATAGTGTGTTTGCTTTGTCGAATAGGGCTTTATTTTGACCAAAAAATGAAAAACTTAACAAAAACGATATTATGTAAATAACCTTTTTCATCTTAACGTGCTTGTTTATCAATTAAAGAAATAGTTTTTGCCGCTTTATCGTAATCTTCTTGCATGGTTACAATATCTATAGGAGTATAACGTGCCAATTCACAGCTCTCTAAAATTGATAAAAAATCTTTAATTACTGTAGGTTCTACCAGTTTTTCGATTAATAAATTATCGATTTTATCTTTACTTAAATCTTTTGTTTCTATATGTAATTTGGCTTTTAAATAGTTATGTAATGCCTTTTCCAGTGCAATATAAAAAGCTTCTTTTCTCCCCAACGATTTTTTAGCATTGCTTAAATATTTTCTAGCTAGTTTATCCGCTTTTCTAATTTTATTACCATAAACATCTGCATCTCTACTAGCTTTTTTGTTTCTAATAAATATGGCTAATGGAATTGCTAAAAATGGTAAGAATAATAAATTCCAAAATAAATTAGTTTTGAAAAAATGAGATTGTTTTATTGCGGAAAAACTAGTTTTTGTTTTAATGAAAGCGAACTGATCATTATTAAAAACAACTGCCTGTTTATTAATATTTGAAACTGTATTATCAGCTATTGAATCATCACCACTAGTAGGACCATTCAAAACATTAATAATAATTTCTTCAGAAGATAATCGTTTGTAGGTTTCAGTTTTCAAATCAAAATAAGAAAACGAAATACTTGGTATAGGATATTTACCCTTATACTGAGGAACAATAATATAACTATCTGAAATACTTCCTTGCATACCCGATAAATTAGTATTTACATTTTCTGTGTGTTCTGGTTCATAAACCTCTAAAGAACTAGGTAATGAAACTTTAGGAAGTTTAAAAAGTTTTAAGTTGCCATTTCCTCTAACACCTACTTTAAGTTGAAAAGATTCGGTTGCATCTAACTCTGTTTTTGATGCTGTAACATCAAAATTAAAATCCCCTACAGCTCCAGTAAAATCTGCTGGTTTACCAGCATCTGGTAGTGGTTTAACATTTATAGTTTTATTACCTGCAGATACTGTTTTGTTTACGCGTGTCATTAAAATACTTCCAAAAATATCTCGTCTATTAGTTGGAACACGTAATGCAATATCTAAACTTAATGGCTCAATATTTAACTTACCTGTTTTTTGTGGATATAAAACTGTTTTTCGTAAAATTAGATATCTATAATCTTCTCCATTAAAGGTCCCATTTTGTACTTTTTGGCCTTGGGTATTTATAGTTTGACTCCAAAAATCATTATATCTAGGGCTATCAATTTCATTCCAGTTATCAACTGCAACTTTAGGTGACACATACAACTTATATACTACCGTTATTGCTTCATTTAAATAGGGGCTAGATTCTGAAACCTCAGCAACTAAATGTATGTTTTCTTGTGCTAAGTAATTAGGATCATTAGGGTCTTTTGGAATATCAACAGCAGCAGAAACCTCAATTTTTATAGGTGTGGTTTTGTAAGTCTCACCATCAATAGTTATTGAAGCTTGAGAAATCGTAAAAGTTCCTCTGGATTTTGGTGCTAAAAAATAACTGTATGTTTTTTTATAAGTTCGAACACCATTTATCCATGAGTTACTAACAGATTGGTTTGGTCCGCCAACAACTGTAAAGTTTTCAAAATCTGGAGGGCTAAAATTATCGCCGTCTTGATTCATTTCAAAATCAATTCGTAAACGTTCATTAACACCTAATTTTTGTTTACTTACTTTAGCTTCAAATTTAACCTGTGAAGCTGCTATTGTAGTAACAAATAATATTATAAATATTGATATGTGCTTTTTAAATTTCATTTATTTTCAAACTTCATACTTCCAACTTCTTGGTAAGAATTACCAATCTTTTTCTGTTTTTACTTTTACCCCTTTTTGTTTTTCAGCATTCATTTTTTCTTGAACTTTTTGTTCTTGATTATTCATGGCTTCTAAAAGGTTTTTTATTTGCTGAGGAGATAACTGACCAGGTTGTGATTTAGGTGGTTTTTGGTCTTTCTTTTCTTCATCTTCTTTACCTTTATCTTCTTTTTCATCTTTAGGCTTACCTTTATCATCTTTTTCGTCTTCACCTTCTTTCTTATCTTGGTCACCTTCGTCTTTTTTATCTTGTTTATCTTTATTATCGCCTTCTTTGTCTTTGTTTTCCTGGTCTTCTTTTTTATCTTTATCTTCTTTATTCTCGTCCTTTTTATCTTCGTCTTTATTTTGATCTTGCTGATCTTTCTGTTGTTCTGCGCATATTTTTGCTAATCCTAAATTATATCTAGTTTCATCATCTTTTGGGTTATTTCTCAAAGCACTTTTGTATGCTCCAACAGCTTCTTTACATTTTTTGTTTTTCATTAAAATATTACCAATATTATGAAAAGCTTTATGTTTTTCTGTTTTAGAAGTTGCAGTTTCAGCCGCTTGTTGCAACCTGTATAAGGCTTCTTCAAAATTACCGCTATTAAAATAAGCGTTTCCTAAATTGAAAGTGCCAGCAACTGTATTTGGTTTTTCAGATATTGCTTTTCTGTAAGCCATTTCTGCAGATACAAAATCCTCCTCGTATATTAAATTATTAGCTTCATAAACATAATTATTAGATTTTTTTAAAGTCAATAGTTGTGCTTTATCATCTACTTGTGCTAGCGTAAGCTGAGATATAAATACTAGAATTAATATTATTATTTGTTTCATTTTAAGTTAAATTATGTCCTATTTTTAATTTAAAATTATAAAACCTTGTTTTAATGTTAGTTAAAAAAAATATAAATAATAAACTAAAAGTTTTCGTTAAATAAATTGAGTTTTTTTAACCATGCTGTTTTTCTTTCTAATAAGAAAATGTCAACCAATAAAAAGAAAATACCAAACCCTAAAAACCATTGAAACTGATCTTTAAAATCTGCAAATTGTTTTGCTTCAAACTCTGTTTTATCCATGGTATTTAAAATCTCTCTGATACTTTCTACAACTTCATTTGTGTTTTTCCCATTTATATAAGCACCATTAGCTTCTTGAGCTATGCTTTTAAGTGTTTCTTCGTTCAATTTAGTTATGACAGTCTCCCCTTGATTATCTTTTTTATAATTTAAAACTACACCATTTCTTTTTTCTGGTATAGGTCCTCCTTTTACATCGCCAACACCAATAGTAAAAATCCTAATCCCTTCTTCGTTAGCTTCATCAGCAACTGCTGAAGCCTCTTCATTGTGATCTTCACCATCGGAGATAATAATTAGTACACGATTGGTTTGCTCTTCATCATCAAAATAAGTTTTAGCTAATTTAATCGCTTCATTTATTGCTGTTCCTTGGGATGAAAGCATGTCTGTATTCATACTTTGTAAAAACATTTTCGCCGAAGCATAATCAGTTGTAATGGGTAATTGTGGAAATGCTTTTCCTGCGTAAGCAATAATACCAACACGATCACTTGCCAAGTTATTAATGATTTGAGTAACTAATTGTTTTGCTTTTTCTAAGCGGTTTGGAGCAATATCTTCTGCTAACATACTTTTTGACACATCTACTGCAAAAACAATATCTACGCCTTCTCGTTTAACGGTTTCTAATTTAGTGCCTATTTTAGGGTTAATTAGAGCGATAGTTAAACATAAAAATGCTAAGCATAAAAACAATACTTTTAAAACACTTTTGAAAATTGATTTATTTGGACTTAATCGATTAAGAAGTTGTTTGTCTGCAAATTTATTTTGCACTCTGTATCTCCAGAATTGAAGCGTCAAAAAAAGCAAAATTATTACTGGAATAATCGCTAAAGCCCAAAACCATATTATTTCTTCTAATTGATACATTGTCGTTTATTTGTTCTTCGAGGATTTGTTTGATGGTATTTTTACAAATTCACTTTTCTATGGGAACACTTTGAATTATTTTAGTGTAACATAGATTACTAACTTTTTTCTATTCTCTTTTATATTCTTCTTGTTTATACAAAACTTCTAAAAACCGTATAGCGTAATAATAGTTCTATTAGCAAAAATAAGCCTGCTAAAAGCACTAATGATCGATACTTTTCTTGATAATTATAAAACTTAAACTCTTCAATTTCTGTTTTTTCCAGCTTATTAATTTCACTATATATTTCTTCTAATTTTTTATTGTTTGTAGCTCTAAAATATTTACCTCCGGTAACATTGGCTATTTCTGTTAAGAGTTTTTCATCTATTTCAACCTGTATGCGTTCGTACTGAAATTGTCCGTTAGGTAAAAGAGCTACTGGTGATAGTGCCATTCCATTAGTGCCTAAACCTATGGTATAGACTTTTATACCATACTCCACAGCTAATTCGCTAGCAATTTTAGGATCGATAAATCCAGAATTGTTTACACCATCTGTTAGTAAAATAATAACTTTACTAATTGCTTTACTATCTTTTAATCTGTTAACTGAGGTTGCTAAACCCATACCAATAGCAGTACCACCTTCAATAATTGTGTTGTATTTTATACTAGCTAGCGATCTTAATACTATAGCTTTATCACTTGTGATTGGAGTTTTTGTATAACTCTCGCCAGCATATTCCACTAAACCAATTCTATCGTTTGGTCTCCCTTTAATAAAATCTGAGGCTACTTCTTTAAGTGCTTCTAATCTATTTGGTGATAAATCTTTGGCGAGCATACTTGCAGAAACATCAATAGCCATAACAATATCAATACCCCGAGTAGTTTTCGTTTTTGTAGAAACATCAACTGATTGAGGTCTTGCTATAGCTGTTATGAGTAACGCTAGTGCTAAAAGACGTAAAACAAATAATAGATGTTTTAATTTTGGCAACCAAGAATTGGTAATTTTAAAGCCTTTTAAACTCGATATTTTTAATTCGGCTGTTTGCTTTTTATTTTTAAAAATGTACCAAAGTATTGCCAATGGCAATGCCAATAGCAACCAGAAAAATTCTTTATTTAAAAAATCTACACCTTCAAACATTATTTTTCTGGTTTATTAAGTTCTATAGAATTTAAAATCCGTTCCATAATTTCATCTGCATAAACATCATCTTTTCGCCAAGTTAAAATTATTTGTTGAATAACTTTTCCGCCGCTTGTAAAACTCAATGATGTATATTTTCCGTTAATAAAATTTTCTGTGTTATTTAATGGATAATCTAAAGTTCCTGAGGTTTTAATACCTTCTGATCCGTTAGGTGTGGTAAACTTTTCGTTTTTAGTAAAAATATTACGAGCACCTCTGCTTTCTAAGGTTTTTAAATTCCCTTCAATAGCTTGAGTAATATCTAAACTGTCTTGCGCTTGCGCTAATACTGTTGTTGATGTAACTACAGTAATACGTTCTTTTAACTCATATCCAAATGTGGTAATTTTCATTTGGCCTTCAAGCTCGTTTGGAATAGGTGTATCAATACGTTTTAAAACCTCAGGAGTGCTTATATATACTGGAGGGAAACCATATTCGCTAGTTATCCAGTTACCTTCTAAAAGTTCTTTACTATCGTTTCCAATGATGGTATCTTTAACGTACGTAAATCCGTATTTTATTGAAAACCCAATAAACGTAGAGACTATTAAAAACAGACTTAAAGCAATAGTTAATATTATTTTGTTTCGTTTCTTTTTTCTTTCTAACTCTTGCCTATATTTTTCATCCTGTAATTTCTCTTCTTCAGTTGGTTCAGGCAAGGCTTCTTTTACATGATCGATTTCTACATCAATGGTATCACGGTCTAATTTTGCAAGTTCAATATCTGGTTCAGACTTTGCAAATTTTACTAAATCGGCACGTTTTAATATGCTTTCTAAGTTTTTTATATCATCAAAACTTAAATCAACTTGATTGCCATCTTTTAGAATTCTAAGTCTGTTTATAAGCTCATCTGTTGTGCTTTCCAAAGCGCGGTCATAAACTTTTTCATCAAGATATTTTCTAATAATGAAGGTTAGATCAGAATAATAATCTTTTAAATTTTCATTTTCTAAGTACTGACACTCATCTAGCTTTTTCAATGCCAATTTTGCGCGATCATAAGGCGGTAATAATGCAATCTGTTCTTCTTCAGTTAGTGGTTTTTTACGCCAAATAAACCAATATATTAAAAAGGCAAAAATCCCAATAATTAATAGGGTTAATAATAAATATTTCCACCAATCACTCGAGCTCTTTTTTACTTCAATTAACGGTTTAATGTCATAAAGCCCTTGTTTTAGAGTATCAATAGCCACATCTGTTACCTCAACTTTTAATGAATCGGTAAAGAATGTTTTATCTCCAATAATTATTTTTTGTCTAGGAATGGTGTATTTGCCAGAATCAAATTGTGTTAATCCGTACTTTTTTATAAGGTTGTATTTGTCTTTATTTTTTATAGTATCCGTATCATAAGACTCAATCATTTCTAATGGCGAAAATGTTTGCCCTTCGGGGAAAACTACTAAGCTGATTGTGTCAGTTTCAACTTGAATATGATACGTTATTTGCTCGCCAATCATTATTTTAGTTGAATCTATAGTAGATTTAACTTGTGCTGATGCGAACTGAGAAAAGAGTGTTAAGAAAAGAAACAAAGCTGTTTTCTTAAAAAAGCAAGTTTTTCTTGATTCTTTATTCTTTATTGTTAACCCTTTAATATTTATATTTAGTTTTTTCATTATTCTTTAGGTTTCGACTGCGCTCAACCTGACATTCAATTTCAATATTTATCCTCTTCTCTTAAAATAGCCTAATAGCTTTTTAACATAACTTTCATCAACACGACAATCAATACTTCCGGCTCCAGATTTATTAAAGCTTTCTTTGTAATATTCAACTTTTTCATGATAAAACTTTGCATAATTAAGTCTTACTTTTTTTGATGATGTATTAACCAACATTAATTCCCCTGTTTCTTCATCTTCCATTTGTACTATTCCTAAATTAGGAATCTCCTCTTCGCGTTTATCATAAATGCGAATCCCTGTAACATCATGTTTTCCCGAAACAATTTTCATGGTTTGATGATAATCATCTGCAATAAAATCAGAAAGCACAAATACGATGGCTTTTTTCTTCATGACGTTTTGCATGAATTTTAAAGCCTCTGCCAAATTGGTTTGTTTACTTTCTGGCTCAAACTCAATTAACTCTCGGATAATTCGAAGTACATGGGAGCGTCCTTTTTTTGGCGGAATATATAACTCTACTTTATCTGAAAATAAAATGAGCCCAATTTTATCATTATTCTGAGTCGCAGAAAATGCGAGAGTAGCAGCAATTTCGGTTACAACTTCATTTTTAAACTGCTGAGAAGTACCAAACATTTCGGAACCAGAAATATCTACCATAAGCATCATGGTGAGTTCGCGTTCTTCTTCAAAAACTTTTATAAAGGGTTCATTGTAACGAGCGGTAACATTCCAGTCAATATTTCTCACATCATCCCCAAACTGATATTGGCGCACTTCACTAAAAGTCATACCTCGTCCTTTGAAGGTAGAATGGTATTCGCCTCCAAAAATATGATCAGACAAACGGCGTGTCTTAATCTCTATTTTTCGTACTTTTTTTAGTAGTTCTTTAGTATCCATTTTTCAATTGTCTATTGAGTGTTTATTATTGATTAATTTCACTTAATAATCAATTATCAATTGTCAATTTTAAGGGACTTCTATTTCGTTTACTATTTTGTTGATGATATCTACAGACGTTACATTTTCAGCTTCAGCTTCATAAGTAATACCGATTCTGTGTCGTAATACATCGTAAACTACGGCTCTAACATCTTCTGGAATAACGTATCCACGACGTTTGATGAAAGCGTAACATTTAGCGGCTGTTGCCAAATTGATGCTACCTCGAGGCGAGGCACCAAATGATATAAGTGGTTTTAAATCAGCTAGTTTGTATTTTTCTGGATAACGTGTAGCGAAAATAATATCTAGAATATATTTTTCAATTTTTTCATCCATGTAAACATCTCTCACTGCTTTTTGAGCATCTAATATTTGTTTAACAGATATTACTGGGTTAACCTTGTCCCAAGAACCTTTCATATTGGCTCTCATTATCAATTGCTCCTCAGCAATTTTAGGATAATCAATAACGGTTTTAAGCATAAAACGGTCAACTTGCGCTTCTGGTAATGGATAAGTTCCTTCTTGCTCAACTGGGTTCATAGTTGCCATTACTAAAAATGGTTTGTCTAACTTAAAAGTTTCATCACCAATAGTAACTTGCTTTTCTTGCATCGCTTCTAACAAAGCAGACTGCACTTTTGCAGGCGCTCTGTTTATCTCATCTGCTAAAACAAAATTAGCAAAAATTGGACCTTTTTTTATGGAAAAATCATTAACCTTCATGTTATAAATTAATGTTCCTGTAACGTCTGCTGGTAATAAATCTGGAGTAAATTGTATTCTACTAAAGCTACCATCCACAGCTTGTGCTAGTGTATTAATAGCTAATGTTTTTGCCAATCCTGGAACACCTTCCAATAAAATATGTCCTTGTCCTAAAAGTCCAATTAGTAAACGCTCAACCATATGTTTTTGGCCAACGATAACTTTATTCATTTCTAGCATAAGTAAATCAACAAAAGCGCTTTCCTTTTCAATTTTCTCGTTAATCGACTTAATATCAATTGTACCTGTTTCTTCCATCGTTTTTTATTTAATTAAAAGCTCGAATATACTGTGCTTATTTGAGCATTGCAAATTGTTAAAATTTTTATTGATACCATGTTAAAAATTGGTTAAAAAAATGAGCTAAAAGCCTTTATTCATAGGTTTAACGAATAATTATGATAAGGTATTCCTAAATATTACTTTTTAAATAATTTTATATTCAAAATAACTCATAAACAAAGTTTTTGCATAAAATAGTTTTGAGTATTTTTATACAAATTTGAATAAAAAACCAATTAAAATGACGAAAACAGCCCTAATTACAGGAGCAACAAGCGGTATAGGAGAAGCTACAGCTTATGAATTTGCAAAACAAGGCATGAACTTGATACTTTGTGGCAGACGATTAGACCGATTACAAAACACAAAAAAAGCTTTAGAACATTTAACTAGAGTGCATATTTTAAATTTTGATGTAAGAGACAAAAAAGCTGTTTTTGAGGCTATTGAATCATTACCAGAAGATTTTAAACAAATAGATATTTTAATTAATAACGCAGGAAACGCCCATGGTTTAGACCCTATAAACACTGGAAATATTGACGATTGGGATGCAATGATGGATATTAATGTAAAAGGCCTGTTGTACGTTAGTAAAGCCATAATACCTCAAATGACAGAGCGAAAATCCGGGCAGATTATAAATATTGGGTCTTCCGCTGGAAAAGAAGTGTATCCCAAAGGAAATGTATATTGTGGTAGCAAACACGCTGTTTTAGCAATTACTGAAGGAATGCGTATGGATTTAAATCCATTTGGGATTAAAGTAGGTGCTATTAATCCAGGTTTAGTAGAAACGGAATTTTCTAAAGTTCGCTTTAAGGGTGATCCAATAGCTGATTCCGTTTATAAAGGCTTTAAAGCTTTACAAGCAGAAGATGTTGCAGAAGTAATTTGTTTTGCAGTTTCAAGACCTCCGCACGTAAATATTGCTGATATTTTAATGTTTTGTACCGCACAAGCTAGTTCAACAATTTTGAAAAAGGATAATTAAAACCCTTTTTATGTTCTCATAAAGTTAAAATGATTAATAAACGCCTTCTTATTAAACACCTATTAGCTCATAATGATGAAAATAGTTTTTATGATAAAAAAAGAAAAATAGATATCAGCCATAAAGAAGGAAAAGCAAAGTTTTTAAAACATATTTGCGCACTATCAAATAGTAATCCTAAAAACAATTCATACATAGTTATTGGTATTGAAGATGAAGATAATAAAATTGTAGGTGTAGATTTTTTTGATGATAGTAAAATACAAAACCTCATTAATGCTTATTTAACGAGTCCGCCTATTGTTCAATATGAAAATATTCCCTTTCCTCACTTACCAGACGATAAGGTTGTTGGACTGGTAACAATAAGAGCAACCGGTAAAATCACATCACTAAGAAAAAACATTTGGAAATATTATGGCGGTTCCATTTTTTTAAGAGACGGGAGCATGAGTATGCCCAAAGTTTTTGATATTGAAATAAAAGATGTGAACTCAAAAACAGTAGAAGCCATTGAAATTAATGCTCAAAATAATATTGAACATACGCTTGATGGTGTTTTCGATTTCATGAACAAACGGAAAGATTATGATGCCAAATACAAGGTGTTTAAAGAGTATTTTGTAGTGTGTTGGGCAGGACAAAAAAAGGTAGTAAAACAAGAAACGTTTTATTCTAGGGTTGATATTGAACTTATTAATGAACAAGTAAGGTTATTCTTTTCAGCCTTAGATGAGGTGTCTATATTTTTAGATGACGATAGTTTTAAAATCATAGAATATGTAAATCTTGGGCTTCAAGGTTCTAATAAATATTATCAATTGGAAGAAACTATAATTAAATTTGAAAATAATGCTAATTATAATATTGAAACCAAACTTTTATTTGAACCACCTCAATATGATAAAAAAGTATTATTTCATATATACAACACGAGCAATGCCATATTAGAAAAACTTAAAAAAGGAATTCCTATAACAAAACGAGAAGAAATAGACTTAAAAAACTTGCCAGCTACTTACCTAATTTGCTACCTCAACTTATTTAACCAAGCTCTTGATAAACTAAATGAGGCGAAACCCTATTTAAAAGCTTACAGTGAAGAATTATATCTTTTACACAAAGAAACTTTACGAATTCTAAGAAAGGTAAAATACAGCTGATATTAATTTGAATTAAGAAATATAGAATATTCAAATAAAAAACTATATTTGTATCGCTATTAATCAACGAAACCTTGTGCTCCAAATCGATTTTTTAAATCTGAGTCAAGGTTTTTTTTATTTCTATAAATCAAACTTAATTCCTTGAGCCAGTGGCAGTTCAGTTGTATAATTAATTGTATTTGTTTGACGTCGCATATAAACTTTCCAAGCATCACTTCCAGACTCACGACCTCCACCAGTTTCTTTCTCACCACCAAAAGCACCTCCAATTTCAGCACCAGAGGTTCCTATATTTACATTAGCTATGCCACAATCTGAACCTTGAACGGATAAAAATCTCTCAGCTTCTCGTAAATTATTTGTCATAATTGCAGAACTCAAACCTTGAGCAACTTCATTTTGAATATCGATTGCATTCTCAACGTTTCCTGAATATTTTAACAAATATAAAACCGGTGCAAAAGTTTCATGTTGAACAATTTTAAAATGAGGTTCAGCTTCTGCAATTGCTGGTTTAACATAACAACCACTTTCATAACCTTCACCAGATAATACACGTCCTTCAACTATTATTTTACCACCTTCTTCAACAACTCGACTTAAAGCATTTTGATACATTTTTACAGCATCTGTATCTATTAATGGTCCAACGTGATTATTTTCATTTAAAGGATTTCCAATACGTAATTGATTGTATGCAAGCATAATAGCATCCTTCACTTTGTCATAAATACTTTCATGAATAATGAGTCTTCTGGTAGAAGTACAACGTTGTCCTGCCGTACCTACAGCACCAAAAACAGCACCAATAACCGTCATTTTTATATCGGCGTCCGGTGTAACTATAATGGCATTGTTTCCTCCTAATTCTAATAAACTTTTTCCTAATCTAGCCGCTACTTCTTGAGCTACTACTTTACCCATTCTAGTTGACCCGGTTGCTGAAATTAAAGGAATACGCATATCTTTTGTCATCATTTCTCCAACACTATAATCTCCATTAATTAGACAAGAAATTCCTTCTGGTAAATTATTTTTTGCAAAAACTTCAGCAGCTATATTTTGACAGGCTATCCCACATATAGGCGCTTTCTCACTCGGTTTCCAAACACAAACATCGCCACAAATCCATGCCAACGCGGTATTCCACGCCCAAACTGCTACTGGAAAATTAAAAGCAGAAATTATACCAACAACCCCTAATGGATGGTATTGCTCGTACATACGATGTCCGGGTCTCTCACTATGCATTGTTAAACCGTGTAGTTGACGGGATAATCCAACGGCAAAATCACAGATATCTATCATTTCTTGAACTTCACCTAATCCCTCTTGATACGATTTACCCATTTCATAAGAAACAAGCTTGCCCAAATAAGCCTTTTTTTCTCTCAATTTATCGCCAAACTGCCTCACAATTTCACCTCTTTGCGGGGCAGGCATCGTTCTCCAAATTTTAAATGCTTTAGTAGCAGCTTTCATTACAAGTTCATAATCTGCTTTCGTAGTGGTTTCAATTTTTGCTATTAATTTACCATCAACTGGAGAAAAAGATTGCATAATTTCACCACTAGAAAAATTATTTAATCCTATTGAAGTACCTTCATTTATATCTTTAATTCCTAATTGTTTTAGGGCTATATCTATCCCAAAATCAGTAGCTAGTGTATTCATTAATTATTGATTTGTTAATTATGATTAAATTATTTACGAATATACCAATAAAAAGTCGTTTTTATTAGATTTTAATGACGATAAATCGATTTAATATGGGTATATATTAAATTAAAAATAGACTTATCTACTTGAAGATTTAAAATGTAAAAATTAAAATAATAGTATTTTATTTTACCGTTTTAAAGTAAAATGCCCTGTGAATTTTTGCCCTTCAATAATAATAACATACCAATAGTCATCAGATGGTAAGTTTTCCCCTCGGTAAGTTCCATCCCAACTGAATGTACTGTTTTTTGAGAATTTTAGCAACTTCCCATAACGATTATAAATAGAAACTTCTGATGAGGTATAAAATTCGATTCCTGATAAATTAAATCTGTCTTTAATACCATCATTATTGGGGGTAAAGAATTTTGGAATATAAAAATGCAAATACTGTGATGTTATAGTACTAGTGCAATTTCGTTGTTTCACAAAAACATTATAAAGCCCACCATCAACATTTAAAAACACATTACTAGATTGATAAACATTTCCATCTAAAGAATATTGAAAATCTCCGGAATTTGATGTGGTAATAATGACGTCATTACCATCAGAAATTACATTTTCAATTATGGGTGTTTCTAATAATGTTACCTCAAAAATTCTTGTTTCAAAAGAACAAACACCACCAGTTATTTCAACAGTATATATGCCTGCGCTATTTATGGTAATATTATCAGTTGTAGCACCAGTACTCCAAATAAAAGTTGGATTTGAAATATTAGTTTGAGCTATTAAGCTTAAAGTCGTGTTTTCACATAAATCTAAATTTTCTTCGAATACATTTCCTGGTTGGATTCCTGATATATCCCAAGTACATGTCGTATTATTAAATGTTGCTGTTTCCCAACATTCTAAACTAGGTTGTATCGGTTGAGTACCTGTAACTTCCCAAGAACATGTAATATCATTTAAAGTAGCCGTTTCCCAACATTCTAAACTAGGTTGTGTTGGTGGAGCACCCAAAACATCCCAAATACAAGTAGAGGTGTTAAAAGTAGCTGTTTCATAACAAGCTAATGTTGGCTGTACGGGTTGTACTCCCGTAACATCCCATAAACAAGTTGTTGTATTAAAAGTAGCTGTTTCATAACAAGCTAATGTTGGCTGTAC
>JANQTJ010000031.1:0-9659 GCA_030731745.1 Flaviramulus sp. | reverse complement strand
AACAAGTTGTTGTATTAAAAGTAGCTGTTTCATAACAAGCTAATGTTGGCTGTACGGGTTGTGTGCCGGTAACATCCCATGAACAAGTTGCATTGTTTATTGTAGCTGTTTCCCAACAGGCTAATACAGGTTGCGCTGGTAATTGCGTAATATCTAATTGATATTCATTTGAAAATGAAACGCAATTGGAATTACTTAAATTAATTGCAACTTCTGCAATTTTAGCTCTGTAGTATGTAGTATTTGAAACTGAAATGGATAGGGTTTGATTGGTTTCTCCTATAATATCTGACCAAGTGACACCTAAATCTGTACTTTGCTGCCATTGATAAAAATGAGAACTGTAAACAACTCCATCTGGCGTAGCTGTTAATATTGTATTGAATGGTGTTTGGGAACTACATAAACTAACTGTAGTATCATTGTTTGAATCGGATACATCAACAGTATCTCCACAAGATTTAAATTCAATATCATCTATTGCTAAGTCATTTCCACAACCACCTTGACCATTATTAATCATTTTTAAAATTACCTCATCTTGTCCTGCTAAAGTTTGAAAAACTAAAGCAAATTCTTGCCAGTTTGGGGTGGAAGTTTCAACAATATTTCCTGTATCTCCAAATGTTAATCTATTGGAATCGGTGCTATCCCAAATCTCAAAGCGTACATTAATTGGAATAGTGCCTCCAGGTTGAGAAGAACAAAAACTATTAGCTATAACAAGATTGACTATCCATGCAGAAAATTCGTATGTAGTTGTTTCACAAAGACCAGAGACAGTAGTTCTGTAAAACTCTCCAGCAACTTGATCTGCTTGAACAATAAGGAATTTCCCGTTGGTATCTCCAAGTGTATGATCTTGTGATAATTGATGCCAATCCAAACCATTTGACAAGGTGTTGTTCCTTACGGTATATTCACCATTATCTGGATAACCAGAAGAAGCATATGTATAGGTTGTGGTTCCTGGGGGCAAAGAACTGTTTATTGATCCCGTTCCAAAGTCTTCTGTAAAAATAGGATCTCCAGAATTTCCTGAACAAAAACCTAATTGGGCTTGAGCTTTTTGAGTAAAAAAACAAACAAAAAGGCTAAGTATGAAAAAAATTTTATTGATAGTGAATAAATTTAGAACTCAAAAAATTAAAATAATGGCTAATTTGAGAACGCTATATTAATAAAAAGTATAGTAACCAAAAATTACATTAGACGAACTGCACCCATACAAAAACCATACGCCTTTTAAAATTAATCTAGAATGATTAGAAATTTTTAACGTAGTGAAAAACCTTTTGCAGCCCACCAAGGATGCATTTCTATTTGTAACCTACCCGCTTTTACCATCGGATCCGCATTTGCTAAACTATCTGCCATTTTTAAGGTTGGAACGTTGTAAATAGTAATACCTCTTATGTTTCCGTTATCATCAAAAGGACCCGAAATATCAGCATAACCCAATTCATACATTTTTTCAAGATGTGATAAATGTTCTTTTTGTAAATCGGCAGTCTCCTCTTCATTTTGGCCCGTAATTGGTCCTTTTCTTAAAAACGCAATATAGTATTGTTGCATGATAATTGTATCCAAAGTTTTTTTATCAACATAATCAAATATTTGAAACCCTTTGGATGTAAGTTCCTCCTTAATTTGTTTCTTGGTTTTTATTTGCTCTATGACTTCGGTTTGCAAAGAGACAATTGAGTCGGATGGGTTTTCTTTTGAATAAATAAGATCCTCTTCAACATTAGACAATGGTTTTTTTGATTCATCTTTACAAGCTATACATAATACAGCTAAAGTATATATGATTACAATTTTTCTCATGGATTTATTGTTTATGTTTCCAAAATTTAAAAGGCCGATTGCTTAACTGGGAGTTATAATATTTTATAATTCCCGTTATTTCTTTACCCAACCAATCAGGTTTTTCAAAAATTTCATTTTCTTGGCTTAATTCTACTTCAGCAACCACTAATCCTTCATTGTCTCCAAAAAACTCGTCAATTTCAAAAGTATGATTTTTAATAAATACTTCATATCTTATTTTATCAATATTCCCTGTTTCACAAAGTTTTAGTAACGCTTCTGCTTCAAATAATGAAATTTCTTTTTCCCATTCAAAACGTGATAATCCATTTTTAGAAGACTGCCCTTTAATTGTTAAAAATCCTGTTTCATCCTTTATTCTAACTCTAACTGTTCTTTCTTTATGAGAATTTAAAAAACCTTGAATAATTCTAGTTTTTTTAAAAGATTGCTTTTTATAAGCATCTGATTTTACTAAAAATTTACGTTCTATTTCTATCATTAATTAGTCCTTAATTATTTTAAAAAGCCTTTCCAAAGTTACTATTAGTCATGTGAAAATGCAATTATTGTCTAAATTTACAGTATGTTAACCGATTTACCATTACGAAAAATTATTCATGTAGATATGGATGCTTTTTATGCCTCTGTTGAGCAAATGGACTACCCAGAACTAAAAGGGAAACCTATAGCTGTTGGTGGTAGTGGTAAACGTGGTGTTATAAGTGCTGCTAGTTATGAAGCGCGAAAATTTGGTGTAAAAAGTGCGATGGCTGGAAATTTAGCAGCTAAATTATGTCCAGATCTAATTTTTGTACGCCCCCATTTTGAGAGGTACGCTGAAATATCAAAAAAAATTAGAAATATATTTTATGATTATACAGATTTAGTAGAACCGCTATCATTGGATGAGGCTTACTTAGATGTAACCAAAAACAAAAAAGGTAACCCAAGTGCTTCAATTATAGCCAAAGAAATTAGAGAACGTATTTTTAATGAAGTTGGTTTAACAGCGTCTGCTGGTATATCCATCAACAAATTTATTGCAAAAGTAGCGAGTGATTATAATAAACCTAACGGACAAAAAACGGTAAACCCTGAGGAGGTTATTCAATTCTTAGAGCAGTTAGATATTCGGAAATTTTATGGTGTTGGTAAAGTTACCGCAGAAAAAATGTATCAAAAAGGGATTTTTACTGGACTAGATTTAAAACAAAAATCTATTAAGTTCTTAGATGAAAACTTTGGGAAATCTGGTAGGTATTATTACTATGTAGTAAGAGGCATACACAACAGTGAAGTAAAGCCAAACCGTATTAGAAAAAGTTTGGCTGCAGAACGAACATTTAGTGAAAATTTATCTTCTGAGATTTTTATGTTAGAAAAACTAGAGCATATAGCCGAAGAAGTTTCTAGAAGATTAAGCAAAAGTAAAGTTGCTGGAAAAACGGTAACCTTGAAAATAAAGTATAGTGATTTTACTTTGCATACCCGAAGTAAAACCTTGCCTTATTATATTAGTGATAAACATATTATTTTAGATACTGCCAAAGATTTATTGTACCAAGAAAAACTGAGCAACTCTGTGCGTTTATTAGGTATATCGTTATCAAATTTAAATACTGAAACTAAAAAAATTCTAGAGCAAAAAAGTGTGAGTGTTCAATTAAAATTTGGATTCTAAACCGAGAAAAACGATTATAGTATTACTTGACTTTGTGAGAAAAAAATATAACTTAGTTTAGCATCTGATATAAATTATTAAAACGATTTCATATCTTGACGTTGTGTGTCACTAAAAACAAGAAATGTGAAAAATATTTTTATCACAGTATCACTTATATTTTCGTTAAACTTATTCGGTCAAGATTGCGATTGTCTGAAGAACATAACTTTTCTTCAAGAAAAAGTAGAGAAAAACCAAGCCTCTTATCAACATCAAGTTATTGAGTCTAATCGAAAAGATGTTTATGATATTTACAAAAATAAGATGAATACGCTATCAAAAGAGATAGATAATAAAAGAGATTGTATCGGACTAATATCTATTTATTTGGATTTTTTTAGAGATGAACATTCTTTCATTTATTATGACGAACATTTTTCTGCACAAGATCACTTTCAAAAAAAGATAAAATCAAGAAAAAATTCATTAAATGAATTTGAAGGTCTTTGGTATTTTGAAGATGGAAGTTTTAGTATTAAAATAACTCCATCTGTTAATGGTTTCTCGAAATGGTTAGCAATAATACAGAAGGGCTACAAACCTTTTTGGAAAAAGGGACAAGTTAAGATTGAATTTTTTCAAGATGAGAACCAAAACCTAAAGTGCATTTATTGGAGACAAAACCTTATTCCTAAGGTCTATGATGTGACTGTTTCAGATTCGGTTTTATCCATTGGTCGCTATCTAAATTTTTATAGAAACAAAACCGATAACACTGAAAATAGTAGTTTCCAAACAAATAACCTAGTATTTAAAGAATTAACGGTAAACACTAATTATTTAAAACTACCATCTTTCGACCTATCACAAACTCATAAGATAGACAGTTTAATTACTTTAAATAAGCACTTTATCAATTCTAAAAGGAACTTAATCATTGATGTAATAAATAATGGTGGTGGTGGATTTGATGCCTTTAAATCAATTTTACCATACATACTTGATTCAGAAATTGTTGAGCAGCCTTATTATGGCTCTGTTTGGGTAAGTAAAGACAACTTGGAGTATTACGATAGAACAAAGTATGAATATGCTGAAACTGAAAAAGATAGTATTGACGAATTAAAATACGTTCAATTCTTAAAAGAACATAAAGGCATATTTACACCAATTGAAATGGAAAAGGACACTATTTCCTTGTCCAGTGGATTTCTCGAAAAAATTGGAGTAATATTTAACAGAAATACAGCAAGTTCAGCCGAAGGCTTTATTCTTACTTCGTCATATTCTGAGAAAGTAAAAACATTTGGAGAAAATACAATGGGAGCAGTTTCATATGGTGATTGGATGCCCATTGAAATTCCTGAATTAAATATTTGGATAGTTATTACAACAAAAAAAATGATATTTCAGCAAAACGAAGACTTTGAAAGTATTGGCATTTCTCCTAATGTTGATTTGTCATCCTATAAAGAAGAAGATTGGATAAATATTGTTCTTAATAATCTTGAAGAAAAATAGCGAACGTACAACAATGTATATAAAAAAATAGGTGAAACAGTAATAAATGCAAAGCTCTTGGCTAGTATCACACTTTGTGCTTACCTGAAAGTTTGGTGCTTGAAAATCGCCTGCTTTTTATATACTAAACGTTAAACGAACCCTTCCAAAAATTAAAACTCCCTTTATTTAAAAAATAAGCTGGCAAATACCTGCGTTAGCAATTTACGTGGCATCCTTTTTTGAGGTACAAAAAAGATAAAACGTTACCCTTTTTAGTTTAAAAAAGGGTAACGCTCAAATATTTATAATTTAAAAGAATTAATCTCCTGTTATTTCTCTAACTCGAAGTGTGTTTACCATACCTTTTTCTGCCATTGGCATAGATGCTAAACTAATTACCATATCGCCTTTAGTTACATAGCCTTCTGCTTTTGCAATTCGGTTGGTATCAACTACAGTTTCATCGGTTGATACAAAACTATCGTAGAAAAAGGCTTTAACACCCCAAAGCAAACTTAATTGTGTTAAAATACGTTTGTTAGATGTGAAAACTAAAATATGACACAACGGTCTCCATGATGAAATTTGAAAGGCTGTATAACCGCTATTTGTTAATGTTGAAATGGCTGTTGCATTAATTTCATTAGCCATATTAGCGGCATGATAACAGATAGCTTTTGTAATGTAACGATTGGTACGAATATGCGGATGCAATTGTGGTACTTTTATAAGTTCTGAATTTTCGACACTCTTTAAAATGTCTGCCATTTGCTTAATTACTTGTATGGGGTATTTACCAACTGATGTTTCGCCTGAAAGCATTACTGCATCTGCACCATCCATTACTGAGTTTGCAACATCATTTACTTCTGCTCTTGTTGGTGTTAAACTAGTAATCATGGTTTCCATCATCTGAGTTGCAATAATTACCGGAATTCTAGCTCTCTTTGCGCGTAAAACCAATTCTTTTTGAATAAGTGGTACTTCTTGTGCAGGAACTTCTACTCCTAAATCACCACGTGCTACCATTAAACCATCGCAATGTGCTACAATTTTATCAATGTTTGCTACAGCTTCTGGTTTTTCAATTTTAGCTATGATTGGAATTTTATAGGCGCTGTGTTTTTCTATTAAATCTCTAAGTTGTATTAAATCTTCTGCATGTCGAACAAACGATAATGCAAACCAATCTACTTCTTCTTTTATTGCAAAAATAGCATCTTCAATATCCTTTTCGGTTAAAGCTGGTTGTGAGATATTTGTATTAGGAAGGTTTACCCCTTTTTTAGATTTTAATGGTCCGCCTTGAATTACTTTAGCTTTTACCTCATCTTTTTTGTTACTAGAAACTACTTCAAAAATTAATTTTCCGTCGTCTAAAAGAATCCGTTCCCCTGGTTTAGCATCTTGAGGAAACCTATCATAGGTCATGTAAACACGTTCTTTTGTGCCTTCAAATCGTTTTCCTGTTGCAAATATTATTTCATCTCCAGGATTTACAACAACTTCTTCTTTCATGACACCTACTCGAAGTTTTGGACCTTGTAAATCTGCTAAAATGGCTGCATTATAACCATATTCATCGTTCAAATCACGTATCATTTTAATACGTTCTTTAACATCGTTATAATCGGCATGAGAAAAGTTTATTCTAAAAACATTTACGCCCTCATCAAGCATGCCTTTTAAAACTTCTTTAGTACTTGTAGCTGGCCCTAGAGTTGCTACTATTTTGGTTTTTTTTGTTATTGACATTAGCTAAAAATTAAATTTTCTTTTGATTGTAATTTATTAGAATCTATACTGTAAGCTGTAACTATTTGTTGTATTTTAAGTATATTATCTAAAATATATTTTTCTTTATTAAAACTGAATTCACTATCTATTTTTAAAAAGTAATTCACTGTTTTATGTTCTGGCAATAAATAATAGGTTTTGGTTTTTTGAGTATTGAATAACGAATTATTATCAGCTTTTTGAATAGTTTGTGTTTTACAAATATTCGACACTAAATTCCAATTTGTTAAGTGTTTATGGTCTTCCCATTCATAAATTGAATAAGATGCTTGGCTCTTTTTATAATCCAAATCTATGGGTTTTCTTTTAAGCGCTATGCCTAAATATTTATTTAAAAGATAGGCTAATCTGTAATCTTCAAGCGAACAATGCATTGCGATAAGGGTGAATTCAACCTCATCAAAAGCTTCATCGAAATTAAGTTTGTGAACAGCCATAGCTTATTTTAAACTTTCGTAAATATAATATATAAAATGTTGAGATTTCTTAAGTTTATGCTAATCTTAATAAGAAAGATAACTAAAACGTTGTAGTTAATTAAAGGCTTAAACTGTTTTTGAGATTCTGTTTTGGAAAACAAAAAAAGCGCGCTTTGAAGCTTTTTCTTCTGCCTTTTTCTTTGACGTGGCTCTGGCTTTTGCAATAACTTTATTATCAATTGAAAGTTTTACTGAAAAATGCCTAACTTCATCATTACCAGTATCTTCGTAAACATTATATCCAAAAGTTTTTTTCTCTTTTTGGCACCACTCTATCAATAAGCTTTTATAACTTATTACCTTACCTTCTAGAGTTTCAATATCTACATATGGTATAATTACTTGATTATAAATAAACTTTTCGCAGTATTTATAACCTCTATCTAAAAAAATTGCTCCAACTAAAGCTTCAAATAAGTTACCATGAATATTATCTCCAAATTGGCCTTGTGGAATTTTACTTTCAACCAAATTTATTAGCTTTAAGTCTTTTCCTAATTCATTTAAATGCTCTCTACTTACAATTTTAGATCGCATTTTGGTTAAATAGCCTTCATCACCACTGGGAACTTCAAGATATAAATGAGATGCTATTACAGAACTTAACATGGCATCTCCTAAAAACTCTAATCTTTCGTAATTAAAAGAATTTCCTTTACTGTCTTTTATATTCATCGAACGATGCGTAAAAGCCTTTTTATAGAATTTTTCGTCTTTTGGTTTAAATCCAAGAATTTTATTTAATTCCATAAAAAAATTCCCGTTGCGTTTAAAACGGGAATTTAATATGTTACGAATGTTTTTCATCTGATAATAAATATCTTAAATTAATGTCAGATGTAATAAACCATGTTTCATTTTACTGTAAAAATTAATTTATCGTTATGGTTTATTTCATTCGGGATTCAATCTAATTTTTTGAATAATACACAAGCGTTATGTCCGCCAAATCCAAATGTATTACTCATAGCAACTTTTACATCTCGCTTTTGAGCCTTATTTAAGGTTAAATTTAATTCAGAATCAATGTTTTCATCTACAGTTGTATGATTAATAGTTGGAGGAACAATACCATATTCCATAGCCAATATAACCGAAATAGCTTCAATAGCTCCTGCAGCACCTAATAGATGTCCTGTCATCGATTTAGTAGAATTTATATTTATATTTTTAGCGTGACTTCCAAATACTTTTGAAATTGCTTTTAATTCAGCAACATCACCTAATGGTGTTGAAGTACCATGTGTATTGATATGATCTACATCTTCAGGTTTTACCCCAGCATTCTCCAAACAGTTTTTCATTACAGCAATAACACCAATGCCTTCTGGATGTGGAGCAGTCATATGATAAGCATCAGAAGATAATCCTCCTCCAATAAACTCAGCGTATATTTTTGCACCCCTTGCTTTTGCATGCTCATACTCTTCTAAAACAAGAGCTCCTGCACCTTCACCCAAAACAAAACCATCTCTGGTTGCGTCAAAAGGACGAGAAGCTGTTTCTGGAGATTCATTTCTTGTAGAAAGTGCATGCATGGCATTAAAACCACCCATACCTGCTATAGTTACTGCTGCTTCGCTACCACCAGTTATAACGATATCGCAATGCCCTAAACGAATAGAATTTAAAGCATCAAACATAGCGTTTGCTGATGAAGCACAAGCAGAAACTGTCGTGTAATTAGGACCCATAAAACCGTATTTTATGGAAATATTACCTGGAGCAATGTCCGCAATCATTTTTGGAATAAAGAATGGATTGAACCTTGGGGTTCCATCACCTGCGGCAAAGTTTAAAACTTCATCTTGAAAGGTTTCTAAACCACCAATTCCTGCACCCCATATAACACCTACACGTAGTTTATTGACATCATCCAGATTTAATTTAGAATCCGCGATAGCTTCATCTGCCGCAACCATAGCGTATTGGGCAAACTTATCCATTTTTCGTGCTTCTTTTCTATCTATAAAATCTGTAACGTTAAAGTCTTTTAGTTCGCAAGCAAACTTAGTTTTAAACTTTTCAGTGTCATAATATGTTATAGGCGCAGCTCCACTTCTACCACTTATTAAGGCATCCCAATATTCGTCTTTGGTATTACCAATAGGTGTTAAAGCTCCTAATCCTGTGACTACAACTCGCTTTAATTCCATAAAGTGTTTTGCTTATTTTGCAGCTTCTATATATGATATAGCTTGACCAACTGTTGCAATATTTTCAGCTTGATCGTCTGGAATTTGGATATCGAATTCTTTTTCGAATTCCATGATTAATTCTACAGTGTCTAATGAATCTGCTCCTAAATCGTTTGTGAAGCTAGCTTCAGTAACAACTTCGTTTTCATCAACTCCTAATTTGTCTACGATAATCGCTTTTACTCTTGATGCAATGTCTGACATAAT
>JANQTJ010000030.1:14758-15291 GCA_030731745.1 Flaviramulus sp. | reverse complement strand
GGTGCATCTTGGCAAGAATTTCCTTTGCCTTTTCCGAGTTGCCCTACGTGCGGGCCCTATGCCTTAACCGTCATGGATTCGCTGCGCATTGTGGTGGTGGGAGGAGACTACACTCAACCTGAAAACAGCCAAAACACTTGTTTCTACACGCAAGATGGCGGCAAAACCTGGCAAACGCCCAAACGCTCACCTTCGGGATACCGATCTTGTGTCTTCCATATTGGAGACCTGATCTACTGCTGTGGAACAAATGGCATTGAGCGCAGCAGCAATAATGGAAAAACCTGGAAAAAATTATATGCAGTCAATACACTTAGCATGACATTCAACGGCATTTATATTTATGCCAGCCTGGCCGACGGGTCACTGCTCCGTTTCAAACCCTAAACCTCTTTACTCATTTCATACTGGAAAGTATCTCCCGAAATGAGATATACAACGCCATCATCCTTTTGAAACTTCTTTTTAGCGAGTACTGCAACCAAACCCTCTGCCCTTTTTTGCTCGGCATGTGTACACAATAAGTACTGAGC
>JANQTJ010000030.1:0-14748 GCA_030731745.1 Flaviramulus sp. | reverse complement strand
TGAAGACGTGATCAAATAGGCCTTGTGGACTAAATTTTGACGCGTTGCAATCAGTTGGATATCGAATGAGACTTCAGAAAGCGGTATTAATTTTTTAAAATGCCCCCATTTAGCAATCTTTTTCAAAATACTCGGCAATGCAATCAGCGGAATCTCTTTTGAAAACTGCAAGAGTGTTTCTTTGTTGCAATGATCTGTGTAACGATGAGAGATGAAAATGTAGTCAGGTTTACGGAGCGTAGCCACACTGGGCTGTTCATCGAGGTGATATTGCCGACTGAAAAGCGGATGAAAATCTACTTGTGAGGCTGTAAACCAGGGATCGACAAGTAGATGAAGGCCATCGAAATGGAACATCCAGGAGCTGTCTGCGTTGAGTTTGGTGAGTTGCATGGGGCTAAAATAAAAAAAGCCTCGCGATTGCAAGGCTTTTTTTTTGTGGAGAAGATGGGATTCGAACCCACGACCTCTTGACTGCCAGTCAAGCGCTCTAGCCAACTGAGCTACATCCCCATTATTTATTTCATGCCTCTTAAAACTAAAACTGGAATGTTACTCGAAAAATCTTTTTTTAGAATAACATTATTCTCCCATTTTTTAGTAAAAAAACCTCTTTTACGCCTCACTACACATAGCATATCTGGATTGAATGCCTGTAAATGCTGCAATACACCTTGAAAAGTAGTTGCGTTTTCTGTTTCGGTTACCGTATCAACTACAGCTTTAATATCCGTTTTTAAATCAAAATCTCCATCATTATAATAAGGTGTTTTAACTAATAGTAAGTTTACAGGTGCCCTAAAATGTTCTTTTACAGAAATTAAAGTAGTAAGTGCTTTATTATTTTTAATTATTGCCGATTTTATAGCAAACAAAATATTATTAACAGGTCTGAAAGTATAACCTTCAGGGACAATAAGAGATGGTAACTGGGTTTGTTTTATGATTTTTCCTGATGTCTTTCCTAAAAACACCTCATCATTAACAGAGTTTGTTCTAGGTTCAATTAAAATTAAATCTATGTCCGCCGCTTTACAAGCCATCTCTAGAGTATCAATTAGCTTCCCTTTTAAAACTTTTACTGTGATATCAACATTTTTTGTGTTTAACTTAGAAACTAATTCGTTTAAATAAGCCAAACTTTCTCTCTCAATTATATGGTCTACCTTAATCATAGTACCAGCCTTTGTATATACGTTGTAAACTTGTACTACAAAAAGTTTAGCGCCCATAGATTCTGCAAAATCTACAGCATATTGTAAATGGCTTAATGCATTTTTTGAAGAGCCAACAGGAACTAAAATATTCTTCATATCTGTAAAATTTAAAGATAAATTTATAATAAATTTGAGACAAAAGTAAAACATTTAAATGATACGTAAAGCAACTGTTGTAGATATTGACAAACTATTAGAAATTACCAAAGCCTGTGCTGCTTATATGATTAGCAAAAATATTTTTCAATGGAACGAGTTTTACCCAAATAAACAAGCTTTTCTTCATGATTTTAATCGTGATGAACTTTATGTTTTAAAATTAAAAAACACTGTTATTGGCTGTATAACTATCTCTACTTTTATGGATGAAGAATATATTCCCATAAATTGGATGACTCCAAATTTCAATAATATATACATACATCGCTTAGCAATTCACCCCGAACAACAAGGGAAAGAATATGCTCAAAAACTAATGGATTATGCTGAAAATTATGCAAAAAACAATCAGTTTGCTTCAATAAGGCTTGATACTTTTTCACAAAACTCAAGAAATGTGAAATTTTATGAACTTAGAGGTTACAAACGTTTAGGAGAAATTTATTTTCCAAGACAAAGCAACTATTCCTTTTTTTGTTATGAACTTGTATTTTGATTACAGATATAAGTTTTAAAAATATAAACAAACTAGCAATTCCTGCATTAATAGCGGGTATATCAGAACCTATTTTATCATTAACTGATGCTGCTATTGTTGGAAACATCTCATTTAATGCCACAGAATCTTTGGCTGCTGTTGGCATTGTTACCACATTTTTATCCATGCTTATTTGGGTTTTAGGACAAACGAGAAGTGCCATTTCCTCTATAGTATCGCAATATGTTGGGGCAAATAAAATTGAAAAAATTAAAAATCTACCTGCACAAGCTATCTTTATCATAACATCTTTAAGTGTTTTAATCATACTTGCTACCTATCCTTTTGCCAGTAGTATTTTTAAACTCTACAACGCTTCAGATTTAATTTTGAATTATTGTGTTGATTATTACAAAATTCGTGTTTTTGGATTCCCTTTTACTTTATTTACAATGGGGGTTTTTGGAGCCTTTAGAGGTTTACAAAACACCTATTATCCGATGATAATTGCTATAATAGGAGCAGTATTAAATATTATTTTAGACGTTATTCTAGTTTATGGTATACCCAATTTTATCCCAGCCTTAAATATAAAAGGGGCTGCTTACGCCAGTGTTTTTTCTCAATTTATAATGGCTCTATTATCTGCTTATTTTTTATTAAAAAAAACGATTATACCATTAAAATTGAATTTTCCTTTTAATAAAGAAATAAATCGTTTTATCTTAATGATTCTTAACCTTTTTATTAGAACTATAGCCCTTAATGTAACCTTGTATTTTGCAAGTGCCTTTGCAACTAGTTATGGAGCTAAATATATTGCAGCTTACACAATTGCAATAAATTTATGGTTTTTAGGAGCTTTTATTCTTGATGGATATGCTAGTGCTGGTAACATTCTTTCAGGAAAAATGTTGGGTGGAAAAGAATATGATGTGCTTATTAAATTGAGCAGTAAACTTGTTAAATATGGTGTTATTTTAGGAGTTATTAACGCCCTTATAGGGGCAGTTTTTTACTTTCCAATAGGAACGATCTTTACAAACGAACCTGAAGTTTTAAGTGCTTTTTACGAAGTGTTTTTTATTATATTACTAATGCAGCCTTTATGTGCCATTACCTTTATTTTTGATGGTATGTTTAAAGGCATGGGTAAAATGAAATATCTCAGAAATATTTTACTTTTCTCAACATTTTTAATCTTCTTACCTATCTTATTTTGGTTGGATTATTTGGATTATAAACTATATGCCATTTTTATAGCGCTAACCGTTTGGATTATAGCAAGAGGTATCCCGTTAATCATAAAGTTTAGAAAAATTTATATGCCTCTAACTAAAAAACACTAACTTTAAATAAATAAAAATCATGGGAAACAGATTATTCCTTTTACTTGCTATCTTTTTAATCGTTATATACTTTTATAACCGTAATAGAAAACGTTAAATTAGCGCGTTTTTAACCACCCTGTTATACTTAATCGCTCTGTATTTACAGGTCTTACTTCGTGTTCTATAATCTGGCTTTCAAAAACAACTACCCTTCCAGGCAACGGATAAATTATTTTTTCTTCCTCTAAAAACAAAACCAACTCGCCACCATTTTCTGGCAACCAACCGTCTTCATTTAAATAACAAACAAACGATAATTTACGTCGGTCGTCATTTTGAAAAGTATCAATATGCTTTTTGTAAAACGTATCCTTTGGATAAATAGCGTAGTGAAATTCTTTATGTAAAATCCCTAAAAAGCACGTTTTATTTAGGTAACTTACTAAGTTATTTATCTTATTAAAAAATAAACCTTCGCTTGAATTAGCATTAGCCTCATCCATCCATAAAATTAAATCGCCTCTTATCGATTTTACAATCGTTTCATTCAATCTATTACCTACCGCAGCCTTTTTAAAACCATCCTCTTCATGCCTTTGTGTAAGCGATGCTCTAAGTAAATCAACTTCTTCAGCAGAAAAAAAGGCGTCGGAAATACTAAATTTTTGTTTTGCTATATCCGAAATAATTTTTTCGTACAGCGGATTTTCAACAAAATCAATAGCCTCAAATAGATGATTCATAAGTAACCATAAAAACCTGTTATCTATAGTAGATAAAAGTGCGCAAATGTAATCTAAAAACAGTTTCGTTAAACAAAATCAATATCTTTGTAATTTAAATCTTAATCTATGAGTGGTATTCGAATCACAAAACTATTCTCTTTCGAAACTGGACATGCCCTTTATGGCTACGACGGTAAATGTAAAAATGTGCATGGGCATAGTTACAAACTATCTGTAACAGTATTTGGAAAACCCATAGCCGATACAAACCATGTAAAGTATGGTATGGTTATCGATTTTTCTGACTTAAAACATATAGTAAAAGAAGAAATAGTAAACGTTTTTGATCATGCAACGGTTTTTAATAAAAATACACCACATGTTGAGTTGGCTAAAGAGCTTGAAGATCGCGGTCATAATGTATTGCTTGTAGACTACCAACCAACGAGTGAAATGATGGTTATTGATTTTGCTAAAAAAATTAAAAAACGTTTACCACCACACATAACACTCTTTTCTTTAAAACTTCAAGAAACCGAAAGCTCTTTTGCAGAGTGGTATGCGCACGATAATATTTAGGGCGTTACCTTATCAGGTCGGGCTTTCGCAAGTCGCACTTTTCAAGGTGCTCCAACAATTGCTCAATCCCTAACGCAACTATCTGCAATGTTTGCTATCAAGATAATATTCGTGTATTTGTGGCTAATTTATTTATATTTACAACATGCAAATTCCAAAAGGGAAAAAAATATATTTTGCTTCAGATAACCACCTAGGAGCACCAACCTCTGAGGCGTCTAAACCTCGCGAAAAAAAATTTATCGCTTGGTTAGATAATATTAAGCAAGATGCTGCCGCTATTTTTCTTTTAGGAGATTTATTCGATTTTTGGTTTGAGTATAAAACAGTTGTTCCAAAAGGATTTACACGAACCTTAGGCAAACTTGCAGAAATTACCGACTCCGGAATTCCTATTTACTATTTTGTTGGTAATCACGATTTATGGATGAATGGTTATTTTGAAGATGAACTTAACATTCCTGTTTACCACAAACCAGAAGAGTTCACATTCAATAATAAAACATTTTTTATTGGTCATGGAGATGGTTTAGGTCCTTTTGATAAAGGCTACAAACGCATGAAAAAAGTGTTTACAAACCCAATATTTAAGTGGTTATTTAGATGGGCGCATCCAGATATTGGTATGCAAATTGGACAATATTTATCCGTTAAAAACAAACTCATTTCTGGTGATGATGATGCTACGTTTTTAGGTGAAGATAATGAATGGCTGGTGCTATATTCCAAAGAAAAATTAAAAGTGCAACATCGGGATTACTTTATTTTTGGGCATAGACATTTACCTTTAGATATAGAACTCAACAAAAAATCAAAATATATCAATCTTGGCGATTGGATAACCTATTACACCTACGCAGTTTTTGATGGTGAAAATTTGCAATTAAAGGAATTTAAAAATTAATCCCTTTCGTGGTCTTCTAAATCTTTGCTTAAATCTAATTTTCTAAAAGAAGGAGATACTAGACCCGTAGTTATTACCGTAATTAAAGTCATGGTGCCTCCAAAAACAACAGCAGTAGCTGTTCCCATTAACTTTGCTGTTAAACCACTTTCAAAAGCGCCTAGCTCATTTGATGAACCAACAAACATAGAATTTACAGAAGATACGCGACCACGCATATGATCGGGTGTTTTTATCTGCAAAATAGTTTGACGAATTACCATAGAAACACCATCTGTCATCCCGCTAAAAAACAATGCAAGTAAAGAAATCCAAAAAATAGAAGATATCCCAAAAACAATAATACAAACACCAAAACCAAAAACAGCCGCTAATAATTTCATACCCGCATTTTTACTTATAGGAATGTAAGCCGTTACTAACATGGTTAAAAAAGCACCAACAGCAGGTGCAGCTCGAAGTACTCCAAAACCTTCACTTCCAACTTTTAAAATATCTTGTGCAAAAACCGGTAAAAGCGCAATAGCACCCCCAAATAAAACAGCAATCATATCAAGTGTCATTGCTCCTAAGATAGCTTTTGTTTTAAATACAAAACTCACACCTTCTTTTAAACTGGCTATAACAGACTCCCCTATTTTTGGGTTCAAAATAGGCTTGCGTTTTATTTTTAATAAAATAAAAAATGACAAAAGTACTAAGCCAAAAATAATGCATAAAGACCAATGTACACCAATCCATCCAATTGAAAATCCACCAAAAGCAGGACCTAGAACGGATGCCATTTGCCATGTAGAACTATTCCAGGTTGCCGCATTTGGATATATTTTTTTTGGAACAATTAAAGCTACCAAAGAAAAAATAGTGGGTCCGAAAAAAGAACGTAAAAATCCACCAAAAAAAATAAGTCCATAAATAGCATATAAAATGGTAGTTGTAGACCAATCAGTAACTACCCTATCCCAGGTTAACAAAAACAGTCCTAAACTTATTAAAGAAAAGGCAGCAATGCATAACGCTAATAAATTTCGTTTTTCTTTTTGATCTACAATATGACCTGCAAATAAAGCCATAGTAAAAGCAGGAATAATTTCCATTAAGCCAATAATCCCAAGCGATAATGGGTCTTTTGTTAAGCTATAAACTTGCCATTCTATAACAATAAATTGCATAGACCAACCAAAAACTAATACAAAACGAACCAATAAAAAAATATTGAATTCTTTGATTCGCAGTGCTGCGTAAGGGTCTTTTTTTGCCATAGCTTAAGCTTTAATATCTTTTAATTTTAATTGAAATGATACATTACCTTGCCATTCATTTTCATCAATAGAATAAACAGCTTTAAATTTTTTGTGATCTTTTACAATTGAAAGCTTATCGCCCATGCCAAAACCAATACCAACATAACTATTAGAATTTCCTTGTTTAACAGTAATTCTTAAATGCGATTCGTCTTCACCTACACATTTACCATAACCCGTATCTTGTAAATCTTCCGTCATAAAAACAGGGGTCATGTTTCCTGGACCAAAAGGACTAAATTGTTTTAAAATACGCATCAATTTATCATCAATTTGGTTTAAGTTAATCTGCATATCTACTTTAATCTCTGGCGAAAGTAATTTTCTGTCAATGGATTTAAAAACTTCATTTTCAAAAGCTAGCTTAAACACTTCGTAATTTTCTTCTTTTAGTGTTAAACCTGCCGCGTATTTGTGACCTCCAAACTGTTCAATGTGCTCGCTACAAGCTTCTAAAGCATTATAGACATCAAACCCAGAAATAGAACGTGCCGAAGCAGCTAGTTCTCCTCCACTTTTAGTAAAAACCAAAGTTGGCCTATAATAGGTTTCCGTTAACCTAGAAGCCACAATACCAATAACACCTTTATGCCAAGTTTCATTGTAAACAACAGTAGTAAAACGTTCCTGTTCTTTTAGCTGCTCAATTTGTTTAAGAGCTTCTTCTGTAATTTGCTTATCTGTTTCACGCCTGTCGGTATTAAAAGTTTCAATTTCAGCTGCATATTGTTTAGCCAAATCAGGATTTGTTTCCGTTAAAAGCGTAACTGCATAATTGCCATGTTTCATGCGTCCAGCAGCATTAATTCTGGGGGCTATTATAAAAACAACATCGGTTATTGTAAGTTCTTTTTTCTTTACTTGAGCTATTAATGCCTGTATGCCCATGCGCGGATTCTCATTAATAACTTGAAGTCCGAAATATGCTAAAACCCTGTTTTCGTCTGTAATAGGAACAATATCAGCACCAATAGCCGTAGCTACTAAATCTAAATAACTTGCCAACTCTTCAATGGTTTTTCCTTCATTAAAAGCTAATGCTTGAATGAGTTTAAAACCAACACCACAACCACAAAGTTCTTTATAAGGATACTCACAATCTTCTCGCTTTGGGTCTAAAACAGCAACAGCTTGCGGAATATAGTCTCCGGGTCTGTGATGATCACAAATAATAAAATCAACACCCTTTTCTTTGGCATATAAAACTTTATTAAGGGCTTTAATACCACAATCTAAAGCTATAATTAAGGAGAAATCATTATCCTGAGCAAAATCAATACCTTTAAAAGAAATACCATAGCCTTCATCATATCTATCTGGAATGTAAGTTGCAATACGTTCTGTTCTTGTTTTTAAGTATGATGCCATAAGTGCTACTGAGGTAGTGCCATCTACATCATAATCACCATAAACCAAAATATTTTCTTCATTCTTGATGGCTTCTTCAATTCTATTGACTGCTTTATCCATATCTTTCATTAAGAATGGATTGTGTAAATCGTCTAGACTAGGTCTGAAAAAACGTTTTGCATCATCAAAAGTTTCAATACCACGCTCTAACAATAAGGTAGCAACTGTAGCATCAACTTGAAGTGCTTTTTGTAAAGCTTCAACTTTTTTGTTTTCTGGTTTTGGTTTTAATGTCCAGCGCATAAAATCTATTTGAGAAATAAATTTTTAATGTTATTTATTATGAAAATGTGTCTCGATAGTTAATGCTGCAAACTGTCTAAACATTTCCATAACACCGCAGTATTTTTCTACTGATAAATCTACAGTTCTTTGTAGTTTTTTTTCATCTAAATCATTTCCATAAAAATGAAAATGCATCGCTACGTTATTATAGTATTTTGGGTGTTCCTCTGTTAAACTAGCATCAATTTCAATTTTAAAATCATCTACAGCTAGCTTCATTTTTTTTATAAGCATACCCACATCTATACCAGAGCAACCCGCTAAAGCAGATAACATTAAAGCTTTTGGGCGATAGCCTTCACCTTTCCCGCCAATTTCTTCACCTGCATCAATAAATAAATTGTGTCCTGATGGATTGGTACTTTCAAATTTCATGCCGCCTAACCATGTTGTAGTAATGTGATTTGTCATTTTTATTGAAAATTTTTTTGTTACATTGTAGATTCAAAAATACTATTTAAAAAACAAAATATGCCTTTAGTAACACCATTATCTGCAGACCATGATTTAGAAACCAAAGAGTTGGCAGAATTCTTTAATGAAACATTAGGTTTTTGCCCAAACTCGGTTTTAACTATGCAACGCAGACCTGCAATAAGCAAAGCTTTTATTAACTTGAATAAAGCTGTGATGTCTAATGAAGGCAGAGTAACATCAGCTTTAAAACGGATGATTGCTTGGGTTTCTAGTAATGCTACAGGTTGCAGATATTGTCAAGCACATGCGATAAGAGCTGCCGAACGCTATGGTGCAGAGCAAGAACAACTTGATAATATTTGGGAATACAAAACACATCCTGCTTTTAATGAAGCCGAACGTGTTGCATTGGATTTTTCCTTACATGCTAGTCAAGTGCCAAATGGCGTTGATGAAACCATTAAAAAGCGCTTATACGAACATTGGAATGAAGGGGAAATTGTAGAAATGCTTGGGGTTATTTCACTTTTTGGTTATTTGAATAGGTGGAATGATAGTATGGGAACTTCCATTGAAAATGGTGCGGTTGAAAGTGGCGAACAGTACCTAGGAAAACATGGTTGGGAAAAGGGTAAGCACATTTAAAATAATATTAAAAAAAACGCTACAGTGAAATTTATAAAAACATTACTCATTTTTATATATTCAATACCATTATAACACTTTTAAACTGTAAAGAAAAAGTAGCTGATGATTTCTTGAATTTTACATTAATAGAAAAGAACTCATATTTCATAGATTCTTACAATGGCATAAGTGTTTACCGAGATAATGAAACTCGAAAACCATTAAATGGCTATTATGTGGTAGGTGATAAATTTAAAAAATGGGAAGAATTTAAAGTTGAAAATGGAATTTTAAACGGTACAAGTATTGTTTTTCATGATAATTCTGAAATTTTTTCTGAGGCAATTTATTTAAATGGAAAACTAAATGGCGAATAGAAAATCTATTCATTATCGGGAAAATTGAAAACACTTAATACCTTCAAAAACGGGATCAAATACGGTAAAAGTTTAGGATACTTTGAAAGTGGAGAACTTAAATCTGAATCTAAAATTAAAAATGAAAACGTTATTGAATCTGTAAACTATGACGTTATTGGTAATATAGAATCTCAAATGTTTATTAAAGAAGTGAAAAGGATAACCCAATATATTAAAGGTGGAAAGGTGTATTCTGAAACAATATCCTCTACATATGACAATTTTGAGGCTACAAAATTTTATAATGAAGATGGCTTCTTAAAATTATTTATTCAAATGCTTATGGATGGTGATAATACTTTTATAATTGAACGCGACGAAAACGGAGATGAAATAAAACGAATAAACTTAAAAGAAAACCCTCAAGAAGCATTAAAATATAGAGAACTTTTTGGGGAATTTTAATTTGGTTTTAGTAATTTATTAACTGTGTAGTTAATGTCTGTATTAAGTTAACAAAAGGATATTTATCTCTTTTATAGTCACAAATACACCAAAAATTTAAATTGAGCCAACTTTAACTTTATTTCTCAATAAGCGGAGTCCCATCAAAAACCAAACCTTCAAATCCTGTTTTCATGAAGTTTCTAATATTTTGATGCCCTGTTCCATTCGGGTCGTTTAATACTTCATCAAAATAAAATTTACCGAAACAGGATAAAGTTTCATCTTTTGTGAAATTTTGCAATTTTGCAAAAGAAAACAACTTACAAGATCCAGAATTTTGACCAATTTCGTTTTTTAATTCACCATTTTTAAAAGCTGTTGGGATAAAATTATAATAAGATTCTATTACAGATATAGTATCCTCAAACTGGATGCTATTTGGTGTGCTTTTCAATTTTTTTTTAAATCCTTCTAAGTTCATGAATATAATTTATTTCTTCCCACCAACGCAAATTACAATCTCTCCTTTTGGTGGTTTATTAGTATAATGCTCTAAAACTTCTTTAGAGCTCCCTCGAATGGTTTCCTCAAAAAGTTTTGTTAATTCCCTTGAAACTGATACTGGTCTATCGTTCCCAAAATACTCACAAAAATGCCCTAAAGTTTTAACTAATTTATGTGGACTTTCGTAAAAAATAATGGTTCTAGTTTCTTCTGCTAAAAGTAACAATCTCGTTTGTCTTCCTTTTTTAACAGGTAAAAAACCTTCAAATACAAATTTATCATTTGGAAATCCAGAATTAACCAAAGCAGGTACAAATGCCGTGGCTCCAGGCAAACAATCAACTTCAATATCATTATCAATACAGGCACGGGTTAATAAAAATCCAGGGTCTGAGATGGCAGGCGTTCCTGCATCACTAATTAAAGCAACAGTGGTGCCACTTTTAATCTTTTGGATGATGTTTTCAACGGTTTTATGCTCATTATGCATGTGATGGGAGTGCATATGCGTTGAAATTTCAAAATGCTTTAAAAGTTTTCCTGAAGTTCGAGTATCTTCAGCTAAAATTAAATCTACTTCTTTTAAAACCTCAACAGCTCTAAAGGTCATATCTTTTAAATTACCAATTGGAGTTGGTACTAAATAAAGTTTACTCATTAATTAAATTTTGCTTCAATAATTTCAAAAAAGCGTTCTTCAAATTCTTCTTTATCAAGCCAATTATTATATTCTGGCTTTACCATATGTTCAATAAATCGTTTGGCATCATGGTAGGTTTCTAAAGTATTTAATTGAGATAATACGCGGTTATAATCGTCACTTTCTCCATTAAATAAATGTTTTATAAATGCAATTTTATCATTTAAACCAACGTTTAATCCACCTGTTTTTAATTTATCATTCAAAGATTTTTTTTCGTTAGAAATACCATTTTGTAAGTTAGAAATAGGCTCAAAAACTGGCATTTCTTTAAAACCTGCAGTTATGTCTTCAAAATCAATTTTATGGTGCTTTTTTGATGGAATAGCTTCTTCAAAAACAGTATCAATTCCCTCAAGATCTTCTGGCATATAGGATACCATATCCTTAATCTTGTTCATTACAGGTTCCATAATCCCATCATCTTCAATCTCATCAAGATTAATGTATATTTTATCTTCTACTTCAATAGTATCACTTACTTTATTATTAAAAGCTTCATCTAACATCCCAAAAAACGAGGAATCATTTCCAATAGTTGGTAAATCGCCTTCAAAATTATTGTGAGCAAATTTTAAAACTGATAACTTTTCGTATAGTGCAGAAACCTCAGCATGCATTTTAACAACATCATCTTTTCCTTTTAATTTAAGAATTCTGTGTGCAATACTAATTAACTCAGACTCTAACTTCTTCTTCATTATTTATAATTTTTTAATTATTGCTATTTAGGCTTTTGATTTTTAATAAATTTACGCCACCTTTATACAAACGAATAATTACTTTGTTTTAGTGTTAAAATTACGAAATGTTTCTTGAAAATACAGTAAATCAGAAAGAACAATTTGGGTGGATAGAAGTTATCTGTGGATCGATGTTTTCTGGAAAAACAGAAGAACTTATCCGCCGATTAAAACGTGCGCAATTTGCAAGGCAAAAAGTTGAGATTTTTAAGCCTACTATTGATGTGCGCTATCATGAAGATATGGTGGTATCTCACGATGCAAACCAAATTCGCTCTACACCTGTTCCTGCTGCTGCAAATATTCCTATTTTGGCAGACGGCTGTGATGTAGTTGGTATTGATGAGGCTCAGTTTTTTGACGATGAAATTGTACGCGTTTGTAACGATTTAGCTAATAAAGGGGTTCGTGTGATTGTGGCAGGTTTAGATATGGATTTTAAAGGCAATCCATTTGGGCCCATGCCAAATCTGATGGCAACTGCCGAATATATTACTAAAGTGCACGCCGTTTGCACAAGAACCGGAAATTTAGCACAATACAGCTACAGAAAATCTAAAAGCGATAACCTTGTTCTTTTAGGTGAAGTTGATGAGTATGAACCCTTGAGTAGAGCTGCTTATTATAAAGCGATGACCCGCGAAAAAGTTAAAAACATGAAGGTTAATGATGCTGAAGAAATTAACCCAAAACTAAAAGACTCTGATGCCTAAAGCACAAGAAACGGTTCTTGAAATTGATTTAAAAGCATTAAAACATAATTTTGATTTTTTAAAATCAAAATTAAAAGATAACACCAAGTTTTTGGCTGTTGTAAAAGCATTTGCCTATGGTAGTGATGCTTCGGAAATTGCAAAATATCTACAAAATCTTAATGTTGATTATTTTGCAGTGGCTTATATCAATGAGGGTATTACATTGAGAAATGCCGGAATAACAAAACCCATTTTAGTTTTGCACCCGCAAGCTGTAAATTTTAAAAAACTCATTGATTTTTGTTTAGAACCCAGTATTTATAATACCAAAATTTTAAATGAATTTATTGAAATTGCTATTGAAGAAAAACAAACCAATTACCCAATACACATGAAATTTAATACAGGTTTAAACCGTTTAGGTTTTGCCGAGAATGATGTTAATTACGTTACTAAAAAATTAAAAAACACTAAAACAATTAAAGTTAAATCTATATTTTCTCATTTGGCAGCGAGTGAAGATTTGAATGAAAAAACGTTTACTTTAAACCAAATTGAAAGTTTTAAAAATATTGCTCAAAATTTCACAAACACTATGGGTTATAAACCCATGCTGCATATTTGCAATACTTCTGGCATATTAAATTTTCCTGAAGCTCAATTTGATATGGTGAGAAGCGGCATTGGACTGTACGGTTTTGGGAATTCTGATAAAGAAAACAAACATTTAAAACCTATAGCAAGTTTAAAAACTGTTATTTCTCAAATTCACAACATTGAAAAAGGAGAATCTGTTGGTTATAATCGTGCATTTAAAAGTGATTCCTTTTTAAAAACAGCAACATTGCCTATTGGTCACGCCGATGGTATTGGAAGGCAATATGGTAACGGAAAAGGTTTTGTTACCATTAAAGGACAAAAAGCACCTATTTTAGGCAATATATGCATGGATATGATTATGGTAAATATTACAAATATTGAATGTAAGGAAGGCGATGAAGTCATTATTTTTGATTCAAATACCACTGCTGAAGATTTAGCTAAGACTGTAAACACTATTTCTTACGAGATTATAACTGCTATATCTCAGCGTGTAAAACGTATTTATTTAAAGTAAGATTAACAATTGTTAATTATTTTAACATTTTGTGACTTTTTTAATTATCTTGGTCTTAATAATCAATAACCATTAAAACTATTAAATTATGTTAAAAGAGTTCAAGGATTTTATTATGACTGGTAATGTTATAGAATTTGCCGTTGCAGTTATTATGGCTGGTGCACTTGGTGCCGTTATTAATGGCTTTGTAAACAATATTGCGATGCCTTTTGTTGGCTATTTTGCTGGCGGGATGGATTTTGCTGAACTTCATGTTGCCATGGATGGAAAAGAGTACGCTACTGTTGCAGCTGCAAAAGAAGCAGGTGCTGCTGTAATTACTTATGGTGCTTGGATTAATACTATTATAAACCTCTTAATTGTTGGTTTCGTTATGTTTTTAATTGTAAAAGCTTACAACAAAAGTAAAAAACCAGTTGAAGCACCAGCTCCTGCAGGACCTTCAGATAATGATTTATTATCAGAAATTAGAGATTTACTTAAAAAATAACAAATTGTTAAATAAATAACATTGTGTTATTTATTGTTAAAAAGACCTCATTTTAAAAATTTGAGGTCTTTTTTCTTACCCTAAATTGTAATTAATAGTTAGTTTTGTCTCATTAAATTTAAAAATCAAGAAAATGAAAGTAGCAGTTGTAGGCGCCACAGGTATGGTTGGCGAAGTGATGCTAAAAGTATTAGAAGAGCGTAATTTTCCTGTTACAGAATTAATTCCAGTAGCATCTGAAAAATCTGTTGGAA
>JANQTJ010000029.1 GCA_030731745.1 Flaviramulus sp. | reverse complement strand
TTTGCTATGCTCACTTTCATCCGCCGCAAGTGGTTCACTTTGCCCGCCCTATCCAGCATAACTTCCACTCCATACTAATTTCTTTTCAATGAAGTTGTTTATGGTATGTTCTATCTTAAATTTTCTTTGGATAATATATTTGGAAAACAATTCAAATCCATGAATTCTAGCCAATAAGGTATCATGAGATGTGTTGAATTTAGGATCTTTAAAATATGGATAGGTTTTGATTGACTGAATTTTATTTAAATATTTACGGGTATAATAATATTTATCTAAAAGCGTGTGTTCTAGTTCTAGATAAACCAAAAACTCTTTATGCTTGTTAAAGAACTTATTAATCTTCTCTTCTAGGGTTTCTAAAAATTGTATTTGTAAAAGTTTCCCACCTTTTGGCATGTTTAACTCACAAGAACGAAGCTCCGTATTGTAGATTAAATATTGCATAGGAATAACCTTTACAGATTTGAAAAAGCTAATCTCCTTATCTATATTTTGAAAGCCATACTTTTCAACAGCTTTTTGGAATTTCACTAAGGAGAGAGTACAGAGAGCAATAACTAAATTTGCTTCTTCCATAGGGGACGAAATCCTAAGATGAATGTCTTTTAATTCTTGATTAAAAGACTTTAATAATTCTTCGTATAACATATCCCAAAGTTTTATGTTTTAAACTTGGTTAGCTATTAATGTTCTTAGGGAAGAATTATTTCATTTTTTTCTTTAAATATGTTTTTATTTATGTCTTAATAATTAATGTGTTGATTGCTTAAATAAGTCAATCTTTCAAGTGCTTTTTTCTGCTCAATGTTGGATTAATCTAACTCTTTTCTATAATTCTGCTCCCATTGCCATGAAGAAGATATCATGTCTTCTAATCCTCTTTGCGCTTTCCATTTAAGTTTTTCTTCAGCTACATCAGTAGAAGCATATAAAACTGGAACATCACCATCTCTACGAGTGGTTATCTGATAGTTCAATTTATTCTGAGATACTTTTTCAAACATTTTTATAATTTCCATAACGGAGTACCCGTTCCCTGTTCCTAAATTAAAAGTTTCAAATGATGCTTCTTGTTCCTTATTTAAAAGCCTTTTTAGGGCAATAACATGAGCTTCCGCTAAATCTACCACATGTATATAATCCCTTATCGGCGTTCCGTCTTTTGTTGGGTAATCATTCCCAAAAACCATGAGCTTTTCTCGAACACCCATAGCGGTTTGTGTTATATAAGGCATCAAGTTATTAGGGATTCCACTGGGAAGTTCTCCTATTAAACCAGATTCATGGGCTCCTATTGGGTTAAAATAACGAAGTGAAATTGCTGATAGTTTGGTGTTTGCTTTTACAACATCATCAATGATCTCTTCTGCAATTTTTTTAGTATTACCGTATGGTGAAAAGGGGCGTTGTATTTCATTAGATTCTTTTATTGGTAAGGTTTTAGGCTTTCCATATACTGTGGCTGATGAAGAAAATATAAAATTATTAATATCATAGGTCTCCATGGCAATTAAAGTATTTATAAGGGCATAAAGATTGTTTTGATAATACATAAGTGGTTTTTCAACGGATTCTGAAACAGCTTTATGTGCAGCAAAATGAATCACAGCATCAATATCTTTATTATACCTAAAGGCATTATCAGCTAAAAAAGCATCTTTTAAATCATTATTAAAAAGTTTTGGAGTAACACCTGTTATTTTCTTTATTCGATCTAAAACTTGCTTATTCGAATTGGATAAATCATCAATAATTATAACCTCAAAATCATGCTCTATTAATGCTATAACTGTGTGAGACCCTATATACCCGCATCCCCCTGTTACTATAACTCTTTGTTTCATTTTTTATATAGTTTTATTTCTGTTTTTTTACCTATAGATTACCAAAATAAGCAATACAATGTAGCCGTAACAATACATATTATAATAGAGCCTATGTTAAACAATGGAGATGTTTTAAATAATTCTTTAGATAATGGAATTCCTTTTTCATCTTCTTTCCCCTTGTTTTGCAAATAACTAATTATTATAATGACTAGCATTGTTAATACAGCTGTTAAACCCATTTGATGCATCCAAGGCTCTAATCCAGCAATAGGAATGAATTTTAATACTAGAGCAATGGGAATTGACAAAAGTGCTCCCCAAATGGCAGCAGCATTTGTTGTCTTTTTCCAAAATAATCCTAAAATAAACACAGCCAATATACCCGGACTAACAACTCCTGTCCATTCCTGAATGAATTGGAATGCTTGGTCAATACCTCCTAATAAAGGTGCCATTATTACCGCAATGACCAAAGCCACAGCAGCCGAAATACGACCAACATTTACTGTCGTTTTATCATTGGCATTTTTATTAATATACTGTTTATAGATATCCATTGTGAAAATGGTTGATGTGGAATTTAACATGGATGCTAAAGAAGATACAATAGCTGCCGCCAATGCTGCAAAAGCAACCCCCTTAAGACCCGTTGGTAAAAACTGCAATAACCAAGGATATGCTTTATCTGCTTGTTCGCTTGATGGTAAGCTTAATTGACCTGCTTCGCCTAATCCTGCCATAATGGATGGATCATTGACCATAACATAAGCAGCAATTCCGGGTATAACAACAATTAATGGAATAATAATCTTTAGTCCGGCGGCTAACAAGATCCCCTTTTGGGATTCTTTTAATGACTTTGCAGCTAAGGTTCTCTGAATGATATATTGGTTGAAACCCCAATAGTAAATGTTGGCTACCCATAAACCTCCAATTAAAACCCATACACCAGGTAAATTCAAATAATTGGCATTGGTACTTCCGTCACTATTAAATTCATCTAAAATCATATGAAACTTTTCTGGCGCAGCTTCAACAACTTTTGAAAACCCTGCCATGATGCCTTCACCTCCAGAAACGGTGTTTAAAGCTAAATAGGTTGTTGCTAAACCTCCCAAAACCAAAAACACGACTTGAATGACATCTGTCCAAGCTACAGCTGATAAGCCTCCATATAAAGAATATGCAGCAGCAAATAACGCCAAACCAATTACAGCATAGATCATGTCAATACCCATAATGGTTTCAATGGCTAATCCTCCTAAATACAATACAGATGCTAAGTTTACAAATACATACAATGCAATCCAAAACACGGCTAAAATCGTTTTTAGGTTTGTTGAAAATCGTTTTTCAACAAATTCTGGAATCGTGTAAAGGCCTTTTTCTATGAAAATTGGTAAAAAGTATTTTCCAACAATTATTAAGGTTATGGCTGCCATCCACTCATAAGAGGCTATGGCTAAACCTAAAGCAAAACCAGATCCAGACATACCAATAAACTGTTCTGCTGAAATATTTGCCGCTATTAAAGAGGTTCCTATAGCCCACCAAGGCAATGATTTACTTGCCAAAAAGTAGTCCTCTGCATTTTTTTCATGACCTTCTTTATCACGAGACACCCATAGTCCTACACCTAAAATTAAAATAGCATATGCAATAAACACTGCATAATCCCAAAATTCAAATCCGTTTGTCATAATTGGCTTGTTTAATTAGTTGATTTTATTATTATCTGTTGCCATATTAAAGCAAATCTTTTATCATTTTTGAAGCAATTTCAGGGGTAATATCTCTTTGTGGTGAACCAAACATTTCATAGCCTACCATGAATTTTTTAACAGTTGCACTTCTTAGTAGTGGTGGATAAAAACTCATGTGCCAATGCCAATGGGTATTGTTTTCTTTTTCATCTGTTGGTGCTTGATGAATACCGCTAGAATATGGGAAAGACGTATTGAATAATCTATCATAAGCTCTAGTTATTATCGAAATAGCTTCTGCATATTGTAATGTTTCATCTTTATTTATAAGTAAAATATTTGATTGATGTGCTTTAGGAATAATCATAGTTTCAAATGGCCATACTGCCCAAAATGGAATTAAAACAACAAAGCCTTCGTTTTCAAATATGATACGCTCTTGTAATTTTAATTCTTGTTTTAAGTAATCTCCCAAAAGGCTTCTTTTGTTTTTTATGTAATATGCTTGTTGTTTTCTATCTTTCTTTTCAACCTCATTAGGAAGTGACGACTGACTCCATATTTGCCCATGTGGATGTGGGTTGCTACACCCCATAACGGCGCCTTTGTTTTCAAAAATTTGAACGTAATTAATACCTGGCGTATCACCCAATTCTTTATATTCCTTTTGCCACGCGAAAACTACTTTTTGAATATCTTTTACTTCCATTTGAGCCAAACTTTTGGAATGGTCTGGACTAAAACAAATGACTTTACAAATGCCTTGTTCACTCTGTGCATGAAGCAGTCCATCTTCAACTTTGAAACTTTTTGAATCTTTTTGTAATGCTGCAAAATCATTGGTGAATACAAATACATCTTCGTATTTCGGGTTTATTTCTCCATTAATTCTAGTGTTGCCTGCGCATAAATAGCAACTTTCGTCATAATTGGGTCTTACTTCTTTTGAAACGGCTTCTTTCTGACCCTGCCAGGGTCTTTTGGCTCGATGTGGCGATACCAATACCCATTCACCAGTTAATATATTTAAGCGTTTATGTGAATAATCTTGTAAATCTGGATTCATTTTCTATACTTCAATTGAGTTAGTTATAAGATGTGTTCCATTAGAAAGTTTAACTGAATATATAGAACATGCCTTGTTGAATTTTTTCTTGTATACTTCTGAAATAAAGGTTTTAAAAGAAGACGTTTCTGTTTTCAAAATTAGATTAATGGTACAGCCACCAAAACCACCTCCCATCATTCTCGCTCCTAAAATATTAGGATTTATTTTTGCTTGTTCAACTAAAAAATCTAATTCTTCACAGCTTACTTTATATTGATTTTGTAATCCATTGTGAGAAGCATAAATGAGTTCTCCCAAGGTTTTTAAATCTCCATCTTGCATGGCTTTTGAAGCTTTAACTACCCGTTCGTTTTCTTGAATGACATACAATGCTTTTTTATAATTCTCTGGCGTAACCTGGTCTTTAATGGTTTCCAAATCGAACGCTGTGGCATCTCGAAGTGCTTTTACCTTCAGCATTTCTGCAATAGTTTCACATACAGAACGCCTGTCGTTATAGGCGCTATCAGATAAACTGTGTTTTACATTGGTATTAATTAAAATGAGTTCATAATCTTTAAAATCTATCTTAAAAGGTTTGGATTTTACAGTTCTACAATCTAACAATAAGGCATGATTTTCAATACCAAACATACTGGCATACTGGTCCATAATCCCACATTTTACACCCACATAGTTGTGTTCAGCTTTTTGTGAAATTAAAATCATATCATCTTTCGATAACCCTAAACTAAAAAGGGTATTAAGTCCAAAAACTACACTGTTTTCTAAAGCTGCTGAAGAGGACATGCCCGCACCTCCTGGAATATCGCCCCCAAATACAATATTGAAATTGCCTATAGTTTTACTTCTATTTTGAATTTCTGCAACAACACCAAGAATATAATTTTGCCAGCTTCCTTGCGTTAATGGTTTTATTTGATTTAAATTAAATTCTAAGATTTCTTCTTTATCAGCCGCAAATGCTATTGATAGTTTAGAATTACTTTTCCCAATAGCAGTAACTATTCCTTTATTAACAGCTGCTGGAAAAACAAAGCCATCATTATAATCCGTGTGTTCCCCAATTATATTGATTCTTCCTGGTGAGAAAATCAATAGTGGTTCAGTTTTAAATTTATCTTTAAAGGTGCTTTTAATGCTTTTTATTAATAAAGTATTCATTTCTAATTTAGTTTAAGCTTCCAGTTAATATGATAACTATCGTTTGGTTCTAAGGTTTTTAAACCTATCTTATTATTAAAACTATTTGAAATTCCAGTAGTTGGTTCTATCGCAATAGTATTTGATTTTGGCGGTGTATATAATTGTAAAAAACAATCTTTTTCAGAAGAGGTTAACTCAAAACTATAATCTGGCGTTTCAAATAAAATTTTATTTGAGTCTAGTACAAAACAATCATCTAAAGACTTATTTTTAATCTTAAATTCATTATTTATTTCAAAATCTCTTAATCCATGAGTAATATTTCTTTCATCAAAATAAACATGTTTATGGCTTTTAAATCGAACGATACTATTATATAAATTAGCACTGTTAAAATATGGATGCCAACCTAAAGTAAAAGGGAATTGATTGATGTCTGTGTTTTTAACTGATACAGATAAATCGAGACTGTGCTTAGTTAAAGTGTATTTTAAATCAATTCTGTAGTTATAAGGAAATCCTTGGGTATATTCTTTTTCTTCGTATCGCAGTAAAATTGAAGCTTCTTCTTTTGTTACTTTTTTTTCAACTAATTCAAAAGTTTTATTATAAATAAAGCCATGTAAAGCATTATTTTCTTGGACTTGATTTATGTCTAAATAATAGTCCTTTCCGTCAAACTTGTAAATTCCATCTTCAATACGATTTGCAAAAGGAAACAAAATTGAAGAAGCATAAGTTTTATCATAGGTTAAAGTAACCAAATCCTTTATTACATGATTATTGTTAAGTATTAGTTCTTGTAAACTACCACCTAGATTCAAATAGATTTTTGCATAGGATACTTTTTTAAAATCTACCATTTCTATATAATCAAGATTTTTCTTTGAGTCTTTGGTATGTTTGATATGGTACAATTATTTTTTCAATTTAGGTTTGATTTGAATTTTTATAAATAGACTACAATTTTAAATATTTTAAAATCAAATAAGAGGTTATAATACTAAATTACAGTTAATTAGGTTTTTTATTCATTGCTTTTATCTTGTAACCACCCAAATAAATATTTTTATATGTTTTGCTGCCCACTTTGTGAACCCTCTCATTTTTCCAGTTTCCTGATACTCCTTGATTAAAGGCTCTATTTATTTCATTTTTACCCCACTCAATGTCTTGTATATTTATCAAAAACATTTATAACTGGCATTACATTTCCTTTTTCATCAAAAAATGTTCGTGATTCGAAGCCTCTGTTTGGTGCCGCAGGTTCCCACCAAAACAAACCCCTTCCCCTTCCATTGGGAACATTTAAGATTATATTATTAACGTCTTCTAAAAAATCTTTTTGTCCTTCTGGAGTTTCAGGAAATGGTGCCTTTATATTTTTATATTCTTGTGGCTTAAAGTTATATGCTGCCTCAACAATAATAATATCTTTATTGTATTCCTTCGATGCGAAATGTAAGCATTCACGCAAGTCTAATAAACTACCATGCCACCAAGGATAATATGATTGACCAATAACATCATATTCTATATTATAGTTTTTAACCTTATCGAAAAAGTATTTTGTAAAATCCTTATCACCTCCCTTATCTATATGGATCATAATTTCAGGGCATGGGTTATTTCCACAACTTGCTTTAACACCATTAATTCCAGCTTTTAATAAAGCTGCAAAATTATCCCAATTATCAGGTAGTTTTCCTATTGGCCACATCATGCCATTACTTATTTCATTTCCTACCTGTACCATATCTGGAAACACATTTGCTTTCTGAAACTCCAACATGGTTAAGCGTGTATATTCAAATACAATTTGCTCTAATTCAGTAGATGATTTCCCTTCCCATGCTTTTGGAATATACTGTTTTCCTGGGTCTGCCCAAGTATCGGAATAGTGGTAATCCAATAAAAACTTAAACCCTTGTTTTTTTGCTTCTCTCGCTAAGGCAATGGTATACTCTAAATTATTTGGCAGTTTATGTTTTTCATCCAATTCCGGGCTATGAAACAATCTTAAACGTATCCAATTATAGCCATGATCCTTAAAAATTTGAATACATGATTTAGACTTCCCATTTTCTTTAAAAACGAATCCGCTATCCTCTGCTTCTTTAACAAAAGATAGATCTGCACCTATCATGTATTCTTGTGAATAAGTAGTTTTAAATACTATTAGTAAAAAGGAAACTAGTATCAGTTTTTTCATTTCTTTATTAATTTAAATAAATTATTTTCTTCTTAATCTTTATTAATTAATCATGTAATCCTTTTTTCTTCAAATAATCAATGATCAATTTTGGATGATCTGTTTGAATAATAGCTGGACGTAAAACTATCAAGCTGTCTAAAGAATGAGTATTCCCATTATTAAGGTCAATATCTTCATCCCAAAGACTATTAACAAATACTTTTACACCCTTTTTATGCGCCCAAATCATATTTTCAAGGTTATAACTTTCCTCTGTGAAATGCTGCAAATGAGATTGATAACTTTCTAAATTTGATTCCATTTCACTTTTATTTGCCGATAATGGCAAAACAGCATATAAAGAATCAATGTTAATCAATTCTTCAATAGTTTCTTTGTTCCATATAAATGACATTACATTATGCTCCATCTCATATTCTTTGAGAAGCATATAAAAACTTAATGGTTTAATATCTTTTAAATCTAAATTTAAAATAATCTTGTCTTTTGCTAACACTAATATGTCGCTTAGTTTTGGAACTTTATATGATGTTACCGAATCATTTATCTTCAAATTAAATTCTTGTAATTGACAATAAGTATAATCTTTTAAAAGTCCTTTACCAGTTGTTGTTCTATCAATATAATCATCATGCATTAGTACTAAAACACTATCCTTAGTGGTTCTAATATCTATTTCGGCTATATCGATATTGGCTGCTATTGCATCTTGAATTGATTTTAATGAATTTTCAGGTGCATTTTTATGAAATGCTCGGTGTGCACAGACTAGAACATTCCTATCAGATTTTTTTATAATCTTTTCGATTACTCCATTACTGGTTGCAACTACTTCATTATCATAAGATGAAACTGCTCCTACATCATGATTTTGTCCAGATGTAAGTTGAATAGTAAAAATTAGAATAATAATATTTCTACTTATTCTTGAATAACCTTTAACGCTTATCATAATTAAGTGTTTTTAAACATCCTCAACATTGACAAAACTAAACCCAATGGATTTACCATAAGTTATCATTCTCTCTATAGCGTTCAATTTTGCACTTGAATTTCCAAAATCAAAGTCGTGCAAAAGCACAATCGCACCATTATGAAGATAATTTTTGAATTTTTCGAATAACTCCTCTTCACTGTTTTGAGTTTTATCCCAGTCCATTGTAGTTATAGACCACAATACCGTGGTAATTCCTTTACTTGCTAAAAAATCTATTTGATCTTGAGTAATTGCACCATAAGGTGGTCTATAATATTTAGGCTGGTCAGTTCCGCTTAGATTAAAGGCATCAATAGAGTTCATAACTTGATTTTGCCATAAATCTTCTTTTGATAGTTCCCAACCATTTTGATGATTCCAACTGTGATTAGCAATAAGATGGCCTCCTTCTTTTGCTTTTTTAATGACTCCCGTTTTTTCTTCTAGATTCTTACCTAACCAAAAGAAAGTTCCTTTGGCATTATGCCTATCTAAAACCTCAATAATTTTTATAGACAAGTCTGTAGGCCCATCATCAAAAGTTAGTGCCACTTGCCTTTTTGAAGAATTGCCCTTAACAATACAGTAACCCTTACTTTTATTTTGACGTTCTAAAAAAAGCTTCGGGATAAGAGGTAAACTATCAATATTTTTATCTAATAAGGTGATATCTCTTATTTTATCTGGTTTAGAATCAATAAAGAGCTCTCTTGAACTTGCCGTTAGTTTAATATCATGTATAGCGTCACTTGTTTTAACCAAAATTGAAGCAATTCCTGCAATACATGCCACTGGGTTTTTACCTATTAATTCTGCATTACCCTCAACATTAAAAGTTATATCTCCAGAATAATTGGGGATAACAGTTCCGTTGTCATCAGTAATGTAGGCATGTGCAAAAACAATATCTGAAGCTTCAGTTTTTAAGTTTTCATAATTATTGTCAATTACAATTTTAATTTTAGAAGGCCTTTCAGGTGTTTTTACGCTGTGCGATGTAACTAATTTATCCTCTATATAACCCTTGGCTTCTAACTTTCCTTTATCAAAGGCTCCAATATTGAATGTAAAAGGAGGATGTTTTAAGTTTGTAGATATTCTGTTTTTATCTGGTTTTTGGCGCCCTAAACTACGTCCATTCAAAAATAATTCTACTTCATCACAATTGCTAAATATGCGAACATCTAACGGGCTATCTTTTTGCCAATTATTGGCTATATACACCATTGGTTTTCCGAAAGTATCATCAGCATCTCGCTGACTCTTATAGAAATAATAAGATGGCTTTGGCAATCGAAAAATATCCATAATCCCTGAAGCTTCTATGTCATCTGCATACCCTCTGTTATAATCATACATTACCCAGTAGCCATCAGCAAATGCAGGAGTGTTTAAATTATCATTATGTGCCTCTTGTATATTAGTTGCTTGTTGCAAAAGAGCTTGTTCTCCCGCATTTCTTAATTGACGACTAGAACGTTCTTCTTGAAGTAAATCACCCCAGCTATTTTGATCTAAACCAGCATTCATAGCATAATATTCCCAATCGCCATATTCTGATACATTGTATGGTTTCTTTAAGTTTTCGTCATAGTGATCTAAACGATGTTGACGAGCTTGTAGGTAAATATCGTATCCATAAGATTGCCATCCTGCAGTGAAGCATTGATTACCCGGATATTCTTGACGTGCTATAGCTGTTAAGGAATCTATAAAATGTTCTGGCATCCATGATTCATTTAACGATACTTCCCAAGCTAAAACCGATGCATGGTTTCTATCACGACGAATTAAATCTCTTGCTGTTTGAAATACATGCTTTTGAAATTTCTCGTCTTCGCTAAAATATTGCCAACCTAAAATAGCATCAATTGTTATAAGTCCTAACTCATCACAGGCATCCATAAAAGCAGGTGCATGCGGATAATGTGATAAGCGTACATAATCAAATCCTGCATTCTTTATTTTTTTGGCATCTCGGTAATTTGCATTATCTGAAATTGCATAGCCAACATTTGGATATTCTTGATGACGATTTACCCCCCTTAGAAACGTTTTCTCACCATTTAAATAAAAATCTTGACCAACAAACTTTATAGTTTTTATACCAATTCGAGTTATTTCCTGATCAATAAGAAGACCATCTTGAATGATTTCAGTTTTTAAACTATATAGATATGGGTTTTTTGGAGACCATAATTCTGGGTTTTCAACTTGCATTTCAACTACTACTTCTTTGTCATTATCTGTTTCTAAATTCTGTTCATTACTTAATTCAGTTAAAATAACATTGTTACCTTTCAGCAACGTATTTTTAACTGTGAATGACACAGCATTACCATTAGCATTCTTAACATGGGTTTTAACTTTTATTTTAGCAGTCTTTTCAGAAACTTCAGGATATGTTACAAAAACACCCCCACTAGCTGTTTTATTTGCTCCAACTGGGTCTGTAATGTGAAGCGGATCTTTGGCTATAAACCATACATTTCTATAGAGACCACCATAGGTGTTAAAATCTAAAACTTTAAGTGGTTTTGGTCCTGTAACTGGATTATCTTGATTATTCAATCTTACTGCAACTATATTTTCTTTATCGAAATTAGCTACATTAGTAAAGTTTACAATAAATGGTAAGTACCCACCATGATGCTCAATTAATTTTTGTCCATTTACCCATACTTCGGCAATATTCATTGCTCCCTCAAATTTTAAAAACAGTTGCTTACTCAATAAATTATTAGGTAAATCAAAGTTTTTGCGATACCAACAGATACCTTGCCATTGATCATTTACTATTTCAGGTTCAATTTTTGGCGTATGGGGTAATTGTACTATATCCCAATCTTTATATTGTAAGTTGTTTTGAAAATAAGTACTATCAACCTGTATGTCTTTTAATAACTTAAAAGCCCAGTCATTATTAAAATTTTGCTTTTCAACAAAAGTAGTTTCATTTTTACCACATGCTAGTAGTAAGAAGCAAATACTCGTAATTACAAGACATTTGAAATTATTCATTTCCTTTAAAAACATATTTACATTGATTCAATAGGCTATTGTTCAACAATTTCATTCATCCAATTGACACCATCATGAAGGTTATAATTAAAATCCCAAAACGCCTTATTTTCCCATGATGAACCAGCGCCGAATTGATCTGGAAAAATCAGTGTATTAGAACCAACCCATTCACCACCCCAATAAATCAGCCCTATACCCCCTGCATCATATAATTCTTGCCCAAAATCTTTTAAGTATTCTTTTTGAGTATCTGTTGTTGGTGGATTGTCGTAACCAATAGGAATATTTTCAAGACCTAGGATATCAACGTGTGAGTCATTACCACCTGTTCTAAAAAGTTGTGCCGTTTCCATAATTAAAAAATCTTTATCGTAGGTGTTTTTCACAAATGTCACTACATCTGTCCAATTTGTAAAACTCCCTAAAGAATGCCAAGCATGATAGTGTGACAATGCCATAATATCAAAATCTAATCCATTTCGAACATGAAGTTTCATCCAGGTTTTTAAATAAGAGGCATCAAACATATGACAGGCTATTTGCATATTTAAACTATATTTAGCGTTTAAATCTCTCACTGCTTTAGTTCCTGCATTTAATAATTTAACTGTTCTAACAACACTGTAATCTGGTAAATCACTTTCAGCTATATTTGGTTCCAAAAATCTTTGATTAGTTTCATTGCCAATAGAAACAATTTCTGGAATTAAACCAGAGTTTATATAATCTTCTAAAATAATAGTGGTGTGATTATACACCGCATCTTTCAATTTTTCAATATCAGTAGCTATCTCTTGCCATTGTAGAGGTGCTACATAATCGTTTAATTTTTGAGAATCTTCCAAAGCCATAGATTGATATCCAAATGTTAACAAGGTTTTTAGTCCCGCATCTTTTGCCCTTTGCATCTCTACTTTTACTTTCTCAGGCGAACCAAAGTCTACATCTGCATAACCATTAGTGTAACTACTACTGTAAGGTGGATTATCAATTCTAAGTCGAACAATATTTGCTCCATGATCAGCAATACTTTGAAATGCATCTTTTGCCACACTGTTTTCTTTAAAAACCACACCTCCATAGGTTTCTTGATGCGCTACATAAGCCATATAAGTTCCTTTATAAAATACATCATTAGGAGTAGGAGAAGACGTATTTGGAACTGGAATACCACTATCAATTGAACAACTAAATTGAAAAAACAAACTTAAGATGATAATAAATTGTACTACTATATATTTTTTAAACATTATATTATAATTGTATTAAACTGATTATTTTATTTACCCATATTGAGTATCCGTTCTCATTCAAATGCACTCCATCTGCTGAAAAATTCATATCCATTAAATCATTTTCAGTAGCAAAATGTTCATGTAAAGGTATTAGCTTATAAGACTCGGTAGATTCAGAATTTATAAGCAATGTATTTGTTAATTGAATTTTTTCTTTGAGCTTTACTGTAGTGGTAGGCAAAATGGTTTGAACATATATTTTAGTTTTGGGAGAACCATCGTGAATTTGATTTACTATTTTTAGTATGTTATTAAAAACTTTTTCTGAAGTCATATCATCTCTAAACAAGTCATTAATACCAATCAAAATAAAAATTTGCCGGGGCTTGAAGTATATTAACTCTCCCAATCTTGCTAAAACACCTTCAGTGGTATCACCTCCAATACCTCTATTTTTAATTTTTGGGTTGTTCATTCTTTTACCCCAATCACCACCTAACTCTGTTAAACTATTGCCTACAAAAACGATATCATTAGTGCTTAGAGGGTTTTCTTTAAATTCTTTAATTCTTTCTAGATAATGAGCTCTCGTATATTCTGTGTGGGTTGCAATAACCAAAGTACTATCAGGATAAATATCATCTAGTAAAATTCCCGCATGGTCATTCTCTATTGTAGTTAGGGTTTGACCGCAAGCCGATAAAGAAAAAAGTAAAACTATAACAATGGCCTTTTTAAAAAAGTATTTCATTAATTGATAATTTAAAAAATATTTAGATGAAAAATATTCATCTAAATATTTTTGATTTGTATGGTACCATTAAAAAAAATTAGGGTTTTAAAATGTAAGTTCCAGATTTAAAATTGACTTCAACTGTGTATGTTCCAGACGTTGGTGCTGCAATATCATTACCTCCCCAAGCTGGTGTAGTTGCTGACCCAGAAGCTATAAAATCTCCACCTGATGCATCCTGAGAAGCTGTTTTAGCTTTATACGCAGGGTCGCTGTAGGCAGTTGCAGTAATAAATGCAAACACACCACCTCCAGTTAATGGTATTGTAATTTCAAATGTGTAATCATTAATTTTAGTAAACTTTTGAGTATCATCAACATTTGCCGCCCAACCTAGTGGTGTTGCATCTCCAATAATATATAAATCAGTTGGAGGTGTCAAAATAGAAGGTTCGGGAGTTGCAGTGTATTTACCCGAAGTAAAATCTAATATAACTTTATAGATACCCGTATTTAAAGGTGAGCTCATAGGGCTTCCACCCCATTGAGGTACTGTTGTAGAACCAGCTGGTCTAAAATCTCCTTCTGATGCCGGTTGCTGATCATCTATACCTACATAAGCAGGATCTGACCAAGTTGTAGGTGTTGATATAGCTGCATAATTTTTAGCACCAACCAATTCTGTTATGAGTCCAAATCTGTGGTTATCAATTTGTGTCATTTTTTGAGAATCAGGAATAGGGATTCCCCAATTGGAGGGTACGGCGTTTCCTTGAAGGTAAAGTTCTGACGGCATATCGTAAAGCAGAGTTAGCGTATCATAAGGTGTAACAGCTAAGGTTACTAAATTTGAATAAGATTGTAAAGCATTATACTTTAAGCTTGTTTTTAATCTTAATTTAATTTCTCCTTCAATACTAGGAGCCAACCCAAAGTCTAATGCATAAAAATTTAAGTCAGCATGGGTAAACGATATCTCATTGCTACTAACAGTAAAAGTTCTTGGATTAGAAAAATCACCATTATTTAAATCCATTTCCAAAGTATATGTTACTGGTGTATCAACACCATACGAAGGAATTTCCCAACTAAAAGTTATGGCCGTTTCAGTTTCTGCATTTGTCTCATTTAATACAATACTGGCTGCACTTGATATTATTTCGAATGAACCATTTTCTGGCGATGATGCAACATATAAACTCTCACTATCTGAACAAGAGCTTAAAGAAATTGTAGTTGTTACAATTATCAATATAATTTTAAAAAATTTTTTCATAATATTTGTTTTTCAATCTAAAAGTTATCTTCTAGTATTACTTAAACATGTTTTAGAAACCTTCTATTTGTGTTAAATTAGGATTTGCTAATAAATCTGCTGTTGGTATTGGAAACAAATTATATTTAGGATCTACAGCTCTACCGCCTTCTACGTTTCCTTTCCAAGCCCATAAATAATCTCCAGTAGTCAATTTGTTGTACCTAATTAAATCTGTTCTGCGATGCGTTTCCCAGTATAATTCTCTTGCTCTTTCATCTAATATAAAATCAAGTGTAAGATTTGAACTTGTTATATTTCCATTTGTACTTGAAGGGTCATTAGCATAGGCTCGACCTCTTATTTGATTCACATAATTTAGTGCCATTGATGTACTACCACCATTACCACCTCTTAAAACTGCTTCTGCATAGATTAAATAAATTTCCGCCAAACGAAAAACTGGAAAATCAATGTCAGAAAGGTTACCAAAATTATTATTTTGCTCAATTGGATTACCATCGCGATCTTTATTTCTGTATTTGTATGCAGAGTAACCATCCGTACTCGTAGTAATAGAATTTACTTCTAAGTTTTGTCCATTTGTATAAAATAAAGCGCGTTTATCAACAGATGGATCTTCCGTTGGAAATAAGGCTGGTATTTGTTGTGTAAACCTAAAAGCATTCCAACTGCTAGACATACCATTTATAGAACCTGGAATACCTGCAGGACCTAGTGCTAAAAAATTTGTGGAGAACCAAGTTTGATTGGTATTGTCATAATTTATTGTCCATATAAATTCATTGGTATTCAAATTATTATCTCCTAGCATTAACCATTCATATTTAGACTCCAAAGTATAGCCTTCGTCAATCACTTTACTACTATAGGTAATAGCTTCCGTATAATACTCTTGCCCTGTGTATGTTTTTGCATTCAAATACATTCTAGACAACAATGCCCATGCGGCAGCTTTATCGGGACGCCCTCTTTCGTTAGTTCTGGCATCTGCCAATAAAGGTTCTATGTCTTTCAATTCTTCTTCAAGAAAAACAAATAAATCAGCACGTTGAATTTGACTAGGAGGCGTTGTCCCTAATGTTTGTTCAGTTGGAAAAGGTGGGTTTCCATAACTATCCATAAGAATCCAAAAGCAGTAAGCTCTTAAAAATCTTGCTTCGGCTTTAAATTGTTCTATTTGAGAAGCCTCTGTACCAGAAAAACCTCTAGAATTAACGCTTTCTGCTGATGCTTCTTTAACATAATTGTTACATAAAGTAATCATGTTAATTGTAGCATTATAAACATTTGTAATAGCAGGAGAATCAGCACTCCATGCTAATTCATGATAAATACCATCACCTCCATCGTTCCAGGTACTCACTGCCATATCGGTACTGTATTCTTGCATACTCCAATAAAATCTCAAGAATGTACTGTAAGCAAGATTAGAATAAATAGATACTAAACTTTGCTTATAGCCATCTACACTGTTGAATTGTTTATCAGCTGTTGTTATATTTACAGGTGTTTTTTCTAAATCATCAGTACAGGAAATAAAATTTAAAGTAATTGCTAATACTAGCATTACCAATAAAAATCTGTGGTGTCTAATTTTTTTCATAGTCTTCTTTTTTTTAGTTTTTTTCTTTTTAAAAATTCAGGTTTACACCTATGGCATAAACTCTTGGCACTGGATATCCATTTTCACTACCGCTAATAGCTTCAGGATCAATACCATCATAGTTGGTTATTGTAAAAACGTTCTGAACGGAGAAATTCAAACTTAAAGCAAGCTTAGAATTTGCTAGTGTCTTACCAAAATCATAACCTATGTTTAGGTTATCCATTCTCAAAAAAGAGGCGTTTTGTAAGTAAAAATCACTAAATCTCTGAGCTTCATCATTAAAATTAAAAAGTGTATCGTAATACAGGGTATTCAAATTTTGTGACACTTGAAAATCAGTAATAGCAACAGTGCTATTATAGGGTTGAAAAAACAAATAGTGGTCTAAATTGGCATGAAATGATGTGCTCAAGCTCCACTTCTTATATTGTAAACTCGTACTAAAACCTAATAGGTATTTTGGCAAAGTTGATTTATTGGTTATGTATCTATCTTCGGCATTTATCATACCATCATCATTTACATCTAACATTTGCCCTTCTATAGGCATTCCATTAACATCATATACTTGATTATACAGATAAAATGTATTACGTGGATAGCCAACTGTGTTAACCAATGTAGCATCACTAAATAATCCTACGCCAGCATCATTACCATTAGTTAACTTGGTAATTGTGTTTTCATTATAAGTGGCATTGAAGTTAAGATTCCAAGTCACATTATCAGTTTGCAATGGTATTGCATTTAAATTAAACTCCACACCTTTATTCTCCATAGTTCCAATATTAAGAAGTAATTGATTATCAAAATTAACACCTAAAGGAATGGTTGTTAAATTTAATAAGTCTTTAGTATCTTTCTTATAAAGATCAATACTTCCTGATATTCTGTTATTTATAAAACCAAAGTCCAAGCCAATATTAAGGGATTCTGTTTGTTCCCATTTAAGATCTGGGTTAAAAGCCTGAGGCGTAACCGTTGTGTAAGGTGTATCACCAAAAGTATAACGATTATTTAAATTACCTAAATTATAACCTGTTTGATAATAGTAATTTGCTATTCCATCTTGTTGCCCTGTAACACCATAGCTTAACCTTAATTTAAGGTCTGATAAAGATTTGCTGTCTTTTAGAAAGCTTTCCTCTTTTATTTTCCATGCCAATGCGACTGATGGGAATGTTCCCCATCGATTATCTTCTGAAAACCTAGAAGATCCATCACGACGTAAAGAAGCGGTTAATAAATATTTATTATTAAAACTATAATTAAGTCGACCATAAAAAGAGACTATGGCATTACTTGGTTTATCAAAAGGAAATGGAGGTTCGCTATTGGGAAACTGAGCACCAGTATCAGCTCGAAATGTTGGATAAAAATAGTTGGTTGTTAAAAAATCGTTATAAGAATATCCCGCAGTAAAGTCAAACTTACTTTTTAGAGATTCAATTTCTTTACTGTAAAACAGGTAAGATTCAAGCAATAAGTTCTTAACCTCACGCGATGGGTTTGCATAATAAATATACCCTCCAGATAAGTCGCTCGGAAAATAATTTGGTTGTACAGCATCTCTATAGGTACCTTGAGAAATATCATACCCAGCATTTACATTAACATGCAAATCTGGCAAAAAGTGTAACGAATAATCTAACTGAATATTACCTATGCTTCTTTTATTTTGATTAGTTTGCCTACGTTGCTCTAACATACTTACTGGGTTAATAAGTGCTATTGCTGGATTATCTGCAAATTGGGTGTATTGAAAATAGCCTCCGTAGGTTTGGTCTTCTACAAATACTGGTTGTGTTGGGTCAAAGGCTGAAGCTGTCCAAATGGCATTTTCATCAGCAATACGATCATCTTCAAATGAACCTTTTAAATTTAGGTTTATTTTTAAATGATTATCAAAAAACTTTGGACTTAAGTTTAACAAAGCTGTTAGTCTTTTGTATTTACCACCTTTTAAATTTCCTTCCTGATCAAGATACCCAACAGATGCTCGATACGGCAATGATTTAATAGCACCACTTATACTAATATTATGTTCTTGAGTAAATGCTACTTGAAAAACTTCATCTTGCCAGTCCGTACTTGCCTCACCCAGTGGTGTTCTACTAAATCCTAAATCATCTACAACATCTCTGTATTGGTCTGCTGTTAATATTGAAGCATTTTGTATGATTGTTGAGACTCTTGTATTTGAGGAAATATTAACTTGAAAATCGTTTAAATTACCCTTTTTAGTTGTAATAATCACTACACCATTTGATGCTCTCGATCCATAAATGGCTGAAGCAGAAGCATCTTTTAATACCGTGAAGCTTTCTATGTCATTCGGATTTAATTGACTTAAAATTCCAGGACCATTATTAGAACCCTCTACGGGTACACCATCAATAATAAACAAAGGATCATTAGTAGCACTTAATGAAGAACCTCCTCGAATCAAAATAGAACTACCTGCACCGGGTCTACCACTAGCAGGGGTTATTTGAACACCTGGTAACTTATTTGCTATTAAACCCTCCACGTTAGTTACTGGCACGTTTTGAAAATCTTTAGCACTTACAGTTGCAACAGAACCTGTTAGATCCTTCTTCTTCTGTGTACCATAACCAATAAGTACAACTTCATCCAAAGTGCTAACATCTTCTTTAAGGACAACAATAATATTATTTTCATTTGCTGTAAAGTTTACTTCTTTTGCTGTATAGCCTAAAAAAGATATTACCAATGTATTGGAATCTGTATTTGATGTTATATCTAAATTAAATTGACCATCGAAATCGGTAACCGTTCCAACGGAGGTGCCTTTTAATAGTACTGTTGCTCCAGGCAATGGCTGTTTAGATTCATCAGTTACAATACCTGATATACTTTGTCCAAAAAACAAAAATGGGATTAAATAAAAAAGCATAAAACAACTTAATCTGTATGGTATAAGTTGTTTAATTCTTAATCTTTTTTCATTCATATTAGTTTAGTTTTAGTTTTGATTAAAATCATTTTTAATAATGATTTATTCTTTGCTCGTTGGCAGAGCATAATACATTGCAATTAAAGATTTATGTAGAAAACTTTAGGGAGAATTATTCTTTTAATAAAGGGGTGTGTTTTCATTTTTAGATTAAAACCCTACGTTTAAGAAAATTACTTACTTTTATTTAGGTAATCTGAAGGAACTTTACCAAAATGACTTTTAAATAACTTACTAAAATATTTTCTATCAGAATAGCCAACATGGTAAGAGGCATCTAAAACTGAAAAATTCTGTTCTTCAATAAGTTTTTTTGCCGTTTTGAGTTTGAAGTCACGAACAAATTCCACATAACTCATATTGGTTAAGCTTTTAATTTTTTTATAGACAACCGAATGACTCATTCCTAATTCATTACATACAAAATTCACATTAAGATCCGTAGAGTTTAGATTATCTTCTAAAATCTTCATTAGTTTGGACATGAACTCTTCGTCAGACTTATTAAGGTTAAATTCACTTATTGGTATAAGTTCTTTCATCCAAAATTTTTCATGCAATAATTTCCTGTTTTTTAAAATATTTTTAATTCGACTTATTAATAATAATTCATTAAATGGTTTTGTTATGTAATCATCTGCACCAATTTCAAAACCTTCAATTTTGTGGGTAAATGAAGCACGTGCCGTTAATAATAAAATAGGAATATGGCTTGTTCTTACGTTTGCTTTTAATTCTTTTGTTAAGGTTATACCATCCATTATAGGCATCATGACATCACTTATAATTAGATCTAAAGAATTGTCAAAAACTAATTGTAATGCTTCCTCCCCATTTGAAGCCTCAATAATATTATATTCATGAGACAAAATTCCGACAATATAATCACGGATATCCTTATTATCCTCAACAATAAGAAGGGTTGGGTTTTTATTACTAGCATTTTCATTTTTAATAATTAAATCATTATTTTTTTGATTCTCTGAATTCTCTGTAAAATAATTGGATAACAACCCATTATTCGTTTTGTCTCCATTAATTTGTTCTTGAGTAAAATGGTTTTCACCCTTTTTTAATTTAATAATAAATTCTGTCCCTTTACCCTTTATGCTATCAACAACTATCTCGCCGTGGTGCAAATCAATTATTTCTTTTGAAATTGATAGACCAAGCCCAAATCCATTTGTATCAGTATTCTCTTTTGTTTGGTAAAAACGATTAAAAATTTTATCGAGTTGACTTTTTGCTATACCTATACCTTTGTCTTTGATATTGATTTCTACAACATCTTCTTTCTCAAAAAGAGAAAATTCTATAGTACCCGCCGTTTTAGTGAATTTAAATGAATTTGATAATAAGTTATATAGTACTTTTTCTAACTGATTTTTATCGAACCAAATTAACACTTCCTGAGTGTTTGTATTGAAGTTAAATTCAATCCCTTTTTCTAGAGCCATTTCTTTAAAAGACAAATAGATTTCTTCGCAGAATTCAACTAAGTTTTCATGGACTACATGTAACTTGATTTTATCAAACTCAAGCTTTCTATGGTCTAGTAATTCGTTAACTAAATTGACTAATTTATTACCATTCTTTTTGATGGTTTCTATTGAGTTGGATAGGTCTTCATTTACCTCTTCTTTTCCACGTAACAATCTATTTATTGAGCCCAAAATCAAAGTTACTGGTGTTCTAATGTCATGTGATATGTTTGTGAAAAATTGTTGTTTAAAGTTGTATAATTCTATATCCTTTTCATGAGTAAGTTTTTCTAATTTTAAATTCGTTTTTAACTGTTCCCATGCCACTGTAAACTTTCTAAAAAGATATAAAACAAATAAAGTAAATAAAGTGTATAATACAATCGCCCACCATTCTAACCAAAAAGGTTTCTGAATATATATATTCATGGAAGTAAAATCATCCCCCCACTTACTACCAGATTCTTTACTTTTTACTTTAAAGTTATAATTACCCGGAGAAAGATTTGTGTAGGTTACTGTGCGGTCTGTTCCAATATTTCTCCAATCTTTATCAAATCCCTCCATTTGAATGGCATATTCACATCTATAAGAAAACGGAAATTGTAATGCTGCAAATTCAAAGGTTATTACGTTTGAATCATGCTTTAAGGATATATGATTTGTTAAAGTAATGTTCTTGGTTAGGATTTCGTTTTCACCTACTGGAATATCTTTATTAAACAGTTTAAAGTTTGTTATTTTAACCTGAGGCTGTATGTTTTCATACAAAATATTTTTTGGGTTAAACTTTAACACCCCATCAGAACGCCCAAAATACAATATCCCACTTTCATCCTTAAAGACGGAATTTATACGATATGACCCTGCAAAATTTGGAAAACTTATAAACTCATTAATATCATAATCATATTTACCTATACCCTTTTCTGTACTAAACCAAATATTTCCATTATCATCTTCTATAAGAGCTACTTCAGATTGATTGTTTAGCTCATTATTTGTTTCAAAGCGGTTAAACATCTTTGTATCAAAATCAAAACGATTGATTCCTCCTTCAGAATCTCCAATCCAAATATTTCTTTTTGAATCTTTCAGTAAACTTAAAATATTATCACTATCAATTGAATTTTGGTTTTTTAAACGTGTAGCTTTTTTAGACGAAGTATTAAAAAGATTAATTCCTCCACCATAGGTGCCTAACCATAGAGTACTGCCATCTTTAATCATTGAAACTATATTATCGCTACTAATTGATGTTGTGTCATTTTTATTTTCTCTAAAAGCAGTGAATTCATTTTTACTCGTATCGAAATAGTTAAGACCTCCACCCCATGAGGCTACCCATAGATTGTTTTTATCATCTTCAATAATACTTCTTACATCGTTAAAACTTAGTGATTTGGGATTATCCGTTTCATGTTTATATTGTATGTATGAGTTTGTTTTAGGATTGAATTTTATGATGCCGTTAGCATAAGTTCCCATCCAAAGCATTTTACTTTTACTCTCATAAATGCATTGAATATAATCTCCTCCAATAGAGTTTTTAAAATCCTTATTAAATTGTTTAACTACATTAGTTTCAGTATTAAATACCGTTAAACCTTTGCCATCAAGACCTAAATACAGGTCTTTTTTATTTTTATATATAGATAATACTGGGATTGGATTTAACCCTATAATATCACTTGGTATCAATTCAAAATTATTTTTTTGTGGCAATATATTAATCCCATTCCATGCTGTACCAATCCAAATATTAGCTTGTTCATCTTCCGTTATAACATAAACTGCATTTCCTGATAAAGAAGAATCTAATTGCGGCTTATGAGTGAAATTGTATATTTCAGGCTTTTTACTATTAGGCTTTTCAATCTTTACTATACCATTTCCATCTGTCCCAACCCATAAATCATTTTTTTTATCTATATATAATGAGCGCACTATAGTTATTTCATTACTTAATTTATTTGAATCTTTAAAAAAATTATCAAATTTATGTGTCTTAAGATCAAACCTCAGTAAACCACTACCACTAGTACCTACCAATAATACATCTTCGTTAATTTGAGAAATGGTATGGACAAAATCGTTAAAAATAGAAGTATCAGATTCTATATGTTTAAACATTTTTGTGGCAATTGAAAATTTATTCAATCCACCTCCAAATGTACCTATCCATAAATCACCTTGAGTATCTTCGTAAATACTTGTTACTATATTTTGGCTAGTATTATTATTATTTTGTTGATGGTAGGTCATAAATAAATTTGATGCTTCGACAAAAAGGCATAATCCATTTTCAGAACCTATCCATAAATTTCCATTTGAATCTTCAAAAAGTTTATATAATTGATTAGAAGGAAGGGAAGTTAAATCTTTGGAATCATTTTTATAAACGACAAAATCATCACTTAAATTATCATATAAATTTAAGCCGCCACCTAGAGTTGCAACCCAAATTCTTCCTTTGCTATCCAATAGTACATCACTAATATTATTAGAACTAATTGAGCTATTTTGACTATTATAAATCTTGAATTGCTTACCATCAAACCTATTCAATCCATTCTCTGTTCCTATCCAAGCAAATCCATTGTTTTCTTTAATTATACCTGTAACCCTATTACTTGAAAGTCCATTAGATTGATTTATCTTGTTAAAAATTACTTGTGACTGACCAAAACAATTAATTGTGAATAGATAAAACCCACATAAAAACAATAATAATTTTCCTTTTTTATATCGAGTCTTCATTTATAAGAAGTTACTATTAAACAGAATTAATTTTTGAATTCATTAAAGTTAACAAAAACAAAAATCATATGTTATAAAATAAAAAATCGAAGGTAAAATTTCCTTCGATTTTTTCACTATTAATCCTAATTCAAAACGAATAATAAGAATAACTCTTAATTTAGTTTATTAAAACTTTACTAGTTTTAATTCCTTTTCCATCTACTTCTAGCTTAGCAATATAAATAGCAGAAGCCAGATTTACGACATTATTATCTTTCGTTATACTTTTAACTTCTTGCCCAAACAAGTTAAAGATTTTAAGTTCATATTTATCTGAAGTATTAAGGCCTTTGACATGAATTCTATTATTTGAATAAAACATACTAACATCCTCTAAAAATTCAGAGTTTTTAATCGACAACGCTGCATTTTGTAGATTAATTTGTGTAGCAGGATAATCGCCAGCTAACCAATTCCATCCAGCATCGCTTAATTCAATTACTAATTTATAGTTATCTGGACTTGTCAAATCTACAGTTTGTGTTGTTCCAGGAGGAATTGTAAAATCAAATGAGCCTGCTACATTGGTACCTGCTGGAGCTGGACTTAATGAACCATCGGCAACCATTGCAGACCATGTAAAGTCATTATATAAGTTGATAGCACAATAAATATTACCATCAGCAGGAATGGTATATTCATAATTAACAGTGATTGTGGTTCCTATTTGAGCCTCCGTTAGTGTAGATGTAAAAGTAATTGACTGCGCATTAAACATTTGCGAAGAGCTAATAAATGCGACTAGTAATAGTAATTTTGTTTTCATAGTATAAAGTTTTATTTAGTTATTCAACAATTATACAATGAATTACAAAGTATTGGGGAGCATTAAAACGTTAAAGTTAGGGTGGTAAATTCGTTTTCAGCTGAGCTGAGTGATTTTTTAATAACATATTGAAAGCAATTTTAAGGCTATTTACCAAATAGCGACCGCGCCTCCCTATGAATCCGCTTAAAATTTTTTTTTAAGTCTTTTTTTGAATATTTTTTTGCTTTCGGTAATTTCTTTACAATATTCTGAAGTTTGAACTGCACTCTTTGATCATTACCATCAGCAAAACTTATAAATTCCCCGGGTTTTAGCTTAAAAAAAATGTCAGCTCTTACTTTTGAGACTTCTTTTTCCCCTTTGGTCACTCTCGTATCAAAATTTAGATTATGCCCTTTATTGATGCTGGTGGTTTTCATTTTAACAAACTCAAAAAAGCGCTCATAGTATTTTGCGGTGTCTGGGTCATTCACTTTTCCAAAAAATTGATAGGAGAGATTGCTTAATATCGCTTTACTGACTTTATCGCCATACATGATATCATTTTGTACTTTATCCTGCATCACATAAATGGTTGCAATGTTATAGCTTCGCAAGGTAGCCGGAATACGTTGCATGTTCAAAAGCCGAATGGTCGATGCCTCTTCCATGAGTAAAAAAGAAGGCTTTCTATGTCGCACGCTCATTTGTTTGGTAATTGTATGCATAACAGTAGCTATCAGTGGCGCATAAGCAGTTTCCAATTTTGGATTATTGACCACTGAGATTACACCCGCTTTTTCCTGTCCATTAATGTCCAAAGGCACTTCATCAGCTGATAGCGCCGTAAAAGCCTGTTTGGAACTGATCTTTTTTAAGGCATTGGATAGTGTGCTGCAAAAAACGGGCATAGTATACCACCCACAGCGGATTAAAGTGAGCATAGTACGGCGGGTGAAAGTGAACCACCTGCAGCGGACGAAAGTTAACCACTAAAAATCGATTCTATTTGTAAAGCTTTAAATATCTTTTATAAAAAGATATTATGGCCAACAAACAAATAGATATGCGAAAAATAAAACAGATTTTCAAACTTTACAGTGGAGGAGTCAGCAAGCGTCAAATAAGCCTACAGTTAGGGTTATCGCGCAATACCATTACAAAATATGTAGATTTTTTTAAACGGTACCAACTGACCAGTTACGAAGTGTCCGCCATGACACTTGAGGAGCTGAACAGGCTTTTTAAGACCGATCAAAAAGGCAAGAGTCAACAGCTATTAACCCTAGAAAAGTATTTTCCTTATTTTGATAAAGAACTGCGCAAAACAGGGGTGACCAAAGATCTGCTCTGGCAAGAGTACCTCACCAAACATCCAGATGGCTACAAACTTTCCCAGTTTAGGTATTGGTACAGGGAGTGGGTCAAAGAAGTCTCTCCAGTAATGCATTTTGCACATAAAGCTGGCGATAAACTTTTCATTGATTTTACGGGCAAGAAGCTTTCCATAGTAGATCGCTACACAGGCGAGATACAAGATTTGGAGGTCTTTGTATGTGTATTGGGCAGTAGCCAATACACATATGTTGAGGCCTGTGAGAGTCAAAAAAAAGAAGATTTTATAGCTTGTATAGAAAACGCGCTTTGGTTTTATGGCGGTGTACCACAGGCTTTAGTGCCCGATAACTTGAGGGCAGCAGTAACCAAAAGCAGTCGTTATGAACCAAAAGTAAATGAAACTTTTGTAGATTTTGCTGAGCATTATGAAACGGCAGTACTTCCAACCAGAGCCTACAGACCCAGGGACAAGGCCATTGTTGAAAACGCTGTACGCATCATATATACACGTGTATTTGCGCTATTACGCAACCAAACCTTCCATACGAAGTCTGAACTTAACAAATCTATATTAGAACTGCTACAATCACATAATAACATGTCTTTTAGAGGACGTGAATATTCCCGCTATTCGTTATTTGAAGAGATTGAAAAACATCAGCTTAAACCATTGCCAGCCAAACGCTATGAGATTAAACGCTATGCCAATGCAACGGTTCATAAAAACAGCCATATTTATTTTAGCAAGGACAAACACTATTATAGCCTGCCCTATCAGCATATAGGCAAGCGTGTCAAAGTGGTTTACTCAGATAGCGCAGTAGAGATTTACCATCAGCAGGAACTGCTTACGGTACATCCAAGAACCAAGTAAAAATATGGATATAGCACCATAAAGGAACACATGCCTTCACACCACCGCTTTATCAGCGAGTGGAGCAGTGAAAAATTCATTACCTGGGCTGATCAGATAGGTGGTCATTGCAAGACACTGATCATTAATATACTAGAAAAGAAACAACACCCAGAACAATCCTATAAATCGTGCCTGGGCATATTGCACCTCACAAAAAAGGTAGGCAATACACGGCTGGATAATGCCTGTAAGCGTGCATTGGACTATGGTGCGCATAACTATAATATTATAGAGCGTATCCTTAAAAACGGCTGGGACACTTTAGATGAAGACATCGAAGACCAACCTGAGGTCCCAAATCACAATAACATTAGAGGAAGTCATTATTACAAATAAATTAAAACCAAAAAACAATGAATAAACAGACATTGGAACACATGAAACAACTAAGGCTATACGGTATGTACAGAGCCTTTGACAGCAGTTTATCGCCACAAAGTACAAACTATACCAGTGATGAACTTGTAGCATATCTCATCCAAAGCGAATGGGATGACCGCCAAGATCGAAAAATAGATCGGTTAACAAAAGCTGCACGCTTTAGGTACAGCGCCGTTATGGAAGCTATAGATTTTGATCCCTCAAGATGTTTGGATAAAAATCAAATACAACGCTTTGCCAGCTGTGATTTTATAAAGCACAAGCAGAATATACTTGTTACAGGAAGTACAGGTGCTGGAAAAAGTTATATGGCATCGGCCATTGGTCACCAAGCGTGCTCATTAGGGTACAAGGTCATGTATTTTAACATGAACAAACTTTTTACCATGCTCAAAACCTCAAAAGCAGATGGATCTTACCTAAAACAAATCAATAAACTAGAAAAGCAGGATCTGCTTATTATAGATGACTTTGGACTTAAAGCTTTAGATGCCATAAATAGGCATTCTTTTATGGAAATTATCGAAGACAGACATGGCGAGCACAGTATAATTATAGCCTCCCAATTACCAGTGGAAGCATGGCATGAAATTATAGGGGAACAAACCATTGCAGATGCCATTTTGGACCGTCTTGTTCATAATGCACACAGAATAGATATTAAAGGAGAGTCTATGCGTAAAAAAATGAAAAATAAATACTAAATTTAACCACAAATGAATCGATTTTGAGCACTTACTTTGCTATGCTCACTTTCATCCGCCGCAAGTGGTTCACTTTGCCCGCCCTATCCACTTTGGCTCTTGGGTTTGAAACAAGTGGTTTGGCCGTTTGGATTGGTGCGCAAATGACTTCTTTAGAGTCTTTGCATATTTTTTTTTTATTATTAATTTTAATTACATCAGTTAATTTTTTAACTGAAATCACCTCAAATTTAGCAACAACTGCCATGTTGTTACCTGTGCTGGTTTCTTTAGCTACCGCTATTGGAGTTCATCCCTATTTTCTTTTAGTTGGGGCTACTTTAGCAGCCTCATGTGCCTTTATGCTTCCGGTTGCCACTCCTCCAAACGCAGTGCTATTTGGGTCTGGATATTTAAAAATTGAGGATATGGTAAAAAAAGGGTTTTGGATGAATATTATTTCAATTATATTATTGACTCTAGTTGTTTATTATGTACTTCCATTAGTCTGGGATTTAAATAATTAGTAACCAAAAATCATATATTTTATTTTTCATATTTAGATATTTTTTGGCTAATTTGTAATAAAAACTATAGTTTTTTCAACAACAATTTTTAGATGCTTTGGTAAAGTATCTTTTTCCCATGGATGAGTAGCTCCAAAAACATGGTTTGCGCCTTTTATAATTTTAATTTTGCTATTAGAGTTCCGTTCATGTAGTTTATAAGCTTCATCAATTAAAACGCTAGTATCTGCATCTCCGTGTAAAATTAAATAAGGGATTTTTAAATTTGAGACGGCACGTTTTATAGTTAATCGCGTTTCATTTAGAATAAAGTCTTCATAAAATTGATAAAAGTGGGGCATCTGTTGTTTTGTTCTCCCGTTTAAAATATATTTAACACCATCATCTTTCCACTGTTTTAAATCGCCTGCAGTTGAAGTTCTTTTACCAAAATCGTAAACACCTGCAAGACTTATTACTTTTTTTATTCGTTTATCTTCTTCGGCTTTAATTGTTACTATACCACCAGCTCTACTATGTCCAATTAAGTTAATATTATTAATATCTGCTTCAGGTTTTATTTTTGGGTTTGTTTGTATCCAGTTAATTACAACGTGTAAATCATCCAATTCTTTGCTGTAATTATTATTTCCAAAAGCTTCTAAATCTGGAAAATCAATAGGTTGTTCTAGAGTTCCTCCGTTATGAGAAAAATTAAATTTTATAAAATAATAACCAGCTTCAGCAAACGCCTTTGCCATTAAACCCCAGGCGCCCCAATCTTTAAAACCTTTGTATCCATGGCAAAATATAATAATGGGTTTTGGGATTTTGTTTTCAATATAAAAAATATCTGTAAGTATAGGTTTACTAAAATTACTTTCAATAATTATGTTTTTTAAGATGGGCATTTTATATTATCCTTTTGTTTAAATTTAAATATTTTATCTTTAAAATTAAATAAACTAACATAAATTTTCATATGACAAAAATTACCTGTTTTGGAGAGGTTTTATGGGATATTTTTCCAAAACAAAAAAAAATTGGTGGCGCACCATTAAATGTAGCTAGCCGATTAAAATCATTTGGTAATGATGTTACCATGATTAGTGCCATTGGTAGTGATGATTTAGGTGAAAAATTAATAGATTACCTTACGGAAAATGATATTAATACAACTTACATTCAAACACTAAACAATTACAAAACTGGTGAAGTAAAGGTTATTTTAAATGAAAAAGGATCGGCTACTTATGAGATTATGTATCCACGTTCTTGGGATAAGATAAGCTTAAATCAAGATTGTAAAGAAGTTGTAAAAAATGCTGATGCCTTTGTTTTTGGTAGTTTAGTTGCAAGAGACGCTATTTCAAGAAAAACACTTTACGAGCTTTTAGAAGTTGCTAAATATAAAATTTTTGATCTAAACCTTAGAACGCCTTATTACACAAAAGATGTTTTAATCTATTTGATGGAAAAAGCAGATTTTATAAAATTTAATGATGATGAATTATACGAGGTAAGTAAGTGTTTAGGTTCTAGATACAATTCTTTAGAACAAAATCTCAAATTTATAGCAGCCAAAACAAACACTAAACATATGTGTGTTACTAAAGGTTCTCATGGAGCTGTTTTGCTTTATAATGACTGTTTATTTTATAATAGTGGTTTTCTTGTTGAAGTAAAAGACACAGTAGGAGCTGGTGATTCCTTTTTAGCATCACTTATAAGCCAATTATTAAACAAGACAGAACCACAAAAAGCGATTGATTTTGCATGTGCCGTTGGTGCTTTGGTAGCACAAAGCGAAGGTGCAAACCCAAAAATTTCATTTTTGGAAATAGAAGTGTTTATGAATCCTGATTAAAAATAAATTAGTTAGTTTTTTCTAATAAAACAATATCAAAATCAGAGTTTATTATGACTTTACCATTTTTAACATGAGTTGAAATTCCAGAATACACATCTAGTAAATCATCTCCATCTTTAAATAGTTTTGAGACGTCAATTGTTTTTTTACCTTCTGGTAAATACAACCCAACTACAACCAAATCTTCAAAATTATTAGTTGAGTAGCTTCTGTAAAAGGTATAAGGCTTTTCTGTTATCATTTGATGAATTCCTGCACCAATGGCTGGATGGTTTGCTCGAAATTGTCCTAATTTTTGCCAATGGTGTAAAATAGCTTTAGTTTCGGGGTTATTTTGAATAGCATCCCAATTCATATTAGAACGTAGGGTTGCATCTCCAACGGTCTCTTCAACAATTAAAGATCGTGCAGACTCATCACCGTAATAAATTTGGGATGTTCCCGGGCACAATAATAATATGTTGGCTGTTTCAAAAGGTTTATCTCTTGCTGCATCAAACGGTTGTCCATCATCATGAGAACTTAAATAGTTTAAAACCCCATATTCTTTTAATTCTGTATTTAAAATGTCTCTATGGGTTTTAAACACCTGCTCAATTGGTCTTTGTGCAGCACTTGATTTTAGTTCAAAATTTATAAGACTTTGAAAAGCATTTTCAAAATAATTTACTTTTTTATCGCCTAAGTCGAAAAATTTCCCTGAACTGATGTTGTAATTATACACTTCTCCAACTAAATAGAAATCGTTATCATCTAAAACTTTTTCAGGATTATTTTTTTTGTAATTGTTAAATGCAAAATCACATTCTTTTTTAAATTCTTGCCAAACAAATTCTTCAGTATGTTTAACAGTATCAACGCGATAACCATCAATACCAAATTCTGTAATATAATCTGTTAGCCATTTCATAATATAAAAACGAGGCGCTCTAGGGTAACCTGTTCTTGCAAAAAAATCATCTAATTCTTTCATTTCTTGTTCGTGCCTACCTTCAAGAATCCATTTAACTTCAAGGCTAGGAGGTAGCTTTACAGCGTCATTACGCTCAGTTTTTATATCAGGCAGGTTATCAACCAAAGTGCACGTCGTGGTAGTTTCATAAGATTTAAAAGTACAAGTAGGCTCTGTTCTTACCCAATCTTCTGGCCAAACCGGATCTTTATCTGTTACAGGACCAGTGTGGTTTATAACAGCATCTAACAATACTCTAATACCATTTTGGTGTGCTATTTCAACTAATTCATGTAAATCTTCTTTGGTGCCAAAATTAGGATCTATCGCTGTCCAATCACTAGCCCAATACCCATGAAACCCATAACTAACACCTGTACCTTCGTCTGTAAACCCATGTATTTGCTCTACAATAGGGGTCATCCAAATAGCATTAATACCCAAATCTGTAAAATAGCCTTCTTTTATTTTTTGGGTAATTCCTTTGATATCTCCTCCTTCAAAACCACGTAGTTTTCCAGTTTCAGAAACTCTATCAAAATTTATATCATTAGTAGTATCGCCATTATTAAACCTATCCGTTAATAAAAAATAAATGTTAGCACTTTCCCAAATAAAAGGTGTTTTAGATATTTCTTTTACAACGTCATTTTTGTTATTACAACTTAATATCATTACACTTATAAATAGCATTATAAACCTTTTCATTTTTAGAGTTTTAATTGATTACTTGGATTGATATTTAGTAATAGGTTATTTAGATAAATTTGTAAAGGTTGTGTTCCTTCCAATTCGAAATCTGTTTTGTTTTTTGAAACATAGACTTTTAATACTTGATTTCTAAAGTTTATTTTAAAAGAGTAAGCATTCCACTCTTTTGGGATTTTAGGCTCAAAATATAAGGTGTTATTTTTAACACGCATACCACCAAAACCCTCTACAACACTCATCCATGTTCCTGCCATAGATGTTATGTGTAAGCCCTCTTCAACCTCTTTGTTATAATCATCTAAATCTAAACGAGAGGTTCTTAAATAAAAGGCGTAAGCTTGTTCCATCCTACCTAATTTTGCTGCTTGTATGCTATGAACACAAGGTGATAAAGAACTTTCATGAACTGTAAAAGGCTCGTAGAAATCAAAATGGCGTTCTAATTCTTCAACTGTAAAGTGTTCTTCAAAAAAGTAAAACCCTTGTAGAGTATCTGCTTGTTTTATGTATGGAGAGCGTAAAATTCTGTCCCAACTCCATTTTTGGTTAATTGGTCGTTGTGATTTATCAAGATTAGCTACTGTAATTAAATTTTTATCTAAAAAGCCGTCTTGTTGGAGATATACCTTATGTTTTTCAGAATAAGGGAAATACATCGCATCTGCAACCGTTTTCCAACTATTTAATTCAGAATTTGAAAGCTTTACTTTATTTTTAATTCTGGTAAAATCTGAAGAAAATTCAGTCTCCATTTTTGTGATGTTTTCTAAAGTGTAATTGATACACCATTTTGCTATGTAGTTGGTATAAAAATTATTATTCACATTATTTTCATATTCATTTGGACCTGTAACACCTAGGATAACATACTTGTTTTTATTTGTTGAAAATGTTGCACGTTGATGCCAAAAACGAGCGATACCAATAAGAACTTCTAATCCTTTTTCTGGAATATAACTGTAATCTCCCGTGTATCTGTAATAGTTGAAAATGGCAAATGCGATAGCACCGTTTCTATGAATTTCTTCAAATGTAATTTCCCATTCGTTATGGCATTCTTCCCCATTCATTGTAACCATTGGGTATAATGCAGCGCCATTTGAAAATCCTAATTTTTCAGCATTTTCAATAGCTTTTTCCAAATGATTATATCGATATTCTAAAAGATTACGAGCTACTTGTTGGTCTTTTGTTGCCAAATAAAAAGGAATACAATAAGCCTCAGTATCCCAATAAGTACTTCCACCGTACTTTTCACCAGTAAATCCTTTTGGACCAATATTTAATCTTGAGTCTTTTCCTAAATAGGTTTGGTTTAGTTGAAAAATATTAAATCGGATACCTTGTTGTGCTTTTACATCACCAGAAATTGTGATATCTGCCATTTCCCAAATGTTTGCCCAAGCTAGTTTTTGGTCTTCTAATAATTGTTCGTATCCTTTTTTTGTAGCACTTTCTAAAACGTTTTTAGCAGCTAAAACTAATTCTGTTTTGTTATAATTTCTATCTAAAGTATATCCACCAAACTTATTAATAGTGTAAGTTTCCCCTTTTTTCACTTGATATAAGTAACTGAATGAAATATTATTAGTTTTAGTTTTAATAGTTGGTTCAATTAAAATAGCTTCACTATTAATAAAAACTTTCGATTCCATAAACGTACAAGTATAGAAATCCGTTTTCATGGTTTTAGCTTCTATAAAAGCTTGTTGATTATTATGCGTTACATTTAAAGTATCCCAAAATTTATCATCCCAATTGGTGTCTTCATTGGTTATTCCTGAGTCTAGGTAAGGGTTAAATATAATCTCTGCATCACTATTAATTGGTGTAATTTTATATTCAATAGCGCCAATTTCATCTAAATTTAAACTTAAAAAGCGTTTTGTATTTACAGTAATAACAATGTCATTCTTTAAAGTAGCTTTAAAACTTCTTGATAACCAACCTTCTTTCATGTTTAGTTCTCTTTTAAAATCCTCCACCTTATTACAAGTAAATAAATCTAAAGATTCACCATTTACATTAACATTAATTCCAATCCAATTTGGTGCGTTTAATACTTTTGCAAAATATTCTGGATAACCGTTTTTCCACCATCCAACGCGCGTTTTATCAGGATAGTAAACTCCTCCTATATAACTACCTTGAAATGTATGTCCTGAATATGTTTCTTCAAAATTAGCACGTTGCCCCATGGCACCATTGCCAATACTAAATAAACTTTCTGAAGATTTTACCCGATTTACATCAAAGCCTTCTTCTATAATAGACCAATTATCTGGTTTTATATAATCTTGATTCATTTTTTAAATATTATTTTTTTGAAAGAAATTCTTCAAAGAAATTTTCTGGTATTTCTGTTAAGTTGTTAAAATTATAGTTGGCCTTGTGCAGTGTGTTTTTATCTCCTATTCCCACTGAAATCATATTTGCTTTGTTAGCAGCTTCAACACCTGCAATGGCATCTTCAAAAACAATACATTTTTCGGGTAACAGATTGAGTTTTTTAGAACCTATTAAAAAAACCTCAGGGTCTGGTTTAGCTTTTGATACGCTATTACCATCAACAATGTCAGTAAATCTTTCAAGTAAATTAACTTGTTTTAATATTAAAGGTGCGTTTTTGCTAGCAGAGCCTAAAACATATTTAATGTTTAATGAATCTAAAGTATCTAATAATTTTTCAGTTCCGGGAAGAATTTCTTCAGGCCCCATTTTGTTAATATAATTAAGGTAATCTTCATTTTTACTGGTCAAATAGTTTTGTTTTTTATCTTCTGACAAGCTTATTCTTCCAATGTTCAGTAAAATCTCTAATGAATGCACTCGGCTAATACCTTTTAATAACTCGTTATGAGCTTCTGTAAACTCAAAACCTAGCTCATCTGCAAGATTTTTCCAAGCTAAAAAATGATATTTTGCAGTATCAACAATTACACCATCTAAATCGAATATTACGCCTATTTTGCTCATAGATTATAATTAATATAAAATTACATATTTGTTATTGATAAAAAAATAATTTGAAACCACAGTTATTAAATATCCTGCAATATTAATAAAATTGGCTTAAACTTCTTTTTCAGTAAAATTAATTTTTTGGTTGCAAATTTCTGAGATAAGTTTTTTAAGTTGGATGCTAAAATCGTTTAAAGTTTCTTGAGTAATTATAGAATCCTTATTTCTGTTATTAGCATTTTCTTTTTTGGAAAACTTTAAGAATCCAGAGTTTAAATTTTTAAACGAAATAATGCCAGCTTCTATTGGGAGGTTTATTTTTTTCGATTTGGACATCATATATGCATAACAAAGCACTTGAAAGCTTTTACTGAATTTCTTGTAATCGGTATTTATATCTTCCCAATTAACAATTTCTACTTGGTTGGGTAATACACTTCCTGTTTTGTAATCAATTATCCGCAGTAAGCCATTATATTCATCAACTCTATCAACTTTACCTTTTATTTTAACTGGAAAATGAAGTTCTTGAAAATCAATTTCAACTTCGTTATTAGCTTCAATAGCAATAATTTTTATTTGATTACCTGCATTTAAATCCTCAATTTCTAAATCTAAAAAATTTGATATGTACCGTTTAGCAATTTCAAAAATAATTAAGTTTTTTCCTTTAGTTATATCACCTTCTTTATATTCATTTTTAAAGTGAAATAAAACCATGTCGTTAATACGAGTTTTAAGTTGTTCAAGTATTTCAATAGTTAAAAACTTGCCAACTAAAGGTTCGTAAAATGTTTCAAGGGTGTTGTGTACAACAGTTCCTAAGGTATTTGTAGCTATAGATTCTTCAACCTCATTGTGTTCTTTTATTTTTAATATTTTTTGATAATAAAAATCAATTGGGTTTCTTATATAATTGGTTAAAGATGATGGAGAAAACCCTTCTTCTGCTATTTTAATAATTTGCTTTTGTAAAGCATCTGTTTTCCTAATTTCATTAAGTCGTACATTTATTATTGGAACTTTGGGTGTTATTATTTGATGTTTAATTTTATGAATTCCTTCTAATTCTAATTGTGTAATAAATCTACTTTTTTCACCTCCAGTTAATACATCGGCTTCTGTATTGTAAAGGATATAAATATTTTTTGCTCTTTGTAATAAATGATAAAAATGGTAGGTATAAACAGCGTCCTTTTCTTTATAAGTTGGTAAGTTATTTTCTAATTTAACATCAAAAGGTATAAAAGAGTTGTTGGTTTTTCCTGATGGCAAAATACCTTCATTTACTGATGATATGATAACGGTTTCAAAATCTAAAACGCGAGATTCTAACATTCCCATTATTTGTAAACCTTGTAATGGTTCACCTTGAAAATCTAATTTATTATTACTTAATAGCTCTTTATATATCGAATAAAGAGCAGACATATTTTTGATATGATTGTATTTTGTGTTTAGTCTAATCAGCTCATTAAAAAGCTCATTAAAACGAAATGTATATTCTAATGATAGCAAATTAGATGTCTTGTTCACATCCAAATGGTGTTTGATTAATAATATTAATTCTGAACAATTACTTAAAGTGTTTTCAATTGAATTTCCCCAGTTAGAAAATAGTAATTCTATGATATCTGTTCCTTTTTTATCCGTTAGTTCTATCAATTTGTTTTTGGATAAATAAACTAAATTATTTGAATCAATTTTTTCAATTAATTTAGAAGATAAATCGATACCATCTAAATAAAAAAGGGGTCTAATAAACTCATGAGATAAAATGTTAACTAGATCTCTGTAGTAGAATGAGTTGGTAGTTTTGTGTAAATGAAACAAAGCATCAAAAAGTGTAGCTAACGGAATAGACTTCAAGGGAAATCCCATAGTAATATTTAGCGCATCAATTGAGTTAGGTAGTGAATTTAGGACGGGTATTAAAAGGTTTTCGTCCCCTAAAACCACTGCTGTATTTTGTAAATCAGGATTATTTTTTTGTAAATCAGATAGAATGGAACCTATCTGTTTAGCTTGTCCTACATTTTTTGGAATCCCAAAAATTGAAATACTTTTTTCTTCCGAATAATATTTACCTAACCAGTTGAAAGTATTTTGATTAAAAAAGGGCCATTTTTGATGCTGTCTAATAAACAAACCTGCATCGTGTTTAAGATTAGTAATGAAAGTCGTATCAATATCCCAATAAATTTTGGCTAAATCGTTTAGAAGCAATTCTTGAATTATCGTTTCTTCAGCAGAATTTAAAGCATTAAAACCTAAAAACACATGAAGTTTTTTAGGATTGTTTTCTATGTAAAACTGTAAATTTCCAACTGCTTCTCTATAAACTAAACCTTGGTATCCTATCCTTTTATTTATGAGGGTTTCTGTAAACTTATTGTAATATTGATGAAGTTTTTTCCAAAAGGATAAATAGTTTTTGACAAATTCTGTTTTATTTTCCTCTAACGACCAATGCTTTAAATCTTGAATGGCAGTCAAATAATTAAAAATATTTTCTTGAGGAATAAGATAGCGGTCTATTTCATTAAAATCCTGAAGTAATATTTGACCCCATTTAGAAAAGGAATCAAAAGAATCCAGATTTTCTTTTTTTGTTAAAGTGCTATAGGTATTATAAAACTCAAATAAAAGTTCTGTGTTAGATAATGCTTTTAGTTGCGATAGTTCCTCAACAAACTCTTCAATGCTAATAATTTCAGGTGAAAAGATTGTTTGCTCAGTTACTTTTTTAAGTTCATGTTTTAAAAACAATCCAGCTCTTTTACTAGGTAATACAAATACTATGTCTGAAAGAGTAGCATTACTATTTTGTAAATTTTTTAGAACATCAAAAATAAAAGTTGTCATTGTATAAAAATAAAAAACGCTTCGGATATCCGAAGCGTTTTTTGTAAACTTATTTTTTAAATTAAACCGCTAATATTATTTAGCTAAGTTAATTTCTACACGTCTGTTGTTAGCTCTACCAGTTTTAGTATTGTTAGTGTCAATTGGTTTAGATTCCCCGTAACCAAGAGCAGATAATCTGAAAGCATCAATACCATTTTCAATTAAATATTCTTTAACTGAATTAGCTCTAGAATCAGATAATCTTTGGTTTAAAGTTTCGCTACCAACACTATCAGTATGTCCTTCAACTGTAAATTTAGCATTAGGATACTCTTTAAGTATTACAATAATATCAGCTAATACTTTAGCAGATTGTTCTTTAATTGTTGATTTTCCAGTATCAAATAAGATAGTTTTAGCATACTCATTTAAAGTTTTTTGAACTTCTGCAGAAACTTCAGGACAACCATTATTAGCAACAGTACCCTTAACATTTGGACATTGATCATCTTTATCTAATACACCATCACCATCAGCATCTGGCCAAGGACAACCTTTATTAGCAGCTGGACCAGCAGTACTAGGACAAGCATCATCAGCGTCGGTTACACCGTCACCATCAGCATCAGGACAACCAGCTAAAGCTTTTAAACCAGCAACTGTAGGACAGTTGTCATCTTTATCAGCAATACCATCACCATCAGTATCCGGACATCCATTCATTTCAGCTAAACCAGCCTCATTTGGACAAGCATCTTTACTGTCTTCAATACCATCGCCATCAGTATCAGGACAACCGTTAAAAGCTTCTAAACCAGCAACTTCTGGACAAGCATCATCTTTATCATAAATACCATCACCATCAGTATCAGTTCCACCAAATTTGATAGAGATACCAGCTGTGTGTTGGAAATGAGATTGTAAATAATCTTCAAAAGCATGTTTGTAAGCTGTTTGAATCGTTAAACCAATATTTTCGTTAAACCAAACGTTTAATCCTAAAGTTCCGTTTAAAGTACCAGCTCCAACTTCATCTACCCAAGTGTAACCACCACCAATTCCTAGATAAGGATCAAGTGTTTTACCTTTTGTAAAGTTATATTTAATAGTACCATCTACTGCGTAATATGATAAGTCATCAACTGGTATAGCATCAGAAGTACCAGGTACTTCTCCCCATTTATTAATTTTATTCAGAGATCCAGCAACACCAAGTGAAAAGCCATCACCCATGTATTTAGATACAGAAATTGTAGATAATGAAGGTAAAATGTTGTAGTTTCCAGTATCAAAAAATTTACTAAAAATAGTTTCACTAAATGGAATTCCAGTACCAGAAGGATAAGCATCCACTGCATTAGCTCCAATGGTAATTTGCCAAGGGTTGTTTTCGTCTTGCGCATTAGCGTTGCTATAACCAAGTACAAGCAACATAGCGAACAATAATCTGCTAAGATTTTTCATATTCAAAAGTTTAATTTTTAAGTGTTAATTGAAAACAAAAGTAAGATGTTAAATGTTATTAACAAAGACAAATATATAAAAAAATGGTAAAAATGGTTTATTCATCGATAGTTCAGAATGAATTTAGATAATTTTAAGCGTTTTACCAACCTTAGTAAAAGCTGATATAGCCTTGTCTAAATGGGCTTTTGTGTGTGCTGCCGATAGCTGTACTCTAATTCTTGCTTTTTCTTTTGGGACCACTGGAAAAAAGAATCCAATAACATAAATCCCTTCTTTAAGAAGCATATTTGCCATGTTTTGTGATAGTTGTGCATCATATAACATAACTGGAACAATGGCAGAATCGCCATTAATTATATCAAAACCAGCTTCTTTCATCCCTTTTTTAAAATAATTTGTGTTCCATTCTAAAGTGTCTCGTAATTCGGTATTGTTGGAAAGCATTTCAAAAACTTTTATAGAAGCGCCAACAATAGCAGGGGCCAATGAGTTTGAAAACAAATAAGGTCTTGAGCGCTGGCGTAACATATCAATAATTTCCTTTTTGCCAGTTGTGTAGCCACCCATAGCACCTCCCAAAGCTTTGCCAAGTGTACCCGTAATAATATCAATTCTATTTAAAACACCCTTATCTTCAAGGGTTCCTCTTCCTGTTTTTCCTATAAAACCAGCGGCATGACATTCATCTATCATTACTAAGGCATCATATTTATCTGCTAAATCACAAATCTTATCAAGTGGAGCAACTAATCCATCCATTGAGAAAACACCATCTGTAACAATTAATTTGAATCTGGCGCCATTTTCGTTTGCTGAAATGAGATGTTTTTCAAGGTCTGCCATATCATTATTTTGATAACGATATCTTACAGCTTTACATAATCGAACGCCATCTATAATGGAGGCATGATTTAGTGAATCTGAAATTATAGCATCCTCCGCTCCAAGTAATGGCTCAAAAACCCCACCGTTTGCATCAAAAGCAGCTGCGTATAGTATAGTATCTTCAGTCTCGTAAAATTCGGCAATCTTTTGTTCTAAGTCTTTATGAATATCTTGAGTTCCGCATATAAAACGTACCGAGCTCATTCCAAAACCATGAGTATCCATGGCATCTTTTGCAGCTTGAACTACTTCAGGGTGTGCGGACAGTCCTAAATAGTTATTGGCACAAAAATTTAAAACAGTTTCGCCAGTATTTAATGTTATTTCAGCTCCTTGTGCCGATGTTATAATACGTTCTTCTTTATAAAGTCCGTTATTTTTTATGTCTTCAAGCTCTTTTTTTAGATAATCTTGCAGTTTTCCATACATATTATTGTGTTTTATGCAAATTTAAACATCTTTAACTCTTATCTCATTGTTTATGTAAACAAGAATTTTATTTTTTACTTTTAAATTCATTTCTTCCAAAACATCTTGATATAATCGTAACTGTTGTTCATGTTTTTTATCTTCTACACCTGTTTTGTAATCTATAATTATAGCTTCATTATTTTTAATTATAACTCTATCAGGTCTTAAAATCATATTATTTTTTGAAATTATATCTCGCTCATTATATAAGGTGTAATTTGTAGAGAAATAATTTTCAAGTTTTGAATGAGTTACTATTTCAAATATTATCGGTTTTAACAAGTTTGCTTGTTTTTCATTTATAACAGAAGAACTTATAAAATCATTAATAACAAAATCTATATCATCTTTTGTTTTAATTTTTGACATGATATTATGTATGAGATTCCCTTTCTCTATAGCTTCTTGTTGATGAGTATCCCAAAGTGATCCAGATTTTGTAACCACCCTAATATTGAGCGATTCTTTTGAAGTTGATATAAATTGATTTTGAAATGTTGATTCGTTTGATGATTTATTACTTGTTTTGAGTTTTTTTTGACTACCAAAACTATAGTTTGAATTGGTATCATTCCAAACCCCTAAATGCTTTAAGTAATTAATAAAAAGCCCCGAGTATTTTTTTGCGTTTGCTTCACCTTTATTAGAAAGATCTTTTTTTGAAATAATATATAATTGTTCAACAGCACGTGTTAATGTTACATATAATAGATTAATATTATCTAATTCTAATTCTGATTGATGTCTGTTAAATATGTTTTGTCCTTCTTCACCAAAATTTTCAAAATCCTTATTATAGTTTAAGAGTGTATGTGTAAATCCTTGATATTTTTCTGAATCTAATTTAAACCACTCTTTAGGTTCTTTTTCTCTGTAAATTTCTAAATCTGCAAAAGGAAAAATGACAACAGGGAATTCTAATCCTTTTGATTTATGAATCGTCATAATTTGAATAGCATTTTGACCTTTTGGCGAGATGATACTTAAACTTTCCTTTTTCTTGTTAAAATATTCTAAAAACCCAGAAATATCCGAGCCTTTTTTTTGTGTAAAATCTAAAACGATATCTAAATAAAACTGGATGTAAGCATTGGAAGTTTCAATTAAATTAAAAGTTCTAACAATGGTTTCAGCTAAATCGTAAAGCGGAAGTTTTAATAAGTTATCAGTTTTAAAAAAAACATTGTAAGTTTCTATACTTTTAAATAGTTTAGATAACGACAAATTAAGATATTCATTAAAAAAAGCATGTTTATCTTCAATCTTAAAAAGTGTAGTCAAATAATTTAAAACTGAAATTTTTATTTCGTTTTTTTTTGGCTGAATCAAAAGTTCTAAAATATTATTTATAAAAGCAACTTCTGGCGCATTATAAATGAGTAAAGTTTCAGAAGATATGATTGGAATTTCATGCTGACTTAAATAATTAGCTATAGTTACGCCTTCTTTTTTCTTTCTAACTAAAACACAAACATCTTCCAAATTATAACCATTTTGTAAACAGGAGTTTATTGTGTTTAAAACGTGTTCAGAAAAGACCTCATTTGTGTCCTCTTCCTTTTCAATATTTAAAAAAGATATGTTTACGAAACCATTTTCATTTTTAGTAATGATTTGTTGGGAGTTTTCGTAAAGATTTTGATAATCGTTATTTTTAAAAACTTGGTTTGATAAATATTTAAAAAAGCCATTATTAAAACGAACTATTTCTTTAAAACTTCTATAATTAGCAGGAAGATTTATAATTTGTTGTTCTACAAAAGGGAATGGTTTAACACGTTTATTAAATAGATTAATAAATTGTTCTGCTTTACCACCACGCCACCTATAAATAGCTTGTTTAGCATCGCCTACTAACATAGCGCTTCCAGTTTCTGCAGAAAGTGCATTACCAAAAAGAGGTTTTAAATTTTCCCATTGCATTACCGAGGTATCTTGAAACTCATCAATAAAATAATGTTTAAATTTTTCACCAATACGTTCGTAAATAAAAGAGGTAGGTTGTTCTTTTATTTCGTTACTAATGATAGTATTAAATTCTGAAATTAGCATTTTATTTTGCGCTTCTTTTAAAGAAATCAATTCTTTATGTATAGCATTTATAACTGAAAGAGGAGTGATGTTTCTATAAAAATTTTTTAAAAGTTTAAGATAAAATGTTGTTTGTTTTGTTTGGTAAAAAGTTTTAGCTATTTCTGGTTGTATTTGATTAATTATGGATGCAATATCGTTTTTTACTCGTGTTGGATATAATCTTGAGTTTTCAATATCTTCTTGCCACTTAGTCTCAAAATTCAGATTAAAGTTTTTGACGGATAATTTTTGAAAATGTTTAGGCAAATAACTTCCTGAAAAATCATCAAATTGTAAGCCAGCTTGTTCAATTAAAGTTAGTGAGTTTTTTGCTTTTTCAGAGATATCAGTTTCAGCATTGCTAACTTCTATTTTTAACCAGGCTTTTAGAGTTACAAAATCGTTTAAACTTTTACCTTTAAGATTTTCAATAAAAGGAATGTCGTTTTCATTAATCAATAATTTCGCAATTTTATTAAAATCAAAAGTAATGTCCCAACTTCTATCATCATCAGCTTTTTCAATGGCAAAATCAACTAAAATATTTGTGAGTTCTTTGTCAGTTCCAGCTTTTGCAATAAGGCTATCAACAGCTTCATTTAAAAGCGAATCTTGATCTAATTCTACCTCAAAATTTATAGGTAATTTTAAATCATGAGCAAAAGTTCTAATCAGTTTATGGGTAAAACCATCTATAGTTGAAATATCAAAAGCTGCATAATTATGTATTATTGTATTAAGTAATTTACCTGCTTTTTTGTGGAGTACTTCAGGTTCTATGTTTAATTCTTCCGATAGTGCTAAAAACATCTCATTTGGATTTTCCAAAACACTTTTATCGGCAAATGTTTTTAGCATCTCAATAATACGGTTTTTCATTTCTGCAACTGCTTTATTTGTAAAAGTGATTGCTAAAATATTTTTAAAATGAAAGGCGTTTTTTGAAGCTAACAAAATCTTCAAATACTCCTTAACAAGTGTAAAAGTTTTTCCGCTACCAGCAGATGCATTATAAATTGTAAACGGAGAATTTGTTTGCATACATTTAATTTGGATACAAGATAAAAACTATCAATCATATCATAACAATTTATTATTTTTTATTGCAGTCATTTATGCGTAAATTTGAGAAGAAATTAAATATTAATATTTTAAAACATAAAATTATGGCTTTCGAATTACCGAAATTAGGATATGCTTATGACGCTTTAGAGCCTCATATCGATGCAAGAACTATGGAGATACATCACTCTAAACACCATGCTGGTTACACTAATAACTTAAATAACGCTATTGCAGGAACTGATTTAGAAGGAAAATCTATTAATGATATTCTTGCAAATTTAGACATGAATAATGGTGCAGTTAGAAATAATGGTGGAGGGTTTTATAACCACTCATTATTTTGGGAAGTGATGAATCCAGAAGGGAATGGCTATTTATCTGGAGAATTAAAAGATGCTATTGAAGCAGAATTTGGCTCAAAAGAAGGTTTTATGGATGCTTTTTCAAAAGCAGCTGCAACTCGTTTTGGATCTGGTTGGGCTTGGTTATGCGTTCATAAAGGAGGTAAAGTTGAGGTATGCTCAACTCCAAATCAAGATAATCCATTAATGCCAGGAGTTGGATGTGGTGGTATGCCAATTTTAGGTATCGATGTTTGGGAACACGCTTATTACTTAAATTATCAAAACCGCCGTCCAGATTATATCAATGCGTTTTTTAGTGTAATTAACTGGAATGAAGTTGAAAAACGTTATGCAGCGGCTAAATAAAACTTTCTAAATATATTTTAAAACCCACTTTTACAGTGGGTTTTTTTTATGGAGTTACCCTAGGGTCGGGTTTTCCATTGCTATCCCTAAAGTAAAAAATATTAGCAGAAAAAGCAATGTTTTTAAAGCAGAAAAAGTAATGTTTTAAAATAGATTAGTATATGATACTTCTTTTTTTTAGAATTCATAAAATGAAAAAGGTGAACGATAGTTCACCTTTTTGCCCCAAATCTACCATAAACTTAACCTACTTATGTTATGGTGGTGTAAACATATAATGGCTTAGCAATGTTTTAAAATATTTTAGTCAAACGACTAATATATTGGCTTAAAAGGGATTGAGAAAAATAACTAGTTAGCAAAAGAATTATTGATTTGAAAAATAAAGAATTCAAAAATTATTTCATAAAAAAAGACGAACAGAAGTTCGCCTTTTTTTGCCCCAAATCTACCATGAACTTAACCTACTTATGTTATGGTGAGACAAATATATGATGGCTTAACTTGGTTTAAAAATATTTTAGTTAAACGACTTATATATTAGCTAAAAAGAGGTTTTGTATATGGTTTGTAATAATGAAAATTTGAAAATGGAAAGGGTTATAAAAAAAAATTATTTCATAAAAAAAGGCGAACAGAAGTTCACCTTTTTTTGCCCCAAATCTACCATGAACTTAACCTACTTATGTTATGGT
>JANQTJ010000028.1 GCA_030731745.1 Flaviramulus sp. | reverse complement strand
TTTGTTTACTAAATTAGTTGCTGAAACACGCAACTAACCATACACAAAACCGTTAAACGAACCACTCCAAAACATCTAATGAAAGCTCTTAGTTAGCAGATAATTGCGTTAACGATTGCAGCGGCATCCTTTTTTGAGGTACGAAAAAAAGATATAGCGAAAAGCGTGTTAAAACGCCCATAATTAAATAATTTCTTGTCCTTTAATATAAACCTTTTCTATTTGATTTATCCCAAAAGCATAAGGAATAAAATTATAAGAACTTATAGGTTTTGTTAATATTACATTAGCTAATTTCCCTTTGGTGATTGAGCCTACTTTGGTTTGTAAACCCATGGCATAAGCGCCGTTTATAGTAGCTGCATTGATAGCCTCTTCTGGTGTTATTTTCATTTTTATGCATGCCAAAGCCACCACAAAACTCATGTTACCTGATGGTGATGACCCAGGATTAAAATCGGTTGCAATTGCTAATGGCAAACCTACATCAATCATTTGTCTGGCTGGAGTGTAAGGGATACCTAAAAAGAAAGAACAACTTGGCAATGCTACCGGCATTGTAGTGGTATTTTTTAAAGACTCTACATCTTCTTCTCTCATTATTTCTAAATGATCGAGTGAAAGTGCATTAAATGCTAAACCTGCCTGCACTCCTCCAATAGCATTGAATTGATTTACATGGATTTTAGGTTGTAAACCATAGTTTTTTCCGGCTTCTAAAATACGTTTAGTATCTTGTACCGAAAAATAGCCTTCTTCACAAAAAACATCAATATAATCGGCTAAACTAGATTTTGAAATTAAGGGAATCATCTTATTTACAATAAGATTAATATATCCTTGTTTATCATTTTTAAACTCATTTGGAACTGCATGCGCACCTAAAAAAGTTGCTTTTATTGGTAGCGGATAATTTTCTTTTAAGCGCTTAATAACTTTTAAAATTTTTAACTCAGATTCTACAGTTAATCCGTAGCCAGATTTAATTTCGATGGCGCCTGTGCCAAGTTTAATAACCTCATCTAAACGGGATTTACTTTGGTTGTATAAATCGTCTTCAGAGGTTTCTTGTAGTTTTTTAGCTGAATTTAAAATACCACCGCCTTTATTGGCAATGTCTTGATAAGACAAGCCTTTTATTTTATCTACAAACTCGTTTTCTCTGTTTCCGGCGTAAACTATATGTGTATGCGAATCGCACCAAGAGGGTAAAATCATTTTCCCTGTAGCATCAATAACCTCTGAAAAATTGTGCTTTGGACAGTTTTCCATAGTTCCAAAATCACTAATCAATCCATCTTTAATGACTAAAAAAGCATTTTTTATGGTTGGAAGCTTATTCATATCTTTTCCTGATAGAAAAGTAACAGGTTTGTTTCTTACTTGAATTAACTCTTTTATATTTTTAAATAGTGTAGCCATTAAAATAAGTTATTTAAAATATCGTCTTCAACAAGATTAGGTAAAGTTACTTTTAAATTTGGAGTTCGAGACATTTCTCGTTTTATAGCAAAAATAGCTTCATCATTTCGTGCCCAACTTCGGCGTGCAATGCCATTATTTACGTCAAAAAACAACATGCTTTTTAAACGTTTTTCGGCTTCTTTAGTACCATCTAACAACATCCCAAAACCACCATTAATAACTTCTCCCCAACCTACTCCACCACCGTTGTGTATGGAAACCCAAGTAGCACCTCTAAAGCTATCACCTATCACATTATGAATGGCCATATCTGCTGTAAATTTACTGCCATCATAAATATTTGATGTTTCTCGATACGGAGAATCAGTACCACTAACATCGTGATGATCGCGACCTAAAATAACTGGACCAATAATGCCTTCTCCCACAGCATTATTAAAAGCTTCGGCAATTTTGGCTCTACCCTCAGCATCGGCATATAAAATTCGTGCTTGAGAACCAACTACCATGTTGTTATTTTTGGCATCTTTTATCCAAGTGATGTTATCTTGCATTTGCAACCGAATTTCGTCTGGAGCTGTTTTCATAATTTCCTGAAGCACATGCATCGCTATTTCATCAGTTTTATCTAAATCTTCTGGTTTTCCAGAGGCACAAACCCATCTAAACGGACCAAAACCATAATCAAAACACATAGGACCTAAAATATCTTGAACATACGATGGATATTTAAAATCGATATTATTTTGTGCCATAACATCGGCGCCTGCTCTTGATGCTTCTAATAAAAAAGCATTACCATAATCGAAAAAATAAGTGCCTTTTGCTGCATGTTTATTTATGGCTGCAGCATGACGTCTTAATGATTCTTGTACTTTTTTTTTGAAAACTTGAGGTTCTTCACGAATTAATCGGTTGGATTCTTCATAAGAAACATCTACAGGATAATAACCTCCTGTCCATGGAATATGCAGTGAAGTTTGATCAGAACCAACGTGAATAAAAATAGCTTCTTCATCAAAACGTTCCCAAATTTCAACGATATTTCCAATATAAGCAATAGAAATTATCTCGTTTTTTTGTTTAGCCTTTTTTACTCTAACAATTAAAGCTTCCATAGAGTTGATTAAAACATCTACCCACCCTTGTTCGTATCGTTTTGTTGCAGCCTTGGCATTTACTTCTGCACAAATAGTAATACAACCAGCTATATTTCCAGCTTTAGGTTGTGCACCACTCATACCACCTAAACCGGCAGTTAAAAATATTTTTCCTTTAGGTGTTTCTCTTTTTGGTAAGATTTTTCGAAAGGCATTCATTACTGTAATGGTTGTTCCATGTACAATGCCTTGCGGCCCAATATACATAAAGGAACCTGCCGTCATTTGTCCGTATTGCGTAACACCCAAAGCATTAAATTTTTCCCAGTCGTCTGGTTTTGAGTAATTAGGAATCATCATACCGTTAGTAACAACTACTCTTGGGGCATTTTTAGATGATGGAAACAAGCCCATTGGATGACCTGAATACATATGCAACGTTTGCTCGTCCGTCATATGCGCTAAATACTGCATCGTTATTAAATACTGTGCCCAATTTTGAAAAACACCACCGTTACCACCATAAGTGATGAGCTCTTCTGGATGTTGAGCAACTGCTGGATTTAAGTTATTTTGAATCATGAGCATAATGGCCGCTGCTTGGGAACATGTTGCAGGATATTCAGAAATTGGTCGTGCATACATCTCATAATCTGGTTTAAATCTGTACATATAAATTCTACCAAAGGCTTTCAACTCCTCTGAAAATTCTACAGCAAGTTCTTTATGCCAATCTTTAGGGAAATAACGCAACGCATTTCTTATGGCCAATTGTTTTTCTGCAACTGATAATATATCTTTTCGTTTAGGCGCTCTATTAACATCCTTAGAAATGGTAGGTTTTTTAGGTAATGTTGATGGAATCCCTTGTAATATAAGTTCTTTAAAAATCATCTTCATATGCAATTATTTCACTATAAAAACTTGATTTTTCACCATAGAAATTAAGGTATTGATATCGTCTTTAAGAATACGATCTTCTTCTAGTTTATCTACCTTAGTTCTAATGATTTCGAAATTTCTTTCTATAATTTTAGAAAATGTATTTGGTCTTCTAAACTCCATCGATTGTGCTGCATACATGAGTTCGATAGCTAATATTTTTTCAAGATTTCCTAAAATTTGATTGAATTTTCGACCAGAAATACTACCCATAGACACGTGATCTTCTTGCCCTAAGGAGGTTGGAATACTATCTGCTGATGGCGGAAAACAAAGTGATTTATTCTCGGTAACTAAGGCCGCCGTAGTGTATTGTGGAATCATAAATCCAGAATTCAAACCACCGCTTGCTGTTAGTAAACGTGGTAATCCATATTTACCTTCAAGGAGAAGATAACAACGTCTGTCTGCAATATTTCCCAATTCTGATGCGGCAATTGAGTTATAATCTAGAGCCATTGCTAGTGGTTGCCCATGAAAATTCCCTCCTGAAATAGCTTCTGTTTCACTTAATACAATAGGGTTATCGGTTACCGAATTCATTTCAATTTCTGCCAGTTCTTCTAAATGATAATAGGCATTTCTTGAAGCCCCATGTACTTGAGGAATACATCGCATAGAGTAGGGATCTTGAACACGTGCACAATTTTCGTGAGATTTTATATTATTAGAATCTTTAAAAAGCATACGCATGCGCTCAGCGACTACTAAATTGCCTTTAAAGGGACGAATGCTATGTAATAATTCTTTAAAAGGCGACTCGCTACCCTGGTAACCTTCTAAACTCATCGCGCCAGCTACATCAGCTAAATCTAGTAAATACCCCATTTTATGTAAGCCTGTTATGGCATGTGCTAGTATAAATTGTGTACCATTTATAAGAGCCAAACCTTCTTTAGCTTGCAACTCGATAGGTTGTAAATTATGCTTGTTTAAAACGTCCATAGCTGGAACCAAATCATCATCTATCCAAAATTCGCCCTCACCAATTAAAGGTAAAAAAAGGTGTGATAAGGGTGCTAAATCTCCCGAAGCACCAACAGAACCTTGCTCTGGAACCACTGGTAATAAGTCGTTTTGAATAAAATAAATAATACGTTCTATAACTTCTAAACGAATACCAGAAAACCCTCTACTTAAAGCATGTACTTTGCAAATCATCATGATTTTAGATAATTGCTTATCTATAGGTTTCCCTACCCCTACGGCATGCGTAATTAATAAGTTTTTTTGAAGTAAACTTGTTTGTTCTGGCGAAATTTTAACATCGCACAATGGTCCAAAACCAGTGTTAATACCATAAATGGCTTTGGTTGAAGCTGCCATAACTTCTACCTTCCTTCGACACTCAATAATTTTAGTAACGGCATAATAAGATAAAGAGGCTTTTAATAATCCATTGGCTATTGCCATTACTTTATCTACTGTAAGCTTATCAATTCCGTATACAAACATGTGCTGAATAAATATAAGATCTAAATCTGTTTATTACAAATTTATTGATATTTTTGATGCTTATTAATACTAATATATTTAATAATTAATAACCATGAGTTATCAATTAGAATTTAGACACATCAAATATTTTTTAGCTGTTGCAGATGTTTTACACTTCAGAAAAGCTGCTGAAACACTTTTTATTTCTCAACCTGGATTAAGCAGACAAATAAAAGAAATGGAAGCACATTTGGATGTTAAATTATTTGAAAGACATAATAGACAAGTAAAACTTACACCTACCGGAATGTATCTAAAAGAAGAGTTATCAAAAAACTTAAAAAACTTAGATACTATTTTATATCACGCCAAGTTGCTTGAAAATGGTAAAGACGGTAAGTTAAACTTTGGCTATGTAGGTTCTGCAATGCAAAAAATTATTCCAAATTTGCTGTTAAAATTCACTAAAGATCATCCAAATGTGCTCTTTAGTTTAAAAGAAATGGACAATAGCAAACAAATTGAAGGACTGTTAGCCCAAGATATAGATATTGGGTTTGTAAGGCTCGACAGAATCCCTAGAGGTTTAGAAAGTCATCCTATTTTAAAAGAGCCTTTTTGTTTGGTTTTACCTAAAAATCATGCGATTGATGCTTCAAACTTTAAAAATTTATCACAATTTAAAGAAGCACATTTTATTTTATTCGATCCAGAATATAGTGCTTCCTATTATGAAAAAGTGATGACTATTTTTGATGAAAGTGGTTTTAGCCCTTTGGTGTCTCATAACACTATTCACGCAGGTTCTATTTATAAATTGGTAGAAAACAACTTTGGTATTTCGATAGTTCCAAAATCATTAATAAACGAGAACAATTCAAATTTAAAATTTATTGAATTACATAAAATAAAGCAAAGAACCACACTTTATGCAATTTGGAATAAAGAAAATAGAAATCCTATATTGGATAAATTCATTCCTTTATTGTAAGTTAATATTCTTAATAATTTGATTAATGGAATGATTTCAAGACTAACAGAAATTAAATAATAAATTTTATAGTTTTAGTTGGGATTTGACTTTGAAAAAAAAATCATATATCTTCGTTTAGTAACAGATATAAATTATTAAAACAATTTATTATCAAGTAGTTGTACAAAATAAATATAGGGTTAAATGAAAAAGAAAAAGAAGGTCGTATACATTTTTCAAGAAATTGTAATCGTTGCAATTGGTATATTAATTGCTGTTTCGATAAGTAACTATAAAGAAAATGTAGACAACGAGAAGTATATCGAAAAGACACTATTGGCTATAGAAAATGAAATTAAATCAAGTCAAATAGAAGTAGATAGTGTATTAAACAGACACCTAAAACTTTATGAAATAATTGATAATGAAATTGGTAATAATGAACAGACGCTAAGCGAAATAATAACAAGTTCGGGAGGTTTTCAAGTTGCATCTATAAAAAATGTGAGCCTAAGATTTTTTATTTCTAATAAGGCTGAACTATTAGAATTTCAAATTATATCGCAATTATTGGATATTGAATCACAAACCGATATTCTCTCTGATAAAATAAAACGTTTAGCGGATTTTGTTTATGATAATCTTAACGAAAGAAATGATGAAGTAAAAATAAAATTTTACCATTTATTAGCAGATGTGATTGATGGTGAGCAAACGCTTTTAGAATCTTACTCAAGTTTACTTGACGATAATAAAGGTTATATTAATAAACATAAGTAAATAAAAACTATTCTGAACACTTCGCATAGCCTGAGTACTAAACAGTCCGAATTAATAAAAACAACTAATTAAACCTAATAATTCTCAAATAATTGTATTAACACTTGAACGGTTCGCCTTTGCGCACCGCTGATTAATTGTTTAAGCTCCCTGACAAGTGAGATAGCGCAGTGAAATGTTTAAATTTACGAATTCCAAAAAATAAAATACTTTTGAATGCTTAAAGCATCTTAAAACTGCAAAAAATTGTTTATTCAAATAAAAGCTTATCTTTGCCGCTTGAAATCCGGGTTAAGGATTAAAATTCCTCAGAGTGAGGATGTGTTACTAGAAGTTTAGGTTTAAGTATGTCGATTCCCTTCTTATGTAGCACTGCATAATATAATCGAATACTTATACACAAGAATGAACACATTCCAAGAACTAGGTCTTAATGAAGACTTACTGCAAGCTATTACAGACTTAGGTTTTACAAAACCTAGTGAAGTACAAGAAAAAGCAATTCCTATTTTATTAAACAATGAAACTGATTTGGTAGCATTAGCACAAACAGGTACAGGAAAAACAGCTGCTTTTGGCTTCCCAATGTTACAAAAAATTAATATTGATAGCAGAACAACGCAAGGTTTAATTTTATCGCCAACTAGAGAGCTTTGTTTACAGATTACCAACGAAATGAAATTGTATGGTAAATATTGTAAAGGACTTAATGTTGTAGCTGTTTATGGAGGGTCGAGTATTACCGATCAAGCTAGAGATGTAAAAAAAGGTGCACAAATTATTGTAGCAACACCAGGGCGAATTAAAGATATGATTAGTAGACGTTTAGTTGATATTTCTAAAATTGAATATGCTGTTTTAGATGAAGCTGATGAGATGCTAAACATGGGTTTTTATGAAGATATTACAGATATTTTATCCAACACTCCAGAAGATAAATGTACTTGGCTATTTAGTGCAACCATGCCCAAAGAGGTATCTGTTATTGCTAAAAAATTCATGGAAAATCCACAGGAAATAACTGTTGGAAATAAAAATGAAAGTACTAGCCAAGTGTCTCATGAATATTATTTAGTAAACGCCAGAGATCGATACAATGCTTTAAAACGTTTAGCCGATGCTAATCCTGATATTTTTTCAGTTGTATTTTGTAGAACCAAACGCGATACCCAAAAAGTAGCCGAACAACTTATAGAGGATGGTTACAATGCTGGTGCTTTACACGGTGATTTAAGCCAAAACCAACGTGATTTGGTAATGAACGCCTTTAGAAAAAACCAAATCCAGATGCTTGTTGCTACTGATGTTGCAGCACGTGGTATTGATGTTGATGATATTACACACGTAATAAATTACCAATTACCTGATGAAATTGAAACTTATACGCATCGTTCTGGACGTACAGGACGTGCTGGAAAAACGGGTGTTTCCATGGTTATTGTTTCAAAAAGTGAAGTTAGAAAAATAAAAAGTATCGAGCGTATCATCAATAAAGCCTTCGAGAAAAAAGATATTCCAGATGGTATGGAAATATGCGAAGTACAATTAATGTCGCTTGCAAATAAAATCCATAACACTGAGATTAACCATGAAATTGACAAATATCTTACCAATATTAAAGAGATGTTTGAAGACACAACCAAGGATGAATTAATTAAAAAATTCTTCTCAGTTGAGTTTACGCGTTTCTATAATTACTACCAAAAATCTAAAAACTTAAATATTGCTGAAGGTTCTTTTGATAGAGATAACGATCGTGAAGATGGTCGTGAAGGTAGAAGAGATTTTGGTGGAAAATCTGATTCTACAAGATACTTTATAAATGTTGGTAGTAAAGATGGTTTTGATTGGATGAAGTTAAAAGATTTCTTAAAAGAACAATTAGAGCTTGGTAGAGATGATGTTTTTAAAGTTGAAACAAAAGAAAGCTTCTCGTTTTTTAATACTGAAAACGAACTTAAAGAAAAAGTTTTAGCATTTTTTACTGACTTTAAACACGAAGGTCGTTTTGTTAATGTAGAAGTTTCTGAAAACCGTGGTGGAGGCGGTGGCGGAAGACGAGATAGAAAAAGAAGTGGTGGAAATCGTGATGAGAGAAAAACTAGTTCTGGCAACAGAGGTGATAGACGAAGAAGCGAGGGTGGATCAAAACCTAGACGTTCTGGAGGTGATTCAAATTCAGATAGATCACGAAGATCAGATTCTGGTTCAAGACCTTCTGTAGCTAGACGTTCTAGAAGATAGCTCATTTTTTTGTTAATTTTAAGTCAAAATAAAACTTTCAGACCTAGTTTTGTTATTTAGTTTAGTACTTTTATAGCAAAATTAGTGCTGATTAAGAAAATTATATGAAGAATACGCTAATCCTATTTATGCTTTTATGCTTTTCCTTTGTAGGAAAAGCTCAAGAGATTGATAAAGTTTTTGGCGTAGTTATTAATGCTTCCGATGATGTACCCTTAGAAAGTGTAAACATCGTTAATCTTAATCAAGTTATTGGCACTACCTCAAACAACAAAGGAGAATTTTCCATTACTGCTAAAGTTAATGATACCCTTCACTTTTCATATTTAGGTTTCAAATCTATAAAAGTTAGAGTAACAAATGATTGGATAAAGTTTGGAAGTTCTAACATAGAATTAACAGAATTAGCTCTCGCTCTAGAAGAGGTCGTTGTAAATCAATTAAAGCTAACAGGCTATTTAGAAGTAGATATTAAACAAGTACCTGTGATGAATGATAATTACAGATATAGTATTTCTGGTTTATCAAGTAAAGGTTATGAAGCTGGTAAAACATCAGGCTTAACCAAAGTTATAGGCTCTATTTTTAATCCTGCAGATTTTTTGTATCGTATGTTTGGAAAAAAACCAAACGAATTACGCAAACTGAAACAGATGAAAGAGGATGATGAAATTAGAAATTTATTAGCCTCTCGTTTTGATAGAGAAATGCTAACCGTACTATTACAAGTAGATAGAATAGATTTGGATGAAATAGTGAACCAATGTAACTACTCAAAAGGGTTTATTCAAAGTGCTAACGATTTACAAATTTTGGATGCCATAAGTGAGTGTTATGAAGAATATAAACTATTAAGTAGAGGAAGAAGTAAAAGATTATAAACTTAATATAAAAAAATTATTAAAGAGGAAATCAATATTAATTTCCTCTTTTTGTATCATTTAGTTTCATAAAAACGAGCAACAATATCATCATAACTTTTTAATGTTTTTTTACACCAATCTAAACGTTTCTCAAAAATTTCATTTTGCGATAATTTCCAGTTAATACTTGTTTGTTTTAGTTTGGTTGTAACCTCTTGAAGTATAATTGCTGCAGAAACTGATATATTTAAACTTTCGGTAAAACCAACCATTGGAATTTTTAAGTAACAATCTGCAGCATCTAAAACTTCTTGAGATAAACCTTCTGTCTCTCTCCCAAAGAAAAAACATGATTTTTTAGTTACATCAAAATCATGTAATAACGTATCGTTAGTATGTGGTGTTGTAGCAACAATTTGATAGCCTTTCAATTTTAAATCATAAATACATGCTTTTACAGAGTTGTATCTATTTAAATCTACCCATTTCTGAGCTCCCATGGCAATTTCTCTATCAATACGCTTCGTGTTTCGCTCTTCAATTATATTAACTTCCTGCACACCAAATACATCGCAACTTCTAATAACTGCACTGGTGTTATGTAGTTGATAAACATCTTCTGTAGCTATTGTGAAATGTTTGGTGCGTTGTGATAAAACATTTGAGAATTTTTGCTTTCTAGAGTCGGTTAAATATGTTTCTAAATGTTCTAAAAGTTTTAAATCTATCATGCACCAAAATTAGTAAATTTATAACATGAAAAAACATATAGTTATACTAACGGGAGCTGGTATGAGTGCCGAAAGTGGTATAAAAACCTTTAGAGATGAAAATGGTTTATGGGAAGGCCATGATGTTATGGAAGTTGCAACCCCTGAGGGATTTAGAAAAAATCCAGAATTAGTATTAGACTTTTACAATCAACGTAGAAAACAATTATTTGAAGTAAAACCAAATGAGGCCCATAAATATTTAGCTAATTTAGAAAAAGGTTTTAGCGTTTCAATTATTACTCAAAATGTAGATGATTTGCATGAGCGTGCTGGCAGTAGCCGTGTTATCCATTTACATGGTGAACTATTAAAAGTAAGAAGCACGTTTGATGAAACTGATGTTTTAGAGTGGAAAAAAGACCTAATCTTAGGAGATACGTGCAAAAAAGGTTATCAATTAAGGCCACATATTGTTTGGTTTGGAGAAGATGTTCCGATGATTGAGCATGCTGTTGAAATTTGTGAAACCGCAGATATTTTGATTATTATAGGAACTTCAATGCAAGTATATCCTGCAGCCAGTTTAATGCATTATGTGCCAGAAAACACGCCAACTTATTTTATTGACCCAAAGCCAAGCATAAATAGTGGAAAGAATTTAACCGTAATACCAGAACTTGCAACAATTGGTATTAAACAATTGATAAAACTACTTATACCATGATATTTGTTATTTTAAGATGATTTTTTTATTCTTATTTTAAAATACCACCTAGATTAATACATAAAACACAAGTAAAATACAGTTTTATTATCCTAATTTTATAATCTACTTTTATTAGATTTAATATTTAAATATAAATGGATTATGTTATTACGAGTAAGCTGTAAATTGGTATTTAACATTGAAATACCCACGCCATTTATATTAATGTTAAGACCTAGAAGTGGTGCAAAACAATGGATTGCTAGTGAAAAATACACTATTAAACCAAAAATAAAAGCCTACGAATACACAGATACTTACGGGAATTTATGCCAACGTATTACAGCACCTCCTGGTTTATTTACCATATCAACTATGGCTAATGTAAAAACATCAAAGGATGTTAATATTGAAAAAAATGCGCCTTTTGTACAAATTGAAAATCTTCCAGATAATGTTCTTATTTATTTACTTCCAAGCAGATACTGTGAATCAGACCGGTTTAGTGATTTAGCTAATAATATAACATTAAATCAATTACCTGGTTACAATCAAGTAGAAGCTATTGAAACTTGGCTTAAAGACAACATAGCTTATATTCCTGAAAGTAGCAACTACCCTATTTCGGCTATAGAAGTTAATTACAAACAACAAGGCGTATGCAGAGATTTAGCTCATTTAGGGATTGCATTATGCAGAAGTTTAAGTATCCCCGCACGTATGGTAGTTGGTTATTTACATGAATTGAAGCCGATGGATATGCATGCATGGTTTGAAGCTTTTGTGGGTAACCAGTGGTATATTTTTGACGCTACACAAACTCAAAAAAAAGGGAGCTATGTATCTGTTGCTTATGGTCGAGATGCAGCAGACGTTCCTATGTTTAATCAATTTGGACCAGCAGCTATTCCGATTAAACAAACGATAAAGGTCGAACTGCTGGATGATTCATTTTAATTTACTTATTTTTTAAATCTATCTGTTTTAAATTCTCAATACGATTACGAACCAAAAAGTCATCAATGGTTTCAAAATGCTCAATAACACGTTGATCTTTAAATTCGAAAACTTTTTGAGATAACCCTTGCAGAAAATCACGATCGTGAGAAACCAGAATCAAAGTACCTTCGAAATTCCTTAAAGCCTCTTTTAAAACATCTTTAGATTTTAAATCAAGATGATTTGTTGGCTCATCCAGAATCAATAAATTAACTGGCTCCAAGAGTAATTTTACCATGGCTAATCTTGTTTTTTCTCCACCAGAAAGTACACTTACTTTTTTATCAATATCATCTCCTTTAAACATAAAACCCCCTAAAATAGTTTTAATTTGCGTACGTATATCGCCTTCTGCAACCTCATCAACCGTTTGAAAAATAGTTAAGTTATCATCCAATAAAGAGGCTTGATTTTGAGCAAAGTATCCTACTTTTACATTATGCCCTAAAGCACAATGCCCTTCAAAATCGATTTCACCTAAAATAGATTTAATCATCGTTGATTTTCCTTCACCATTTCGTCCAACAAAGGATACTTTTTCACCACGAGCAATAGACATATTAGCATTTTTAAATACAATATGTTCATCATAAGATTTTGATAAATCTTTAACCGTTACTGGATAATCTCCAGATCGCGGTGCTGGGGGAAACCTTAATTTTAAAGCAGAAGTATCAACCTCATCAATTTCAATAATTTCTAATTTCTCTAGCATACGTTCTCTAGAACTCACTTGATTCGTTTTAGAATAGGTGCCTTTAAAACGTTCAATAAAAGCCATGTTATCAGCAATAAATTTTTGTTGTTCTTGGAATGCTTTAATTTGATGTGAACGTCTATCTTCTCTTAATTGTAAATAATGAGAATAATTTGCTTTATAATCGTAAATACGCCCCATAGTCACTTCAATAGTTCTATTGGTAATATTATCAATAAAAGCCTTGTCGTGAGAGATAACCATAACCGCTTTGGCTTTATTCAGCAAAAAGTCTTCTAACCAAATAACAGATTCAATATCAATATGATTAGTAGGCTCATCCAATAAAATGAGATCTGGTTTTTGTAATAAAATTTTAGCCAATTCAATCCGCATGCGATAACCACCACTAAATTCACTTGTTAATCGATTAAAATCTTCACGTTTAAAACCTAAACCTCTTAATGCTTTTTCTACCTCAGCATCATAATTAACATCTTCTAAGGCATAAAATTTTTCTCCTAAATCTGATACTTGTTCAATAATTTTCATGTACGAATCAGACTCGTAATCTGTTCTGGTTTCCAACTCTTTGTTTAAACGATCCATCTCGTCCCGCATGGTAAATACATGATTGAAGGCTTTTGAAGCTTCCTCAAAAACAGTACAATCATCCTTAGTTAACAAATGCTGAGGCAAGTAGGCTATCACGACATCTTTTGGAAAACGCACATGCCCTCTACTCGCTTTCTGTTTTCCAGAAACAATCTTCATCATTGTAGATTTTCCTGCACCATTTTTACCCATTAGGGCAATTTTATCATTTTCATTTATAGTGAAAGACACGTCACTAAACAATGCACTACCACCAAACTCTACTGCTAAATTATCAACTGAAATCATAGTATATTTTTGAAAGCTGCAAAGCTATTAAAAAACAAGATAGTATGAAGAAATATTAAAGTAGATTCATTTAAAAGACTATCTTCGCGCCTTATTTAGAAAAAAAATCACATGAAACGTATTAGTGAATACAAGAAATTGTTTGGTATTGAGAATGATATGAGTTTAAAAACTCTAAAAACTACTTATAGAAATTTGGTAAAAGAATGGCATCCTGATAAGTTTCAAGCTGGTGATGAAAAAGGAATCGAAGCAGAATTAAAAAGCCGACAAATTATTGATGCATATCATTTTCTTGTAAGTATTTCTCCTGAAACGAAAGCAGCTAATTTAGATTCTTTTAATGAAACTATTTGTGCGCCAATTATAGATTGGCAACACAAAGGCATGGTTTTAGAAATAACATTTTTAGATGGTGAAACTTATGAGTTTTTTGGTGTAAATAAAGCATTATACATCAAACTTTGTCAAGCTGATAAGTTAACGCGTTTTGCCAAACGCAACATATTTAATAACTTTTTGTATCGTAAAATTAAAAAAAGTGAAGTGGAAGCTTAATTAATTTTATTCTTTTCTTCAATCCATTTACTCATAAACTTGGTGCTTTGAATGGTATGATGATGTAACATTTGTCCTGTAAAATTATTCATGCGTTTTTGCTTTAAAAATCTAACATTCTCATTTATTATTGTAATTAATTTATGTTGAAAATAAGGTTTATTAAAACGTACATTTATAATATTAAATCCGCTTTGTTGCTTTTCTTTCCATAGAATTTCATCGGTATAAAGTTGCACACACTTTTTAGCAAACTCTTCTGGATTATCTTCAATAAAACCATTAGGGTTTAATGCTCCAAACATACCCTCTGCTCCAATAGTTGAAGTTACGCAAGGAGTACCATTTTGCATGGCATCTACTAATTTCCCTTTTAAACCAGCACCAAACCTAATAGGTGCTAAACAAACTTTAGATAGTTTCATAACTTTATTCACATCATCAGCAAAACCTTTTATTAAAAAACCATATTTTTCGTTGTGTAGTTGCATAACTTTTTGTGAAGCATAAGCACCATAAATATTTAAATGTACCTTGGGTAATTGTTTTCTTATTAATGGCCAAATAGTTTCTTTTAAATATAAAACTGCATTATAATTGGGTTCGTGCAAAAAATTACCAATGGTTACAAAGTGCTGTCTTTCGTTAAAATCTGGAAGTTTTTTAAAACTTTCATCATTAATAACTTCTAATTGAAAAGGCAAATAAACTAGTAGTGCTTCATCAACTTTAAAATCATTTTTTAAAATCTGCATTTCAGACTCAGAAATAATCAAACTCAAATCACACCTGTATATACTTGCAATTTCTCGTTTAGCAATATCGTTGAATAAATAAGAAAGATCAAAAGGCTTATTGTCTTTAAAGGCTAGATGCCTTCCTTTTCTTAAGCAATGTAAATCTTCGGTATCTAAAATTCTTAAAGCATCCGGACACTGCTCTGATACGCGCCAGCCAAATTGTTCTTCCATCATAAAACGGTCAAACAAAACAACGTTTGGATTCAGTTTTTTTACAAAAACATCAAAACTAGGATTATTTAGTTCTATAGTTTTTTGAGAAACCCCAATAGATTCAAGATCAAAAGCGTTTTTACTTTTTGAACAAGGGGAAGCGAAAGTTATTTTGTAATCACTAATCTGAAACGCATCAATTAGCTGCAAAATCCTGCTTCCTGCAGCAGAACTTTTTGGTTCTGGCCAAACAAAACCGATTATTAAGAGGTTTTTTACCACTAATTCAAAAATATTTTTTCAATGTAAAATTTTCTATTTTTTTTGGATATAAACTATAACCAAAAAACAGAAATAGTTACTCTGGTTTTGGCTCAAGGGCATACATCATTCGTACATTTTTTGCCCAATCTACAACTGATTTTATTTGATTGTCTGAAAGTTTTGCTTCACTATGTGTCCAAGTGTAAGACTCTAATGGCATTTCTTTTTCTTCAACCATTTCAATAAGTTCTTCAAATTTATGATCTTTTCTCTTCACAGAACTACCTTCCCAATTAGACATATTAAAATGTTTTTTACCATCTTTAACATGATCATTCAACCAATAATTAACTGGTGTTATATTATTGTACCAAGGATATCTTGTAACATCACTATGGCAGTCATAACAAGTTTCTTTTAAAATTAGTTTTACATCTTCAGGCGGATTAGTTTCAGCTAAAAAGGGCTCAATAGAACTAAGGTTTCCTAGATTTTTTTCTGGCCCAAAAAATTGAGCAACAACAAACACCAACAATAATGCTAATAATATCTTTTTTATTAATTTCATTTTAAATAAATTTAGAAATATAAAAATATGAAAATTATTCCATGACACTTGAAGAATTCTATAAAGAATTGAGCTTTGTTGATGCTAGTAAAAAAAGTAGGCTAAAATATGCCGATATGGTTTTAAAAGACATGAACTTATTTCCGAAACTTTTAGAAATTATGTTTATGGTTGATGATAAAGTATCTTATCGTGCTGCTTGGGTTTTTGAGTTTGTTATTAATGATAATATTTATGCTTTGGTACCTCATTTAGATTTTTTTACAAAGAATATCCATAAAATTCATTTAAACTCTGCAGTTCGACCAGTTGCAAAGGTGTGTCAATTTATAGCAACAACTTTCTCTTCTAAGCAACAAAATACAATAAAAAAAACCTTATTACCCGTGTATGAAAAACGTATTGTTGAATCTTGTTTTGATTGGTTAATTTCCAATCAAAAAACAGCCACAAAAGCTTATACAATGGAAACACTTTTTCTATTTGGAAAAAATTCAAAATGGATTTATGAGGAACTGTCTGAAATTTTACAGCAAAACTTTCAAAGCGAAAGTGCTGGTTATAAATCCAGAGCTAAGCACATTTTAAAAAAAATTAAAAAAATCCAATAATAAGTTATTAATTCAAACTTTACACTTCTAACTTTCTTTGTATCTTTGCAACTTCAAAAAAACAAAGCAAATATGTTATTATCAGCATTAAATGCCATCTCACCAATTGATGGAAGATATAGAAATAAAGTAAATGAATTAGCTAATTATTTTTCTGAAGAAGCTTTAATAAAATATCGTGTTTTAGTTGAAATTGAATACTTTATTGCTTTGTGTGAAATCCCTTTACCACAACTTAAAGCTGTTGAAAATTCAGTTTTTGATAATTTAAGAGCTATTTACAATGACTTCTCAACGGATGATGCACTAGCTATTAAAAAAATTGAAAGTGTTACAAACCATGATGTAAAAGCCGTTGAATATTTTATTAAAGAAAAATTTGATGCTCTAGGATTATCTCAATATAAAGAATTTATCCACTTTGGTTTAACCTCACAAGACATAAACAATACAGCAATTCCTTTAAGTATAAAGGAAGCTATGAATGATGTGTATGTCCCAGAATATTTGATTATCCTAAATAAACTTAAAGAATTATCAAAAGATTGGGCATCCATATCTATGCTAGCAAGAACGCATGGGCAGCCAGCATCTCCTACCCGACTTGGTAAAGAAATAGCCGTTTTTGTGGTGCGTTTAGAAGAACAATTCAATTTATTAAATGACATCCCTAGTGCTGCAAAATTTGGCGGAGCTACTGGTAATTTTAATGCCCACCATGTAGCTTATCCGAATATTGATTGGAAAGCTTTTGGAGGTAAATTTGTTCAAGAAAAATTAGGTTTACAGCATTCATTCCCAACAACACAAATTGAACACTACGACCATATGGCGGCGCTTTTTGATGCCTTAAAGCGAATTAATACTATCATAATTGATTTAGATAGAGATATTTGGACCTATGTATCAATGGATTATTTTAAACAAATAATTAAAGCCGGCGAAGTTGGAAGTAGTGCTATGCCTCATAAAGTAAATCCGATAGATTTTGAAAACTCAGAAGGAAATTTAGGTATTGCTAATGCTATTTTTGAACATTTATCTGCTAAATTACCAATATCTAGATTACAAAGAGATCTTACAGATAGTACGGTTTTACGTAATGTTGGTGTGCCTTTTGGACATACAATAATTGGTTTTAAATCCACATTAAAAGGTTTAAATAAGTTATTATTAAACGAACCTAAATTTGCAGAAGATTTAGAAAATAACTGGGCAGTAGTTGCTGAAGCTATTCAAACTATTTTGAGAAGAGAAGGCTATCCTAATCCATACGAAGCATTAAAGGGTTTAACGAGAACTAATGAAAAAATTAATCAAAACTTAATTTCTAATTTTATTGATACATTAGAAGTATCTAATACAATAAAAGAAGAATTAAAACGTATTACCCCTAGTAACTTTACAGGAATTTAATTTTTTATGTTAAGCAACAATCAATCTTTAATACTAACCGGATTTTTAGCAGGAAGCATTTTTGTTTTCGGTATTCTAGACATCCTTGATAATTTTGTTGTTTTAACTGGTTTTACACTTGTTTTTTTAGCTATCATTATAAACTTGATTTATACCATTTCAAAAGTCAAAGTAAATCCCAAGAACCAAGACGATATAAATAAAAAAGCTTCCTTGTAAGGAAGCTTTTTTATTGTTTTCATATTTAAATGAATTCCTATTTACTTAAAAAAATTCATAATATCTTGAAATTTAGATGTCTCCATATTAGAATTTTGCATAGTAGAAATTAAAGTCATCATTTTTTCCGGATTCATATTATTTCCCAAAATTCTAACAATTCCAAAGCCGATTTCTTTTGAACTTCCAAAAACAATAACCTCATCTGCTTCATCATCATCACCAACATATTTTACAAGTATTTTATTGCCTTTATCACTAAACTCCATCAAATCATTATACTTACTGTTCTTCAATATAGTTTTAACTTTTTCAATTTCAGAGCTATAAGCTTCCATATTAGAATCATTAGACTTGTAACCTAAAAAATTTAATTTACTAACAGATGCATAAGCTTCTAACTGCTCTTCTGTAAAGTTTGATTTATCAATTTCTATCATAGAAAGTGGTAAATCTTGAGTAATAAAATTTTTAGATTCCTGATTGTCTACATAATAGCGTTGTAAACTTACCTCATTACCACAGCTAGTTAACATAACTGTGGTTATAAAGGTGTAAATAATATATTTGATTGTTCGTTGCATGATTGCTGTTTTTATTTACTTTTTTCTAAATGTTTCCCTCCTGGAATATTCATCTTATCAGTAAGTTTAGAAATCTCATTTAAATTAATGTCTCCAGTAAGTGAAACCACTACAGTTTCAATTTTACGCTCTTTACCATTAATTTCAATTTTATCATCCATCTTTTTATCTATGCCATTCACAAATATTAAAAGCTCTTTTACATGGTCTGAATCTTTTCCTTCTTTTACATAGAAGTTTACATTGGTCCCATCATCTCTAACTTCCATCAATTCTTCAAGCGAGCTAGCACGAGATTTTACCCATTTAGATATATCTGCAGAAATCACTTTGTTATCTGTTACAATGGTTTTAAAGCTGGTAATACTATTAACCATATCCATAAAAGCTCTTGCCTCAGGATCATCTACGTTAATACCCATTTTTGCAATCATTTGAAACATTTTAGGTTTAATGGATACATAAGTAACATTAGAATCGTCGCTATACTTTTCAAAGATATCCTTTTGTGCCATCCCTGTTAATGGTAATAACATAATCGCCATTACAAATACTATTAATTTATTTTTCATCGTTTTTATTTTAATTTATTATTGTTTTGTTTTTTCTATTTTTTAAAAATTATACTGGTTGTGTTTTCAATTTCATTTAAATACCCTAGTGTAGAGGTACCTTTGTTTACCTCATTTAAATAATTTACAGTAGAGGTTCCTTTATTAAAATGATTTGAAATCATGGCTAACGAATTTTCAAGTTCGTTAAGGGCTTCTTCAGGATTATCGTAAGTTCCATAAGTATATTCGTTATAAGAAGATACCACAGGCTCTTTAAAATAAAATCCTAACATAAGAACAGCTACGGCTGCAACAGAAATCCATTTGTAATTAAAAGTTCGCTTAGTTTTTAATGGAACGTGTTTAGTAAATTGCTCTTGTTGATTTACCAAAAAATAATCAAACATAGGTTTATACATTTCTAAATATGGAGCAACAGTATCGCTGGTAAAATAGTTTTTCAATACTTGCTCCTCTTTAAGGGATGTTTCACCGTTCTCGTACTTTACTAGTAATTTTTCTATATTATTTAATACCATAATTATGTGTATTAGTTAATTTTTCTCTTATTGTTTTTCTAGCTCTCGATAAGTTTACACGTACTGCTGTATTATTCATATCTAACATCTGGGCTATCTCATCTAAATCGTATGCTTCAATATCTCTAAGCTGAATTATCATTTTTTGTTGTTCAGGTAATGCTTCAATTATTTTTGCAACCCAATTTACACTATCGTTTAACTCAATTTGTTTTTGCAAAGGTGTATTTCCATCTTCATAATTACTATGTACAATTTTTAAATTTTGTGCTTGTTTAGATTTTAATTTATCAAAACAAAAATTCTTTGTCATAGTCATCGAAAAAGCCTCTACATTTTTATACTCTTGTATCTTCTTTTTATTATGCCACAATTTCATAAGCACCTCCTGCGTAGCATCTTCAGCTTCTTCCGTAGATACCAGTAATCGTTTCGCTAAACGAAACACTTTATCTTTAAAAGGCATTACAATATTTAAAAACTCCGCTTGAGTCATTTTTGGTTTGGTTTAGTTAAAATAGCTTTATTAAGGCTATTTGTTATTACGACGACAACCTATTTATTTTGTTACATCACCAATAAAAAAAAATAATTTTTAGAGCATAACCCTATCGGGTTGGGCTTTCACTACTCGCTTCCTCCTAGGTCGGCGAGCTCAAACAAACCGTTCAATCCCTTACGCAAGCTATCAACATCATGCAATTTATAAAATAGAAGCCTTTTTAATAACCCAAAGTTTATTGACTCATTTCTAGAATAAACAATTTCAATTAATTATTTTTTATTACACAATAATGTAAGTAAATTTAGGGTTTTATAGACTACTTAGAATAAAAAGAATTGCCATGAAAAATTTAAAAGTACTTTTACTTCTGCTTATTTTTTCTTTCATATCCATAAGCTGTTTCGAAGATGATGATGATACTCAAATATTTGCCAGCGAAATAAATGATTTTGTATGGAAAGGAATGAATATCTTCTACTTATATAAATCAGATATATCAAATCTAGCCAATGATAGATTTACTACAAATCAAGAATATGCAGATTATTTAAACTCTTTTACTGAGCCAGAAGATTTATTTGAAAGCTTAATTTTCCAAAGAGAAACCGTTGATAGATTTAGTTGGATAGTGGATGATTATATTGCTTTAGAGCAACAATTCCAAGGAACGGCAACAGTAAACGGGATGGAGTTTAGTTTGTTTTTTGCTCCAAACAGCACTACAGATGTTATTGGTGTAGTGAGATTAGTACTTCCAAACACTAGCGCATCATCAAATGGAATTGAGCGTGGTGATGTTTTTTATGGTATAAATGGTACTGCTTTAAATGAAACTAATTTTTCTCAGCTTTTGAGTCAAGATTCTTACACGCTGAATTTAGGTGTTTTTAACGATAATGGTACACCAGAAACAGAAGATGATTTTATCGAACCCACCACAGAAAACATAACCCTTACTAAAGCAGTATATACAGAAAACCCTGTTTACTTATCAGATATTTATAATGTTGGTGGTCAAAATGTTGGCTATATAATGTACAACGGCTTTACAGCAGGCTCAGAAATTGAATTAAATAATGTTTTTGCAAATTTTAACAATAATAATGTACAACATTTGGTTTTAGATTTACGCTACAATCCCGGTGGACGTGTGAGTATTGAAACCTACTTAGCTAGCATGATTACAGGGCAATTTCCAGGTGAAGTTTTTACAAAACTGATCTATAATGAAAATTTTGAATCACAGAATACTGATTATAATTTTCAAACACAATTAGAAAATGGCAATCCAATTAATAGTCTAAATCTTAATAAACTATACGTACTAACCACAAGCAGAAGTGCTTCTGCCAGTGAGGGTTTAATTAATGGATTATCTTCTTACATTCAAGTTATTCAAATAGGCTCTAATACAACTGGAAAAACACAAGCATCAAGAACGCTTTATGATTCACCAAATTTTAACAGAGAGGATGTAAATCCCAATCACACTTATGCTATGCAACCACTTATAGCTAATGGGGTAAATAAAAATAATGAAGCTGTACCTGGTTCAGGTTTAGTACCATCTCTAGGTTTTGATTATGAAGAAAGGCCAATTAATTATGGTATTTTGGGCGATATAAACGAGCCTATGCTTGCACTAGCACTATCAGATATTGAAAACTCAATTGGGAAATTATCTTTAATAAAATCTCAGGCTAAATCGTCTTTAAAATTAATAAAAGACAGTAACGATTTTAATCCTCGTGAAGGCGGCATGATTATCGATTAATTTTTTTATGAATAAAAAAAGCCTCATATTCAATTTAGTATGAGGCTTTTTTAGTTGTAAAATTTGTGTTACAAATTTATATTTAATCCTAAATTAATATTTCTTCCTTTTGTTGTGTACCCCAAAATTTCAAAATAATCTTCATTAAAAATATTAGCGATGCTAATAAAAAGCTTCAGCTTAGTATTTATTAATTTTTGACTAAAATAAAAATCAACTAAAGAAAAGGCTTTTAATTCAATATTTTCAAATGTTGAAAAATCTAAATCTGTCCTACTTCCTACAAATTGATAATTTAATGAAGCATAGTTTTTTTCATTCCATTGATATCCCAAACTTGTATTTACCTTATGTTTTGGTAGGCGTAAACGCAACCCACCTTTTAATTCTGTAAACGTATAGTTTGTACTTATATTTAAGTTTTTAATAATCTTTAATTCTGCTTCAAACTCAAAACCATGAACGGTTGCTTCTGTAGTAGCATTTTCATAATTGGTTGTGTAAATAATGGTATTTTCTTCTTTTCTATTAAAATAAACCCCATTAACTCTCAATCCATTTTTGGTATTAAATTCTAAACCAGCTTCCGTAGTCGTGTTTTCCTCGGGTTGTAAATCAGGGTTTGGGCCAAAAAACCCAAATAATTGTGACAAATTAGGCGCAATAAATGAGGTAGCATAAGAGCCAAACAATTTAGTATACCCCTCTTTTAATTTAATATTGTACGATGGATTTAAGCTATAAACCAAATGCGAGCCATAGGTACTATGATTATTTAAACGGCCACCTGCATTCAAATTAAAACCAAAATCTGATACGTAAACCACATTTAAGTACGGATCGGTATTTGTAAAGGACTCATCGGTATTAAATAAACTTTCATATTCACCATAATTAATACCAATTATTGTATAAAATTTATCATTAATTATATACTTATTAAAGGCATCTAAAACAAAACTTTGAGCTTCGTTAGTAGTTGAAAATGAGGATATAGTTTCTCTATTTATTTTAGAAAACGCAGCATTTACTTGAAAACTCCCATTGTTATAATTAAACTTTGGGGCGATTCCAAAGCGAGTTTGTTCCGAAATATATGCATCATCTGTATCAGCAAAAGCAAAAATTGGGGGCGGAAAACCATCAATAGCTGTTTTAAACTTATCGTAACTAGCAAAACCAGTAATTTCAAGTTTATCTGAAGCCTTATATCCTAGACTAACATTGGTATTATACCTCGAAAATGAGTCTTTTTCGGGAGTTTCTGATTTTGCTGCTGATAAACCATCAACAAATTTATTTCCAAAACTAACAACATAATTAAATTTATCTACGGAACCATTTACGGATACATTGTTAGTAAAACTAGCAACGTTATAATTTAAATCATTTTTTGGTTGATTGGTACCTATAACTGAAGAAAAACTTCCAGCTATTGAATTGCTAGATGCTTTTTTAGTGGTAATATTTATAACAGCTGTAGCTGCCCCATTACCATATAATGTACTAGCTGCACCCTTAATTATTTCGATAGATTCAACAGTATTTAAATCAAATAATCTTAAATCAAAATCATTAGAAACTAAAGAGGGGTCATTCACTTGAATTCCATCAATTAGTATTAAAACTTGTCTGTTATTTCCTCCTCTAACGTAATAGCCTAAATTATTACCTTCAGCACTACGGCTTCCATTAATCTCAATACCACTTTTGGAATTAATCAACTCTGAAATAGTTCTCCCTTGATTATTTTCAATTTCATTTCTAGAAATTTTAATAACCGTTTTACCTGAATTTTCACGTTTTAATTCAAAACGCGAATCTGTAATAACAACTTCATCAAGTTGTTGCACTTTTGTAGAATCGATTTGCTTTTGTGCAAACCCAACCATTGATATACCAATACACAGTAAACCAAAAACATGTGTTTTTTTTTTCATTTAAAGATTCATTACTCGAGAATCGCATGGATTATCATACGCAAACTTTTATCCCGAAAGTTTAACTTATTCCTTTTGAAAATGGCAGGTCTCCTGACTTGCGTCTTCATGTTGGTCTTCCCAAAGAAAAATCTTCAGTGACTTTGAAGTTTAACATGAAGCTTTATAGCTTACAGTTGCGGGAACAGTTCTGGACTTGAAAACAATTTAATCTCACCAGATTCCCTTTTAATCCATTTAATTTAAAATCAAATGAAACCAAAATTCTTAGCTAATATAAACATCATTTTTATTTTATTGTATCAACTATTAGTATTATTTTTGAAGTATAAAAAAATTATCATGACTTCTTTACTAAGTAAAAAACAACTCGTTATAATTTCATTCGTTTTAATAGCTGCTATTATACGTTTGTTTCCACATTTACCAAACGTTACACCAATTACAGCCATGGCTCTTTTTTCTGGTGTTTATTTTACAAATAAAAAATATGCCTTTCTGGTGCCATTAATAGCTATGTTTATATCCGATTTGTTTTTAGGCTTTTCTGCTATTTCAATTTTTGTTTATCTAGCATTTATTTTAATAAGTTTTATTGGAATAAAATCAAAAAAAATAGGCATTTCAAGTGTTTTGATATCAAGTTTAAGCTTTTTTGTAATTACAAATTTTGGTGATTGGTTAATTGGATATCCTAAAACTATTGGTGGTTTAGTAGAATGTTACACATTAGCTATTCCGTTTTTTAGAAATTCGGTAATTGGAGATTTATTTTTTACAGCAGTTATGTATTTTAGCTTCGAGTTTGTTGCAAAAAAATATTTACAAACAGCCTAGAATTTAAAAAATAATAATTCTTAAAAAAACGCTTTTTTGGCGTTTTTTTTATTTTATAAAATGTAATTTTATAGCTAAAAATTTTTTAGTTCCATTTAAATGAACGACACCATAATTCTTATAATCGCCATTATTATTTTTGCATTAACACGTTTCTTTTTAGTCACTTATTTCTCAAAACTCTAAAGCAAAAGCGAAAGAAGCACACTTGAAGAACGTCAAAATCAAATGGGTTTAACTATTGAAGAGTTAAAACAAAATTTGAATAAAATTGAAAGTGAACGCGAGGAAATTAGAAGAGAAAAAGATTTTTTGAATTCTGAATTAGCAAGAAAAAATGCCGAATACGAAAACTTGCAACAATTAAATTTAAAACGCGATGCTGAACTTGAAATACGTCAAGAACAATTGCGAAAAGATTTTGAATTACTAGCAACTAAAATACTGGATGAAAAATCGGAAAAATTCACACTTCAGAATAAAGAAAACATCAAAAATATTTTAAATCCACTTCAAGAAAAAATTAAAATCTTCGAGGAAAAAGTAGATTTAACTCAAAAGGAAAGTATTAGTATGCATTCGGCTCTGAAAGAGCAATTACTGGGTTTAAAAGACTTAAATCAGCAAATGACAAAAGAGGCCACAAACCTAACTCGCGCATTAAAAGGTGATAGTAAAATGCAAGGTAACTGGGGTGAGTTGGTTTTAGAACGTGTACTTGAAAAATCTGGTTTAGAAAAAGATAGAGAATATTTTGTACAACAAAGTTTTACTTTAGAAAATGGCTCTAGAGTTTTACCTGATGTAGTTTTGCATTTACCCGATGGTAAGAAAATGATCATTGATAGTAAAGTTTCTTTAACAGATTATGAGCGTTTGGTAAATGCTGAAGATGATGATAAACCGCAATTTTTAAAAGCTCATGTAAATTCTATTAGGAAACATGTCGATCAACTTTCAGAAAAAAATTACCAAGATTTATATGATATCGAATCACCAGATTTTGTGCTCATGTTTATCCCAATCGAGCCAGCTTTTGCAATAGTAGTTAATGAAGATAATAGTATTTACAACAAAGCCTTTGAAAAGAATATTGTAATAGTAACACCCTCTACCCTTCTAGCTACATTACGTACTATTGATAGTATGTGGAACAACGAAAAACAGCAACAAAACGCGATTGAAATTGCAAGACAAGCTGGAGCATTATACGATAAGTTTGAAGGCTTAGTTCAAGATTTAACTGGTGTTGGTAAAAAGATTGATGCTGCAAAAAGCGACTATTCTGCAGCTATGAATAAATTGGTTGAGGGTAAAGGAAACCTAATTACAAGTGTTGAAAAACTTAAAAAGATGGGTGCAAAAGCTAAAAAATCATTACCAGAAGCCATCATTAAACGTGCAAACGAAGACGAATAAAATTTAAATATATGTTTAAGCAAATTAAAGATTCACAAATCACTATTTCAGAACTTATGCTGCCATCTCATTCAAACTTTAGTGGTAAAATTCATGGTGGTTATATTTTAAATTTAATGGATCAAATTGCTTTTGCATGTGCCTCAAAACATTCCAGAAATTATTGTGTTACTGCTTCTGTAAATAAGGTAGATTTTTTAAATCCAATTGATGTAGGAGAATTAGTAACCCTGAAAGCATCAATTAATTATACCGGAAGAACCTCTATGGTAGTTGGTGTACGTGTAGAATCTGAAAATATACAAACAGGTGAAAAGAAGCACTGCAATTCGTCTTATTTCACTATGGTTGCAAAGGATGAAAACGGTAAAAATGTTCTTGTACCAGGTATAATTTTAGACTCTGTACAAAGTGTTAGAAGGTTTGCACGAAGTATAACCAGACAAGAACAATCTAAACATAGATCGAATCGTTTTAAACCTTCAGAATTTAAAATTGAAGAACATATAGAACTAATTAAAACACAAAATGCTAAAATTGAACTTTAGTTTTTTTTATTAAAAATAAACTCTAAAAACCGCATTTGGTGTAATGCCAAGTGAACTTTGAATAGTTTCAGTAACATCGCCATTATTAACACGATAAAAATTATTTATTTGGTTTTCTCTATCTAAAAGATTCCAGACCGAAACACCCAGATTCGCTTTAGTATGACTTCCAAATTTAAAATTATATATCGCAGAAACATCTAAGCGCATGTAATCATGAAGATTTAAAGCATTAGTTTTAGCAAAATTAACTTCATTATTTATAATCTCGTTACCCATAACTGGAAGCGTAGTAGGCTTACCAGTATGCCAGTTTAATCCTGCTGAAAATTTAAAATTATTAAGTTTAAGAGCAGATCCCAAAGTAAAAGTTTGGGTTATATTAAAATTACTTGGAAAATAATCTGATTCTAATTCAGAAAAATAATAGCGATTATCCATATAAGAATAACTTAACCAAGTTTTAAGCTTATTAAACTGTTTACTTACTAAAAAATCTAAACCTCCAACATCGTACTCCCCTTTACTTTTTACAAATTCATACTGATTTTGAAACCCTTGGCTTTGAGTAGTAATTCCATTTACAGATTTATAATAAACATCCATATCAATTAGCCATCCCTTTTTATTAAAGTTTATTCCTGTTGATATTTGCTTACTAGTAATAACAGGAATGTCTCGATTGTTTGATAACTGCCACCTACGTTTTTCAATTCCTAAAAAATCATTTTGGAAATTAATAACTTGAGATGTATTTTGATGCTTAAATTCTCCTAAAATTTCTAATGAGAAATAATTTAGAAATTGATGACTAAAATCGAGTCTTGGTTCCCAAATAGACTTTCTAAATTTTTCAATATAATTATATCTTAAACCAAAATTTAGATTTGTTTTTTTATTCAATGATTTATAATCAATCTGAGAAAACAACCCATGAGTTCTCAATACTTCGGATACCAAATTTCTAAAACGTGGTAAATCAACATCATCTAAATTAGTTATTTCAGTCTCTACAAAATGATACCCACCTAAAAAACGAAAAGAATCATTTAGTTGATAATTTGTTTTAAGTTTTATACTTGTTTCTGAAACAATATTTTCTTGTAAAAAGCGCTGAGACTCCAATAGGTTTTCGTTTACTGCTTTTAGTTTATAATCGGTTTCATAAACTTCTAACTCCGTATTTAATCTGCTGTTCCATCTTCTGATATAATGCAAAGCACCAGCAATACTATTTTGAGTTAATCGACTCTCTCGAGATTCAAGTTGATTATTAATTGTAGCATTTTCATTAAACTGAAGTATATTATTAACGTTAATAAAATTAAGTCTAACCTCATCATTATCGCTAATTTCATAAATCCATCTTAAAGATGTATCGTGAAAATCAAAAATTTCATTACTATTAGTTATTGTCATTGCATTGTTTGACACTTCTGTATTTTGAGATATTCTATCGAAAAAAGCTGTATAAGTTGGTGTTTCAACAAAATCACTAATTGACTTTCTTGCTGCAATTTGAATGGATGATTTATCATTAATCGGCACATCAACAAAGCCATTAAGATTGGTTAAGTTGACTTCTGCTATTCCTTTAAAACTATCATTTATATCTTTTTCAGTTTGCATAGCTATGGTTCCTGAAACACCATCTGTGTAACTAACATCGCTACCATTTTTTCTTAAAAAAACTGTTTGAGTTATGTGAGGATTATACATAGAAATAAGACCGAAAAAATGTCCAGATTGATACATTTTTATACCATCCCACAGAATTAAATTTTGATCATGGGTACCGCCCCTAATATTAATATTAGACACTGTCTCGTTTATACTTTGTATACCTGGAAAAGCCTGTAATGACTGCAAAACATCATCATCAATTAAACCCGGTAAAATATCAAAATTTGAAAAATTAATCTCAAAAGAACCATCGCTTAACTTACTAATTCCGCTTGTTATATAATTTGAAATTATAACTTCTGATAACGATTGAATATTTGGTGATAAAAAAATATCTAGACAATCAAAACTTGAAAATTCTTTAATTGTTTTTAGAATGTTTTTATAACCTAAAAAGCGAATAGTAATAAGATCTGAAATATTTTCAATTTGAATTTTAAAAAATCCGTTTTCGTCGGTTATTGTGGAATTATTTGATACTTGAATAGTTGCCGCTACCAGTGGTTCAGAATTAATTTTATCTTTAATATAACCACAAAAAACAATATCTTTTTTAGGTTTTATTAAAACGATACGCTCATTCATAACAAAAAATGACAGCCCTGTTTTAGTTTCAAGATATTCTAAAGTTTCTTTAAATAACAAGTTGTTAGAGGGAGGTATTAAAAAAAAATCCTCAATGGTGTCCTCAGCATAATTAAACTGAATGTTAAAGCGATGTTGTAATAAGTTTATAATATTATAAAGTGATTCTTGTTTATTAGTATTTTGGGCATAAAAACTAAAAAAAACAAAAAATAATAAAGTAAAAAAAATGTATATCTTTTTTATTCTATTTTCCATGAATTACTACCAAATTTGAAGCATTCAATTTGTAGGTCAAGTTCATAGGTTGCGTAATTGCAAAAAGGGCATTTTCAAGATTATCATGGGGAAAAGCTCCCGTAAATAATCTATTTGTATCTACATTATTGAATGTAACTTCAACATCATATTGTCGTTCTAATTCCGATAAAACATTTTTTATGGGTATGGCATTAAACTCACTCATATTAGTTATCCACTGTGGTGATGAATATACTATTTTTCCATAAGTAAATTTACCATCAAGAATTTGGTAACTATCTCCAGCTAATAATTGCATAACAATGGTATCTGAAACAACTTTAACAATCCCTTCAAAACATTTAACTTCAAAATAATTATTACGTTGTTTTACATTAAATTGTGTACCTACAACGGTTACTATGCCACTAGTCGTTTTTACATCAAAAGTTTTTCCTTTAGCCACTTTAAAATAGGCCTCACCTTTTAAAGTTAATGCTCTATTGTCGTCCCAATTTTTCGAACTAAACTCAATGGCCGAAAGCGCATTCAATTCAACCAATGAATGATCAGGAAGTTCAACGCTAGTTTTTTCACTAGCTAATGTTTCAATAACAGTAATGTTGTTGAAAAAAAATGTAAAATATAAACCTAAAGAAACAACTATAACACTTGCGATTTTAAGTAATGGACTGAACCAATTTAATTTTTTTACCAACTTTTTAGAAGCTTCATATCGAGATTTAAAGGTATCAAAATCTTCAATTTTTTGAGAATGAGATGCTTTAAAATACTTTGCATTATCAACTATATATTGACTCAAAAAAGCATCATCCAGCTTATTAAATGCTTGTTTTTCAGAATCAATAAGCTCTTCATTCAACCATTTCTTTATTAAGTATTCTTTATCCATGTAACCTTAACTTTATTATAAAACAATTTAAGCTATAAATATCCTGACTATTTTATTTTGAATCCTTCTAACTCTTTCTTTAAAATATTAAAAGCACTATAAATTCTATATTCAACAACTTTTTGAGTAACTCCTAACATCTCTGCAATTTCAATGTGTTTTTTTCCTTCAACTTTACTCAGTAAAAAAGCAACACGCTGTTCATCGGTTAAATTTTCTAAAACATTTTGATATTGCTGTAAAAATTGCTCTTTTTCTAAAATAAATTCTGGAGATTCATTTGTATAATCTTTTGGTTTAACCTGATTATATTTCAAAACTACTTTTTGGTGCTTTATTTCATTTAGCATCATGTTATTTGCAACTGTAAATAAAAACGATTTAGCTTTACTTAAAGTTACATTTTTACAATTATTCCATAATTTAACAAAAGCATCTTGAACTTTATCTGCCGGATTATATTGTTCTCCAAATTTATAATAAAGAAAGTTTTGTAAATCTTGTGCATACTTATTATAAACAAGTTCAAACACATTATCATCACAAATATTATCGTTAAGTTCTTTTGGCAAAATTTTTATTTTTTTAATGAGCCAAAGTTATATAAAAAAAAATAAAATTTTAAGTTGTAATAAAATACATCCTTTAGAAAAATAATGAACATAAAACGTTAATTCATTCTATTGCTTTATCAGAAATTAAAAAAATAGTTTAAAATATCCTGAAAAAACACTCATATTAAATTGAATATACAAATAATAAAAAAAAAATTAAAAAAGTTTCAGGAGTTTTTTATTATTAGTTGTTTTAATAATAAATGGCATATACAAAAGTTTTATCATCATGAAAAAGGCATCAAAAAAAATACAATTCATTTTCTTAGTTACTATAGCTTTTGCTTCATGTAGAACGGAAGACTCTGAATTAATAGAAACCCTTCCTGAAGATGTTTTAATAGCTAATTCTACTTTAGCTAGCTTGATACAAAAAACTTCAACTAATGATGGTTCGTTTGATAATATTATTGATTATGCAAATTGTTTTAATATAAAACTACCGGTAACAGTATTAGTAAATAGTGAAGAAATTGCAGTAAATACTACAGAAGATTATAAAAAAATTGAATATATTTTTGACGATTCTGACGATGACTCAGACACCATAATTATTACTTTTCCAATACAAATTATTCTTGACGATTTTAGTGTAATAACCATAAATAGTAATTCACAATTAATAAGTTATGCTAATAATTGCAATGGTGAAAATGAATATGATGACGATATTGAATGTTTAAATTTTGATTACCCCATAACAACCTTTCTGTATAATTCCAATGACGAAATCATAGATTCTAATCAAATCAATACGGATGGTGAATTTTATAATTTCATAAGAAATTTAGATTCGTCTGACTTAGTATCCATCAATTTCCCAATAAAAACGGTGCTTTTAGATGGTACAGAATTTATTATTAATGATTTAATAGAATTAGAAAACATTATTAATGCTTATAAAGATTATTGTGATGAAGATGACGATTATGATTACAATGATGATGATTGTGATGACTGTTCTCAAAATCAATTAATAAGTATTTTAACCTCTTGCCCAAATTGGACTGTTGATAAACTTGAACGAAATGGCAACGATTTTGATGATGTTTATACTGGATACACCTTTAATTTTTCTAATGATGGCACTTTAACAGTATACTACTCCGGTGGAATTGATAATGGCACTTGGACAGCAACCGGAACTGCTAACAACATTACTATTAATATCAATATCCCAGATTTACCATATTGTAATAATGATTGGATTTTACACGAAATATCTGAATATAATGAAACCAAAATTGATTTAAGAGTTGGTAATGATGATAGATTAAGATACGAAAACGATTGTAACTAAAATTAAAATAAACCCCTAAAATTTAAAACTATTAAAACAAAATTTATTTATGCAATGCTATTAATGCTTTATTTTTCATTAATGTCTACAACCTGCTCAGATGATGACATGATTATTATTGATAATACTGAAGAAATTAATAATATTAAAAACACAGTTACTTCTGAAAACTGGCAAATTACAAGTTTTATTGACTCTGGAGTTGATGAAACTAATGATTATGCTGGTTACAATTTCAATTTCAACGCAAATGGAACTTTAGCAGTAGTAAACGGAAATGAAATTATAAACGGAACCTGGTCTATAACTGATGACAGTAATAGTGACGATGACAGTAATGATTCTAATGATATTGATTTTAATATATTCTTTTCATCACCAGTTAATTTCAATGATGACTTAACTGACGATTGGGATATAGTAAGCTACAGTGCAACAAAAATTGAATTAATAGATATTAGTGGAGGAAATGGTGGAACTGATACATTAACCTTCGAAAGAAACTAAGCTAGTAGAAATACTTAAATGAAAAAGAAAAATTTCAAATCATCAAACGATTTAATCCTGTGAAATAAATAGGAAAAGTTTGGTTAGCTAGCGAACTGCTTCAGTATTAATTTACTGAGGCAGTTTTTAAAAAAAATAAAAAGTTGTGAAAAAGTTAATATTATTAATTGTAGTAATAATAATTTCAGCTTGTTTATACCTGTATATATTTCAAAATCATCGAAATATTGCAAATGAAACAAGTAGTTATGAGACGAATACAATTAACTTAATTAACGAGTTTTTTATAAATCCAACTGATTCTGAAACTAAATACCTAAATAAAACCATTGAAGTAACAGGTAATGTTACAGATATAGACCTCAAAAATATAACTATTGATAAAATAGTTTTTTGTCAATTTCATGAAAACATAGAAACATTAACAAAATCATCCCAATTAATAATTAAAGGAAGGTTTATAGGATATGATGATTTATTAAATCAAATCAAATTAGACCAATGTATTATAATCAAAAATTAAAAACTATGAAAAAAACATTACTTGTATTATTATTCTTAGGAACTGCAATTACCCAAGCTCAAACAACTCACAATTTAGATTGGAGAATAGGAATTGGAACTAATTTAAATTTAACAATATTACCGGGTGATACTGTTATATGGACCTGGTCTGATGCATTTCCTCATACAATAACTAGTAAAGCAGGAAGTGCTGAAACATTTAATAGTGGGACTTTAACTGGTAATGGTTCTTCATACTCAAAAACTTTTAATACTGTAGGTACAAATCCGTATCAATGTAATTTTCACCCATTGAGTATGGCAGGTAATATTACCGTCCAAACTTCGCTAGGAATAGAAGATTTTAAACAAAAAGGTCTATCAATATCCCCAAATCCTTCAGATAGTTTTATCAATTTAGAATTACCAAACAATATTAAAATAGATGAGATAAAAATATTTGATGCTCTAGGAAAACAGATTTATAAAAGTAATCAGTTTAAAAAAAATATAGATGTCACTAATTGGGCTAAAGGTGTGTATATTTTAAAAGTAACATCTGAAGGAATTACAAGAACTAAAAAAATATTAAAAAAATGAAAATCATAGTCTTACTTCTATTAGTAACGTCTTTAACTCTTAATTCGCAAGAAGATTTATTAAATGAAATTAACGCAGATTCAACTGCTAATGAATATGCTAGTGCAAGTTTTAAAGGATTAAAAATTGTAAATTTTGAATCTACAAAACTAGCAGGTAAAAAAGAGTTTAATTTTATAGTATCACACAGATTTAGTAGTATAAAAGATGGATTCGATACTTTTTTTGGATTAGATAATGCTGTTACACAATTAAACTTTATTTACGGAATATCTGAAAGTTTTAATATTGGTGTTTCTCGCAGTTCGTTCTTACAAATTTATGATGTATCTACAAAATATAGATTGATTAATCAAAAAGAAAACGGGTTTCCATTTACTGTTGTAGGTTTTAATTCTTTACAAATTAATTCATCATTAGATAAAGATAATATTCCTGGTTTAGAATTTAGTGATCGTTTAGGTTACGCTTTTCAATTACTGATTTCCAGAAAAATAAACACAAATTTATCTTTAGAACTAGCTCCAACTTTTTTTCATGATAACTTTATGGAAATAGCAGAACAAGACAAAACACAATATGCTTTAGGCTTAGGAGGTCGATACAAATTAGGCAAACGCTGGTCAATAAATGCTGATTATGGGTGGCATCTAAATAGAGCTAGCAACTCGCCATTTAAAAACCCTTTATCCATAGGTTTTGATTTAGAAACTGGTGGCCACGTGTTTCAAATGCATTTTACCAATTCGCAAGCAATGAATGTAAATGGATTTATGGGACAAGCAACTGGAGATTGGACAGCTGGGGATATCTATTTTGGATTTAATCTGAGTAGAACTTTTTAATAAACAATTAATTAGAAAAAAAATATTAACAAAAAACAAATCCTATGAATTTCAAAAATTTGATTACTGCACTAGCGATTTCAATACTAGTATTTAATTGTTCGAGTGGAGACGACTCAACTGAACCTGAATCAACTCCAAACCCAAATCCAAATCCATCTGGGAAAATAACTTATACTGGTAATATAAGAAGCATTATGAGTGGCAATTGTACTTCTTGTCATGGAAGCCCAACAAGTAATGGAGCACCAACATCTTATACTACTTACAATCAAGTAAGAAATGATGTAGATAAGATTATTAGTAGGATAAATAATGCATCGAATCCAATGCCTCAAAACGGATTGATGCCTTTAGCAACCAGACAATTAATACAACAATGGAAAGACGATGGTCTTTTAGAAAATTAATTAAAAATTAAATGCAAAAATTAATCTTCATATTTGTTATTGTAAGTTTAAACTGTTTTTCTCAAGACAAATACTTAACAAAAACTGGCACCGTTAACTTTGAAGCGTCTATGCCAGCTTTTGAAGAAGTAAAAGCTACAAATAAATCAGTTACAGCTATAATAAACACAAGCAATGGTGAATTTGCAGTACTTATTTTTGTAAAAGCGTTTCGTTTTAGGAATGCTTTAATGGAAGAACATTTTAATGAAAACTATGCTGAATCTGACAAATACCCAAAAGCAACTTTTAAAGGAAAAATAAAGAACTTTTCGTTAGAAAAACTAGAAATATCATCTGAATATAAAATGGATGGTGAATTAAATTTTCATGGTGTAACCAAAAACGTTAGTATAAATTTAAAATTAAATAAAGCAGAACAAAAAATCTCTCTCACTGGAAACTTGAAAGTAAAAGTTTCAGATTATAATATAAGTGTCCCAAAATTAGTAAAAAACAAAGTTTCGGAAAATGTTGATATTTCCTTTGTTTTTAACCTCAATTCCAAATGAAAAAAGCCGCTTTAAAGCGGCTTTTTTTTATTTACTTAAATACATTTTACGTCTGGAATACAACTCATAAAAGGCATCATCTTTTAAACTATCTATGAATAAAATACTTTCTCCAGTACTTTTCATTTCTGGTCCTAAACGTTTGTCAACATTAGGGAATTTATTAAAAGAAAATACAGGCTGTTTAATAGCATAACCTTCTAACTGAGGATTAAATTTAAAATCAGTTACTTTTTTAGCCCCTAGCATTACTTTGGTAGCATAATTAACATAAGGTTCTTTGTAAGCTTTCGCTATAAAAGGTACAGTTCTTGAAGCTCTTGGATTTGCTTCTATAATATACACGATATCATCTTTTATAGCAAACTGAATATTAATGAGGCCTACTGTATGTAATGCTCTTGCTATGGTATGCGTATGATCAATTATTTGTTGCATTACTAAATCTCCTAAATTAAATGCAGGTAACGTAGCATTAGAATCTCCTGAGTGAACACCACAAGGCTCTATATGCTCCATAATACCAATAATGTAAACATTACCATCATCATCACAAATAGCATCAGCTTCTGCTTCTATAGCACCATCTAAATAGTGGTCTAGTAGTAGTTTATTATTTGGCATGATTCTTAACAAATCAACAACATGCTCTATTAAATCTTCTTTATTAATAACAATTTTCATTCCTTGACCTCCTAAAACATAAGATGGTCTTACTAGAATTGGAAAATCTAATTCGTCAGCTAAAGCTAAAGCTTCATCTGCATTTTCAGCAATTCCAAATTCAGGATATGGTATGTTATTTTCTTTTAATAGGGTAGAAAAACTCCCTCTGTCTTCAGCTAAATCTAAAGATTCAAAACTAGTTCCAATAATTTTAATACCGTATTTCGTTAATTTTTCTGCTAGTTTTAATGCGGTTTGTCCTCCTAATTGAACAATAACACCTTCTGGTTTTTCATGACGTATAATATCATAAATGTGTTCCCAGAAAACAGGCTCAAAATATAGTTTATCAGCAGTATCAAAATCGGTAGAAACTGTTTCAGGATTACAATTTATCATGATTGTTTCATAACCACATTCTGCGGCAGCTAAAACACCATGAACACAACAGTAATCAAACTCAATACCTTGTCCGATTCTGTTTGGTCCAGAACCTAAAACTACTATTTTTTTCTTATCGCTTACAATACTTTCGTTGTGTGAAAAACGTTTACCATCGGCTGTTTCCATATCACTTTCAAAAGTAGAATAGTAATAAGGTGTTTTTGCTTCAAACTCAGCAGCACAAGTATCAACTAATTTAAATACTCTTTGTATGTTAAATTCCTCTCTTTTATTGTAAACTTGGCTCTCTAAACAATTTAGCATGTGTGCTATTTGTCTATCTCCATAACCTTTTTGTTTAGCCTCTAATAATAAGTCTCTTTCAATAGTATCGATATTGAATTTTGATATCTCTTTTTGAAGTTGAAATAACTCTTCATATTGTTTTAAATACCACATATCAATCTTAGTGATATCGTAAATTTGGCTTAAAGGAATTCCTATTTCAATAGCATCATAAATAGCGAAAACACGATCCCAACTTGCATTGGTTAATTTTTCTATTATTTGATTATAATCCTTGTAACCCTTACCATCTGCTCCTAAACCATTTCTTTTAATTTCTAATGATTGCGTAGCTTTGTGTAATGCTTCTTGGAAAGAACGACCAATTCCCATTACTTCACCAACCGCTTTCATTTGTAAACCTAAAGTCCTGTCGGCACCTTCAAATTTATCGAAATTCCAACGTGGTATTTTCACAATAACATAATCTAAAGTTGGCTCAAATAAAGCAGAAGTAGATTTAGTAATTTGATTATCTAATTCATCTAATGTATAACCAATAGCAAGTTTTGTAGCTATTTTAGCAATAGGATAACCTGTAGCTTTGCTTGCTAGTGCTGAAGAACGTGATACACGTGGGTTAATTTCTATGGCAATAATATCTTCTTTTTCATCAGGGCTAACTGCAAACTGCACATTACAACCACCTTCAAAATCGCCAATACTACGCATCATTTTGATAGCCATATCACGCATTTTCTGATAAGTTCTATCACTCAATGTCATAGCTGGAGCTACCGTAATTGAATCACCAGTATGAATACCCATTGGATCCATATTTTCAATAGAACAGATAATTACAACATTATCATTTTTATCTCGAAGTAACTCTAGCTCATACTCTTTCCAACCCATCATAGCTTTATCAATCATCACCTCGTGTATTGGCGAGATTTCAAGACCTCTTCTTAACAAACTATCATAATCCTTTTCATCATGAACGATAGCTGCACCTGCACCACCTAGTGTATAAGAAGCTCTAATACATAATGGAAATCCAAACTCTTGAGCAATTTCTTTACCCTTTAAAAAAGAGGTAGCTGTAGCTTGTGGTGCCATTTCAACACCTATTCTACCCATTAATTCTCTAAACTGTTCTCTATCTTCGGTAATATTAATGGCATTAATATCTACACCTATTAATTCAACTCCAAAATCTTTCCAAATACCTTTGTCGTCAGCTTCTATACATAAATTTAAAGCCGTTTGTCCACCCATCGTAGGTAACACCGCATCAATTTGCGGATGCTCTTTTAAAATTTTAATTATGGATTTTGTTGTAAGTGGTAATAAGTAAACGTGATCCGCCATTGATGGGTCTGTCATAATAGTGGCAGGATTAGAATTGATTAAAATTGTTTCAATTCCGTCTTCTCTTAATGAACGTAAAGATTGAGATCCTGCATAATCAAATTCACATGCTTGTCCAATTACAATAGGTCCAGAGCCAATAATTAAGATGGATTTTAGTTTTTCGTTTTTTGGCATTTTTTTGCAGTTATATGTTGGGTTTAAATATTTTACAAAAATAGTAATCAGTAGATATAAAAAAAGGCGTTACACTTAAGTAACACCTTTTAATTATGAACAATTGTTAATCATTATTTTTTATGTCTAGATTCAGATGACACAGATAATTTTTTTCTTCCTTTAGCTCTTCTACGAGCTAATACCTTTCTACCATTGGCAGATGCCATTCTTTCTCTGAAACCATGTTTGTTTCTTCTCTTTCTTTTAGAAGGCTGAAATGTTCTTTTACTCATTATCTTTTATCTTTAATTCTGAATTGTAAATATTATCTAGAAGGCTTTCTTAAAACCGAGGGCAAATATACAAAGCCTTTATTACTTTGCAAACCATTTTTAAAAAAATATTTTTTAATTTTTTAATTTACCCTAAAAGCCTTGTCATACCTTTATTTATTTGGTCTAAGCCGTTTTTTTTATCAATTCTCAATAGGTTGTTTTTCATAAAAATTTAGTTTCTTTGCAGCTAAAAACATCAAATAACGATTCAATTTATTACAAAACAATCTTTTTTTACTTCAAACAAAATAAATATGTACAATAAAATTATAAAACTAATAATCGCTGCAGGAATTATTGCCCTTGCTGTATTTCAATTTACTGAAGGCAATATAGGGAATGGTATCATGTTTATATTATTATCATTAATGTTCATATTCCTTTATTTCAAAAATGAATTTATTTTATTGGCATTTTTAAGACTTAGAAAGCAAGATTTTGAAGGTGCTAAAAAATGGCTAAACAAAATTAAAAATCCAGAATCTGCATTAGTAATTAAACAACAGGGGTATTTTAATTATTTACATGGTATTATGGTTTCTCAAAGCAATATGAATGAAGCCGAAAAATATTTCAAAAAAGCTATTTCTTTAGGTTTATCAATGGATCATGATTTAGCAATGGCTAAGTTAAACTTATCAGGAATTGCTTTTTCTAAACGCAGAAAAATAGAAGCTGAAAAATTACTTCAAGAAGCACAAAAGCTTGATAAGCAAGGTATGTTAACAGATCAAATTAAAATGATGAAGGAAAACATGAAGCGTTCTCAAATTCCTAATCAGCATTACGGTAGTGGCGGATCATTAAGAGCTCAAAAAAGAAGAGGTTAAGTAATGCTTTATTGAACATCGTAGTACCCCTTTTCTGGTATTTCAATTTGATATAATTTCTTAGACTTGTTATTTAAGTGAGGCTCGCGTAACCAAGGGTTATGTAGTTTTAATATCTTATAGTTAATGTTATAGTTTTGAGCAAACTCAGAAAAATCTGAAACAGCGGTATCAACTTCAACTTTAAAAGTAGGTACGTTACTATACAAATCTTTTTCTCTAAAATTAAAACCATACTTAGTTGGGTTATTCAAAATCTCTTTCAAAGCAACAATTCTAAAAAGATAACGCCCTGTTTCTTCTCCTAATAACAAATCATAATAATCTGTTACGTTTTGTTCTTTTAATTTTCTTGAAATTCCCGCAGTTCCAGCATTATAAGCTGCAGCAGCTAACGTCCAAGACCCTAATTCTTCCTTAGATTTTAGCAAATATTTACATGCTACTTCTGTAGATTTCTCCAAATGATAACGCTCATCTACATTATCGTTAACTTCTAAACCATTTTCTCTACCTGTTGCAGGCATGATTTGCCAAACACCTCTTGCTCCTGCAGGAGAAACCGCATTTGTTAAACCACTTTCAATAACAGCTAAGTACTTAAAATCGTCGGGTATATTATGTTTTTTTAATATGGGTTCAATTATTGGGAAATACTTTTTAGCTCTTTTAAACATTAATAATCCATTAGATTGCCAATAGGTGTTAACTAATAGTTCTCTATCCATACGCTCTAAAATATCTAAATTTTTGAGAGGCATAGCTTCATCTGCAAAATTTAAATCAGCAGGAACTTGTATAGCATAAACATTATAATCGTTAATTAATTTTTTTTCAAAATTTTCATCTGTTGGAGCTTCTTGTAGGGCATAAATAAATAGGGTGCATAAACTTAATAATCCCACAAACGCCAGGGCTTTTTGTAATGTCTTCATTCTAAAAAGTTTTTATAAATATATGAAAAAATCAGTTAGTTGTTTAAAATAATCTTTGGCAAATTCTCATTAAACCATTTGTATTTATTAATAATCATAATATGTGTTCCGCCTGTTATAGTAATACAATTTGAAATATTTTTTATAGGAAATACAACATCATTATCGCCATGAATATGTATGATTTTAGGGTTATAATCTTTCTGACTCCAACAAACCATATTTTCAATGGCCCAATCTAAATATTTACTATCATTTATAGATAAATATTTTTTATATAGTTCTAAACGCTTAGTTACATTTGCACCAAAAGCATATTTTGCAAAAAAATCAATATTGCTTAATAATTGCGTTGGTATCAATTTATAAGCTTTTGTAGTCCTAGCTAGTAACATTTTTTTTGGAAGCTCTTTTATAGATTTAACACTAGAAACTATAATGAGTTTTTCAACATTGATATGCTTACTTATTTCCTGTACTAAAACACCTCCAAAAGAAACACCAAGCAATACACTATTTTTGTGTTTTATATTTTTAGAAATCCTAAGTGCATAATCACTTAAATTTTCATTGCTAATGGGTATTAACCATTCTAATAAATGAATTTTAAATTGATTTTTTGGTAATTTTATATACTCAAATATTTTTGAACTCGCTGCCATACCTGGCATAAAGTATACATGGATAATTTCTTTGTTCATTTTTATAAATACTATTTGTAATTTAATTAAAAACTAATTTCTAATAGTTTATTTTAGAAGAGATTAACTTAAAAACTAACTAATGGTATTGTTTTTTTTTGTACTTTTGCATCACAAACTTATAGAAAATAGTCTTCACTATTTTTATGATTCCAAATAATTTAAAAAATAAACTATGGTTGATGTAGCTGAACTTATTGACAACGATTTTTTACGCCAATTTGAATTAAAAATTGATGACCATTTAGCAAAAATTGAATACTCTTTACAAGAAAGAAAGATTTTTTTAACCAAATTAATTATCCCAGAAGAAATTAAGGACGAAAATTTTAAAAAAGAATTTTTAGCGGCAGTTTTTGATCAGATTAATGAACGTAACCTTAGTATTGTACCAACGAGTCCTGAAATAGCTAAATTTGTAAGAGGGAATAGAAAATATAAGCGTATGCTTCCTGTAGGTGTTAGAATATAGAATAGAAGATATTAAAAATAGAGGGTCCGAAAATCTAAAAGTTTTCGGATTTTTTTTATGATACTAATTCTTTCACAAAATCAAATCGTACCAAACCATCATCATCAATTTTAGTTAATATAACTTCGTGAAGCGTATTTACTAATTCTGGATTCCAAGCAGATTTAACTTTTACATAATTTTCAGTAAAACCATGTATGTAGCCTTCCTTATTCTCACCCTCAAATAAAACCGTTCTTTTGGTTTCTAATTGGTTTTCATAAAATGCTCGACGCTTTTTAACCGATAAACCACGAAGCATTTTACTACGTTTGCTTCTAACATTTTTTGGCACAACACCTTCCATATTAGCAGCTTCAGTATTATTACGCTCAGAGTAAGTAAAAACGTGCAAATATGAAATATCCAAATCGGTTATAAAATTATAGGTCTCTAAAAAATGCTCATCTGTCTCTCCTGGAAAACCTACAATAACATCAATACCAATACAAGCATGTGGCATAACTTGCTTAATTTTTGAAACACGATCAACATACAACTCACGCATATAACGGCGTTTCATTTTTTTAAGAATCTCGTTGCTTCCAGATTGAAGAGGTATATGAAAATGTGGTACAAAAGCTCTAGATTTTGAAACCAAATCAATGGTTTCATTTTTCAATAAATTAGGTTCTATGGATGAAATTCGTAAACGTTCAATCCCATCAATCTTATCTAATTCGGTTACCAAATCTAAAAAAGTATGTTCGTGTTTTTTATTACCAAACTCGCCTTTACCATAATCGCCAATATTAACGCCTGTTAATACAATTTCTTTGATATTTTGAGCTGAAATTTCCTTGGCATTATTGATAACATTAAACATGGTATCGCTACGTGAAATACCTCTAGCTAAAGGAATGGTACAGTAAGTACATTTATAATCACATCCATCTTGAACTTTTAAAAAAGCACGTGTTCTATCACCAATAGAATAACTACCAACATAAAAATCTGCCTCTTCAATTTCACAGGAATGAACTTCTCCAAAATCATTTTTAGAAAGGTCGTTTATATAATCTGTTATTTTAAACTTTTCAGTAGCACCAAGCACTAAATCCACTCCATTAACATCTGCTAATTCTTGAGGTTTTAACTGGGCATAGCAACCTACAGCTGCTACAAAAGCATCAGGATTAGCTTGTTGCGCTTGCTTTACAATAGATTTAAAACGCTTATCTGCATTTTCTGTAACTGAGCATGTATTAATTACATAGATATCTGCTTTTTCAGCAAAATCTACACGATCAAACCCTTCATCGGTAAAACCTCTTGCAATAGTTGAAGTTTCCGAAAAATTAAGTTTACAACCTAAAGTATAAAATGCGACTTTCTTTTTCATTATAATTGCAATCTTGAATTTGCTTCAAGATTTAATAAAATTTATCTTTACCCATTAAAATATTGCAAATTTACAACTAATAAGTTAGATGATAAAACCTATTTCAAAACAATTAATTAGCTATTTATCAATTAGTTGTGTTCTATTTTTATTCTTATCATGTAATTATAACATCAATAAAAACAAAGACCTTTTAGTTTTTCGTTACAATGAATATGCGAATATCAACACTTTAGATCCAGCTTTTTCCAGAACCCTTCAAGATAATTCTGTTTGTAATCAATTGTTTAATGGATTGGTACAACTAGATAGCGATTTAAATATTTTACCATGTATAGCTAAAGATTGGAGCATATCTGAAGATGGAATTTTTTATGAATTTTCATTAAGAAAAGATGTTTATTTTCATAAACACCCTTTATTTGGTAAAGATTCTACAAGAACCGTTACTGCTAAAGATTTTGAGTTTAGTTTAAACCGTTTAAGAGACAAAAAATTAGCCGCGCCAGGTAGTTGGGTTTTAAATAAAGTTAAAGCCTTTTCGGCTGTAAACGACAGCACTTTCCAAATAGAACTAAGTCAACCTTTTCCGGCTTTTATTGGGCTTCTTACCATGAAATATTGCTCTGTAGTTCCTAAAGAAGTTGTTGAATATTATGGGACAGATTTTAGAGCACACCCTATTGGAACTGGACCTTTTAAATTTAAACGTTGGGAAGAAAACATAAAAATGGTTTTTAGAAGAAATGAAAATTATTTTGAAACTGATGAAAACGGAAGTCAAATACCTTATTTAGAAGCAGTTGCTATTACTTTTTTGCCAGATAAGCAAAGTGAGTTTCTGCAATTTATTCAAGGAAATTTAGATTTTTTAAACAGTTTAGATTCCTCTTATAAAGATGAATTATTAACTGCAAAAGGATCGCTTAGAGAATCCTACTCAAAATCGATAAATATGATTAGAGGACCTTACTTAAACACAGAATATTTAGGGTTTTATCTGGATTCAAAAACACAAGAAATACAGTCAGAACTTATCAGAAAAGCTATTAATTATGGTTTTGATAGAAAAAAAATGATGATTTATTTAAGAAATGGTATTGGAAATCCTGCAAATGGCGGCTTTATCCCTGAAGGTTTGGCTGGATATAACGAAGCTATTGGTTTTACCTATCAACCAAATAAAGCAAAAGAACTTGTTGAACAATTTAAAAAAGAAAGCGGTATTTCTTATCCGGAAATCACGTTAACTACCACCAGCAATTATTTGAGTTTTTGCGAATTTATTCAGAGAGAACTTGAAAAAACTGGTTTAACAATTAATATTGATGTCATGCCTGAAGCAACATTAAGATCAGCTCGTTCAAATGGAAAAGTAGATATGTTTAGAAGCTCTTGGATTGCAGATTATTTAGATGCCGAAAATTATTTATCGATTTTTTACAGTAAAAATTTTGCCCCAAATGGCTCGAATTATTTCCACTTTAAAAACAAAATTGTAGATAGCTTGTACAACAAAGCCTTCTCTATTACTGATATTGAAAAAAGAAAACATTTATATACAACCATAGATTCTTTAGCTATGGATCATGCTATTATGGTTCCATTATACTACGATGAAGTGGTACGTTTTACTCAAAAAAACGTAAAAGGTTTAGGCATCAATCCAATAAATATGTTGGATTTAAAAAAAGTGAAGAAGCTATAAAAACTTCTCCAATTTTTAATCAACCTAAGAAACCGTGCTATAAATTAATCAGCATATAAAAAGCTGCTAGTAGCAAGGAATAAAAAAAGAACAAAAACAGTTCTAACTTATTTTTATCTATAAACTTTTCCATTATCAATATAAATTATTGGCAATAGCAAGAATCTCGTTATTAGTTAAAGCCCTTCCATAAAAAAGTAAATCATCTAATTTACCAAAGAATCTTTCGGTTCCTGATGCCGTTAACGCACCAATAACTATATTATTAGCACCCCAATTTATATTGGCTGGTTGCGAGACAGACTTTACCAAAACACCATTAATATAAATGCTCCAAACCGTATTCTCGACTTTTAAAGCGTAATGAAACCATGTATTAGAGGGTAAATCGTTATCTGAGGTTACGTGGTAATATGTTGGATTGTAAAAATACGCACTGGCTTTTCTGTTCAATAATTTCATAACATACTCTCTACCCGTTCCTGCCTTAGCAACAATAGTTTGGTCGCCCATTAAATTTGATAAATTAGAATCGTGATATACCCTAGCTCAAATAGTAAAATTATCAATATTGGTTCCAAATGAAGGTATGGACATATACCCATTGTCAAATTGAAAAGCGGCATTTAACTTTCCAAACCTGTTAGCAACGACATTTAGACCAGTACTAGAGACATTCATAACGTTGTGATTGTTTCCAGAGCCATCAAACATATTTGAATTAAAGGGGTAATAAGCCAACAAGCCATTTTCTGGTCCAGGAACATCCAAAAGCGTTATTTCTACATTGATTGATGTTGTTAATTCTCCATCCGTAATTTCTAGCCGTAGGAAAGATGAGTTTATAAATTTTATTGAAACTAATTTGGAGATTTAATCTCTTCTAAACTTTTTGGTCTCATCAAAAATATGTTCAAGAATATCCTTGTCTTGTTGCGTTAATCCAATACCTCTTCTACTCATTACAACCTCAGCAACTTCAAAAGCTTTATTTGTTAAAAAAGTAGTAAAACCAGCATGCCCACCCCAACTAAAACTAGGTACAAAATTTCTTGGGAAGCCACTACCAAAGATATTAGCACTAACTCCAACTACTGTGCCTGTGTTAAACATGGTATTGATACCACATTTACTATGATCACCCATCATAAGTCCGCAAAACTGTAAACCCGTTTTAGCAAAACCTTCGGTATTGTAATCCCATAAACGAACTTCGGCATAATTATTTTTTAGATTAGAATTATTAGTATCTGCACCTAAATTACACCATTCTCCTAAAACAGAATTACCTAAAAAGCCATCATGCCCTTTATTAGAATATGCAAAAATAACAGAGTTATTAACCTCTCCTCCTACTTTACTGTAAGGTCCAACAGTGGTTGGCCCATAAATTTTAGCTCCTAATTTCACGGTAGCATGCTCGCATAAAGCAAAAGGACCACGAATAATAGAACCTTCCATTATTTCTGCATCTTTTCCTATGTAAATGGGCCCCTTACTAGCATTAAGCGTAGTAAATTCAAGCTTTGCGCCTTCTTCAATAAAAATATTTTCTGCAGCAATTATATTATTACTTGATGGAATAGGCTGGGATTTTCTATTTGCTGTTATTAAATTAAAATCTTCTTGAATGGCTTCTCCATTCTTGGAAAAAATATCCCATGTATTCTCAATTTTAATAATCTCGTCTGCAAACTCTATAGCTTCAAAACTTTTGAAATCGATATCTTCTTGAGTTTCTTTGGTATAAAAAGCTATCACATCTTCTTCTCTAAAAATGGCTTGATTTTCTTTTAAATCTTTAACCATTTCAACCAACTCCAAATTTGGTAAAAAAGATGCGTTTATCATAACATTATCATCCATTTCAACCATCGGATATTTTTCTGACAAATAATCTTGTGTTACCGTAGTTGTTGTAGTACCTAAAAAAACTTCCCATTTTTCTCTTATGGTTAAAATGCCTACACGAATTTCTGAAACCGGTCTTGTAAATGTAAACGGCAATAAATTGTTGCGAGATGGTCCATCAAAAAGTATATAATTCATGTGTGATTAAAGGTTAAAAGCCAAAAAATTAAAAGTATTAATTTACATTTTCTTAAAGCTTATTATTTAAACAAAAATAGATGAATTGAGTATAATAAAAAAAGCCTTTCAAAATTGAAAGGCTTTTTAGTATGATATATATCTAAATTATTTTTTAAATTTGAAATATTTATTTTTGAATTTATCAATACGACCAGCAGTATCTACTAATTTAGATTTACCTGTGTAGTATGGATGAGATGTTCTTGAAATCTCCATTTTAATTAATGGATACTCAACACCATCTACTTCAAGAGTTTCGTTAGTAACTGCAGTAGATTTTGTTAAAAACACATCTTCATTAGACATATCTTTAAAAGCTACTATTCTATAATTTTCTGGATGTATACCTTTTCTCATCGCTAAATGCTTTAATTCTTTTCAATTTTAGAAGTGCAAATTTACTTATTTTTTAGAAACTCACAATAGTTTTATTAATTTTTATTTTTGTAAATATTTGTAACGTTTTACTATCTTTATTTACTAACAATAAAACTAATCAAATTATATAGAATATTATGGAAAAATCAATGAAATCGTTAGCTACAAATTGGGGCTTGTATTTAGGTGTTATTTTAGCATTACTAGGTGTTATCGGATATGTTAATCTAGATTTATTAACAAAATGGTGGTTTGGTATTAGTATGTTAATACTAATTATTGTTTTTGGAATTGTGTCAGCAATGAAATCTAAAGCTTTACAAGGTGGATTCATAAGCTTTAAACTAGCTTTTACTTCATTTTTTATTACTGTAGCTTTAGGTTTAGTTGTAAGCACTTTTGTAACTATCGTAATTTACAACTTTGTGGATCCAGAAGCTGCTGTTACCCTAAAGGAGAAAATTATAGATAGTCAAGCTGAAATGATGCAAAATTTTGGTGCACCCGAAGAGGCTATAGCTAAAGCATTAGAAGAATTTGAAGCGCAAGAAAACATGTTTGCTATTGGACAGGTACTAAAATCATTAGCTTTTCAACTTATTGGTTATATCATTGTAGGTCTTATTGCAGCATTGGTTATTAAAAAAAATAACCCAGACGAAGCATAAATTTAGTATTTTTGAAATATTATATTTTGAAAATATTTAAATGAATATATCAGTAGTCATACCACTACTTAACGAACAAGATTCTTTAACGGAATTACATGATTGGATTGCAAAAGTTATGCAATCCAATCACTTTTCATATGAAATTATCTTTATTGACGATGGTAGTACCGACAATTCTTGGCAAACCATCAAACAACTTTCTAAAAAAAATGACCAAGTTAAAGGCATTCGTTTTTTAAAAAATTATGGTAAATCGCAAGCTCTTCATGCAGGTTTTGAAAAAGCCAAAGGCAATGTTATAATAACAATGGATGCAGATTTACAAGATAATCCTGATGAGATTCCAGAACTTTATAATATGATTGTAAATGATGGATTCGATTTGGTGTCTGGTTGGAAAAAGAAACGTTATGATTCTATTATTTCAAAAAATCTACCTTCTAAACTTTTTAATTGGGCTGCAAGAAAAACATCTGGTGTAAAATTACATGATTTTAACTGTGGGCTTAAAGCATACCACATTAATGTTGTAAAAAATATTGATGTCAATGGGGAAATGCATCGATACATCCCACTTCTCTCTAAAAATGCCGGTTTTACTAAAATTGGTGAAAAGGTTGTATTGCATCAAGCAAGAAAATACGGTGAAACTAAATTTGGCATGAACCGTTTTGTTCATGGTTTTCTAGATTTAATCACAATTTGGTTTTTATCACGTTTTGGTAAACGCCCTATGCATTTATTTGGTGCTTTAGGCGTTATTATGTTTGCTATTGGATTTGGTTTTTCTTTATATTTAGGTATTGATAAATTATTTTTAAACCCAACAGGTAGGTTAATAACCCAGCGTCCACAATTCTTTATAGCACTATCAACAATGATTATTGGTACGCAATTTTTTGTTGCTGGATTCCTTGGGGAAATAATTTTAAGAAACCGAACAGATAAAAAACGCTATTTAGTTAAGGATGAAATCAATTTAAACTAAAATAACGCCATTTCATCCAAAATGATGGCAATTTTAAAAGCTGTTTTAATGCAATTGTTTACTTTTGGTTAATATTTTAAAGCACTATGATACACATCGAACCAAAAATTTTAGATAGGATTAACACATGGTTGACGCCTGTTTTTGACAACGATACTCAAGAAAAAATTAAAAATAGCATTGCTAATAATCCAACTGATATTCAAGAAAGCTTTTATAAAGACTTAGAGTTTGGAACTGGAGGCATGCGTGGCGTTATGGGAGTAGGTACTAATCGTATTAATAAATATACGCTAGGTAAAAGCACCCAAGGCTTAAGCCAATATTTACATAAACAATTCCCAAATCAAACACCAAGAGCTGTAATTGCATACGATTGCAGACACAACAGTAAATCGCTTGCAAAAGTAGTTGCTGATGTATTTTCTGCTAATGGTATTGAAGTATATTTATTTGAAGATTTAAGACCAACTCCAGAATTATCATTCGCAGTTAAACATTTAAACTGTCATTGTGGTATTGTTTTAACAGCTTCTCATAACCCACCAGAATACAATGGATATAAAGTATACTGGCAAGATGGTGGACAATTAGTACCACCTCAAGATGGAGAAATAATTAATATGATTAATGTTTTAAATTATTCAGATATTAGATTTGAAGCAAATAATAGCTTAATTCATTACATTGGGAAAGATGTTGATGATGTTTTTATTGAAGCCGCAGTAAAAAATGGAAGCGTTGGTGCTAGTCAAGCAGCAAAAGATGATTTAAAAATTGTTTTTACATCATTACACGGAACCTCAATTACAGCTGTTCCTGAAACTTTAAAACGTGCTGGTTTTAAAAATGTACATATTGTTAAAGAACAAGAAGAGCCAAATGGTGATTTTCCAACTGTAGCTTCTCCAAACCCTGAAGAACCTGCTGCATTAAAAATGGCACTAGAACTTGCTGAAAAAGTAAATGCGGATATCGTAATTGGAACGGATCCTGATTGTGATAGATTAGGAGTTGCTGTTCGTAATAACCAAAACGAGCTCCAATTACTTAATGGAAATCAAACCATGTTAATGATGACTGATTTCTTATTAAAACAATGGAAAGCTAAAGGTAAAATTAAAGGTAAAGAATTTATTGCTACTACTATAGTTTCTACTCCAATGCTTAACAAATTGGCAGATTCATATAAAGTAGATAACAAAATAGTTTTAACAGGTTTTAAATGGATTGCAAAACTTATTAAAGATTTTCCAGAACTTGATTTTATAGGTGGTGGTGAAGAAAGTTTTGGTTTTATGGTTGGCGATTTTGTAAGAGATAAAGATGCTGTAACATCAACATTATTAGCGTGCGAAATTGCAGCTATAGCAAAATCTAATGGAAGTTCTTTTTACAAGGAATTACTTAAACTATATGTAGAACATGGATGCTTTAAAGAAAAATTAGTTTCTTTAACAAAAAAAGGTATTGAAGGCGCACAAGAAATAAAACAAATGATGACGAATGCGCGAGAAAATCCACTTAAAATAGTAAACGGGGCTAAGGTTGTTAAAATAGAAGATTATGATCTATCTGTATCAAACAATTTAATTACTGGCAAAAAAACTAATATAAACATTCCAAAATCTAATGTTATTATATATTATTTAGAAGATGGTAGTCAAGTAGCTTTAAGACCAAGTGGTACAGAGCCAAAAATAAAGTTTTATGTGAGTGTGAATAGCACTTTAGATGCTGTTGAAAATTTCAAAAACACTGAAATACAACTAGATGCCAAAGCAGATGCCATATTAAAAGATATGAAACTTATTTAATACTATTAACTTTTAGTAAATTTGCATGCTTTTATGGATTCCATAAAAGCATGTTTTATAAATAGACAATTCTTATTTAATGAATCAGTTTGTAAATATTTTAAAATACGCAAGACCTTATAAAAGTTATGCTATTGGGCATATTATATCTAATGTATTGTTTGCCTTATTTAGTACCTTATCCATGATAGCATTAAAACCTATGTTAGATGTTATTTTTGTCAAAAATGTTGACAAACTTGGAAACGAAGTATTAAACAATACTCCTTTAAAACCTGAATATCAAGGTTTTTTAAAATTAGCTGATTTTTTAAAAGATATGCTCGCTTACCAAATGTACGAATTTACAGGAGGAGATAAGTCTAAAGCTTTGGTATTTGTTGTTGGACTTATAGTTGTTGCTTTTTTACTTAAAAATTTATTTGGTTACCTAGCTAACTATTTTATGGTTTTTTTAAGAAATGGTGTTGTTAGAGATCTCAGAAATGCGGTTTATAGAAAAACGGTTGAGTTACCCCTGTCGTACTTTTCTGAGCAAAAGAAAGGCGATATTATGGCTAGGGTTACAAACGATGTTTCAACGCTACAATACTCCATGCTTCCTGTTTTGGAGCTTATTATCAGAGAACCTTTAACTATTATTTTCACAATAATAGCCATGGTTTATTTAAGCCCAAGTCTAACACTTTTTGTTTTCGTTTTTATACCAATTACTGGCTTAATCATTTCTAGAATAGGTAAAAGTTTAAAAAGAAAATCTGATCGTGTACAACAAGAACAGGGTGTTATTCTATCAACTTTAGAAGAAACACTAACTGGATTAAGAATCATAAAAGGCTTTAATGCAGAAGAAAAATTTGATACTAAGTTTCAAGAATCATCTACTCGTTTTTATAATTTTTCAAATAAATTAATGAATCGTCAAAACTTGGCGTCACCTGCTAGTGAGGTTCTTGGTATTTTTGTAATTGCTATTTTATTATGGTATGGTGGTCAACTAGTATTAAAAGAAGGAAGTTCTGGTGGTTTGGATGCAAGTTCTTTTTTAGTCTATATGGGTTTGGCTTATTATATTTTAACTCCTGCAAAAGCAATATCTCGTGGACTCTATAATATTAAACAAGGTAATGCAGCCGCTGAAAGAGTTCAAGAAATTATTGATACTCCTAATCCACTTAAAGACAAAGAAAACGCAATTATTAAATCGAACTTTGATTCAGAAATAAAATTTAATAACATATCATTTAAATATCAAGATGATTTTATTTTAAAAGATTTTTCACTAACAATTCCGAAAGGAAAAAAAGTAGCCTTAGTAGGGCAATCTGGTAGTGGGAAATCTACTATTGCTAATCTTATTACTCGTTTTTATGATGTGAATGAAGGTTCCATTCTAATTGATGACATTGACATTAGAGAATTAACTGTTTCATCTTTAAGAAATCAATTAGGTATCGTAACTCAAGATGCCATTTTATTTAACGATAGTATAAAAAACAACTTAAAACTGGGTGATTGTAATGCAACTGATGAAGCTATTATTGAAGCTTTAAAGATTGCAAATGCATGGGAATTTGTTAAAGATTTACCAAATGGTATAGAAACCAATATTGGTGATTCCGGAAACAAACTATCTGGTGGTCAAAAACAACGTTTAAGTATTGCCAGAGCCGTTTTAAAAAACCCTCCTATAATGGTTTTAGATGAAGCAACTTCTGCATTAGATACAGAAAGTGAACGCTTAGTACAAGTAGCACTTGAAAACATGATGAAAAATAGAACTTCTATTGTAATTGCACATAGATTATCTACTATTCAAAACGCAGACGAAATTGTAGTTTTAAATAAAGGAGAAATTGTAGAACAAGGTAAACACATAGATTTAATTGCTAAAAACGGTGTTTATAAAAAACTTGTTGATATGCAAAGTTTTGAGTAAAACAAACTATTACAAATATAAAAAAGGATAGAGATTTGGGCTTCTATCCTTTTTTTTATTCACAGTTAGACTTGGGGAAGACTAACCACATAAGTAGGTTTCTGATACAAATTTAAATTAAATTTTAAGTTTATACAAGAAAAAAATGTATTTTGTCGATTTTAAATGTATTTTGTCGATATAAAATTATTTAAATAACTGATTTTAAATAAGTTATATTTTTAAGTTATTTAAAAAAAATAGACTTTAAACTTTTAGTAAATTTAATAGTCTAATTAGCAAAGTGTTTTTGTGATTGAAGAAGCTAAATTATTAGAACAATTAAAATCTGAGAATCAAAAAGACAAGGGATTTAAAGCGTTAATAACGCAATATAAAGAACCTTTGTACTGGCACATACGTAATATTGTAAAATCTCATGATGATACAGACGATGTCTTACAAAACACTTTCATAAAAGTTTTCAGAAATATTCATAATTTTAAGGGAGATAGTAAATTATACTCTTGGATGTATCGAATTGCCACTAATGAATCTCTAACATTCATTAATAAAAATGCTAAAAGATTGCAAACTTCTAATGAAGAAATGAAACAATTCGCTATTAATAATTTAGCTACAGATGTTTATTTTGAAGGTGATGTTATTCAACTTAAATTACAAAAAGCAATAGCTACTTTGCCAGAAAAACAGCAATTAGTTTTCAATATGAAATATTTTCAAGAACTAAAATACAAGGATATGTCAGATATTTTAGAAACCAGTGAAGGTGCTTTAAAAGCATCTTACCATATCGCCATAAAAAAAATTGAAGCTTATTTAACTAAAAATTAAACCTTTAACAAAAATATAAGTCTTAATACTAAGATGAAACAAAATAAATTAAATAACATTAAAGAAGCTGGATTTAAAGTTCCTAAAGATTACTTTGAAAATTTTGATGATGTTTTATTAAGTTCTATAAAAATTAAAGAACTATCAGATAGATCAGGCTTTAAAATTCCCAAAAACTATTTAGAAACACTTGAATACAAAATTTTAGATAAAGTTTCAGAAAAAGAAAATATTAAAGTTATTTCACTTTTTAATCGAAAGAATTTTGTTTATGCTTCTAGTATTGCTGCAGCTATTTTACTATTATTCAACCTATCTATTTTTGAAAGAAATATTACTTTTGATAGTTTAGATATTGAAACAGCTGAGAATTATATTATCAATGAAGGTGTTGACTCTTATGAAATTGCCAACTTACTAACATTAGAAGAGCTTACAGAAGAGAATTTTATAGATTATAATTTTAATGAAGAAAATATTGAATCATACATTGTTAATCATATTGATATTGAAAGCCTAATGGTTGACTAAAAAAAATAATTATGAAAAAAATTACTATAATATTATTACTTTTTACCTCTTTAAGTCTATTTTCTCAATCTCGAAGAGATAAAATTAAGGCTCTTAAAGTTTCGTTTATTACCGAAAGACTTAATTTAACTCAACAAGAAGCCCAAAAATTCTGGCCTATTTATAATGATTTTGATGATAATTATTTAAAAATTAAACACTCAGAGATCAGAAGTATAAATAAAGAATTTAAAAGTAATACTGTTACTTTATCTGATGAAAAAGCTAATGAGCTTTTAAATAAGCTTATGGATGCTGAAAATAAACTACATAATTTAGATATAGACTTGATAGCTAAATTGAAAAAAGTTATATCTCCAAAAAAAATCATTTTATTAAAACAGGCTGAAGAAGATTTTAACAAAAAACTTTTTGAACAATTTAAAAAATGGCGCGAGGAAGGTAGAAAAGATAATTAAAAAAAGGAGCTAAAAAGCTCCCTTTTTTTATCTGAAAATAAGTTTTGATATACGTTTTAGACCAGCGGCATAAGCAATACTATCATTTAAAAACCGAATCGTATAAAAACCTTCATCACTTAAGTGCTTCCAAGTTTCTCCAGCATCATTACTGTAATCAATACCTTTAAAACCAATAGCAACCAACTCCTTCCCTTCTCTATTTGGAATGTATTGCACACAACTTCTATAACCTAGATTTTTGTTTTGAGAAACTAATTGCCATGTTTTTCCGCCATCTGTAGATTTTATTTTATTGGCACTATTATCATCAGGTTTTGTATAATCGCCACCAATAGCAAACCCATTAAGTGCATCGTAAAAATCAATAGAATATATGCCTTCAGTTTCCTTTTCTTTAACAATTGGGGTATCAAAAACTTCCCAACTGTTTCCTTTATTATGCGAATAATAAACTCGTCCTGTATTTGTTGCTATCCAAGTTTTATCTCCAACTATAGCAATATTAGTGTTGCTGGCAGCAAAAGCACCTTCGTTTTCAATTCCTTTTGGTAAAGCATCACAAGAAAGTTTAGTCCAACTTTCTCCGCCATCTCGAGTAATAATTACACTTAAACAACCATTATTTGAGTCACCTATAGCAATGCCTTCTTCATCATTCCAAAAATTCATGGAATCGTAAAAAACACCAATCCCATCTTCTTTATAAACGACTTCCATTTTTCCATCACTACCTGTTTTATATAGTAAAGCTGGAGTATCAACACTTAGCATAAAAAAATCTTTACTTGTATGAGCCACTGCTCTAAAATGTATATTTAAGCTATCATATTTTTGAAATGATTTTTGCCATAACCCCGTTCTAGAATTAGACAATCCAAATGCACCATTGTTAGCAGCAAATGCTAGACTTTTATCATTAAGAATTTCAATGGCTCTAATACTCAGTAAAGAATCTTCCAAAAGCGTTTCAATTTCAACTTTAGTAATAAGTCTTGGTTTAAACACTTTCTTTTTTCCACAAGAAAACAAAAACACAAATGACAAAATTATTACGCTAAACTGTTTCATTAATTTCAAATTTCTATAAAAATAGAAAAAGCTTCATGAATTAACACGAAGCGCTTTCAACTAAATAAAATTAGTCAAACTAAATTTCTTTCTGTAATATTTCAATATGACGTTTTAAGCGTTCAACATCAATTTCTAAAGTACCATTATAAACACCACGAATAAACCCTTTTTTATCTACCAAAATAAAATTTTCGGTATGAATAAAATTACTTTCATCTTGGGTTTTTGTAAAATCTTCATCAGCAAAATAACCGTTTCTAGCTATCTCATATATATCATCTTTATTACCTGTAACTAAATGCCATTTAGTAATATTTACTTGGTTTCTTTCAGCATATTGTTTTAAAACAGGAATAGAATCTTTCCACGGCATAACGGTATGTGAAAGTAATTTTATGTCATCATCATTTAAATAAGTAGTTTGCAAGTTGTTCATGTTTTTAGTTAATTTAGGACAAATACCTGGGCAACTCGTAAAAAAGAAATCAGCAATATATATTTTGTTTTCAAATGTTTTGTTAGTCACTTTTTCTCCATCTTGATTTACAAATGAAAACTCTGGAATTTTATGAGTAGGTGTGTTCCATTCTGGAGTAAACTCAGCACTATTAAAATACGGAAGTTTTAAAACAGAAACAGTTTCTGTTTGCTTTTCTTTACAAGAGTAAAAAACAATTAATATTAATAAACTGATATTTTTTATATTAAAATGCATCACTAATTTCGGTTACGGTATAACATTTTTTTAAACCAATCAATCCAAATCGTTCACCATTAATAACTTCGTAATTAGCTTTAATATTCCCATTACTTTTCAGTACAAGCTGATTTCCCGCTTCTTTTCCATTTATATAATTAAAACTCATTTGCAGATTTCCTTCATTATACCATTCTTTAACACTACCATGAAACTCACCTTTATCATTAAAATAATATTCAAATCTAAGATTTCCATTTTCCCACCAAGCTTTATGAATTCCTGTTTTAAAACCTTTTGTATAATTACGCTGTATCGCTAAATATCCGTTTTCATACCAATGTTTTTCATCACCATGCTTTAAACCTTCAACGTAATATATTTCAGATTTCAAATTACCCTTAATATGATACGTATTTAATTTTCCAAAAAAAGGTATGCTTTTTAATTGTAAAACGCCATTTTCTAATTTCAAACCTAGATTTGATGCATCTAATATCAAATGTTGGCTTTCATTTTTACAAGACATAAAAATGAAAGTCAAAAAAACAATATATAATACTTTAAATTTCAATTATCTAGAAATATTTCCTGGGGTTCCGAAATATCCATTTCCATTAAGATATGGATCTTCACTTGTTATATGATAATGATAAATTCCATCTGGAAAATCGGTTGTAGCACTAGTATGCCCGTGATAAGCATCTAAATCAGTATTGCTAATGGTTTCACCATTTTCAACTGGCCCATAAACAGGAAACCCATCGGCTAAAAGCCCTAAAAAAGCATCCTCTCCAAACGTAGTTGTTAAATAAGTTGGCTCGATATGGTAATGATAAATACTTCCTCCTGTGGGATGCCCTAACCATTGATCGAACGAATTTATTTCGTTAGTAAGTGGTAAATCTGGGCCAGCATATTGATTAAAAAACACAACACCGTTTCTCGAGATTCCGATAGGACCCAATGGCGTAGCTTCTTTATTGAGTGCTTCTTTAGGGTTTAGATTTATGGTTAGTACAATATTCTGTTCTGCAATTTCATTAGGATTTTGTCTCCAACTTGAATTTGCACCATTATAAACTTCGTAAAGTGGATTATTTGTTGGCCAATACGGACTGGTGTGGTTTGGTAAATTTTGAGTTGTAAATGTAACTGTATTTCCGCTTGTGGAATAAGATAAACCTGTGCCTTCAAATTTCGTTAAAATTGAACTAATATCATAATTTGCTTCAGGTTCTATTTTTTTAACAACTTCATTATTACCATCACTTGAACATGCTATGGAAATAAATAATAAAAGCAACGAAAATTGAATTGGATATTTAAGTTTTCTCATTTGAAGTAGTTTTTAAGTTATTGTTTTAGCCTTGTAACCTCAGCAATTAAGGCCAGTTTATTATTGTTTTCTGTATCTGTTAACGTATTATTCAAAAGATTTGTAGATTCTAAAGGATCGTTTATAAGATTATATAAAGCCTCTTGGCCACTTGAAAAACTCATATACTTGAATGTATTATTTCTTATGGTGTAATCTATATTTCCAGAGGTATCTTCTAATTCGCTAAAAGCGTAATCTCTTATACTTGTGTTTGAGGTTTTGAATAAAGATTTAAAACTCTTACTGTCATTTATCTCAGCAATATTTAATCCGGCAATTTCTGCTATTGTAGCATACAAATCTGTTGTGTTTATTAAAGCGTCTTCAATGGCACCAATACGTTCTATATTTTTACCAGAAACTACCATGGGCACATTTATACCGCCTTGATATAAACTCTCTTTTGCTCTACCGTTAGGATAAACTTGTGCTACTTGCCTTGGGCTACCGTTATCGCCTATAAAAATGATAATCGTGTTATCTTTAACTTCTTGACTAAAGGTACTTATCAACCTACCCATTTCAGTATCCATAGCTTCTATCATTGCCAAATAATATGGTAAAGGATTGGTTTCTATAGCAGAAGATTCTGATGGTAAACTTCCTTGGCTATGCAAATTATTTGGTGGTAAATGAAAAGGTGTGTGAGGTGCATTATAAGCTAACCACAAAAACCAAGGTTGTGTTTGATTTGCAACCCAATCTATAGCTAAATTGGTAAATTTAGTAGTTGTATATTCTGTTGAATTACTTGTTTGAAGGTTCTCTATAAAATCCCAATTTGAATACGATGTAACTCCACCATTTCTAAAGCCAGCAAAATCATCTATACCCATACTATTTGGATGATTTATATCGCTAGAGAGATGCCATTTACCAATAAGTTTATGACTATATCCAGAATTTTGATTATCTAAATATTTTTGAAGTGAAATCTCACTAGTAGATAACACATCTCCAGCTCGAAGTACATTTGTTCTAAAACCATATTTTCCAGTTAAAATACTAGCCCGCGTTGGAGAACATACTGAATAAGACCATGTATTTGTGAATTTAATACCATTACTAATCATGGCTTCTAAATTTGGCATTTGTGGTTTTATACTGTTAACTAAATCATAACCTGGCGTAGCATCCAATCCCATATCGTCGGCAATAACGAGTAAAATATTGGGTTTTGTGATATCTATGTTAGTTTCTTCTTGTTCTATAATTTCTTGAGCTTCTTCACTTTTACTACATGAAAAAAAAATAATACTGAATAGAAAAATATAAAAAGTTAGCTTCATGTGATATTACTTATTGTTACGAAAAGTCATGTGCGACTTGCCATTTATCATTCCGTTGGGTGATAAAATTCTAATCATGCTCCTTTAATTATTTAGTTCGTTTTTTTATTAAGACTATTAAAAACTCGTAAAGTTTAATTCATATCAGAATTTAACTGCTATAAATAAAAAAGCTTCGTAAATAAATCACGAAGCTTCTCATCAAAAAACATCTATTAAGTAATCAAATTTCTTCTTTGAGTGCTTTTACATCAATAATTAATTGTGCTATTGAGGCTCTATTCAAGCCATTATAAATACCTCTTATATGTTTATTTTTATCAATAAGTAAAAAGTTTTCTGTATGTAAAAAATCGTCAATACTTTTTACTTCTCCTAAATCATTTTCAACAAAATAATGATCTCTCCCCAAACTATAAATATCATTTTTGTCACCAGTTACTAAGTGCCATTTATTATCAATGACATTATTGTTTTTTGCATAAGTTTTTAAAACTGGAACAGAATCTGTGGTTGGCATAACTGAATGTGACAATAATAATACATCAGAATCATTTATAAAGGCTTCCTGTACTTTAGCCATATTACCGGTCATTTTAGGACAAATACCTGGGCAAGTAGTAAAAAAGAAATCTGTTATGTATATTTTATCATTAAACGTTTTTTGAGTAACTACTTCGCCTAATTGATTTAATAAATTAAAATCTGGAATTTTATGGAATGCCTTTTCTTGATCGCTTCCAGGAGTTAACCAATGGGGCGTAAAAGATTCATCATTGTAATAGGGCAAATAATCCACCCTACTAGTTTCAACAACCTTAATGTTTTCTTTTTTGATTTCCTTTTTACAACTAAAAAAAACCAAGAGACACAATACAGTTATATACTTCATTTCTTTACTTTTCTGATTACAACTTCATCCTCTAATCTAACACATGAATTTGCTCTTCTCATTCCAAAAACACGTCCATTTTTTGCTTCATAATTAACATACAATTTTCCGTTTGCTAACCAAGCTTGTTGTAAACCGTTTTCTTTTCCATCAACAAGATTTCGCAATTTGGCTATTTGACCTGTTGAATACCAATTTTTATCTACACCTTGCTTAGTACCATTTTCATAATAAGATTGACTTGCTAAAGTGTCATTTTCCCACCAGGTTTTATACACACCAGTTAAAAGGTTATTTTTATAATAAGATTCTACTTGAAGGATTCCATTTTCAGTCCAGCGCTTAGCAATACCTTCCCTTTTTCCATTATGAAAACCCCATTTCTCTTCTAAAGTTCCATTAGGGTAATACTTTAAAGAATATCCATTAAAGGGTTGTTCTTTATAATACCATTTACCCTTATTTCCTTTAAGAACCAATTCTTCTTTTAGCACTTCTATGCTATCAATAAGTATAGCATTATCATCTGAAACAATATTTGCTATTTTGTTAGCTTCAGTTTCTTTACAACCTATTATCGAAAACGCGATAAGCATAAAAAAAAGAATTGGTTTCATATATCTATATTTCAATAACCTTGGAATGGTCCTGCAAATAGAACAATAGGGTCGTCATACCCATATGTAGATGCAGGATAGACTTCATTAATGATATGATAATGGTAAATAGCTTCAGTTTCATATTGTGTAGTAGATGTATGCCCTCCTGATGCGTCTAAATCTGTTGGATATGTTCCAGTGGAATGGCACTTTCTTCCATAAATAAAAACACCATCTAGTAATATCCCTACTAATTTCTCATCATCATTAGTAATAGGCCTAGGTTCTAAATGATAGTGATAGACACCAGGCCCTTTATGGGCTCCCGCCCAATCTAACCCTCCTGCAGCTCCGTCTAAATCTCCGTTACCTTCTTGGTCATTAAAAATAGCTGATCCACTTACAGCGATACCCATAGTTCCTAATTGTGTAGCAACAGTAGCTCCTGTTAAGTTTGGAGTTGCATCAACTGTAAACGAACTAGCTTCACCCCGACCTCCTCCAATATAAGTATTTTCGGTTGTTTTTCTAACTGTTGGTTCGTCTATATAGAGTGCATTAGTAGGATTCCAATAAATTGAAGTATGATTTGGAAATCCTGTTGTTTCAATATAGATTTCGGTTCCATCATCAGATAACATAACGGTAACTGCATCTGAAAACTGGGCAAAAGCACTACTTAATTCTGTTATTCCTTCTTCTCCTTCTTCCTCCATTTCTTCATTTGAGCTATCATCGCTATTACTGCAAGAGATAATTGCGAAAATTGCTAAAACTAATATGCTAAGTATAGCTTGTGGTTTTTTAAATAATGTTTTCATTTTTTTTATTTTTAAATTTATTTGCTTTTTTATAATAACCCCTATTTTTTTACTACTAGTTTACTTCTCTCAACTCAAATTATAAACCATATATAAGTTTAAAATAAGTAATGCTATAACTGTAACAAAAAGAACAATCATTAATTTATTTCTACTAATCTTCAAGGTTTTTGGTTAAGTTATCTTTTTAGATGCTTAAACAAAAAAAAACTTGCGGTGTTTTGAAATAAAGACTCCATGACTCATCATATCATGAAGCCTTTAACTAATAATCAACCAACCAAATACTAATTATAATGCTATGTTAATCTAAATAATTGTTAACTGCTGCTGTTCGATTTGCCACATGTGTTTTAAGCGTTGAAATAGCAGAATAAAAATCACTACTATTATTCAAAAATGAATAACCATCTACTTCAGTAGTTGCATAAGGCTCTACCAAATTTGAGTAAGTGCTATATAAAGTTTGTATTGTGGCTGTATTAAAAGGGCCATCTATTACCTCTTGTAGATAGGTATCATATTTAGCTTTATATACATCATCTTGATACATATAACCAATTATTGGCCACTCCGTAGTACTTAAATCAGAAAAATCTAATGCTAATGAACCTTCCCTTTTACCATCCTGCAGTGCCTCATTATTATCCCAAGGAATCCAAGTTAATTTACTAGTATCTGGATTATTGTATAAATAATAATTGTGTGTCATGCGCCCATAAGTATCCCAGTTTTGAACAACCGTATTAACAGCTAAGTATTTTAAAAATACCTCAGTATCAAAAACAGTCTCAAGGTTCGCTCTCCAAGTAGCTGCATCAGTTGTTCTAATATCATTATTAATTGCCGTTAAAAGGCTTTGAACATCTGAGAAATCAGCTTCATCTTCATTTGTTTTCTTTACATATTCATCTTCATCATACGTCCCCGCTGCAAAACTTGCTGCATCTCCGTCGGGTTTGTACAAATTCCCATCATCATCAGAAAATTGTGTATCTAAAACGCTACCATCAACTTCTTCCACCAAAGTATAAAGACCAAAATATTGAGGGCCATCACCATGATCAACATAAAGTGTATAAAACGCGGTATGTGATGCTACTAAACCTGCATTTCTAAACACATCAGTTGCTACTTTTTCGCGAAGCATCGATCTGTCATCAAAATTATTTTTAAGGCTAAACTTCTTAAATCCATAAAAACGTTGGTTGTCAATTTGCGGATAATCATCTTCAAACTCATCAAAATCTAATTTGAACGATAGTTTTAAATTACCATTTCCCCAACTTGATTGTAAACTAGAGTTTCCTTTAAATCTCACACCTACTCGATACCATTGTTTGTCATTATAAAATACTTCCGCTGGCACAAAAATGGGGTCTTCATCTGTTTCTAGTAAACCAGCTGAGCTACCTGAACCAAAAGCACCGTAAGTAGCAGTCATATCATCCAACATACTTTGCCACCTTGCTTCTGTAATTACAAAATCTAGTCTTTTAACAGTATTATCTTGAAACACCTCATCAAAATTTGGATCTACATCCTTAGTGTGTGTTTCAGTTGTCCAGTCTGTAGCTTCAAAATCTGTGTCATCTAAAACAATAATTTCTTCAACTTCTTCCATCATTTCCTGTTCCGAAGCGTTATCATTACTACATCCAATAAAGCATAATCCAAGAAATACAAAAATTGAAGCTTTTACTAATGGTAGAATTGATTTTATCGTCTTCATATCTTTAGTCTTTAAAGTTAATTCCCTCTACTATTCCTTTTTTAATCTCTTTTTCTTCCTTTTGGTTTTGGTGCTTTCTTTAATTCTTCTTCTGTAATAAAACCATCTTCATCTGCATCAACTTTAGCAAAATCGTCTTTCAAAGGCCCTTTAACTTCTTCTTTTGATAATTTGCCATCTTCATTGGTATCCATCTTTTCTAGTAACTCTTTAAAAGTTGGTGGTTCTTTTCTTTCATCTCTGTTTTCAGATTGTCCAAAAGAACTGGTCGACATAAAAAGTGTCAATCCAAAAACTAATACTGCTATTCTAAATACATTATTCATCATTTTAAATTTTATTGTTATTTACATTTAGATGCCTCCTTTATCAAAAACTTGTGGAGACTTTTGTTAAAAAAATCACAAAAAAAAGACCCTCAATATTTTGAAGGTCTTAAAATGCTATATCTAATTATTAGTGCCCTGGTGGTGGCGGTCTTTTACTGTCAGGTGGACCATCAGGGTGCGGTGGTCTATCTCCATCAGGATGTGGCGGTCGGTTTCCATCTGGTTGTCTTCCGGGTGGCAGACCTCGATTTTCACCGGCTCTTCGCATTGCATCCTCTATAATTTTACTAAATTTTTCCTTTTGTTCTTTATTACACAATTCTTGAACTTGTTTAAAGTGATCCAATATTTCTAAATCTTTTGCTGCTTCTTTTTCTCCAATTAGTATTGCAATAGAATCTATATTTACATTTTTCAAAGATTCATCAGATAAACTTTTAAACAATTCATCTTTCAAACCTTTAATATCTTCTGACAAACTTTGCATTCTTTGATGATGGGGCTTCCAAAGCACTCTAAACTGTTCTTGCTGTATGTCATCAAACCCAAGTTCCTTTGCCAAAAAAATTCCTAGGCGCTCTGGTTTATTAGCCTCTTCCTTTTCTCCCTTTCCTAAATAATTATAAAGGAAAAAACCGTTCACAATAATTAAGAAGGCTAGTAATATATATAAGGGTAAATTTTTCTTCATAACTAATTAATTTAAAATAGATGTATCATCATCACTCGCTGATAATCCATAAGATTCCGCAAACTCAATTATATTTTCCTCATAAGAGGATGTGTTTTCCAGCTTCGTAAAAGCAATCACATTTAAAACAACCACACAAACTAAAGTTGTCAATTGCAATTTTGGCGTAAACCAATTCCAAGCTGACTGTTTCTCTTTCTTTTGGGCAAATAAAACGTTCATAGTTTTATCCTTAAAAAAAGGAGAAACACTCACACATTCAATAGAATCAATTACATCAAAAGTGCTATCAATTTTATTCTGTATGTTTTTATTTGTTTCCATTTGTAAGCTGTTTAATAATTTAGATGCAATATTCTATAAAAACTTGCGCTGTTAGTCATTTTTATAATAATTTTCTAAAAGCTTCTGTAAATTCTTTTTTGCTCTAAACATTAAGGACTCTACCGATGATAAACTTTTATCAATTATATCACAAATTTCCTGATAACTCTTTCCATCTATTTTATGTAATGTGAAGACCAATTTTTGATCATTAGGCAACTGATTAATTGCAAAAAATAAAGTTTCATTAAGTTCCTTATTTTCCAAAATAATTCCTGGATGATTTATTTCAGTGAAATAGTTAGTTTTATCTGCTGGTAGATCGTTTCCCATGATTGATTTTAAAAAACCAAAACGCTTTTTCGTGTTTTTCTTCCTGATAAATTCCAAACATTTATTAGTAGTAATTTTATAAATCCAAGTAGATAATTTTGAATCTCCTTTAAATTTTGAAATGGAATTAAAAACCTCAATGAAAACATCTTGTGCAATATCTTCAGCATCTTGTTTATTTGGCACAAAAGATATACAAGTAGAAAATACTTTCTGCTGAAAATTATCTAGCAACTTACCATATGCATAATAGTTATGATTTTTCAACCCTACTATAAATTCGTCTTCTGTCAAAAAAAAAAATTAAACTTATTCAAGTTTAGATGAAATTAAAATTAAAAACTTGCGCTTATTAAATGAAATATTTCAAATTTATATAAAATTATGTAACACATTTAATTTACTTATCAACCTTTGAAAAAAAACACATTTAAAAACGTAACTTTGCAGCTTATTTACAAACAATGCGATTACACAGAAACTTATGCTTTGCGGTTATTGATGGCTTAACCTTGATTTTTAATGAAGGAAATTATGCTGACAAAGTTATTCAGCAACTTTTAAAGCGTGATAAACGTTGGGGAGCACGAGATAGAGCTTTTGTTGCTGAAACTACTTATGATATAGTACGTTGGAAACGTTTATATGCTGAAATTGCTGAAGTTAAAGAACCTTTTGATAGAGATAATTTGTGGCGCATGTTTGCAGTTTGGGCAACATTAAAAGGTATAAAACTACCCGATTGGAAGTATTTTGAAGGAACGCCTTTGAGAAAAATAAAAGGACGGTTTGATGAACTTTCAAAAATTAGAAAATTTAAAGAATCTATTCCAGATTGGATGGATGAGCTTGGTGTTAAAGAGCTTGGTAAAGATATTTGGACTAGAGAAATTGCTGCACTTAACGAACAAGCCGATGTTATTTTAAGAGTAAACACACTTAAAACCACAAAAGAAGGATTACAAACTGAGCTTTTTGATTTAGATATTGAAACTGATTTTCTTAAAGAATATCCAAATGCTTTAAAGTTAAAAGAGCGTGCCAATGTTTTTTCAACCGAAGCATTTAAAAATGGCTTTTTTGAAGTGCAAGATGCCTCATCACAATTAGTTGCTGAGTTTTTAGATGTAAAACCAGGTATGCGTGTTGTAGATGCTTGTGCGGGAGCTGGTGGAAAAACATTGCACATTGCTTCTTTAATGGAAAACAAAGGGCAAATTATAGCTATGGATATTTACGCCAATAAGCTAAACGAATTAAAACGTCGTGCAAAACGCAACGGTGCACATAATATAGAACCAAGAGCCATTGACTCTACTAAAGTTTTTAAAAAACTTTATGATAAAGCTGATCGTGTTTTAATAGATGCACCATGTTCTGGATTAGGAGTTTTAAGAAGAAACCCAGATGCTAAATGGAAATTGCAGCCAGATTTTATTGATAAAATAAAAATAACCCAACAAGAAATTTTACAACAATATTCTAGAATGGTAAAAGTTGGTGGGCAAATGGTATATGCCACTTGCTCTGTTTTACCCTCTGAAAATCAAACCCAAGTATCAACTTTTTTAAAATCAGAAGCTGGTGAGCATTTTAGTTTGATAAAAGAAAAAAAAATACTTTCTCATAAATCTGGTTTTGATGGTTTTTATATGGCACTTTTAGAACGAAAACAATAACATATAATAATGTGAATTTTATTTATACCATCATTAATTATTACAATTATATGTTCTATATTTTATGTTTTTTAGATTTGTTTGTTTATGTAAATATTTTACATTCTAATTAAGCTGCTAAAATAATTTTAACACAAATCAAAAATACACTTAGATTTAAATCCTTTAATTAATTAATAAGTGTGTCTCATAATGAAATACCAAACCACAACCAACACTTCTTTAATTTCTTGAGGCTTTTTTTTCGAGTAATCACAGAGCTCCCTCCAAAAAAGAGCAATTAAGCAATACTTGAAATAGCTCGTTATATTTTCAAAAAATAGTCTTATTTTTATTTTTTAACATCAAATTTTCTTGTCGAAAAAATATGATTCAAAAAGGGAAAGAAGCAGAAAGATTATTAGTTTCAGATAATTATAAATACTGGAAAAAATGGGGACCTTATTTAGCTGAAAGACAATGGGGAACCGTAAGAGAAGATTATAGCGAACACGGCGAATCATGGGAATTTATAGATCATGAAAAAGCACGAAGCAATGCCTATCGCTGGGGAGAAGAAGGTATAGGTGGATTTTGTGATGCGAGAGAAATATTATGTTTAGCGCCTGCTTTTTGGAACGGTAAAGATGCTATTTTAAAAGAGCGTTTATTTGGACTTACCAATAATCAAGGTAATCATGGTGAAGATGTTAAAGAGTTATATTTTCATCAAGTATCATCACCTACCCATTCTTACTCTAAATATCTTTATAAATATCCACAAAATGAATTTCCTTATGGGGAATTAGTTCGTGGTAATCAAAAAAGTCGTGATGAATTTGAATATGAAATTCTAGATACTGATGCTTTTAAAAATAATGCCTATTTTGACTGTTTTATTGAATATGCCAAAGCTGATTATGATGATATATTGATGAAAGTAACAGTAATCAACAGAGGATCAAAATCTGCTGATATCCATGTGCTTCCCCATCTTTGGTTTCGTAATTTTTGGAAACATAATAAACGACATTCACGACCAAATATGAAATCAATTTCAGATTCTAAGGTGCAATCAAGAAGTGCAAGAAATGGTCGATATTATTTTTATAATGAAGGTGGTGATCAATTATTTTGTGAAAATGAAACAAACAATAAACGCATTTATAATTTTGATAATGATTTAGACTATGTTAAAGATGGCATTAACGACCATGTTATAAATGGAAAACCTACAGTGAATCCAGAAAAAAACGGCTCGAAATTAGCGATCTGGCATCAATTTAAGTTAAAAGCTGGTGAGGAGAAAACGGTAAAAGTCCGTTTAAGTAAAAGTAAATTAGAGAATCCTTGGGAAGATTTTGATGCTGTTTTTCATGATAGAATAACCGAATGTGAAGATTTTTATAACGAAACGATTAAATCTGAAATTCCTGAAACCCACCAAGCCATTGCAAAAAATGCTTTTTCTGGCTTATTATGGACCAAACAATTTTACTATAACGATGTGTTTAAATGGCTTTTTGGTGGTCCTGGAGAAGGAAAACCTAATAGGTCTAATATGCGAAATTACAACTGGCAACACCTCACCAACAGGCATATTATCTCTATGCCTGATAAATGGGAATACCCGTGGTATGCCGCTTGGGATTTAGCATTTCATATGGCATCTTTCGTAGAAATCGACCCATTTTTTGCAAAAGAACAGTTGTTGTTAGTTTTAAAAGAAAACTACATGCATCCCAACGGGCAAATTCCTGCTTACGAGTGGAATTTTAGCGACGTAAACCCACCTGTTCATTCTTATGCTGTTTGGAATGTATACGAAAAGGATAAAAACTACACTGGTAAAGGAGATACTGGTTTTTTAGAAAAAGCATTCCAAAAACTCCTTATCAATTTTACATGGTGGGTAAATCAAAAAGACAAAAGTGGTACCGACCTTTTTGAGGGAGGCTTTCTAGGTTTAGATAATATTGGCGTTTTTGATCGGAATCATATGCCACCAGGCATAACCAGAATGCAACAAGCCGATGCCACCAGTTGGATGGCTATGTTTACACTTAATATGTTGCGAATGTCTCTGGAACTATCAAAAACCAATAAAATATACGAGGAAGCTGCTGCTAAGTTTTTTAGGCATTTCTTAAATATTGCTTGGGCCATGCATCACATTGGCAAAAAAGATATTTCACTTTGGGATGATGAAGATAATTTTTATTACGATGTTGTTGAAATGTCTAACGGTGCAACCAATCGTTTAAAAGTGCGCTCTTTAGTAGGTGTTATCCCGATGTTTGCTGTAGAGATTATGCACAAAGATCTATTTGAAGAATTAAAAGATTTCAGAATCCGAGCAAATGAGATTATTCGAACTAGACCCGATTTAGCTTCACTAATAACTAATTTAGATGAAACAAATAAAGATGGCAATTATCTTTTCGCCATCATGCGAGGTTTTAGGCTTGAGCATTTACTAAAAAGATTGCTGGATGAGGATGAATTTCTTTCAGATTATGGTATCAGATCGCTTTCAAAATACCATGAAAAACATCCTTTTGTATTTGAACATCACGGTCATCATCAAATACAGTACGAACCTGGTGAAAGTCGCTCTGGTATGTTTGGTGGTAATTCCAATTGGCGCGGACCAATTTGGTTGCCTCTAAATTATATGATAATTCAATCGTTAAGAAAATATTATACTTTTTATGGTGACACATATCAATACGAATTCCCAACTGGTTCTGGTAGAAAACTCAATTTGAGAGAAATCGCAAACGAACTTACTAAACGCTTAATAAAACTTTTTGAAGTTAATAACGATGGTAAATTCCAGTACCATGCAGATAATGAAGGTAAGCATTTTACTAAAGACGAACACTTCAAAAACTTACACCTATTTTATGAGTTTTTTGATGGCGATAATGGTAAAGGTTTAGGGGCTTCTCATCAAACAGGATGGACTGCCCTAATTGCTAATTTAATCATGGAAATGGATGCAGACTAGTGATAATTTTTGATTGTTGAAAATAGTGTTAATAACAGGGTGTGCTTTGATAAAAAAAGCCATCTTGAATCGTTAAAAAAGTGTAAATTTGCGTTTTCTTAAACACACACAAATCAAGACATAATGATTCATTTCTTTGGAAACGAAACCAGCAAGGTTTTTGCTGTTCAAACAACAAAAGAATTATCAACCGAAACCATCGCTAAATTAACGTGGTTATTTGGCAACCAGCCAAAAATAGAACAAGCATCATTAGGTGCTTTTTTTGTTGGACCACGAGCAGCAATGATAACGCCTTGGAGCACCAATGCTGTAGAAATCACTCAAAACATGGGGATTTCTGATATTATTCGGATTGAGGAATTTCAAGCTATTTCTAAAGATTTTAGAGATTTCGACCCGATGATTTCAGAAAAATTTAATGGTTTACATCAGGCGTCATTTACTATCGATATTCAACCAGAACCGATATTAAATATTGAAGATATTTCGGCTTATAACTTACAAGAAGGCTTATCATTAAGCGATGAAGAAGTAACTTATTTAGAAGGTATTTCAAAAAAAATTGGTAGGCCATTAACTGATTCTGAAGTCTTTGGGTTTTCTCAAGTAAATTCAGAACATTGTCGCCATAAAATTTTCAATGGAACCTTTGTTATTGATGGCGTTGAAAAACCAACATCTCTTTTTAAATTAATAAAAGAAACTTCAAAACAACATCCAAATACCATAGTTTCTGCATACAAGGATAATGTCGCGTTTATTGAAGGTCCCAAAGTGGAACAATTTGCGCCAAAAACGGCTGACAAACCTGACTATTATCAAATAAAAGATTTTGAATCGGTAATCTCATTAAAAGCGGAAACACACAATTTTCCAACAACAGTTGAGCCTTTTAACGGTGCTGCTACGGGTTCTGGTGGTGAAATTCGGGATAGATTAGCAGGTGGAAAAGGCTCTTTACCACTTGCAGGAACAGCAGTTTACATGACTTCGTATTCACGTTTAGAGGAAAATCGTCCATGGGAAAGAGCATTTCCAGAACGTAAATGGTTGTACCAAACCCCAATGGATATTTTGATAAAAGCTAGTAATGGTGCTTCAGATTTTGGAAACAAATTTGGACAACCGCTCATCTGTGGTTCGGTATTAACATTCGAGCATGAGGAAGATGCCATAAAACTTGGTTTCGATAAAGTGATTATGCAAGCAGGTGGTATTGGTTATGGTATAAAAGACCAAGCTTTAAAAGACAAACCACAAACTGGCGATAAAATAGTAATTCTTGGTGGCGAAAACTACCGCATTGGTATGGGTGGTGCTGCAGTGTCATCAGCTGATACTGGTGCTTTTGCTTCGGGAATTGAACTTAATGCAGTACAACGCTCTAACCCAGAAATGCAAAAACGTGCGGCAAACGCTGTACGAGGTATGGTTGAAAGTGACGAAAATTTCATTGTTTCCATTCACGATCATGGTGCCGGTGGCCATTTAAATTGTTTATCAGAATTGGTTGAAGATACAGGTGGAAATATAGATTTAGATGCGCTTCCTGTTGGAGACCCAACACTTTCAGATAAAGAAATTATTGGTAACGAATCTCAAGAACGTATGGGATTGGTTATTGCAGAAAAACATATTGATACGTTACAACGCATTGCAGAACGTGAACGTTCACCTATGTACACGGTTGGTAATGTAACTGGTGATGATCGTTTTACTTTTGAGTCTAAATTGACTGGACAAAAACCAATGGATTTAGCCATGGAAGATATGTTTGGAAGTTCTCCAAAAACCATTATGACAGATATTACGATTGAAAAAAATTATAGTGAACTAAATTATATTTCGGATAATTTTCATGACCATTTAGATCAGGTTTTACAATTAGAAGCTGTGGCTTGTAAAGATTGGTTAACAAATAAAGTAGACCGTTGTGTTGGTGGAAAAGTAGCAAAACAGCAATGTGTTGGTCCGTTACAAATTCCTTTAAACAATGTAGGCGTCATGGCGCTTGATTACAAAGGTAAAGAAGGTATTGCAACATCTATTGGACACTCGCCTATTTCAGGATTAATTAATCCTGCTGCTGGAAGTAAAAATGCAATAACTGAAGCCTTAACTAATATTATCTGGGCGCCTTTAAAGGATGAATTAAAATCGGTCTCATTATCTGCAAACTGGATGTGGCCTTGTAAAAACGAAGGTGAAGATGCGCGTTTATATGAAGCAGTTGAAGCTGTTTCAGAATTTGTAATCGATTTAGGAATTAATGTTCCAACAGGAAAAGATTCCCTTTCCATGAAACAAAAATATTCTGATGGCGACGTATTGTCTCCTGGAACGGTTATTATTTCAGCAGCTGGAAACTGCAATAATATAAGCAATGTAGTGGAGCCTGTATTGCAAAAAAATGCAGGTAACATTTACTACATTAACATCTCACAAGATGACTTCAAATTAGGTGGTAGTTCGTTCGCACAAGTATTGAACAAAATAGGTAATGATGCACCGACGGTTAAAAGTGCTTCTTATGTTAAGACAGTTTTTAATACCATTCAAAAATTAATAAAAGACGAACAAATTGTTGCAGGTCACGATGTAGCTTCAGGTGGATTGATTACTACCTTACTAGAAATGTGTTTTGCTGATAACAACCTTGGAGCAGCGTTAGACCTTTCTACTTTAGCTGAAAAAGATTCGTTAAAATTATTGTTTGCTGAAAATGCAGGTATTGTTTTTCAATCAAAAGATGCTTCAACAGAAAATGTTTTAAATAGTGCAGGTATTGAATTTTTCAACATTGGCAAAGTTTCTGATAGTGATGTTTTGAGTATCATCAATTCAACTGATGTTTTCACTTTAACAATATCCCGTTTACGAGATGTTTGGTATAAAACTTCTTTTTTATTAGACAATAAACAAACCGCTAATAATTTAGCACAAGACAGGTTTGACAATTATAAAAATCAACCTTTACAATATATATTCCCAAAACATTTTACAGGAAAATTACCTGCAATTGGAAACTCAAGACCAAAAGCTGCTATTCTACGTGAAAAAGGAAGTAATTCTGAACGTGAAATGGCAAATGCCATGTATTTAGCTGGTTTTGATGTAAAGGATGTACATATGACTGATTTAATTTCGGGAAGAGAAACACTTGAAGATATTCAGTTTTTAGGTGCTGTTGGAGGTTTTAGTAACTCTGATGTTTTAGGATCTGCAAAAGGTTGGGCAGGCGCTATTAAATACAACGAAAAAGCCAATAAAGTGATTCAAGATTTCTTTAAAAGATCAGACACTTTATCTTTGGGAATTTGTAATGGTTGCCAGTTATGGATGGAGTTAGATCTTATCAATCCAGAACACGAAATTCATGGAAAAATGACTTATAATAATTCTCATAAACATGAAAGTTCATTCACATCAGTTAAAGTTCAAGAAAATAATTCTGTGATGTTATCCAGACTAGCAGGTACTACTTTAGGCGTATGGATAAGTCATGGTGAAGGAAAATTTAAATTACCTTATACAGAAGACCAATACAACATCGTGGCAAAATATGGCTATGCAGAATATCCTCACAATCCTAATGGTTCTGATTTTAATACCGCTATGATGTGTGATAAAACAGGGCGCCATTTAGTAACCATGCCACACATTGAGCGTTCAACCTTCCAGTGGAATTGGGCAAATTATCCTGAAGGCAGAAAAGATGAAGTTTCTCCTTGGTTAGAGGCGTTTGTGAATGCTAGATTGTGGATAGAAAATGAATAATCATAAGATTTTAAACTCAAAAAAAATCTGATCTAGTTTTCAGGTTTTTTTGTAAGAGAATTATTAGTATTCACAAGACAATAATATTGAAATTATTATTATTCAAACTAATTCGCAAGATAATAGTAATATAAATAATTGTATAAGAAGTTGCCTAAAATTAAAAAAACTGATATTTAAAATATTACTTTTCGCCTTAGTTTCCTGTAATTAAGAAAAAAATGGAATTACAGCTAAAATCAAAAATTCTTCTTACAAAACTATTTGGAATATTGCTTTCTTAACGCTCGTAAATACAAAAACTGAAATTTGATGAAATTAAACCAAACTGTTGAGAAATTTCTCGATATGAAAAATAATCAAAAAGTAGATGGTGCTTATAGATTGATATTTGATCGTGATAATTGAAAAGTGAACAAACTGTTGGAAGATATTATACAAACGGTAGCTCGTTTGACAGAAAAGTCAAATTTGAAATTAAAAATGACACAATTCAAATGAAATTTAGCAGAATTATGTATTAAAAATACTATCTACAAGATGGACAAAACCTGATATAATTTGTTGCTAGTGCTAGACTATTTTAAAAATTAACTTAAATTTCATTTTTGTTTGTATTTAATATTTAAATCAATAAAATAGGAAACAACTAACTGTAATAGTTCAGTAAAAAAGAGTAATAAAGTTTAACTTAGAGTTTAAATTTCTCACTACTTAATAATTATCACTTTAGAAATTCCACGAACTTTCAAAATATAAGACCCAATAGAAAAATTAGAGGTGTTTATTTGTCCTTCAAATGATTTAATATCATTTTTATAAACTATTCTTCCCAACATATCAAGAAGAATAACAGTCTCTAAGTTTTGTTTTTCCAATGAAATATTCAAAATACCATTATTAACCGGCAACGGATACAAACTAAGTTTATCTTCAATTAAATTAGTATTATTTACACTTAACAAAGTGCTACCTCCAAAACCAATTCTTACACCTACATCTGATTGCTTGTAAGGTAGTTTAGAGCCACCACTACCCAATTCTTCTGCCCCTGCATCAAAATTTACAGGTCTTGATCCACCTATAATATCTTCTGCTAAAAAAGTGTAAGTCCCAGTTCCATAATCTATTGCGGCACTTCCGATAAGAATTCTATAAAAATCTGTGCCAGAAGTTAATAGTCCTGAAGTTACGTTAATGTTACCCGAAACGGTTACAGACCCAAACGAATCGAATGAGCCGTTTTGTTTTATATTATTTTCATATTTGGAAGATGTTCCTATAAGTTGAGTGGTAACCTGTATGGCTCTATTAGTATTTTCATACATGATATTATTGCCAATTACTACATCTTGTGGTGGCTGATTTTGAGTACTAGCACTAAATGTAGCTCCAACTCTAATACCTAAATCACAATTTACAAAGGTATTATTAACAATGGTGGCATTCTTTACTTGATAATAGCCATTTAAAGGGCTATTTAATATTCCATTGTGAATATTAATTCCAGCAAGAGCGTTAGTAGATGAATTGTTTGGGTATCTTGCTACAGTACCTTCAATATAATTATTGTAAATTTTATGGTTCTCACCCATCAACCTAATGCCTCCGCTGAAAGATTGACCATTTGCTAAAAAAAAATTATTATAAACTTCGCAGTTATCTCCATGTCTCAAAGTTAGTGAGCCAGAATAATCTTCAAATGTGTTTTTATAGTACTTATTACTTCCACTTTTGTTAGAAATAACTTCAACTTCACCAACAAAATTGTAAAAATAATTATCATAAACTTCTGTAAATGAATTTGATAATGATGTTGAACTACTTCCAATTCTAATGGCATCTTGATCGTTTAAATCATTCACTTCTCCTATAGGTGTTCTATCTGCAAAATAATTATGGTGAATTTTATGATAATTTGGGTTCGTAGAACTTCTGTTATCATTAATGATGCTTCCAACACCATTTTTACCAATGAATGAGCAATAACTTATTTCATTGTTTGCACCTCTTAATAAAATCCATTTATAAACATCTGTCTCTTTTCCTAAGGCATTATAACCATCAATTTTTATATTAGTGACTATGCAATTATTACAATCACTCGAAACTCTAAAATCAATTAACGGATTATTTGTATTGATAGAAGTTGGTGCGGGTGGTGGATTTTGAAAAATAATTCCTTTCAAAATGATATAAGACCCTCCTATTTTAATATTACAATTTCCTTCAAAAAAAACGCTTCCCGGTGTTTGTGCTTCAATTGTTATAGGATTAGTTGATGTTCCTGTTTTTTCAATACTAATTTGAGCATTTGTCCAAACACCATTTGCTAATGTAATGGTAGTACCTGGTGATGCTGATGAGATAGCACTATTTAATTGAGATTGATTCGTTACTAATTGTGCAAAAATTGGTAAAACAGAAGAAAAAATAATAAAACGGACATAACTTAATACTGTATTCTTCATTCTTTTTTTATAACTTGGAAACAATTAAATTGGTTTACCAATTTGGTTAACCAAATATATAAAATATATAGTAAACAATAATGTTAACTTAAAAAAACTTTATGACTCTTTGTTTACTGTGTTAAAACATTCAGATAAAAAAAGATTAAAAGTTAAAAAAATCAATAATAAAAACCCCAAAGTAAAATTTTACTTTGGGGTTTTAAACTCAAAATGAAAAAAATTAAACAGCCGCTTTTATAGCTGCTTGTGCAGAAACCAACCTAGCAATTGGTACTCTGTAAGGTGAGCAACTCACGTAATCCATACCTACATGATAACAAAACTCTACCGAACTAGGTTCTCCTCCATGTTCTCCACAAATACCAACTTTTAAATTAGGCTTTATACTTCTACCTCGTTTTGTACCCATAATGATTAATTGTCCAACGCCTTCTTGATCTAACACTTCAAAAGGATCAACTTTTAAAATACCTTTTTCTATATATATTGGCAAAAATTTACCAGCATCGTCACGTGAATATCCAAAAGTCATTTGTGTTAAATCATTAGTCCCGAATGAGAAAAAATCTGCTTTTTCAGCTATTAAATCTGCTACTAATGCAGCTCTTGGCACTTCAATCATGGTACCTATCAAAAATTCAATAGTGTTTTTTCGTTCTTCAAAAACTTTTTTAGCAGTTGATCTAATTATGTGCTCTTGAGCTTCAAATTCTTTTACCGAACCAACTAATGGTACCATGATTTCTGGATTACAAATTATACCTTTTTCTTTTAAATTAAGAGCTGCCTCTATAATAGCCCGAGTTTGCATTTCTGTAATTTCAGGATAAGTGTTTCCTAATCTACAACCTCTATGCCCTAACATAGGATTGAACTCTTCCAATTCTGCTACTTTATTTTTAACAGCTTGTAGTGAAATATGCATCTCATCGGCCAGTTCTTTTTGTGTTGCTAATTGATGGGGTACAAACTCATGTAATGGTGGATCTAAAAGACGAATAGTAACGGATAACCCTTGCATAGCTTCAAAAATACCTTCAAAATCAGAACGTTGCATTGGTAAAAGTTCTTGCAAAGCTAGTTTTCTTCCTTTTACTGTATCAGCCAAAATCATTTCGCGCATCGCTTTAATTCTATCAACTTCAAAAAACATATGCTCAGTTCTGGTTAAACCGATACCTTGCGCACCAAAATTACGAGCAATTTTAGCATCTTTTGGTGTATCGGCATTCGTACGAACTTTCATTACTGCATATTTATCTGAAAGCTTCATAATCTCTGCAAATTCTCCACTCAACTCTGGCTCTTCGGTTTCCACTTTACCTTCAATAATATTTCCTGTTGATCCGTTTAATGAAATCCAATCACCTTCATGATATTCATGATCTCCGACAGTAAGGGTTCTGTTCTTATAATTTATTTTTAAAGCACCTGCTCCAGATATACAACATTTACCCATACCACGTGCAACTACAGCAGCATGTGAAGTCATTCCACCACGGGCTGTTAAAATACCTTTAGCAATATTCATCCCTTCTAAATCTTCAGGTGAAGTTTCGATTCTAACAAGAATACTATTTTTAAATTTAGCTGCTTCATCTGCAAAAAAGACTATTTTACCCGTTGCAGCACCAGGTGATGCTGGCAAACCTTGAGCAATAACATGTGCATTTTTAAGTGCTCTAGCATCAAAAACTGGATGTAATAACTCATCCAATTTGTTGGCTTCAATTCTTAATAAAGCGTCTTTATCATCAATCATCCCTTCATTTAATAAGTCTATGGCAATTTTTACCATTGCAGCTCCTGTACGCTTACCGTTTCTGGTTTGTAAAATCCATAATTTTCCATCTTGAATAGTGAATTCCATATCTTGCATATCTTTGTAGTGCGTTTCAAGAATTCTTTGGTAAGAATCAAGTTCTTTAAAAATAGTTGGCATTAATTCTTCTAAAGAAGGATAATTTTCTTTTCTATCTTTTTCTACAATTTGAGCCAATTCTGCCCAACGTAAAGAACCTAACTTTGTGATCTGTTGCGGTGTTCTAACGCCTGCTACCACATCTTCCCCTTGAGCATTAATTAAATATTCGCCATTAAAAACGTTTTCACCTGTACCTGCATCGCGAGTAAAACAAACACCTGTACCAGAATTATCACCCATATTACCATAAACCATGGCTTGTACATTTACTGCTGTACCCCAATCAGCTGGATATCCGTGCATGTTTCTGTAATAAACTGCTCGGTCACCATTCCAACTATTAAAAACTGCAATAATTGCTCCCCAAAGTTGTTCCCAAGGATTGGTTGGAAAATCATGGCCGGTTTGTTTTTTTACAGCATCTTTAAAGTCGTAAACTAAATCTTTTAAATCTTGAATTGAAAATTCGGTATCTAATTTAATACCTCTTTTGTCTTTGAGGTGTTCCATGATCTCTTCAAAAGGATCGATATCTTCTTTTGATGCGGGTTTCATTCCTAAAACAACACCGCCATACATTTGAATAAAACGTCGATAAGAATCCCACGCAAACTGTTCGTTATTGGTTTTTTTAGCTAAACCGACAACTACTTCATCATTAATTCCTAAATTTAAAACAGTATCCATCATTCCCGGCATAGAAACTCTAGCACCAGACCGGACTGAAACCAATAAAGGGTTTTCAGTATCTCCAAATTTAGACCTCATTAAAGATTCGATGTTAATAATAGATTGCTCAACTTCATTTTTAATCATAGCTATAGCAGCTTCTTCGCCTAATAAATTATACTCTGTACAAACTTCAGTTGTAATAGTAAAACCTGGTGGTACTGGAATTCCAATAACACTCATTTCTGCCAAATTGGCTCCTTTACCTCCTAAAAGGTTTTTCATTTTACTATTTCCATCGGCAACTTTATTACCAAATCTATAAACCCTTATTTTTGTATCTTCTAAGATTTCCATGATATTAAATTTATTTAATATGAAACCATGAAATTATAAAGTATAAAGTTTAATTTCAATGACTTATATCATATAATTTTATATTATTTTAATCTAAAATTATTAACATATTCTCAAAAAAAAATTCATTTAAATATTAAAACATCCCTTTTAGGTTATGATATTTGAAAATTCTATTTTATTTCATACTTTGCAATACAAGATTCTATATAGAAAAAATGACAGAAATAAAGAGACTTTTCGACTTTGCGTATTACCAATTAGAAAATAAGCCAAATGATGCGGCTTTAGTTACAAAATATAATGGGGAATGGGTTAAAACATCAACTCAAGAATATTTAAAAAAAGCAAACACTATAAGTAGAGCTTTGCTAAAATTAGGTATTAAAAAAAATGATAAAATTGCTGTAATTTCTTCAACAAATAGAACAGAATGGAATATTATGGATATTGGTGTGCTTCAAATTGGTGCTCAAAATATACCAATTTATCCAACTATTTGTGCTGAGGATTATGAATATGTGCTTAACCATAGTGAGTCTATTTATTGTTTTGTTTCAGATGAAGAAGTTCTTGAAAAAGTAAATAAAGTTAAAGCTAATACCAAATTAAAAGAGGTTTACTCTTTTGATCATATTAAAGGTTGTAAACACTATTCTGAATTATTTGAACTTGGTAAAGATGAGAGTAATCAAAATGAAGTTGAAACTAGAAAAGACGAAGTTAAACCAGAAGATTTAGCAACTATTATTTATACTTCTGGAACAACCGGAAAACCAAAAGGGGTAATGCTTTCACATTGGAATATAACTAGTAATGTACTTGATAGTTTTTCTAGAGTTCCTTTAAGAGGAAGTAATACTAAAGTTTTAAGTTTTTTACCTATTTGTCATATTTTTGAACGTGTCCTTATATACATCTATCAATATGCTGGAACTTCAATATATTTTGCTGAAGGCATTGATAAAATTGGTGACAATGCCAAAGAAATTAAGCCTAATTTAATGAGTGTGGTTCCTAGGCTTCTTGAAAAAGTTTATGATAAAATAATGGCTAAAGCAGAAGAACTAACAGGAATAAAAAAAGCATTATTTTATTGGGCTGTTGCTTTAGGTGAAAAATGGGAACCTTATAAACAAAATGGTGCTTTGTACGAATTTAAATTAAGCATTGCTAGCAAACTTATATTTAGTAAATGGCGTGCAGCATTGGGTGGCGAATTATATACTATGGTATCTGGAAGTGCACCACTACAACCACGTTTAGCAAGAGTTTTTTCAGCTGCAGGTATGCATATTATGGAAGGTTATGGTTTAACAGAAACCTCTCCTGTTGTATCAGTTGGGAAATATGGCGACCATATGTTTAAAGTAGGTACCGTTGGAAAACCTATTAATAATGTGGAAGTTAAAATAGCTGAAGATGGTGAAATTTTAATAAAAGGCCCTAATGTCATGTTAGGCTATTACAAAGATGATGAAAAAACAGCAGAAGTTATGACAGGTGATTATTTTCATACTGGAGATAAAGGAGAAATTGATGCCGATGGTTTTTTAAAAATTACTGGTCGTAAAAAAGAAATGTTTAAAACCTCGGGTGGTAAATATGTGATTCCTACACTTCTTGAAAATGATTTAAAACAATCTCGCTTTATAGAACAAGTTATGGTAATTGGTGAAGGCGAAAAAATGCCTACCGCTTTAATTCAATTAAATTTTGAATTTGTAAGCGATTGGATTAAAAGAAAAAATTTAACTGTAGGAGCATCATTAGATGATATAGCTAATTCACAAATTATTCAAACTAGAATACAGAAAGAGGTTGATAAATGCAATTTAAAGTTTGGTAAATGGGAACAAATAAAACGCTTTGAATTGACTCCAGAAATTTGGTCTATTGATGCCGGACATCTTACACCTACCATGAAGATGAAAAGAGATGTTATAAAGAAAAAATATCAAGAACTTGTCGAAAAAATTTATCGCCCTTAACGCTCAACTACTTAAATAGCGATAATTAAAATTGAAGTAATAGATAAACATTCCATTTTTTCTTGAATTTATTATGCATGCATAATAAATTTTTTATATATTTGATATCACCAATCAAAAAATATGAAAGAAAAAACCATCGATTATGTGCTTCGAACTACATGGCTTACTGTACAAAAAATGTATAATGAAGAAGCCGCTAAATTTGAAAGTACGATGGCTACTGGGTTTACTTTATTAAGTATCGATCCGGAAAAAGGGACACCATCAACTGCATTAGGTCCTAAATTAGGAATGGAAGCAACGAGTTTATCAAGAATACTAAAAACAATGGAAAATAAGTGTTTAATAGAAAGAAATCCTAACCCAGAAGACGGCAGAGGCGTTATAATTTCATTGACTGAATTTGGAAGAGAAAAAAGAGCTTATTCAAAAGAAAAAGTACTCACATTTAATGAAGCTATAAAAAGTAATATTTCAGAAGAAAAACTAAAACACTTTTATGAAGTTTCCGAAATCATAAACGACATGGTTTCAAATAAAAAAATTTACAATCAAACAGAAAGTATTTCAAAATAAAATGAGCAAACGTAGAATTAAAAAAGTAGCCATTATTGGTTCTGGAATTATGGGAAGTGGCATCGCATGTCATTTTGCTAATATTGGCGTTGATGTTTTATTATTAGACATTGTTCCGAGAGAATTAAACGATAAAGAAAAAGCAAAAGGTTTAACTTTAGATGATAAAGTTGTTAGAAACAGAATTGTTAATGATGCCTTAACAGTTTCTCTTAAATCTAAACCCTCACCTATTTATCATCAAGTATTTGCAGATAGAATTACTACTGGAAACTTAGATGACGATATTGCCAAAGTTGCAAATGTTGATTGGATTATGGAAGTTGTAGTTGAACGTTTAGATATCAAAAAGCAAGTTTTTGAAAAATTAGAAAAATATAGAACCCTTGGCACTTTGATAACATCAAATACATCGGGTATTCCTATAAAATTTATGAGTGAAGGCAGAAGTGAAGACTTTCAAAAGCACTTTTGTGGTACTCATTTTTTTAATCCTGCAAGGTATTTAAAGTTATTCGAAATTATTCCAGGTCCAAAAACTGAGGCTTCAATATTAGAATTTTTAAATGGTTATGGAGAACAATTTCTTGGAAAAACTTCAGTAGTTGCAAAGGACACACCAGCATTCATCGGAAACAGAATAGGAATTTTTAGCATTATGAGTTTATTTCATACAGTTAAAGAAATGAATTTAACTATTGAAGAAGTTGATAAACTTTCTGGACCTGTAATTGGCCGTCCAAAATCAGCTACCTTTCGTACGGTTGATGTTGTTGGTTTAGACACCCTTGTGCATGTTGCAAATGGTATTGCAGAAAATTGTAAAGATGATGAACGTTTAGAGCTTTTTAAACTTCCAGATTTCATCAACACCATGATCGAAAACAAATGGTTAGGTAGTAAAACAGGACAAGGCTTCTATAAAAAAGAAGGTAAAGAAATTAAAACGCTAGACCTAAACAACCTAGAATATAGAGCTAACAAACGTGCTAGTTTTGCTACTTTAGAATTAACAAAAACTATTGATAAAGTAGTTGAGCGTTTTAAAGTATTAGTTTCTGGAAAAGATAAAGCTGGTGAATTTTACAGAAAAAGTTTTGCTGCATTATTTGCCTATGTTTCTAACAGAATCCCAGAAATAACTGACGACCTTTATAAAATTGATGATGCTATGAAAGCAGGTTTTGGTTGGGAACACGGTCCTTTTCAAATCTGGGATGCCATAGGTTTGGAAAAAGGTTTAGAAATCATGAAAGCTGAAGGTTTAGAACCAAACAAATGGGTTACAGACATGTTAGCTTCGGGAAGCACGTCTTTTTATACAATTAAAGAAGGTGCTACTTATGCTTATGATATTCCTAAAAAATCTCAAGTTAAAGTTCCTGGACAGGATAGCTTTATCATTTTAGATAATATTAGAAAGTCTAAAGAAGTATTTAAAAACTCTGGAGTTGTTATTGAAGATTTAGGCGATGGCATTTTAAATTGTGAATTCCAATCTAAAATGAACACAATTGGTGGAGACGTTTTAGCTGGATTAAATAAAGCTGTTGATTTAGCAGAAAAAGATTTCCAAGGATTAGTAATTGGAAATCAAGGAGCTAATTTCTCAGTTGGTGCCAATATTGGAATGATTTTCATGATGGCTGTTGAGCAAGAATATGATGAATTAAATGCTGCAATCAAATATTTCCAAGACACGATGATGCGTATGCGTTATTCTTCAATTCCAACAATTTCAGCGCCACATGGTATGACGCTAGGTGGTGGTTGTGAACTTTCAATGCATGCCGATAAAGTAGTTGCTGCAGCCGAAACTTACATCGGGTTAGTTGAATTTGGCGTTGGTGTCATCCCAGGTGGTGGAGGTTCTAAAGAAATGGCGTTAAGAGCATCAGATACTTTCAAAAAAGGTGATGTTGAATTAAATACCTTGCAAGAATATTTCTTAACTATTGGTATGGCTAAAGTAGCAACATCAGCTTACGAAGCCTTTGATATGGGTGTTCTTCAAAAAGGAAAAGATATTGTAGTTGTTAATAAAGATAGACAAATAGCAACGGCCAAAGCACACGCTAAATTAATGGCTGAAGCTGGGTATACTCAACCAGTTAAACGTAAAGATGTAAAGGTATTAGGTAAACAAGCTTTAGGAATGTTTTTAGTTGGAACAGATTCCATGGAAGCTTCTAATTTTATAAGTGAACACGATCATAAAATTGCAAATAAATTAGCTTACGTAATGGCTGGTGGTGATTTGTCAGAGCCTACTCTTGTAAGTGAACAATATTTATTGGATTTAGAACGTGAAGCTTTCTTGAGCTTATGTACAGAACGTAAAACTTTAGAACGCATCCAACACATGCTAAAAACTGGTAAACCTTTAAGAAATTAAAACAATGAAACAAGCATATATAGTAAAAGCATACAGAACAGCAGTTGGTAAAGCCCCAAAGGGTGTTTTTCGATTTAAGAGAGCTGATGAATTGGGTGCTGAAACCATTCAGCACATGATGAAAGAATTACCTAACCTAGATGTCTCAAGAATTGATGATGTTATCGTTGGTAATGCTATGCCTGAAGGCTCTCAAGGTTTAAATATGGCAAGATTTATTTCATTAATTGGATTAAACAGTGTTGATGTTCCTGGTGTTACTGTGAATCGTTTTTGTTCATCAGGAATCGAAACCATCGGAATAGCTACTGCAAAAATTCAAGCTGGAATGGCAGATTGCATAATTGCTGGAGGTTCAGAAAGTATGAGTTCTGTACCCATGACAGGATTTAAACCAGAATTAAACTATGATACAGTTAAGGCTGGCCATGAAGAGTATTATTGGGGCATGGGAAATACCGCTGAGGCGGTTGCTAACCAGTTTAAAGTCTCTCGTGAAGATCAGGATGAATTTGCTTTTCAATCACATATGAAAGCCCTAAAAGCACAATCTGAAAACCGTTTTCAAGATCAGATTGTTCCTATCAATGTAGAACAAGTATATATTGATGAAAATGGAAAAAAAGCAACTAAATCATATATAGTCACTAAAGATGAAGGGCCTAGATTTGGAACAAGTGTGGAAGCACTTGCAAACCTACGACCAGTTTTTGCTCAAGGCGGAAGTGTTACTGCTGGTAACTCTTCTCAAATGAGTGATGGTGCTGCATTTGTAATGATAATGAGTGAAGATATGGTTAAAGAATTAAATCTAGAGCCAATTGCAAGATTAGTCAATTATGCAGCTGCAGGTGTTGAGCCTCGTATTATGGGAATTGGGCCTGTAAAAGCCATTCCAAAAGCCTTAAAGCAAGCCGGTTTAAAACAATCAGATTTAGAATTAATTGAACTTAATGAAGCTTTTGCCTCTCAATCATTAGCTGTAATAAGAGAATTAAATTTAAATCCAGATATCATTAATGTTAATGGTGGTGCTATTGCACTTGGACACCCTCTAGGTTGTACTGGCGCTAAACTTTCTGTTCAATTATTTGATGAGATGCGAAAGCGGAATATGACAGGAAAATACGGTGCTGTTACTATGTGTGTTGGTACTGGCCAAGGAGCATGTGGTATTTTTGAATTTTTAAATTAAGATATAAATAACAATAAGTGATGGAAGCAACTGAAAAAGATATTTTACGTGGTGGTCAATTCCTTGTAAAAGAAACCAAATGTGAAGATATTTTCACTCCTGAAGACTTTAATGAAGAACAGCTTATGATGAAAGAAGCTGTTAAAGAATTTGTTGACAGAGAAATTTGGCCTAAAAAAGCCCAATTTGAAAAGAAAGATTACGCTTTAACGCAAGATGTGATGCGTAAAGCTGGAGAACTAGGTTTCTTAGGTATTTCTGTACCTGAAGCATATGGTGGCATGGGTATGGGATTTGTAGATACCATGTTAGTTTGCGACTATATATCTGGAGCTACCGGATCATTCAGTACTGCTTTTGGAGCTCATACAGGTATTGGAACCATGCCAATAACCCTATATGGAACTGAAGAACAAAAACAAAAATATGTTCCAAAATTAGCTTCAGGCGAATGGTTTGGTTCGTATTGTTTAACTGAACCTAGTGCTGGTAGTGATGCCAATTCTGGTAAAACTAAAGCAGTTTTATCTGAAGATGGTAAGTCATATAAAATTACGGGGCAAAAAATGTGGATTTCCAATGCAGGATTCTGTAGTTTGATGATTGTTTTTGCACGCATTGAAGATGATAAAAATATCACTGGATTTATTGTAGAATACAACCCTGCTAATCCTAACGGTATTACTATGGGAGAAGAAGAACACAAATTGGGAATTCGTGCCTCTTCTACTCGTCAGGTATTTTTTAACGATACGGTTGTACCAATTGAAAACATGTTATCCACTAGAGGAAACGGTTTTAAAATTGCTATGAACGCTTTAAATGTTGGTAGAATAAAATTAGCTGCAGCTTGTTTAGATGCACAACGTAGGGTTATTACAGAATCTGTAAAATATGCTAATGAGCGTATTCAATTTAACACACCTATATCTAGTTTTGGTGCTATACGCCAAAAAATAGCTGAAATGGCTACCAACTGTTGGGTTGGCGAATCTGCGAGTTACAGAGCTGCAAAAAACATTGAAGATCGAATTATACTTCGTCAAAATAATGGTAAAGATACGCACCAAGAAGCTGAATTAAAAGGTGTTGAAGAATATGCTATTGAATGCTCTATTTTAAAAGTTGCGGTATCTGAACATACTCAAAATTGTACTGATGAAGGTATTCAAATTTTTGGTGGCATGGGATTCTCAGAAGAAACTCCTATAGAATCTGCTTGGAGAGATGCCCGTATAGCCAGAATATATGAAGGTACAAATGAAATAAACCGTATGTTAAGTATTGGCATGCTTATTAAAAAAGCCATGAAAGGTCATGTCGATTTATTAGGTCCTGCAACAGCAGTTGCTAACGAATTAACTGGCATTCCTTCATTTGAAACGCCAGATTATTCTGAATTATTTTCGGAAGAAAAAAGTATCATTATTAACCTTAAAAAATTATTCTTAATGGTTTCTGGAGCTGCTTTACAAAAATATGGTGAGCAAATAGAAAAACATCAACAACTTATGTTGGCTGCTTCCGATATTCTAATTCAAATATATTTAGCAGAGTCTGCAATTTTACGTGCAGAAAAAATGGTTAAAAAAGATGGGGAAGAAAAGGTTAAAGAACAAATAGCTATGGCAAAATTAAATTTATTTCATGCTATTGATGTGATAGAAACTGCTGGAAAACATTCTATCATATCTTTTTCAACAGGCGATGAACAACGTATGATGCTCATGGGATTAAAACGTTATATTAAATACGTGAACATGCCTAATATCATAGAGTTAAGAAATATTATTGCTGAAAAAGTAATTAAAGAAAATAAGTACTGCTTTTAGTTTTAAACAGTATTTTTTAATGTGACTAACTCAATTTTTAAAAACGCTTCGAATTTATTTCGGAGCGTTTTTTATTTTCAGTATTTTTAGATAAAATTTAACTATGAAAAAGCTAATTGTCTTTTTATTCTTTATATCAACTTTTTGTTTTTCACAAGATCAAGAACTTGAAGCTAAACTATCTAATATAAGTTGGATTGCTGGAAATTGGAAAGGTGAAGCATTTGGAGGAATCACTGAAGAAATTTGGAGTGAACCTTCAGGAGGTTCCATGATGGCTTCTTTTAAATTGATTGATAAAGGTAATGTAGTTTTTTATGAAATAGAAATAATCCGCGAAGTTGAAAACACTCTTATTCTTCAATTAAAACATTTTGGTTCAGATTTAAAAGGTTGGGAAACGAAAGATGAAACTGTAGATTTCCCATTAATAAAAATAACACCAACAAAAGCTATTTTCGAAGGTATGACTTTCGAAAAAATAAGTAGTAATGAAATGAATGTTTATGTAGACATTCGTCAAGAAAATGGATCAATTGAAACAGTTAAATTTAATTACACAAAATAATATGAAAAACATATTCATAGCACTTACTCTCATATTTACTACAATCATTTTTGCACAAACAAATCAAAAAATATATGATATTATTGATGAGGTTTCAGCTGAAAGAATTGAAAAAGATATTATTACTTTAGTAAACTTTGGCACTAGAAACACCTTTAGCGACACCTTATCAAATACCAGAGGTATTGGTGCAGCTAGACGTTGGATAAAATCTGAATTTGAAACCATTTCTAAAGGTTGTAATAATTGCTTAAATGTGTTTTATCAAAAAGATTTTGTAACAAAAGAAGGTAATGGAAGAGTCCCTCATGATGCATGGGTAGTTAACGTAGTTGCAGTACAAAAAGGTACCAAATACCCAAACCGATACATTATTATGAGTGGTGATATCGATTCCCGTGCAAGTGATACCATGGATTTTACAACAGATGCCCCAGGCGCCAATGATAATGCTTCTGGAATGGCTGGAACTATTGAGGCTGCTAGAGTATTATCTAAATACCAATTTGAAAATAGTATCATCTATGTTGGTTTATCTGGTGAAGAACAAGGTTTGTTTGGTGGTGCTGGATTAGCTAAATATGCGAAAGAAAATAACTGGGAAGTAATTGGAGTACTTAATAATGATATGATTGGAAATATTAACGGTGTAGATGGTGTGATTGACAATCGAACTTTTAGAATTTTTTCTGAGCCCGTTCCTGCAAATGAAACTGATCGTGAGAGAAATTCTAGACGTTTTTATGGTGGTGAAGTAGATGGTATTTCGCGTCAATTAGCTCGTTATGTTCATAAAACTGTAAAAACATATATGCCAGAAATGAACCCGATGATGATTTACAGATTAGATAGATTTGGTCGTGGTGGCCATCATCGTCCATTTAACGATTTAGGTTTTGCAGGCATAAGAATTATGGAAGCCCATGAAAACTATACCCAACAACATCAAGATATCCGTGAGGAAAACGGTATTAAATATGGCGATGTTTTAGAACATGTTAATTTTGATTATGCAAAAAAACTAACCGCTGTAAATGCTATAAATTTGGCTAGTTTAGCTTGGGCACCACCATTGCCTAAAAATATTGCTATTGGTGGTATTGTTGAAGCAGATGCAAAATTGAAATGGGATAAGGTAGAAGGTGCTAAAGGTTATAAAATATATTGGCGAGATACCACCTCACCCACTTGGGATCATAGTAGATATGTAGGGGATGTAACCGATTTTACACTAAAAGGCATCGTTATTGATAATTCCTTTTTTGGAGTAGCTACAGTTGGAGAAAATGGTTTTGAAAGTACTGTAGTATTTCCAAATAAAATTATGAGATAAAGTGATTAGAGTCTATAACGTATGGTATTTGTTTTTGTTTTTTATACTAACTAGTTGTGCTGGAAAATCACAAAACTCAGTAAGCGTTTCGTTTGAATATTCAAAAGATTCATTATTGGTTATTTACAAAAACACACTTTATTGCCCAGTTTTTTCTAAAATTGAAAATCTAGAAAATAATACCGTCCGTTACATTCAATCTGAAGCTAGAGAAACTAGTCGGTTACTAAAATTTGGAAAAATAGATGAAGATTCAATTTCTATATTAAAAAAATATCAATTCGAACATTATTATGGTTATCATGACGAAAAAAAACAATCTTATGATACTACCTATAATTATGGTTTACCCTATTTAAAAGGAAAGCAATATAAAGTAATACAGGGTTACAATGGAAGTTTTACTCATAATAATGAAGTTTCTAGACATACTATAGATTTTAAAATGAATATTGGTGATACAGTTGTTGCTACTCGTGATGGTGTTGTTATAAAAGTAGTAAGTCATCATAATAAACAAGGAACCACAAAAAAATTCAGACCCTTTGCTAATTACATAGTAATTTACCATTCAGATAATACAATAGCTCAGTATGTCCATTTAAAACAGCATTCTAATTTAATAAAAGTTGGAGATTCTGTTACAATTAATCAACCTATTGGACTTTCTGGATTTACGGGTTGGACCACCACACCACATCTCCATTTTGGCATATTTAAACCCACAAAAAAAGGGTTAAACTCAATCCCCATTTACTTAAATTCTTTGGAAGGGAAAACTTATAAAAAAAATAAAATATTTAAAAATGATTAATAGATTTAAACTGGTAATTAATTTTATGATTGTTTTGATGTCATTACAATCATTTTCACAAGCACTTTTAAAAGAAAAATCAAATTTTACTAAACAAGACACTTTGCGAGGTAGCATCACACCAGAACGCGCTTGGTGGGATTTAACATATTATTATTTAGACATCAAAGTAAATCCAGAAGAAAAATTCATTTCAGGGAAAAACACCATTCAATACAAAGTTTTGGAACCAAACTCTGTAATGCAAATAGACTTACAAACACCCTTAAAAATTACTAAAGTAATTCAAAATGGAAAAGAATTAGAAGTTATTAATGATGGGTTTGCGCATTTTATAAAACTTAAAGATTCTCAAAATAGTAATGATGTAAATAGTTTAGATGTTTATTATGAAGGAAATCCAAAAGAAGCTGTAAGAGCCCCATGGGATGGAGGCATTTCATGGAAAAAAGATACTAATGGTAATCATTTCATAGCATCATCTTGCCAAGGTTTGGGAGCTAGTGTTTGGTGGCCTAATAAAGACCACATGTATGATGAAGTTGATAGTATGCAAATTAGTGTTAATGTGCCATCAAAACTTATGAATGTATCTAATGGAAGACTCAGGAAAATAGAACAAATTGGAGATACTAAAACTTATACTTGGTTTGTAAACAACCCTATAAACAACTATGGCGTAAATATTAATATTGGAGATTACGCTCACTTTTCAGAGGTATATGATGGACAAGGAGGTAATTTAGATATGGATTATTATGTTTTAAAATATAATCTAGTAAAAGCAAAAGAACATTTTAAAGATGCTCCTAAAATGATGAAAGCTTTCGAGCATTGGTTTGGGCAATACCCCTTTTATAAAGATGGCTTCAAACTTGTGGAAGTTCCATATTTAGGTATGGAACATCAAAGTTCTGTAACTTACGGGAATCAATACAAAATGGGTTACTTAGGTAATGATTTATCTGGCACTGGTTGGGGTTTAAAATTTGATTTCATAATTATTCATGAATCTGGACACGAGTGGTTTGCAAATAATATTACTAATAAGGATATCGCAGACATGTGGATTCATGAGAGTTTTACGGCTTACTCAGAAAATCTATTTTTAGATTTTTACTACGGAAAGGAAGCATCTGCTGAATATGTTATAGGCACAAGAAAAAACATACAAAACGACAAACCTATAATTGGAAACTATAATGTGAACAATGAAGGTTCTAGTGATATGTATTATAAAGGTGCTAATATGTTACATACGCTGCGTAAACTTATAAAAGATGATGAAAAGTGGCGACAAACTTTACGTAAAATGAACGTTACGTTTTATCATCAAACCGTTACCACAAAACAAATTGAAGATTTTTTAAGTACTGAAACTGGTATTGATTTAACTGAGTTTTTTAATCAATATTTAAGAGATACACGTATACCTACTCTAGAATATAAAATTGAAAATAAAGAACTTAAATATAGATGGATTAACATAGTTGATAATTTTGATATGCCCGTTCAAGTAACTATTAATGAAAAAGAACAATGGTTATTCCCAAAAGTTGAATGGCAAACATTAAACTTGGAAAACAAAAATTCTACTTTAAGAGTTGATAAGAATTTTTATGTTATTGCAAAAACGCTTGAATAAATACAATTTATTAATTACATAATAATATATTTATTTATATTTGTTAAGGTATATATCAGTAATCTGCTCTCGTTTTATAATACTCTCACCATTATAGATTAATTCAATTAATTGAAAATAAATGAAAGTATTAATAGCAGAAGATAATAAAATAGTTATTCTAGGGTTAAAAAAAATCTTTTCCGAATATCCAGAAATAGAATTAGATATAGCTGAAAATGGACTAACAGCTTTAAATTTTTTATTAAAACATAAAAGCAACTTACCAGATTTTATTTTACTAGATTTAAATATGCCCATTATGGATGGTATAGAGTTCTTATCTACCATCAAAAAAAATGATGATTTAAAATCAATTCCAGTCATAATTCATTCAACCTCAAATAACATTTCTGATATTGAAAAATGCCAATTATTAGGTTGTGCGGGATATTTTGTAAAAGAAGTCGATTTTACAAAATACAAATCTAATATTAAACTAATAATAGAGTATTGGAAACAATCAAAAGGACATAAAGTTTTAAAAAATTTAGATAACAAATTCAAAAAAACTTCATGAAAGGATTCATTTTTACCAATTTTTATAGAATTTATTGAATCAAACCTAGGATTACAGGTGGTTGATGAAATGATTACGAATTCGAATTTGCAATCTGAAGGTATTTATAGCTCATATAACAACTATGATTTTGATGAGCTAGTTACACTTTTAACCTTTGTATCTAAAAAAACAAATACACACACAGATATTTTACTAGAGAAATTTGGGATTTTTGTTTTTCCATATCTCGTAGGCAAGCATTCATATATTACAGAACACTATAGTAATCCATTAGATTTAATAGCTGGTATTGAAAACCATATACATATTGAAGTAAGAAAACTATACAATGATGCCGATCTTCCAACTTTTAGAATTGTTGAAAAAACGGATTGTAAATTAACTATAATTTATAATTCTGGGAAAGGTTTAACTTACTTTGCTATTGGTTTAATAAAAGAAACACTTAATCATTTCAAAGTAAATGGAACTGTTAAAATTGATACGTCTTTTGATCATAATAAAGGAGTGAAATTTGATATTGAACTAGATTAGATTATTGAGATGGAATTCACTAAAACTGTAACTAATCTTACAAATTAAATAATTTTTTAAATTCAATTTTAACTTAAAAACCTATTTATTTTGATTACAGACGAAATATTAATTTTAAAAAGAGCCCTAGAAAGGGAGCGTAAATCTAGAGAACTTGCTGAAAGTTTTGTAGAAAATCGCTTAAGAGAGCTTTATGAAAATAATATACAACTTTCAAATAAAGTATTAACCCAAGAAGAATTTCAAACCGATCTATTAGATAATCTTGTTGATGCATTATTTGTAGTAGATTTTAAAGGTAACATTTTAAAAATCAATAAAGAAGCTTCTAAACTTATTGGTCTTGAAAAAGATTTTAAACTAAGTAATATCTCTCAATTTTCTACTAAGAATAAAAATAAAATCTACGAACTATTTAAAAAAGATAATTTTAAAAATAAAAACACAACTTTTCATTATGAATTTGTAAATAGAAATAAAGAAAAAAAATACGTTGATATTAAGGCAAAAATTTTAATTGATTCTGATAAAAAACCATATGCATATCAAGCAATAATAAGAGATGTAACCGAACAGTATTTAATTGATTTGGAAATACAAAAACTACAGAATTTTGAAAATTTTGAAAGTCAAATTTTGAAAGATTTATTAAAATCAAATGATATTTTTAGTAATGCGTATAGTTTGGTTAATTATGTTTCAAAATTTTTAAATACTAATGATTGTGTGTTTTATGGTATAGTTAATAACGAGTTAGTCGAATTAGCTAGAACTGATAAAAAATTAAATTCTAATAATTTATCAAAAAATAAAGTATCAATACCACTAAATAAAGGTGTAGTTGGAAGAGTCACAAGAAATAAAAAAGGTGAAATAATCAATGATACATCTAAAGATTTAGATTACGTTGTTGATGATGCAACTAGATTGTCCGAAATTACTATTCCAATTTTATTGGATGATAAAGTAATTGGTATTATTGACTCTGAACATCCTAAAAAAAATCATTTCACTAAAGATCAATTAACTAGTTTATCTAAAATTTCAGTTTTAATTGCTCTACATTTAAAAAACTCTGCTACAGAATTAGAAAAATCACTGAAACAAAAGGAACTTGAATTTACAAAAAATAGATTACAACTTATTTTTGAAAGTTATTCTGATGCTAAGATTATTGAATCTAAAGACAGATATATAGAATTTGTTAGTCATACTTTTTTAAATTTATTTAATATTCCAATTGAGTACCAACATCAATTAATAGGACTATCATGTGAAATTGCAAGAGAAAATTCTAAAGGCAATTTTGTAAATGAAGATGAATTTGGAAGAAGAGTTGAAGAAATCATTGAAAATGAAGAAGTAGTAACTAATGAAATACTTGAATTAAAAGATGGTAGATTTGTATCTAGAGATTACACCCCAATATACCATAACGAAAATTTAGATGGCCATATGTGGACATATAGAGATATTACACTTCAAATTAATTATGATAAAACTATAGAATATCAAAATAAAAAATACAAAAATATTATAGACAATATTAATCTGGGATTAATGGAAGTTGATAATAATGATACTATCTTAACTGCAAACAATGCCTTTTGCAATATGAGTGGTTATAATTCCAGTGAACTTATTGGAAAAAAAGCAAAAGAGGTTTTATTAAAAAAACAGGAGGTAGGAATCATGAATCAAAAAAATAAAATTCGTGAAAAAGGCATTGATGATATCTATGAAATTGAAATTAATACTAAAAATGGAGATACCAAGTACTGGCTCATTAGTGGCGCACCTAATTACAATATTAAAGGTGATGTAATTGGTTCAGTAGGGATTCATTTAGATATTACACAATTAAAAAAATTAAATATTGAAAATGAAAAGTTAATTACAGATTTAACTGAGAGTAATAAAGAACTTTATAATTATGCCCATGTAGTATCACATGATCTAAAAACACCATTAAGAACTATATCGTCTTGTATTAACTGGTTAAAAGAAGATAATGCTGGTAAATTAAATGAAGAAAGTTTAGAATATATTTCTATTATTTTAGAGTCTGTTAATGATATGGATAAGTTAATTTCTAATACCCTACAATTTTCTGAACTTAGAGCATCTTCATCAATTACTGGTAATAAATCTGAATTACAACCAATAGTTAGCTCTATTATAACTAATTTAAATAGAGATAGTATGGGAACTTTAGAAATAAATATAGTAAAAACACTACCTGAAGTTAAATTAAATGAAACAAAAGCTAAACAAATATTTCAAAATATACTTGATAATGCTTACAAATATAAAGATTCAACAAAAGATAGTTTTGTAAATATTAATTGGGAAAATCAAGCTGAATTTATTAAATTTTCTATCGAAGATAATGGTATTGGAATAGATGAAAAACATTTTCATCTTGTTTTTGAAATATTTAAAAAACTTAATAATAGAACAGACTCAAGTGGTATTGGTTTGTCAATTGTAAAAAAAATAGTAGAATCTCATGGAGGTGAAATTTGGTTTGATTCAAAATTACATGTTGGGACTACTTTTTATTTTACATTACCCAAATAATAGACTTAAAAATCAGCCTATTAATTTTTAATTGCAAAATAATAGACTGATTTAAAAAATTATTATTGAGTTTTATATAAAAATTTTAAATTCCACTTATGTAACTTCCATACGGATCTTTAAACTGTATACCTTCTGAAAATCGTAATTTACTCAACAACTTAAATTCTGACAAAGCCCACAATACAAACTCTTTTACAAAATAGCTATCTTGTTTTGATAAGTTAGGTTGATATTTACCTAGTAAATCATCAAGTGGAGAAATCGCATTTAAAATATTTTTATATTCTTTGTCCTTCAAATCGTCTAATAATTCAAACCCTTCTTTTTCATTGAAAAACCAAGAAACAATATCATCATATGGTGATTCTTCATCTTGTTTTTGAAGCTTTTCTATTTTTGGAAAAAACTCAACAAATAAACTTTTAACAGCCTCCCCAATTAAATTATAAGCAACAACGGCAGCCCCTTCCTGTTCTCCTTCATATACCAACTCTACTTTACCAGTTATAGCCGGAATAATTCCAATAAAATCTGATAGCCTTAAAATAGTTTGACCATCACCAGCTATTAAAGCTCGTCTTTCCGCTGTACTTAGTAAGTTCTCTAAAGCAGTAATACTTAAACGCGCACTAACCCCACTTTTGGCATCAATAAATTCACTTTCGCGAGCTTCAAAAACAATTTGTTCTAATAAATCTCTGGCTAAGTCTGGAACTATTACTGAAGTTTTTTGTGCTTCAACAACTCTTGCCTCCTGCTCTGTTATTTTTCTAGCAGTTTCTATATCAGCTGGATAATGGGTTAAAATTTGAGACCCTATTCGGTCTTTTAAAGGTGTAACAATACTACCCCTATTGGTATAATCTTCAGGGTTTGCAGTAAATAAAAATTGAATATCTAAAGGTAACCTCAATTTAAAACCTCTAATTTGAATATCTCCTTCCTGTAAAATATTAAATAAAGCCACTTGAATTCTTGCTTGTAAATCTGGCAA
>JANQTJ010000027.1 GCA_030731745.1 Flaviramulus sp. | reverse complement strand
CCTTCACTATAAAATGCAGTAACTGTTTTATTTCCTTCTTTATCAAAACTTAACCATTTACCTTCCAACTTACCATCAGCAGTATAGGACCCCATTTGACTTACTACACCATTATCATGATAATAAACAACTTCAATTAAATTAGTTTCTTTGTTAAGCTTTAAGGTTCTTTCTTTTTGAGCAAATACTAAAGTGGTAAAAAAAGCTATAAATAAGATTGCTATATTTTTCATTTTTCGTGGGGTTTAAATTAATAATTACTTTACAAACATACTATAAAATTTACGTTTAAACAACACTTACATAACATTAAATTAACATTAAATATATAAATTATTGTTTTTCAGTATTTTAACAAATAAAAAAGTATTAACATATGAATATAGATAGAATAAAAACCTCATATAAAGGGTAATTTTAGTTTGTTTTTTTTAGTATAGATTGAAAAGAACATAACATTTCCATAACATTGAGTTCGATTAAAAATTCGACATTTGTTTTTAATATATTTTAACATTTAGATGGGAGATATTTATATTTACATGCTAGTGGCGCTCGCTTTTTTAGCTGTAGCCGATTTAGTTGTTGGTGTTAGTAATGATGCTGTAAATTTTCTTAATTCTGCTATTGGTTCAAAGGCAGTTTCTTTTAAAACCATCATGATAGTTGCCAGTTTAGGTGTAGCATTAGGAGCTATGTCGTCAAGTGGTATGATGGAAGTTGCAAGAAAAGGTATTTTTAACCCTAGTGAATTTATGTTTGATGAAATCATGATCGTCTTTATGGCAGTTATGATAACAGATATATTATTATTAGATTTTTTTAATACCCTCGGGCTTCCTACCTCTACAACAGTTTCCATAGTTTTTGAACTTTTAGGAGCTTCTGTCTGTATTGCCCTTATTAAAATTGCTAATGATGACACCCAAACTTTATTAGATGTTGGTAACTATATTAATAATGAAAAAGCTATCGAAATTATTTTAGGAATCCTATTATCTGTTGTGATTGCTTTTAGTGTTGGAGCCATTATTCAATTTATTTCAAGACTATTATTATCTTTTAATTTTAATGAAAAACCAGATCTTTATGGAGCCGTATTTAGTGGTTTTGCAGTAACATCAATCATGTACTTTATTCTAATTAAAGGTATTAAAAATGCATCTTTTATGAATGAAAGTATTAAAGGTTTAATCTCAACAAATCCTCTTACTTTATTAGGTATTGGCTTTGTTTTTTTTAGTATTATATCGCTTTTATTAATCTCCTTTTTCAAAATAAATATTTACAAAATCATTATTGTAGTTGGAACATTTGCGCTAGCAGTTGCTTTTGCAGGAAACGATTTGGTTAATTTCATTGGAGTACCTATAGCCGCTTATGATGCCTTTACACACTGGTTTGAAAGCGGTATTTTGGCTACAGATTATCGAATGACAGAATTATCACAAGCAGTTCCAACAAAGCCTGTTTTATTACTTATAGCCGGACTCATTATGGTTTTAACTTTATGGTTTTCTAGTAAAGCTATTTCTGTAGTAAAAACCTCTGTAGATTTATCTCGTCAAGATGAAGGAAAAGAACGTTTTGAACCCAACTACCTCTCAAGAGGGATTGTTAGAATAAGTATTGCTGCTTCTGAAGGTTTTAACAACCTAATTCCTAAATCAGTTAATCAATATATAGACAAACAGTTTGTTAAACCTTCCGTTTCAAAAGCCATAAAATCTGAAGATTTACCTGCTTTTGATTTAGTAAGAGCTGCTGTAAACCTTATGGTAGCGAGTGTATTAATATCGTTAGCAACTTCTATGAAGTTACCATTATCTACAACCTACGTAACTTTTATGGTAGCAATGGGTACCTCATTAGCAGATCGTGCTTGGGGAAGCGAAAGCGCCGTTTACAGAGTTGCAGGTGTTTTAAATGTTATAGGTGGATGGTTCTTTACCGCTTTAAGCGCTTTTGCAGCTGCAGCTGTAATGGCTTTAATTTTATTTTACGGAAGAGGTATTGCCTTAACAATATTACTAAGTTTGGCTATTATGTTACTTGTTAGAAACTATTTAAATCACAGAAAAAAAGCTAAAGAACTACAAGTTGAAGATAGTTTACAAAAAGCAGAAAGCAGTTCTATACAAGGTGTTATTCACGAAAGTGCTAATAATATAGCTAATGTTGTTAAACGTGGTAATAAAATATATAGTACTGCAATTAACGGTTTAGCAAAACAAGACTTAGATTTATTAAAAAAGAATAAAAAACAAGTTACTAAACTTTCTAGTGAAGTTGATGAACTAAGGGATAATATTTTCTATTTTATTAAAAATTTAGACGAAACTAGTGTAGGAGCTAGTAATTTCTATATTCATATTTTGGGATACTTGCAAGACATGGCACAATCGCTTGAATACATAAGTAAAGTAAGCCATAAACACGTAAGTAACAACCATAAAAAACTAAAATTCAACCAAATAAAAGAGTTAAAAGAAGTTGATATGCGTTTTGAAACATTTTTTAATAATACTCAAAATGCATTTGAATCAAGATCTTTTGAAGAAATTGGAACTATTTTAGGAAGAAAACAAGAAATTTTAGAGCTTGTTACTAGTAAGATTCAAAAACAAGTAGAGCGTACTCGTAATGAAGAATCCAGTCCAAAAAACACGACGTTGTATTTTAGTTTATTGTTAGAAACCAAAGATTTGTTAAATGCCACTATGAATCTTTTAGAAGAGTATTATAACTCTCATGATGCATCGGTAAAACCAGCAAAAATAACAACAACTTCTGAAGAAGAAGAATAAAATCAACTCCCAAATAATATAAAAAAGCATCTTTTACAAGATGCTTTTTGTTTTTATAATTTAAATTAGAGAACTAATTCATTTTTATCATGAAAACATTTACAATACTATTATTTTTAATTTTAACATATTTAAAAAGTTTTAGTCAAAATATATCTGGTGAACAGCTGCTAGAAAAAGCCATATCTTATCACGATCCTGAAGAGAATTGGAAAACTTTTAATGGCACACTTTTTATAACCATGGAAACACCAAATAGTGGTAAAAGAGACAGTGAAGTAACTATTAACTTACCAAAATCTTACTTTAAGTTGATATCAAAACGAGATAGTCTCATAACTACACATACTTCAGATAAAGGAGCATGTATTATAACTAAAAGTGATTCTTTAAGAATTGCCAAACAAACAACAAAACTAAATCGTTCTCACTGTGAAACAACCGAGCTTTATAAAAACTATTACACGTATTTGTATGGTTTACCCATGAAACTTAAGAACCCTGGAACCAACATAAGTGATAAAGTTGAGACGAAACGATTTAAAGGAAAAGACTATTTAACATTTAGGGTAGATTATGACTCTCAAGTTGGTAGTGATGTGTGGTATTTTTATTTTAATCCCACTACTTATGCTATGGAGATTTATCAATTTTTTAAAACCGATGATAAGGGTAAAATAAAACCTGATAGTGGTGAGTATATTTTATTGAAAGATGAAGCTATAATAAATCATATAAAAATGCCCAAAGCTAGAGCTTGGTTTTATAATAAAGATGATACATATTTAGGAACAGATATTTTAACGCAATAAAAAAAGCACCTCTTTCGAGGTGCTTTTTACAACACTTAATTTTAAATCCCTCTCAAATTCCTTGAGGTTAGAATTGAGAAAAATTTACAAGTGCTAATTATTAAGATCCGCACATTAAACAATCATCACCTTCTCCAGCTTTGGCTTGTGCAATAAGGGCTTTCATTTCTTCAGCACTCATAGGTTGCACATCAACTTCTTGTGTGTTTTGTTTTGCAAATTTCGCAGCGTTTTGTGCAGCTAATTTCATTTTCTTAGCTTCATCTTGCTCAGATACTACTTGATTTACCTCAACAACTTCTGCTGTTGGCTCTTCCATTTTTGTAGTTTGAAGCGTAAATTTAATAGCATCAACAGCACTCTTAGTACGTAA
>JANQTJ010000026.1 GCA_030731745.1 Flaviramulus sp. | reverse complement strand
TTTTGAAGTTTGCTAACTTCTTAAAAGATACGATATAATGGAACTGGAACAATTAGACGCTGCACTTAAAGCCCACGATTTAGAGTTGGTTATCGGACTGGAAACCCACGTTCGGTTAAACACAAAAACCAAGTTGTTTTGTTCTTGCCCGAATCAAGAAATAGATTTACCAAATCACAATATTTGTTCGGTATGTACAGGACAAATGGGTGTATTGCCAGCTATAAATAAAGAAGCTATTAATAAAGCAATTTATTTTGGGAAAGCGGTGAAATCTTCGTTTAGTAACGAAGTGATTTCATGGGACAGAAAACATTATGAATACCCTGATAACCCAAAAAACATTCAGATAACACAGTTTCAAAATCCAATTATTCCAGACGGTCAAGTATCGTGTTTCCGCAATGATGGTTCTCAATTTACAGTTAATTTAACGCAGGTGCACATTGAAGAAGATGCCGCTAAATTAATGCACGAGAAAACAATATCCTTAGTAGATTTTAATAAAGCAGGTGTTCCTTTAATTGAAATTGTTACAGAACCTTGTATTCGGCATATTGAGGATGCATCAACGTATGCGCAATATATTCAGCGTATTGTTCAAAATTTAAAAATATCTGAAGCTAACCTCGAAAAAGGCGAATTTAAATCAGATGTTTCCGTATCACTTCGTAAAAAGCATAGTTATTCCTTAAATCCTCGAACTGAGATTAAAAATTTGAACTCGTTTAAGTTTATATTAGATGCTCTAAAAGAAGAAGTTGAAAAACAACTAAATTATTACATAGATCATAAAGAATTTAGACCAGATCAAACTACGGTTTTATGGGATGCTGATTTAAAGCAAACCAAAACCATGCGCAAAAAAGAATTTGAAGCTGATTATCGTTTTATTTCTGAGCCTGATTTACCTTTTATAAACATTAGAACTGCTATTGAAGCTATACAAATTGATAGTAAAACACTTCCTTTTGCTGTGGAGTCTATTTTGATAAATGGTGGTGTATTACCACAAGACGCCAAGTTTTTTACTGCAGATTCTTTACGCTCTAGCACTTTTGTTGCTATAAATAATGTAATAAAAGACCCATCATTTGTAGCTAAAACATTAGTAAATAATATTGGAGCAGATGAGTATGGAGAAATTCATAGAATTGAACATCTTATTGAAATATTCCAATTATTCAAAGAAGAAAAAATAACATCTGTATTAGTTCAAAATGCGATTACTTCCTACTTAAAAGATAGATCGTTCGATTATAACGCCTATTTTGAGGAGAACACCATTTCTGAAGAAAAAATTTACGAAGCTATAGCAAAAGTAATTTTAGAAAATGAAGTAATTGCAAATGAAATTAAAGAAGGAAACCAAGGAAAAGCTGGTATTTTAGTTGGAAAAGTCATTGCTGTTATTGGCAAGGGTGCTTCCGGAAAAGTAATTCGTGAAGGTGTTTTAAGTCAGTTAGCCGCAAACTCTACAGAAAAATATATTGTTGAAAATGTAAAAACGAAATCAGAAAGCTTAACCACTACTAAAAAAGAACAAGAAGAAGTTTTACCTCAAATCCCTATCATTGTTAAAGAGGAGTATAGAACCCATTTAATCAATACAATTTCAGAAGCAAACATTTCTGAAAAGGTAACTTTTGCAGGTTGGGTTTCAAGTGTTCGAGATCATGGTGAACTCATTTTTATTGACTTACGCGATTCTAGTACAGAGGTTTTTCAAGTACGATTAAGCAGAGAATCATTCCCGAATTTAAATGACCTTGTAAAACTAAAACCAGAATCGGTAATTACCGTAACTGGAACAATTGTTCAGCGAAAAGAAGACGATTATAATGCTGCCTTACGAACTGGAACTATCGAATTGGAGGCTAATAGTTTAGATATCCTAAACCTATCCAAAACACTTCCTTTTGAGATTAAAAGAGCTACCAAAACTAACGAAAATACACGTTTTCAATACAAGTTCTTAGATCATAGAAATGATGATGTTAGAAGAGTTATTGTAAACCGCCATAAAGTTATTAAGTTACTTCGTGATATATTAGATGAAGAAAATTTCTTAGAAATTGAAACCCCAATTTTAAGTGCCGGAACTGATGAAGGAGCAAGGGAATTTATTGTACCGTCAAGAAAACAAGCTGGTGCATTTTACACTTTACCACAAGCACCTCAACAATTTAAACAAATGTTGATGGTAAGTGGCTATGAAAAATATTTTCAGATTGCACGTTGCTTTAGAGACGAAGATTCTCGTGGCGATAGACAACCTGAATTTACACAATTAGACATTGAAGTTGCTTATGCGAGCATGCAACAAATCATCGATTTAAACACTAAAATGTTTAACGAAGTGGTTAAAAAAGTATACGGCAACAAATGGATATTACATCCTTTTGAAGTAATTACCTATCAAGATGCTATGGATTTTTACGGCTGTGACCGACCAGATTTACGTTTTGGTTTAAAACTTCAAAATATCACCAATATTGTAAAAGAAACAAGTTTCCAAGTATTTAGCAAACCCATTGAAGAAGGTGGTGTTGTAAAATGTATTAAAGCCTCAGCCAAAGAGCAAGGAAAAAAACGATTATCCAAAGGGCAAATTGAAAAACTTACAGCTATTGCTCAGCAACACGGGTTGGGTGGTTTAGCTTATATCATTGTAAATGAAAACGATTTACAATCACCTATTATAAAATTTTTAGGGGAAGATATAGCTGCAGGAATTATTGAAGCTACAAACGCTAAAGTTGGTGATATTGTATTTTTCTCTGCTTCTGATTATGCAACTGCCAACAAAGCCTTGGATGCTGTTAGGCAAGAGCTTGGTAAAATGTTACATTTAATAAATGCTAAAGAATTACGCCCCGCTTGGATAGTTGATTTCCCAATGTTTGAAAAAACAGATACTGGCAAATGGACATTTACCCACAATCCATTCTCAATGCCTGCAGTTTACGATATAGATAAACACATGCATGGTAAAGAAGAAGAAATTGGAAGCATTATAGCACAACAATACGATTTAATCCTTAATGGTTACGAAATTGGTGGTGGCTCAGTTCGTGCTCACAAACCTGAAATTCTAGAAGCCACTTATAAAAATATGGGCTATACCAAAGAGGAAATGCTTAAAAGTGTAGGCACCATGTATAAAGCATTCCATTATGGAGCACCACCACATGGTGGTATTGCTTGGGGGGTGGATAGATTGATGATGATTTTAGAGAAAAAAGTATCAATCAGAGAAGTCATGGCATTCCCTAAAACAGGCACCAGTGACGATTTATTATTTGGTTCACCAACGCTTCTTTCTGATAAAAAAGTTGAAGAAATGAACGTTAAAATAATAAAAAAATAAAATTTAAAATTGAAATATTTAAAAAGCTTTAGGATTATCTAAAGCTTTTTTTTACAAATTAAAGATTAGTAAATTACAGAATTAAAAAATCTTAAATTAAATTAGCATTCTAAATCTTTTTTTAAAGTTTTAAATCAAAATTTAATGCAAAATCTTAAATACATTTTCTTATTAATTGTTTTTAATTCTTTTTCTCAGCCTAATTGGCAGGTACTAACTAATGTTTCATCAAACATAAACAACCAAAGATTTGATGATATTTTCTTTCTTGATGAAAATATTGGTTGGGCTGCAAATGGATTTTATGCTGCAGTCTACAAAACGCTTGATGGCGGAGAAACTTGGACACAACAATTAAATGAAAGTATGTTAGGAGGTAATTATTATTTCAGAAATATTGAATTCCTTGATGAAAATATTGGTTTTTTAGGCACGTTAAATGGGGAATTTTTCAAAACTACTGATGGCGGTGATAATTGGACGGAAGTAACTAACATAAACCCAAATCCTTCAGCTATTTGTGGTTTAGATGCAGTAGGAACATCAACCATTTATGGATGTGGTGCTTATTTTACACCTGCGCACATTATAAAATCCTCAGATAGTGGAGCAACTTGGCAATACATTGATATGTCTGCGTATGCCAATGCTCTAGTAGAAATTTATTTTTTAACAGAAAATATAGGTTTTGCTAGTGGCAGAAACTCTAATGGCGCTACAATACTCAAAACAACTGATGGTGGAACTAATTGGAATGAAATTTATAACTCGAATATTGTTGGAGAATATGTTTGGAAACTTCAAATTTTAGATAACAATACCGATGTTATCTTTGGATCGATAACTGCGGTAACTCCCAATCCTGGGAAACTAATTTCTACTTCGGATGGTGGTATAAATTGGAATAGTTACAATGCACCAGAAACTGATGTTCAAGCTGTTGGTTTCATTTCTGAAACTCATGGGTGGATGGGTGGTCACACCACAGGTGTTTATGAAACATTAGATGGTGGTATTAGTTGGACGAATTTAAACGTTGGCAATAATTTGAATAAAATTTTTATTGTAAATTCAACATTAGCTTATGCAACTGGCACATCACTTTATAAGTTTTCAAATACTACTTTAAGTACTGATTTTACTGTTGAAGCTAACCGAACAGCGTTACAGGTCACTTTAAAAAACAATCCAATATCAACAACTTTAGAGTTTAGTATAGATTTTGATTCTAGCGACAATATCATGATTGAATTATACGATTATAATGGAAAATATATCAGGCAACTAGCACTCGAAGAAATTCAAACAAAAATAAATAAAACATATCGTTTTAATGTTGAAGAATTATCTGCTGGCATTTATTTTATCAATTTTCATAATAACACCGGAAGACAATCTTTAAAATTTATTAAAAAATAAATTTTAACATAACACAAAAATTTTTTATGAGAACTTTAAGATTAATTAAACTTAACTTTATAAATTCTAAACACAAAAATAAACACATGAAAAAATCAACACTTTTAACAAGCATTGCTTTTACATTTATAATGCTTTTAACTATGAATGTAAACGCACAAAAATTTGCAGACCTGGATAAAAGTCCCATGGATGCCGCATCATTTCCATCTAGTTATAAGGAATCAAATAAACTTATAAAAATAGTTTATGGAAGACCACTACTAAAAGGTAGAAACTTAAGTGATTTAGCACCAAACGGTAAAGTTTGGAGAACAGGGGCCAATGAAGCTGCAGAATTAACACTTTATACAGACATGAAATTAGGTGAAACTACTGTTAAAGCAGGAACTTATACTTTTTATTTAATTCCTGGTGAAGCTGAATGGACTGCTATTATTAATACAGATTTAAACGTTTGGGGTTCTTATTTTTACAAAGAAGCTAATGATGTTGCTAGATTATCTGTTCCGGTAACTTCTGAAGAATCGTTAGATGCCTTTTCTATAGTTTTTGAAGAAGCTGATGGAGGTGTACACATGCATTTAGGTTGGGGTACTGCAAGAGTAGCTGTGCCTTTTACAAAATAAATTACATCCTTTTACTAGAAAAAAACGCCTTAAAATATTAAGGCGTTTTTTTTATGGAATATTTAAATACTTATGTGTTTGTAATGATACTTTCCACTTTGGGTTTTTCATCACATAATCTACAATTTCTGGTACAACTTTGTCACGTTTACTCCACTCGGGTTGTAAATATAAAATACACTTTTCATTAACTTTAGCGGCTTGTTCTTCTGCAAAACGAAAATCATCTTTATTGTAAATAATCACCTTAAGTTCATGGGCTTTATCATAAACTTCTTTTATGGGAAGTTTCATTTTTTTGGGCGATAAACATATCCAATCCCAAGTTCCTGTTAGCTTATATGCCCCAGAAGTTTCAATGTGTACTTGTAGATTTTGCACCTTCAATTGATTAGTTAAAGCTGTCATATCCCACATTAAAGGCTCTCCACCAGTCACAACGATGGTATCACTGTACTTTTTAGCATTATCTACTATTTTATATATGTCTGTTGGTGGATGCAAATTAGCATTCCAACTTTCTTTAACATCGCACCAATGACAACCAACATCGCAACCACCAATGCGAATAAAATAGGCAGCTGTTCCTTTATGAAATCCTTCACCCTGTATGGTATAAAATTCTTCCATCAAGGGCAACATTTCTCCCTTATCAACTAATAATTGTAACTCTTTATTCATAGTCTACAAAGATACATTTTCCTTGATTGTTTCATACCATTTTGATTTACAATTTGATTTTGTTAAATTTGCATCAAATTAATAAATAGCTAAAAACTCTCAAGTCTCTCACAAATGAAAAAAATAACCTATTTAATAATGCTCTTTTTTGCATCGCATTATTATGTTTCAGCGCAAGTAGGTGTTGGAACCACAAACCCAGACGCATCATCAATTTTACATGTTGAATCTACAGACAAAGGAATTCTAGTACCTAGACTTACTGATGCACAAGAAATGGCACTTGTAAATCCAGCCACCGGTCTATTGATTTATAATACGGATTGTAAAGAATTTAGATTTAACAGAGGAACTCCCGGCTCTCCAAATTGGTTAAAAACATCTAGAAAAATATCAGTAAAATGTAGTAACAACGCTGCCGACACTTCAGTAAATGTGAATTCTAACTCTGTAATAAATGCACCAATAATAAGCACTATTAATTGGAATGATGATACATCTGTTTTTACAGTAAATACTGCAACAAACACGATTACTATAACAGAGGAAGGAAGGTACAGAATTAGTATTAATGCTTCTTTATCAACTAATTCAGCAACGGACAGACTAACACCTGAGATGTGGATTCGTATTAATGGCACACAACGTGGTTCGTATTCATCAACAGGTTATATTAGAACAAATAATGGGCATAATGAAAGTTCGCTTCATTTAACTGAAGTTTTTGAGTTAAATGCCAACGATGTTATTTCAGTAGCTATTGTAAGAACAGCTAGTGACGGCACTGTTAACTTAAGATCCGATGGTTCATCAAACATATACATAGAGAAAATATAATTAAACTTTTTAATAGGTAAACCATATTTTTTTCTTCTTTATTTTTCCTGTATTTTTATGCAAAATTAATCTGTATGGACAGGAAAGAAACCTTTTTAAATTATATAGTTCAAGGTAATACAACCAAAGGAGATTTCATCCCCGTAGGTGCAGCCATGTTAGACGGAGAAACTGTTACTGGAGCACACATAAAAATTCCCTTAAAAACATTAAATAGACATGGTTTAATTGCTGGTGCTACGGGTACTGGAAAAACTAAATCATTACAAGTTTTAGCTGAAAACCTAAGCGACAAAGGCATACCGGTTTTGCTTATGGACATTAAAGGTGATTTAAGTGGATTGGCACAACCAAGCCTGGGACACCCTAAAATTGACGAACGTCATGAAAAAATAGGCATTCCATTTGAAGGCAAATCTTTTCCTGTTGAAATTTTAACACTTTCAGAACAAGGTGGTGTAAGATTAAGAGCAACTGTTAGTGAATTTGGGCCAGTTTTATTATCTAGAATTTTAGATTTATCTGAAACACAATCAGGAGTTGTTGCTGTTATTTTTCAATACTGTGATGATAACAAATTACCTCTATTAGATTTAAAAGACTTTAAAAAGATTTTACAATATGCTACCCAAGAGGGAAAAGAAGAGTTTGATGATGCTTATGGAAGAATTTCAACTGCTTCTACTGGTGCAATTTTACGTAAAGTTGTAGAATTAGAGCAGCAAGGTGCAGATTTATTTTTTGGTGAGACATCTTTTGAAGTTCAGGATTTACTTAGAATAGATGAAAATGGTCGTGGATATATCAACATACTTAGATTAACAGACATACAAGATAGACCGAAATTATTTTCAACATTCATGCTTAGTTTACTGGCAGAAATCTATTCTACATTACCTGAACAAGGTGATAGTGACAGACCTGAGCTTATTTTATTTATTGATGAAGCACATTTGATATTTAATGAAGCCTCAAAAGCTCTTTTAAATCAAATTGAAAGTATTGTAAAACTAATTAGAAGTAAGGGTGTAGGTTTATATTTTGTGACTCAAAATCCTACCGATGTTCCTGAGGCTGTTTTAGGTCAGTTAGGTTTAAAAATTCAGCATGCCTTGAGGGCATTTACTGCAAATGACAGGAAAGCAATAAAACTTACTGCACAAAACTATCCAGACTCTGAATATTATGATACTACTGAAGTTTTAACATCTTTAGGTATTGGGGAAGCCCTTGTTTCTGCATTAGATGAAAAAGGAAGACCAACGCCATTAGCAGCTACCATGATGCGTGCGCCGATGAGTAGAATGGATATTCTAACTGACACAGAATTAAACGCATTACTATCAAAATCTAAAATGGTAAAAAAATACAACGAAACCATAGATAGAGAAAGTGCTTATGAATTACTTAATGAAAAAATTGAAAAAGCCGAGGCTGAAGAAGCTAAAGAAAAAGCAAGGCTTGAAAAAGAAGCTCTAAAAAAAGTAGCATCTAAACAAAGAACTACCACTTCTAGAAGACGAAGTACCGCTATGAATCCGGTTGTTAAAGTACTTACAAGTGCTACTTTTATAAGAAGTGTATTTGGTATTTTAACCAAAGTGATGAAAAAATAATTTCAAATAAAAAAGTAACAACTAATTTATTAATACCTTTCTATTTAATGAGAAACTCATTTTTAGGCTTCATGGCCTTAGCCCTTATTTTCACTAGTTGCAACAACAACCAAAACCCTTTTGAGATTGGTAAGCAACACATAGGTTTATTAACAGATTCAACACAAGTTAAAGACCTTAAAACAATTTTTGGAACAGACTCTATAGCACAATTTATTAGTGGTGATGAGTTTGCAGGCAGTAAAAACAGCATCGAAATATTTGAAAAAGGTGGTAAAAAACTACTCATTTTAACACCAAAACAAGCTTTAGACTCCACATCTATAATTGAAAGTATTCAAATTATAGACCCTCGTTATAAAACTGCAAAAAACATCTCAACATCAAGTACTTTTAAACAAATTAATAATTCTTACAAAATTTCAAAAATCAATAATTTGATTAGTTCTGTTTTAATTCGTGTTAACGAATTAAATGCGAGTTTTGCAATAGACAAAAAAGAATTACCTGCAAACCTGCGATTTGATATGGGATTAAAAATTGAAGAAACACACATACCAGACGATGCCAAAATAAAATACTTTTTTATTAATTGGAATAATTAAAAGATGGCTAAACACACCATTCAAAATAATCCATTTGTTGTTCCAACTACTGATGGTAAAATAATAAAAGAACATTTTGGTTTAGCAACAGATGGAAATTCTAAAATAAGCATTGCTCACATGAGAGCACCTGCTGGTTGGAGCGAACCTTTTCAAACACCTGAATTTGATGAATTTACTTTTATAATTAAAGGTAAAAAACAATTTATAATAGAAGGCGAAACTGTTGTTTTAGAAGCTGGACAATCTATTAAAATCGAAAAAAATACACGAGTACAATACTCTAACCCATTTACAGAAGTATGTGAATACATTGCAATTTGTACACCTGCTTTCTCAATGGATTTGGTAAACAGAGAAAAATAACATGAAATTAAACACCTTAAAGAGTATTGGATTTTTATTAAACCTCTCAAGTTATATTTCTCCTCAATTAGCCGCTAAAATGGCTATTAAATTGTTTTCATCACCACAAAAAGGCAAACTGAAAGATATTGATGGTCCGTTTTTAAAATCGGCAACCCATGAAAAGTTATTTTACAAGAATTCATCTATAATGACTTACCATTGGGAAGGTAACAAAGAAACCGTATTACTTGTTCATGGCTGGGAAAGTAACGCAGCTAGATGGGAAAAATTAATATATCTATTAAAATCTTTAGATTATAATATCATTGCCTTGGATGCTCCAGCTCATGGGAAGTCTGGAAGCAAAGTATTTAATGCTATTTTGTATTCAGAATTTATTAATGTAGTAGCAAAGAAGTTTCATGCTGATATTGTTATTGGACATTCAGTTGGTGGTATGGCTTCTATATTTTTTCAGCATAAATACCAATTACCTTCATTAAAAAAAATAGTTTTACTAGGTGCGCCATCAAACTTTGTTGGTGTTTTTGATAGGTATTCTAAAATGATGGGTTATAATAAAAGAATTATTGAAGCGATGAATCAAGAAGTTTTGAAAAAATTCAAATATTTACCTGAATATTTCTCAACTGCAAAATTTTCAAAAGAAATAAAATCCAAAGGTCTTGTTATTCATGATAAAAAAGATCGTATTATTCCTTTTAGTGATGCGCTTGATTATGCAAAATATTATTCAAATGCCATTCTAGTTAAGACTAAAGGCTATGGCCACAGGCTTAAATCTGATGAAGTACACAATCATATTATAGAATTTTTAAACAGTTAAGTTTATCGTACTTTTGAATTATGACAGAAGAGTTAAAACGGATTAATAAGTTTTTGAGTGAAGTTGGTTATTGCTCTAGGAGAGAAGCTGACAAACTCATAGAAGCAGGACGCGTAACGATAAACGGGATAGTGCCCGAGATGGGTACAAAAATTTCTACTAATGATGTTGTTTCAGTTGATGGAAAAAACATAAACAACACAAAAGAAGCCTTTGTTTATATTGCTTTTAACAAGCCAGTTGGCATTGTTTGCACTACAGATACAAGTGTGGAAAAAGACAATATTATTGATTTTATAAAGTACCCAAAACGCATATTCCCAATTGGAAGATTAGATAAACCCAGTGAAGGTTTAATCCTTTTAACTGATGATGGAGATATTGTAAATAAAATCCTTAGAGCAAGCAATAATCATGAGAAAGAATATATTGTAACGGTTGATAAACCTATTTCTCAAACTTTTGTAGAGCGTATGAGTGGTGGTATTCTGCTTGCCGATTTAAACAAAATCACAAAAAAGTGTCACGTTGAAAAATTAAGCACTTATAAATTCAAAATTATACTAACCCAGGGTTTAAATAGGCAAATTAGACGTATGTGCGAATACCTAAATTACGAAGTACAAACTTTAAAACGGGTAAGAATAATGAATGTGAAAATGGATATGCCTGTTGGTGAATATCGTGAACTAACCAAAGAGGAATTCACAGAATTAAATAATTTAATAAGCAATTCAACCAAAGATTACAACCCAATCAATAACCGCAAAAAATAATATTATGAGTAGTAACGTATCCCCTTTTCATTTAGCAATTCCTGTTTATAATTTACAAACTTGTAGAACTTTTTATAGAGACACTTTAGGCTGTGAAGAAGGAAGAAGCAGCGACCATTGGGTCGATTTTAATTTCTTCGGGCATCAGTTGGTTATTCATTACAAACCTAAAGAAGAATCATCAAAATCACACACCAATTCAGTAGATGGAAAAGATGTTCCTGTGCCGCATTTTGGTGTGGTTTTAGATTGGGATGTGTTTCAAAACTTTGCTGAAAATTTAAAATCTAGAAACATACAATTTGTAATTGAACCTTATATTCGTTTTGAAGGCTTAGTTGGTGAGCAAGCCACTATGTTTTTTTACGATCCTTCAGGAAATGCCTTAGAATTTAAAGCTTTTAAAGATATTGGGCAATTGTTTGCTAAATAAAACTTACTGTTTAATAAATGTATAAATACCTTCAGGTACTTTTAAGCCCCTTGGGCCTGTATATTCTGCGGTTAAGTCTGCTATACCGATGTTAAAAATTCTAGCACGTATTTTTTCAATACCATTTTCGATAAAATGTGTCATATAAATCTTACCTAGTAATTGTGGGTTTTGTGGTTCTTTAAATGATAATTGTACAACACGAATATCTTGATTGCACTCCACACATGGTATGATTCCTTTCTCATTGTTTGTTATGATATATCCAGCAATACTAAAATCATAAATATATTCATTGTTATAAATTATTGGTAATAAATTTATTTGTTCTATCCCATTTTCTATATATTGGTATTCTCCTACTAAAGCATCATAATATCTACTTATGGTGCCGGTATTAGAATAATTTGGGTATTCGCGATGATACATCTCAACCTTAACAAATTGTATGGTTAATGAACTTGAACCTATCACCCATTTCCATTCGCCCACAAAAGGATCCAAATTGTTATCTATATCTTTAAGATAATGGCCATTTGGAGGGTATCCTGTAGAGTTATCATTATATAATGGTAATATTGGGCTTTGGGCTTTACAAGCTAATGCGGTTACGCAAATTAATAAAATTATTAGGTTTCTCATATCATAATGTTTTATTCACAGGGTACTGTTGTGGAGGTATTAGAGTTGGGTTTTAAACTTAACTCTTCAAATTGTGTGCCATCAAAGTTTAATTGATAAAGCTTAATAGCGGGTATTGGTGTAATACTATTAAAAAATTTCAAAAGATCTGCTTCTGGCGAACCATTACTATCATTATCATATAAATATTGTAAAATATCATCTAAATCAGATCCTCTAGTATTATTATCTGTAATATTGGCTATATAAGATAACATATTATAGGCACTAATGGTAATGGCATATGTACCTTCATTTGTAACTACAACAGAAAATACATCTGTATGTTTTAAACTACTATTAGTGTTAAGCCCATTTAGGTAATAGGCTCTTAGCGTAACAATATCAAATCCCGAAAACATAGGATATCCAGATGAAGTATGTGTATGCATACCTCCTATGATATCGCCACCGCTATCTAGTCCTACTCCCCCAAATCCTCCAACTTTAGGATTGGTATTTATAACACCATCACTGTTTTTAGATATTTCATAACCTCTTTCGAAAGTTTCATTATTTTGAACAGAAGTTTTTAAATGTGAAATTGCATTTTTAAACTCTACATTTGTTAATAAATTATTCAATTTTATACATCCTTCTTGGTTTTCTTGGTTGGGTGGTAAAAGGGCTGTAAGATCAATAATTTCATCTTCGCAAGAATTTTGGCAATCATCTGGGTAATTCTTAAGGTAGAGTATAACATCTGGATCATCAATTCCACAGTGTCTCACTTACATGGTATTTGTATAATCTTTTGGACCACAAGCACTTGATAAATGCCAAAAATCCCCATTACTACCACTACAACCCATAACATAACGAACTAAACCACAATCTCCATCACTTGGTGGGGGATTATCAGTGGATGAATTTGGAACTGAACCTCCTCCATTATTAGTATTATCATTAGGTTCAATTGTATCTTCATCACATGGACAATCATCGGGATTTGGTTGTTTCGCATTACTAAATTTACTTGATTTACTAATACTAGTATTAAAGTCTTCTAAACTATAACGTTTAATAGTTCCTGCAAATTTACCGAAATCCTGAAAAAAAATAAATTCATCTAAAATATCATCATTAATTACAAATTCCAAAACATACACATTAGGTGAACTACTTCCAACTTTCTTATAAACTATTAGATTATGAAACGTATTTAAATCATCATCATCTAAATTTAATCTAAAACTGTAATTACTGTTACCAATAGAGTCTATAACTTCATAAATTTCATCTAAATCAATGGACATATTGTTTTTACTAGAAAGAGAACGACTTAATAGTTTTGGGTTGTTAATAGACTTACTGAAAGAAGTATTATTTTCTATAAAAGATAAAATTTATGGTATCTCATTTTAAGAAACTGAATTAATTTTTGTTTTAATTGGTGGTTCAATGTTATTTGTAATAACAGTATTATCTTTCTCACATTGATAAAAAGACATGAAAAATAATATTAAAAGTATATTCTTGAATTTGACAAAATTATTTGATAAAATTTTCATGCCTTTTTTGATATTAACTGCGTATCACTTACTCACAAATCAAATATAAATTATACATATAAACATTACTATAAGTAGAACTACGTATTTTTTTTCAATTTTTTAGTAAATATTTTTAATTGTTACTCCATATAATTGAGTTAAAAATTAATTATGAATTTCTAAACACTATTTATATCTCCAACTCGTTAAATCTGCATCTTTTGGTGCAGATTCTAAAATTCGTTTCATTATTTTTGGCACATACATACTGTTATATCGTAGCCTTGAAATATAGTTAGGGTTTTCTTGATCGCCATTCCAACAGTGTTCTGCACGATCTCCGTAATCTACTTCTCCATCGTAGTAAGGGTCTGTAGTGCTTTCTAAGAAATCTTCCATCAGGTAAACCGCATTATTTAAGTAGTAGTTATCCATATCGCCACAATAGATATGAATTTTACCTTTTAGCCTATCACCAAGTTTATCCCAATCGCGCTCCATAATATATCTTAAATCGTAATTTTCTTTCCAAAATTCAGCGACTTCATGATTAATATCTCCAGTTCGTTTATCCCATAGTCTTTTGGGGTAACCATCTTCGCCCTGAGGTGAATAGGTCGCTTCCCAAATATCAAACTGCCCACCAGACCTTGATTTATCACCTAAAACTAACTCTAAATGATTACTCTCTTTAACTGTAGAACTTACATGACCTAAATAATCTCTATGTCCCGGAACTTCAATTATTTTATGACTACTTTTAGAATAATAGGCATTTTCATCCTCATAAATATTAGTTAAACAATACGCACTGAAATCTATAGGATCTGGGCATGCTGCAAAACATCCGTTATATTCGTCAGGGTATTTAACTTGAACCGCCAAAGCTTCCCAACCGCCTGTTGAACCTCCGTATAAAAATCGAGACCAACCTTCACCTTGACCTCTAAACATCTTCTCAATATATGGAACCAACTCGTATGTTAAAGCATCACCATAAGGACCTTGACTTTCAGAGTTTACAGCATAAGAATCATCATAATAAGGCGTTGGATGTTGAATTTCAATAATTAAAAACCTAGGGAAATCTGGCTCGTTCCAACGCTTGTAAAAATCAAAAGCTTCTTGTTGTTGGATAATATTATAACCTTCTACACCAAATCTGGCAGAGTATTCTGGTTTCATGTTTTCATCAGGCGGCGTTGTTCTAAACCCTCCAAAATCTGAGGGAAAATGTCCTTGAAAAACCATTAAAGGATACTTAGCTTCTAGATGTTCATTAAAACCTTTTGGAAGAAGCACATGAGCTCCTAAATACATATCTCTGCCCCAAAATTTCGAAAGTAATTCTGATTTCATTGTTATATGTCTTATCCATTCAGTATCTTTTGGTTTTTCAATTTCAGGAATCACTTGATCTAAGGTTATATTTAAATCTTTAATTCCTCCTTCTGGAACAGTTATTTTAAAAGGCGTACTATACAGATTTCCTGGAGATGTTTTCCATTGTTGTCCTTCGCCATTATCCATTGGTAATTTTACTTGCTTACCATTAGATAGATTAAATGTTTCATAAACATGCAATAACACTTGTACATAATAATCACCTGGCTTTAAATCTTGTAAAGTTTCGTAAGGAAACCCGAAAGCTTTCTGGTCAAAATAAATGGTTTCAGCGGGTTTAACACCTTCTACATTCATACCAAAAATTGGTTGTGCATTTAATCCTTCACTAACTTGAAAACGCGGTTCAGTTTTATCATTATCAGCAAAAATTAACAACAATCTGCCATCTAATTTTTCAATATTTAAAACATCCGAAATTTTAATTTTAATAGCAGTTTCATTATTTGATTTTTGATCACAATTCAATAAAATTATTAAAAACAAAAAACAGATATACTTTATAGATTTCATGATTCATATTTTTCAAAAAAGATAGTTATAATTTTTTAAAAAATATTAATCCAATTGTCTAAACTTGATAAAACAAAAAAGTATCACAAATTATAGATTATGATGCTTTTTTTTAAAATATATAAAATTTTTACGCGTGTCTTTCTCGTGCTAATAATGTATTTTTAAGCAACATAGCAATCGTCATTGGGCCTACACCTCCGGGAACTGGAGTTATATAACTTGCTTTTTGGCTTACACTCTCAAAGTGAACATCGCCTGCTAGTCTATAACCATTCTTTTTTGTAGCATCTGGAACTCGAGTAATACCAACATCAATAATTACAACATCATCTTTAACCATATCACCTGTTAAAAATTCAGAAATCCCTATAGCGGCAACTATAATATCTGCACTTTTAGTAATCTCAATTAAATTTTTAGAACGACTATGTACTACGGTAACAGTGGCATCTCCTGCTTTTCTTTTTTGACTCATCAAGATACTCATAGGACGACCAACAATATGACTTCTTCCCATAACAACAACATTTTTACCAGAAGTCTCAATTTGATATCTTTCTAATAACTCTATAATTCCATAAGGAGTAGCTGGCAAAAAAGTAGGTAAATCTAAAGCCATTTTTCCAACGTTTGTAGGATGAAATCCGTCTACGTCCTTTTTAGGATCAACAGCCATTAAAACCTTTTGCTCATCAATTTGTTTTGGTAAAGGTAATTGCACAATAAAACCATCTATATCACTATTTGAGTTTAATTCATGAATTTTTTTAAGTAATTCATCCTCTGTAGTATATTCTGGTAATTCAATAAGTGTTGATTTAAATCCTATTAGCTCACAAGCTTTCACCTTAGCATTAACATAGGTCATACTTGCACCATCAGAACCTACTAAAATAGCAGCTAAATGGGGTACTTTTTCTCCTTTAGAAACAATTGCTTTGACATGTTCTGAAATTTCTACTTTTATATCATTACTTACTTTTTTACCGTCTAAAATGATCATATTATTGATTGTTGGTTATTGGTAAATTCTTTTTTTATTTTAAATTTTTTAACAAACTAGCGCATGCCTTTCATCATCTGCATCATCTTTTTACCGCCACCACCTTGCATCATTTTCATCATTTTGCTCATTTGATCAAACTGTTTTAAAAGCTGATTTACTTGTTGAACTGAAGTACCAGAACCTTTCCCTATTCTTATTTTTCTACTTGAATTTATAATAGAAGGGTTGGTTCTTTCTTTTGGCGTCATGGAATGAATAATAGCTTCAATACCTTTAAAAGCATCATCATCAATATCAACATCTTTCATCATTTTTCCAGCACCTGGAATCATTCCAACAAGGTCTTTCATATTACCCATTTTTTTTATTTGCTGAATTTGTTTTAAGAAATCATCAAATCCAAATTGGTTTTTTGCAATTTTCTTTTGAAGTTTTCTGGCTTCTTCTTCATCAAATTGTTCTTGTGCTCTTTCAACAAAAGACACCACATCACCCATACCTAAAATACGGTCTGCCATACGTGATGGATAAAACATATCTATAGCTTCCATTTTTTCACCAGTACCAATAAACTTTATTGGTTTGTTTACAACGGATTTGATAGAAATTGCAGCACCACCTCGCGTATCACCATCTAACTTTGTTAGAATAACCCCATCAAAATTTAAAACATCATTAAATGCCTTAGCTGTGTTAACAGCATCTTGCCCTGTCATAGAATCCACTACGAAAAGGGTTTCTTGTGGTTTTATGGCTTTGTGAATGTTAGAGATTTCATTCATCATTGCTTCATCAACAGCTAAACGACCAGCAGTATCTATGATAACTACATTAAAACCGTTTGCTTTGGCATGTGTAATAGCTGCTTGAGAAATAGCTACCGGATCGTTATTTCCTTTATCGCTAAAAACCTCAACACC
>JANQTJ010000025.1 GCA_030731745.1 Flaviramulus sp. | reverse complement strand
GCAGGCGTAAAAATATTAGGTTGGATTTTTAAATACAGTATTAAAAAATGATTCTAGAAACAACAATTATAGTTATATACAGTTTTGCTCTTTTGCTTATTTTCATGTATGCATTAGCGCAATTAAATCTGCTATTTAACTATCTATCTTCTAAGAAGCTAAAAGATACTTGCGAAAAATTTGATTTATCTAAATCTGATGAAATACCTTTTGTTACCATACAACTTCCTGTATATAATGAAATGTATGTTATGGATCGTTTACTTGATAACATTGCACTAATTGATTATCCTATAGATAAACTTGAAATTCAAGTACTAGATGATTCAACAGATGAAACCATCGAAAGTACCAGAAAACATGTAGAAAATTTAAAAGTTACAGGTTTAGACATTCAACACATTACTAGAGTTGATCGTTCTGGCTTTAAAGCAGGAGCACTGAAAGAAGGCTTAAAAGTAGCTAAAGGTGAATTCATAGCTATTTTCGATTCAGATTTTCTTCCTAAAGCAGATTGGTTAAAACGTACCATCCCATATTTTAAAGATGAACACATTGGTGTTGTACAAACGCGTTGGGGGCACATTAACCGTAACTTTTCTATTCTTACAAAAATACAAGCATTTGCTTTAGACGCACACTTTACTTTAGAGCAAGTTGGCAGAAATAGTAAAGGACACTTTATTAACTTTAATGGTACTGCTGGTATTTGGAGAAAAACATGCATTATTGATGCTGGAAACTGGGAAGGAGACACCTTAACTGAAGATTTAGATTTAAGCTATCGTGCCCAACTTAAAAACTGGAAGTTTAAATACCTTGAAGATGTTGAAACTCCTGCAGAATTACCTGTAGTTATCAGCGCAGCGCGTTCACAACAATTTAGATGGAATAAAGGTGGAGCAGAAAATTTTAGAAAAATGCTTTGGCGCGTATTAAAATCTAAAAATATTTCAGCTAAAACTAAATTACATGGCATACTACATTTATTAAACAGTACTATGTTTTTAAACGTACTTATTGTAGGTGTTTTAAGCATCCCTATGTTGTACATAAAAAACGAATACGCACACTTAAAACCCTATTTTTATGTAATGAGTTTCTTCGTGGTAAGTACCATCATATTTTTTATATGTTATTGGTTTATGTATAAAAATATTTATGGGAGTGGCTTTAAAAATTTCGTTCGCTATGTAGGCATGTTTTTTGTTTTTTTCTCAATTGCCATGGGCTTTTCTTTACATAATTCTATTGCTGTTTTAGAGGGGCATTGGGGTAAAAAAAGCGAATTTGTTCGTACACCTAAATTTAATATTAGCACTTTTAAAGACAACTGGAAAAACAATAAGTATCTTAAAAAAACCATTTCTATACATGTTATTTTTGAAGGCATCTTGATGCTTTATTTTGCTTTTGGAATGTATAGCGCATTTGTAGTTGGTAACCAAGGTGGCGATTTTGGTTTATTTCCTTTTCACTTCATGCTATTTGCTGGTTTTGGTTTTGTGTTTTTTAAATCTTTGACTTCTAAGGTATAATACTGAACTTTATTCAGTTACTAATCATTATAAGTTGGTGCATTAGATTCTTTAACAACAATGTATGCATCAAACCTTTTTGCTGGAACAAAACGAATGATTCCTCCATTTTCAAGCTCAAATGCTTGGATGCTTTCAAAAATCCATCCATTATTATTGGTTTTTACATGTCGACTCAAATCTAAAAAAGGCGTGTTTTTCCCTGAAGAAATTAAACGATGTTCAATAAATGTAGAGTCTGTTGGTTCAATAGGAATCGTGCTTTTTGTCCAAAATTGATACGATACACCACTATTAGCAAATAAGCCAATTGTATAATAATCTTTTGGATGTTGTTCTTTCAAAAACTGTCCCATAGTCTTCATATAACCATTTTCCATAGCTCCTTTTTCTACATGTCCATTATGTGCCCAAATGATGACTTTCTTATTTGGGTAAACTTCCTTCAACAACCATTTTAGGTTTTCAACCATTAATGAGTCTCTTATACCAAAACCTTCCCATCTATCAGCATAAGATAAGTTATATGATGCAGAAAACATGGAGAGACTTCTAACCATTACTTGGTATGAGGTTTTGTTTAATTTGTGTTTGGAAATTATTGAGTCTTTATATTTTTCTAAATAGCGTCTGGCTGTATTTGATGTTTCCACAAAAATGTCTCTATGCTTAAGATAGTTTATTGAGTCATTATTAGAACCAAAGCCATACGATCGCTGATAAGAAAACATTCTTGTAGAAAGACTATCAGAAAGTTCTTTATCAAACTCTTTTAATATTATTTTTAGTTTGGTGAACAAAAATTCCGAAGATGCTTGTGTATCATAACCTACATATTGAAGTGGCCATTTTGTATTACTTTGAGATTTTAAATAATCGAATAATCCATTGGCTTCGTTAGCTCTAAAATTTCCAAATACTGAAAAATTTCGAAGTTGTTTACTAGACAATGTATCAATATTCTCATAAGCTAAAAAGGTATCTCCTAAACCACTTTCCATTGCCAAAACTTTAAAACCCATATCTTTATGAAGGTATCTTACTAATTCAGACTTTAAATTGTAGAAAGTACCAGATCCATGTGTGCTTTCACCTAAAGCAACAATTTGTTTATCACCAATTGCCTTTTTAATTGCTGAGAAATCATAACCAGAGATGGTCTTTAACTCGCTAGTGTTTTCTTTAATCCATTCCAACTCTGTTGGAGTTTGAGCGTAAGAGGTTAACACATTAAAATTAAAAAAAATCACAACAAAGATTCTAAATACTTTCATAGTTATATGTTTTTGATTTCACAAATTTGGACAACTATAGTGCGAAATAAATCTTTTAATCTATGTTAGATGTCCTAAAAAAAGAATCTTGGACCTATTTTTTAATGGCGTTATTTTTCTTTTTATAGGCTGAAGGGGTTATACCTGTAATTTTTTTAAAACTGTTGTTGAAGGACGATTTTGAGTTAAAACCAGCTTTTTCGGCAAGTGTTACTAATGTGAATTTTTGAACATCTGTACTTGCTAATAGTTGTTTTACTTTTTCTACACGATGAACATTTAGAAACTCTGAAAAATTCATTTGATGGATTTCATTAATATATTTAGACAATTCTTTAGGTGTACTATCTATTTCTGTAGCAAATTCCATTAAAGTTAAATTAGGATTTTTGTAGAGTTCTTTTAATTTAATAGCTTCAGTTAGTTTTTCAGAAATTGAATTAAGCTTATACTGTTCTAATTTGTTTTCATTTGTAAAGAATGTATTAAATAATAATTTTGGTTTTGTAAAACCTATAATACCAATCCAATATATAAATGCAGAATTTAGTATGAATGTTGGATATGAAAAATCGATACTTTCTTTCCAATTATGGATTAACAAATCTGTTAAATACAATAAAACATCCCAAATCATAATCCCTAAAAACACATATGTGAGTCGTTTTAACCATTTTAAAATAGGCTTAGATTTTTGAATATTTGTGAGCAAAACTGCATTTTTCTTAATCACTTTTAAAGAAAGGATTAATAAAATGATAGTAAACATCTGATAGAAAAATTCATGAATTCTGAAAAAGTCCGATTCTACCACAACCCTAGTTATTCTAAAGCTGTTTTCATGTACAGCAATAATAAACCAATAGGTTCTTAATAGTCCATATAAAATAGCTGGCAACAGAATGTACCATTCTTTTTTATGGTAGATAAACCCTTCTTTATTAGGAAACAGATTTTTAACATAAAAATAAAAACCTGTACCAATTAACCATTTATAAGGATAAGGAAACATATGTAAAGGTCTATAATATTGAAAAACTTCCATATCCAACAATGCATAAATAAGGTTATAAAATGAAAGTGAAAACATAAATAGCAGAAAAAAATTAACAGCCAGTGTATTAGCAAACTTTTTTTGATATACAAATACACAAAGAATAAACCCTTGAATCGCCCCAAAGAGCATGATGACATTCAAAATATTATAGTCTAAATTCATGATGTTTTTATAAAGTTAAATATACTATTTTCGATTTAAATCTATTTTAATTTAATTAGAAATAGGTAATAGGTTATCTAGTTATATTTCTAAAAACAAATAATACTATATTTGGTTATGGATTTAAAACCTAATTTTTTTAAATACTATAATACCCCTTTGCTATTGGTAATTACTAGCGCTTTGTTTTATACGTTTTTTGCATATGATTTACAACGCACAGATTATACAAAACTAGTGGCACTTTATTTGGCATTATTTTTTTTGTTTTTTAAGATTGTACATCTTTTTAAAACTAATACTAAGGCATTAACCTATTTTGCTTTTGGTTTTAGAGCTATTTTAATTTTAGCAATACCTAACCTATCACAAGACTTTTATCGCTTTATATGGGATGGCAGAATGATTTTACAGGGTTTTAATCCATATTTATATAATGTAGCATCTTTTATTAATAATGGTGTATTTCCTATTTCTCAAGCTCAAGAACTTTATAATGGCATGGGTGTATTAAATGCGAGCCATTTCACTAATTACCCACCCATAAACCAACTCTGTTTTGTTATTGCTGGGTTATTAGCAGGGAAAAGTATTTTAGGTTCTGTCATGGTTATGCGCTTACTTATTATAGCTTCCGATTTTGGAACCTTGCATTTTGGCTCCAAATTATTAGAAAAATTAAATCTCCGATCGAATCATATCTTTTGGTATATTTTAAATCCGTTTATAATTATCGAACTCACAGGGAATCTACATTTTGAAGGTGTTATGGTTTTCTTTTTAATTTGGAGTTTATATTTATTACAAATAGGAAAATGGCAATGGGCTGGTTTTGTTTTAGCTTTATCAATAGCAACTAAACTTATTCCGCTTATATTTTTACCTTTATTTTTACAGTGGTTTTGGAGACAAAATCCATACGAAAAAACTAAAAAATGGATACCTACCTTATCAGTCATAGCAAAATTAATAGGGTTTTATGCTGTTGTAGGCATCACAACGCTTTTATTATTTATGCCTTTTTACTCCTCCGAGTTTATTAATAATTACAGCAATACCGTGGCGCTTTGGTTTCAAAAATTTGAGTTTAATGGCAGTTTGTATTACATTGCCAGAGAAATTGGCTACCGTTTTAGAGGTTATAATGAAATTGCCATTATTGGAAAAGCCATACCTATTATCGTATTTGTGTTTGTTTTGTGCATTACTTTTTTTAGAAAAAACAAAACTACTACCCAACTTATTACTGCTATGTTAATAGCATTAACTTTTTATTATTTTACTGCCACTACAGTGCATCCTTGGTATATCGCTACGGTTTTAATACTATCCGTTTTTACAAAATATAAATTCCCTTTAGTATGGAGTTGTGTTATGATTGTTAGTTATTTAGCCTATATAAATATAAATAAAGCAGATAAATCCGAAAATTTATGGATTATAGCTTTTGAATATGTCATTATTTATAGTGTATTTATTTGGGAAGTATTCATAAAAAAGGCTTCCAAATTGGAAGCCTAATTTCTATCTAGTTTAATAAAACTACGCTTATAGTTTTTCTAATTTTTTAATAGTATTTAATTCATTCTCATCTTCATAACCATCTGAATCTTTGGTTACAAAAACTTTAGCAGTAAATGTGATTTTAAACTTAGTACCTATTAATATTGCTTCATTTAAATCAAACATTGCTAAAACGGCATCGTCAATTTCTTGAAAAGTTATGGTATGCTCTTCACTATCTTTAGTTTGAATAAAATTATACCCATAATCTTCATGACTATCAAAAACAGCTTCAACAACTTGAGTTTCTTGAATGGAACATGTGATACTATTATTAAAAAGTACATCAGTATTAAAATTTGTAATTACAAATAGTTGTACAAAAAAAGCTGTAAACAAAACAATTGTTTTCATATATTAAAAAAATAAAATTAAGTTGAATTTTTTTCGGAAATCGTTCTACCTAAAGTCCGAATGGCTTAAGTAATTTTCAAAAAACTACTGATAGTACTTAAAACTAAGTTTTTTTTAGTCTTATAATAGTGATTGCCTTAAGGCGCTATATTGAACATATCATCTAAATCTTTAAAACTCTTGAACTCTAACATATAGTCATTAGGGTCTTTAACAAAAAAAGAAGTGTGTTCGCCTACTTTATCTTTTAAAAAGGTGGCTTTGGTAACTACATCTAAACCTTGAGATTTTAGTTTTTCATATATAGTTCCCCATGTCTTAAAATCCAAGATAATTCCAAAATGAAATGATGGTAAAATTTTGCCTTCAAAAACATAATTAGGATTTGTAAAATTGAATTTTCCGGCTTTAATAAATGTTATTTGATGACCAAATAAATTTATATCTACCCAATTTTGGGTCATTCTCCCTGAGGATGCGCCAATATTAGCGTAAAATCCTTTTGTCTCCTTGATTTTTAAACAAGGTAAAGACATGTGAAACGATGTTTGCATGATACATTTATTAAATGGGCTTTAAACTTTCTACTCTGTAGATAACGTCATCACCATCTTCATCTTCAACAAAAGTAATTCTGAAGTCTTTATCTATTAAACCTTTATCATTTTTCAAATCGAATTGCTTTAAAACGCGAGGATGAACTTCTTCAAAGGCTAACTCCTCGCCATTTTCAAACCAAAAAGTGTATAAACCGTTTTTGTAAGATTTAAAAACAGCTGTTCTCATAATATTAAAATTTATTAATCGTTATCTTCTTCTTCTGAATCTTCATCTAAAATTTCAGGATCTTGTACCGCTTCTGGATCATCTCCAGCAAAATCTTCATAATCATCTTCATCATAGTTTTCCATAGTTACTGCAAGTTTCATACTAACTTTTACTAAATATTTAGTATCAGATGTTGTTACCTCAACAGCTTCAATAATTTCATTATGCTGATTTCTAAACGATATAATCTGATCTTCATCATAGCCATCGGGATATTTTTCAACCAACAAAGCTAAAATTTCTGGTGTTAATTTCTTAAAATCGACTATAACACGTTTTAAATTTTCGTTTCTATTTTTCATTTTTATGGGGTAAAGTTTTTTACTTATGAGTTAAATATACTATTTATGATTATTTTATGCGTATAACATCATAAAAATCTTTTCTTCTGTCTTTTAAATTTTTTACTGATCCAAAAGAGTGTAATTCTCTTAGCAAACTTAAATCTACATCTGCTACTAAAATCATTTCGGTATTTGGGGTAGCCTCTGCTTTAATTCCGTTACTTGGAAATGAAAAATCACATGGTGTAAATACTGCAGATTGTGCATATTGAATATCCATATTATTAACATTTGGCAAATTACCTACACTTCCAGATATCGCCACATAACACTCGTTTTCTATAGCTCTGGCTTGAGCGCACAAACGAACTCTAGAATAGCCATTTTGAGTATCTGTTAAAAAAGGAACAAATAAAATATCCATACCTTCATCAGCCAATAAACGCGATAATTCTGGAAACTCAGAATCATAACATATTAATATGCCAATTCTTCCACAATCAGTGTCAAAAGTTTGTAATTTATTTCCGCGTTGCATACCCCAAACTTTAGCTTCATCTGGTGTTACATGTATTTTTTCGTAACGCTCAACACTACCATCTCTTCTACATAAATAACCAACATTGTATAATTTATCTTCCACTACTTCTGGCATACTCCCAGAAATGATGTTGATGTTATAGGATATTGATAGTTGTTTAAGTTTATTAACAATAGTTTCAGTAAATTTTGCTAGTTCTCTAATAGCCTCTGGCTCATGCATATGGTTAAACTCCGCCATAAGGGGTGCATTGAAAAACTCTGGAAATACTGCAAAATCAGAACGATATGCCGAAACACTATCAATAAAATACTCCACTTGCTGCATCAATTCATCTAAACTTTTATAGGGACGCATTTGCCATTGTATGAGGCCTAAACGCACAATAGTTTTTATGGTGCTAGCTTTCTTCTTTGGTTTAGTATAATAAATATTATCCCATTCCATTAAAACAGCATATTCATTTGATGCTGTATCACCTTCTAAATAACCTTTTAAAACACGTACTGGATGAAAATCATTAGATATTTGAAAATTCAAAACAGGATCATGAATTTCCTTACGTTTTACTTTTTCAATATATTCTTTTGGTGAGAATTCCTTGTGCTCGTGATAATTGGGCATTCTTCCTCCAAACACAATACTTTTTAAATTTAGGTTTTCACATACTTCTTTACGATAATCATAAAGTCTCCTACCTAAACGTAACCCTCGATACTTAGGCCTGATAAATACATCTATTCCATATAAAACATCACCTTCTCGATTGTGATTTTTAAAAGATTCTCCAGCTATAATATCTGCATATGTATGATCATCATCAATCCTATCATAATCCACAATAAGAGATAATGCGCAACCAGCAATATCACCGTCAATCTTAATTACCACTTGCCCTTCTGGAAACATGGTAGTTAATTTTTCTATATGATGCTTTTTCCAATAAGAATTAAGTACACCTCCGTACGACTCTAGAGTTGCATCTTTCAACTCTTCATAGTCATTTACAGATAAATACTTTAATTCTATATTTTCAATTTTTTTTGTTTCCAAAATTTATTGTCCTAATAAATAAGCAAAAATTAAAGGTGCTACAATAGTGGCGTCACTCTCAATTATAAATTTTGGAGTATCAATATCAAGTTTACCCCAAGTAATTTTTTCGTTTGGAACAGCGCCAGAATAAGATCCGTAACTTGTTGTTGAATCGCTAATCTGGCAGAAATAACTCCAAAAAGGAGTGTCAGTACGTTCCATATCTTGATATAACATTGGCACTACACATATTGGAAAATCTCCAGCTATGCCTCCTCCAATTTGGAAGAAACCAATTCCATTTTTAGAATTATTCGTATACCAATCTGCTAAAAATGTCATGTATTCTATACCAGATTTCATGGTACTTGCTTTTAACTCACCTTTTAAAACATAGCTTGCAAAAATATTTCCCATCGTGCTATCTTCCCAACCTGGACAAACAATAGGCAAGTTTTTTTCTGCCGCTGCATACATCCAAGAGTCTTTCAAATCAATTTCGTAATATTGTTCTAAAACACCTGATAATAACATTTTGTACATATACTCATGTGGCAAATACCGTTCTCCTTTATCGTCGGCATCTTTCCAAATCTTAAAAATATGTGCTTGTAAACGTCTGAATGCTTCATGCTCTGGAATACAAGTATCTGTTACGCGATTTAATCCTTTTTCTAGCAAATCCCATTCTTCTTGCGGAGTTAAATCACGATAGTTTGGTACGCGTTTGTAATGAGAATGCGCTACCAAATTCATAATATCCTCTTCCAAATTAGCACCTGTACAAGAAATAATTTGCACTTTATCTTGACGAATCATTTCTGCAAAACTCTTTCCTAACTCTGCGGTACTCATTGCTCCAGCTAAAGATACTAACATTTTTGAGCCAGAATTTAATTGTGCTTCGTAACCTTTTGCAGCGTCAACTAAAGCGGCAGCATTAAAATGTAAATAATGTTTTTCTATAAATTGTGATATTGGTCCTTTAGTATTCATCTTTCTCGCTATTTTTTAAGCGTTTATATTTATTATGATTTAGCAATAATACTGTATTTGCGTTTGTTATAAATTTATAACTTAACTGGTTATCCTGCAATTTTTGATTGTTCTAATTTTTAATCTATCACTTTTAAACAACCATTTTAATTATTATATCCCAAAATTTTAAGTAAGTCTTCACTTTTTTGTTGGTCGCTAAATAATTTAGTTGTTAGATTTCCATCTTTATCTTTGTCAATTAAAATATGTTTTGGCGAAGGTATTAAACAGTGTTGTAAACCTCCAAAACCACCAATGGTTTCTTGATAGGCCCCTGTGTTAAAAAACCCAATATAAAGTGGTTTTTCTTTATTGTATTTAGGTAAATAAATAGCATTCATATGCTGTTCACTATTATAATAATCATCACTATCACAGGTTAAACCACCAAGTAAAACACGCTCGTAACTTTCATTCCATCTGTTTATAGGCAGTAAAATAAATCGTTTATTAATAGCCCAAGTATCAGGCAAGGTAGTAATGAATGATGAATTTATCATATTCCACTTTTCACGATCATTTTGTTGTTTTTGGTATAGTACTTCATAGATAGCTCCACCACTTTCACCAACTGTAAAACTGCCAAATTCTGTAAATAAATTAGGCACTTTAACTTCTTCTTCTTCACATGCAAGATTGATTTGATTTATAATCTCATCAACCATGTATTGATAATCAAAATCAAAAGCTAAAGAATTTTTTATTGGAAATCCTCCCCCTATATTTAAACTGTCTAATGATGGACATATTTTTTTTAAACTCGTATAAACCTTCAAACATTTTTGTAATTCATTCCAATAATACGCATTATCTCGTATCCCTGTATTAATGAAAAAATGAAGCATTTTTAACTTAACTCTTTTATTGTTTTGAATTTGGTTTTTATAAAATGGCACTATGTTTTTATAACCTATCCCTAGTCGAGAAGTATAAAACTCAAACTTTGGTTCTTCTTCTGAAGCTATTCTAATACCAACATTAAATTTTCCTTTTATTTCTTGAGATAATAAATCGATTTCTTCATAATTATCAATAATTGGAATGGCATTTTTGTGCCCATTATTTATCAGTCTAGCTATATTGGTTACGTATTGAGAACGTTTAAAACCATTACTAATTACATAAGTTTCATCTGTAATTTTACCTTGGGCTTTCAAATTTTCAACAATATCAATATCAAAAGCAGAGGAAGTCTCAATATGAATATCATTTTTTAAAGCTTCATTTAAAACATGATTAAAGTGTGAGCTTTTTGTACAATAACAATAATGGTATTTCCCTTTATACTTATTCTTTTTTATGCCATCGGCAAACCATTGTTTAGCCTTATTAATATTGTTAGAAATTTGTGGTAAATAGGTAAACTTTAAGGGCGCGCCATATTCCTCTACCAACTCCATAAGATTAATCCCATGAAATTCTAATGTTTTATTTTCTAATCTGAATTCTTCTTGTGGAAAATCAAAAGTCTGATCAATTAAATCAATGTATTTTGTATTCATTTATTTTGTTTAATAGGTTAAAGATAAAACCCTAAAATTAATTAGGCGATAAACTCGTAAAAAAAATGAATATCAAATTTGAATTTGATTTTGAGTAGTAGGAATAAAGCCATTCATATGCTGGCTAGCATATATTGCTAAAACGGAAGTTAGCTTTAAAATTCGGTTACTTAAACGATAAGCAGCTTTTGAGTATGACTTCCTAATTTTCAAAAGCCCGAACATATAAACACAATTCAAATTGTTCAGCTAATAACAGTGCAAATGAAATATAAAATTTTTAATTAATAAGTTTTTTTAAAGATTTTTTTAAGTAGTTTTTAAAGCATTTTTAATGTATTCAATTCCTGTTCGGTAAGATGTTTCCAGTGCCCTCTTGGAATATCTTTTTTTGTTAAATGCCCAATGGCAACACAATCTAAATTTACAATTTCATATTTTAAATAATCAAAAATTGTTCTGACAATCGTGTTCCCTGTATTTTTAATTTTTAAGCCAATTTCACGTTTTGTCGCGCCATCAATATAGCTAATCTCCTCAACTCCGATAAGTTTTCCCTCTATTTTAAACCCTGCTTGGATTTTTTTTAAATCTTCAAGTTTTAAATTTTTATCTAATTCAATATGAAATAACCTACCAACACCATTTTTAGAGTTGGTAAATTTATCATGAATTTGCTCATCATTTGTAAACAACAGAAGCCCTTTTGAGTTTCTACCTAAACGCCCAATAGGTTTAATTTTTGAAGTAGTTGCATTGGCAACTAAATCCATAACGGTTCTTCCTTTACCTTCACTAGTTGTAGTTGCAAAACCTTTAGGCTTATTTAATAATACATAAGCTTTCTTTTCTGGGTTTACGCGTCCTCCATCATAACGCACTTCATCACCTAGCTTTACTTTGTAACCCATTTCGGTTACAACTGTCCCATTTACTGTTACTAATCCGGTTGCTATATGAACATCAGCCTCTCTACGAGAACATATTCCAGAATTAGCAACATACTTATTTAATCTAATTTCGTCAGGGTTACTCGCTTTTTTAGGAGAAGTTGGAGTGGTTTTTTTTATGGGAGCATTTCCTCTTGCATAACTTTTACTACGCGTATTATTATCTCCACGTCCCGAAGCTTTTCCTTTTCCTTTACTGCCTTGATGCCTATTCATTTCGTATTATTTTTTTGCAAAGATATACTTAAAATTTACGATTTACGATTTTTTGGTTTATGAATTATTGTAATCCTTTTTTGATAAAGTAGGAGTTAAATTAAGTTGGTTAACAACACTTAAAAAAACTTATATCTGATTTAAAACTAATTCTATATTAATAAGTACAATACAAAATACCCCTGTTACAATGATGAATTTCAAGATATTATGAAGTATTAAATAATGTAATTTAGTTTTAGATTTCCATAACACATAAAGAAAAACTAGAAGTAAAAAAGTACTGAAATAAAAATACAAATACATATAGCCTATCTCAAAACAAACTAATAACATATATGTAGGCACTAACGTTAAAATGGTTAATACCCTTAGTATGTTTTTTGAAGCCTTTTCTCCATAAACTATAGGTATGGTTTGGTAACTTTGAAGAAGATCTCCCTTAATGTTTTCTAAATCTTTTGTTAGTTCGCGCATAGATATCATTAAAAACAAGAAAATGGCATGAACAAAAATTACCGTTTCAAAATTTTTATAATAAAGAAAAATGGCGAAAAATGGAGTAATAGTTAAAATTGCAGAAGTTAAATTACCAATAAAAGGTAGTTTTTTTAATTTATGTGAATAGAACCAAATAGCGAAAATATATACAGAAAAGAAAATAACAGCATTGAATGACACGTAGCTTGCCATAATTACAGACGAAAAATTTAAAACAAAATAAAAAGACAATTTAGTATTTTGACTTACCAATTTATCTAACCTAGATTTAATAGGTTTATTAATTAAATCTTTTTCTGAATCGTAAAAATTGTTGATAATATAGCCTCCTGCAATGGTTGAAGCAGAAGCCAAGACTAACATAAATAAATTAGGATCTAAAAGCACTTCTTTAAGAGATTTACCTTTTGCCATTATATATACTGAAGCTAAATATTGTGCAATAACAATAATTAAAATATTGTAACCTCTAACAACAGAAAACATACTAAAAAACTTAACTAGAATATGATTCTGTCTCCGACTTAGCATAGTTTTATAATTTATAAAATTCTGAAATTTTTCAGAACAATAAAGGAGAATTAAAAGTTGTAAACAACTTCTAGTTTATATCCTGTAAGGGATAGTTTTGCTTTATCAATATCTTCAGTAAATCCTAAAATATAGCCACCGCCACCAGAACCACAAAGCTTTAAGTAATAATCATTTGTTTCAATACCTTTTCTCCAAAGTTCATGAAACTGAATTGGAATCATTGGCTTAAAATGACTTAATACAACTTTTGAAAGTTGTTTTGTATTTTTGAACAGGGATTTAATATCACCCGATAAAAAATCATCAACACACGCGTCTGTATGTTTAATAAACTTGTTTGTAAGCATCTTCCTGAAACCTTCTTGCTTCATTTTTTCCATAAAAATACTTACCATTGGTGCAGTTTCACCAATAATACCGCTATCTAATAAAAACACAGCACCTTTTCCATTTTGTTGTGCTGGAATACCAGTGGCTTCAATATTATCTTTAGAATTTATTAGAATTGGAATACTCAAATAACTATTAAGAGGATCTAAACCAGATGATTTTCCATGAAAAAATGACTCCATTTCCGAGAAAATAGTTTTTAGTTTCAATAGCTTCTCACGAGTTAAATTCTCTAAAACAGTAATTTTATCTTGAGCATATTTATCGTAAATAGCAGCTACAAGAGCACCACTACTACCAACGCCATATCCTTGTGGAATAGAAGAATCAAAATACATACCCTCGTTTACATCTATTGCGAGGGATTCAATATCAAAAGTTACCAGTTCTGGATTTATATTTTTTAAATACTCAACAAACCGTCTTAAGCTTTGATTAGATTTTAAAGCAGTTTCTGAAGGATTTTCAGTTTTCTTTAAAGCACCATTATAAAAATTATAGGGAATAGATAAGCCTTTAGAATCTTTAATGATTCCATACTCTCCAAAAAGCAATATTTTCGAATAAAAAAGTGGTCCTTTCATTTACTTTATTTGATTTTGAACTATAAAGTTACAATTGTTTTGCTCCAAAACCAATTTTGTCGCAAATATAATGTCCATTTTGGCAATATACAACTAATTCATTTTTAATGAATTTCATAACAGATTCTGTTTCATATTCTGGATATAGTACATGTACATTCGCTCCAGCATCAAGAGTAAAACAAATTTTAGAGTTTGATGTTTCTCTATATCCCCATATTTTGTAAATAATTTCTATGGTATTAGGTTTCATTAATATAAAATAGGGCATGCTAGTCATCATCATAGCATGCAAGGTTAATGCTTCACTTTCAACTATCTTAATAAAAGCGTCTAAATCTCCATCATTTAAAATAGTTATTAAATTAGATAAGTTCTTATGAGCTTGACTAAAACGCTTTGATGCAAATGGATGTCCGTGCATTAAATTATGCCCTACGGTGCTACTAACTTGCTTTTCGCCTTTATCAACCAATAAAATGGTGTCTTGATAGTTTTTAAAATTATCATGAACTTCAAATGGATATTTCGTTCCAAATAAATCTGAACTTCCTTTAATCTCATTATGATGTCCCCAAACTACTGTATCGCCTTCTAAACTTCGGCAAGCACTACCAGATCCTAATCGAGCCAAAAATGATGCTTTTTTAATAAAAAATTCATCAGAAACTTCATTGTTTAATGCTTTTTCAAGACTCATCAAACATAATGCTAATGCACTCATCCCACTTGCAGAAGACGCAATACCAGAACTGTGCGGAAAAGTATTTGATGTTTCAATTTTAAAATGATAGTGCCTTAAAAAAGGTAAAAAAACCTCAACTCTTTTAAAAAAAGTTTCAATTTTTGGTTTGAAATCATCCTTTTTGTCATCATCTAAAAACACTTCAAACGAAAAATTATCTTGATTTTGTTTTTCTGAAAAAATCAAATTAGTAATTGTTTTACAGTCACTTAACGTAAAACTTAAAGAGGGGTTTTCTGGGATTTGATCTTCCTTTTTACCCCAATATTTAACTAAAGCGATATTGCTAGGTGACGACCATTTAAAACTTCCGTTTTTAACAGAAGCTGTATATGGTTTTGGAATAAATTGTTGTACTGACATTTAACCTATTTAAGTTGACAAAGATAACAACTTTACCATAGTTTTAAAATTTCTGGCGGTACCTATTGTATTAAGTTTTCTTTCAAAAAAATTTATATTAAATTTAGATTGACCAAAACCTTTTTCAAAATAAAAATAAATACAATCGTTAATTATTTCATATAGCTCACCATCATAAATTTTGACTGAAGCATCATTAAGCAAATCCTTATTCGGAGCATCATCCAAAATAACAAAGTAGCTTAACTGCTTTATATCCTTTGGGAAAGGACAGGCATTAAAAATTTGTTGAAATTCTTTGGGAGTTTTAATTAAAACAGATATCTCAAAACCAAAATGATTTTTGATAGCATTTTGCATATGAAGCTTTAATTTTTTGACATCTTTTTCTGGAGATTCTAAAATGAGATTACCACTTTGAATGTAGGTTTGAACGTTTTGAAAGTTAGTATTTGATAACAATTCTCGAAGTTCTGCCATAAGAACTTTTTTATGTCCTCCTACATTGATACCTTTCAATAATACGATATACTTATTCATTTACATGGAGATGTTATGAGCTGCTAAATAAGCACCAGTCCAAGCATTTTGAAAATTAAAACCACCTGTAACGGCATCAATATTTAAAACTTCACCTGCAAAATACATGTTTTTATGCAGTTTACTTTCAAATGTTTTAAAATTAACTTCTTTTAAATTTACTCCTCCTGCAGTTACAAATTCTTCTTTAAAAGTGCTTTTACCATCAACAATAAAAAGTGCATTTGTTAGCTGATTTGATAAGTTTTGTAATTGATTTTTATTTAAATCAGCCCAACGCGTTTCTGAGTCCATATCAGATGCTAAAACTAGCTTTTGCCAAAGACGTTTTGGCAAATCAAATTGAGTAGATTTAAAAACTGTTTTTTTTGACAACTCGTGTTTAAATCCCTTTAAAACATCGAAACAATCTTCAAAAGATTTTCTGATGAAATTAATTTCAATTTGAAATTTATAATCTCTTTTTGCTAATTCAATCGCTCCAAATGCAGAAAGTTTCAAAATCGCTGGCGCACTCATCCCCCAATGGGTAATAAGTAAAGGACCTTCACTCCATAAATCAGTATCTACAATTTTAACTTCAACATTTAAAGCCACAACTCCAGGAATCTCTTTTATGCGCTCGTCTGAGATATTAAAAGTAAAAAGAGAAGGTACAGGTTGAGAAACTGAATGTCCTAAATTTTGTAAAACGTTCCATATTTTAGGATTACTACCAGTTGCTATTAAAATTTTTTTAGATTTGAAATTTCCTTGATTCGTGTCAATTTCAAAAACAGAAACTTCTTTTTTAATAGTTTTCACAGAGTGATTTAATAAAACTTCAACTTTATATTTTTTGGCTTCATTTAAAAAACAATCAATAATTGTTTGTGACGAATTAGAAACTGGAAACATCCTACCATCTTCTTCTATCTTCAGTTCTACATCTCTTTTTTCAAACCATTCAATGGTATCGCCAGTCATAAATTGATGAAAAGGGCCTAAAAGCTCTTTATATCCTCTGGGGTAATTTTGAACTAACTCTTGAGGAATAAATTCTGCATTCGTTACATTACAACGTCCGCCTCCAGAAACTTTAACTTTAGTTAAAACTTCTTTTCCACGTTCTAAAATGGCTACTTTTAAATTAGGATTTTGTTCAGCAATATTAATAGCTGCAAAAAAACCTGCAGCTCCACCACCAATTATAATTACATCTTTGATGATCATAACCTATCTGGATAGTCGGTAATTATACCATCAACCTCGTAAGATTTTATACGTTTAATTGGTTTTAAATTATTTACTGTAAAGGCAAAAACTTTAAAATCTTTTTTTAAATCCTCTACATTTTCTTGGGTTAACATGGTATGATCGGCGTAAATAAATCCTGCATCTACCGTTTTAGCAAAAGCAACTGCTTTGTCTAAACTTGTATCTGTTATAACACCTAAAGGGATGTTTTTATTAATTTTAAAAATCGATTCAAGTAAACTCGATTGGAAACTAGATACTATTAGATTTTGGTAATCCCAACCCTTTTTTTCAACGTAAAAATCAATAAGCCTAGAAGCTTCATTTGCAGTATCTTGACCCTTTAACTCAATATTTAACAAACACTTATTATTTACTAAAGCTAGAACTTGAGATAATGTAGGTATTTCATAATCCCCTTTTACTTTTATCTTTTTAAGCTCTTTTAAAGTGAATTTTGAAATATCTCCTGTGCCATCAGATACTCTATCTAAAGTAAAATCATGAAAAACAACTAATTCTCCAGAGGCACATCGATGCACGTCAATCTCAATACCATCAACACCTAATTTTAAAGCCTTTTGAATAGATTCTAAAGTGTTTTCGGTAACATGTCCCTTCGCTCCTCTGTGTCCAATTTTTAATAGTTGCATACTAATTTTATAGATGTTTTGATATTTTATATTTTCGTTTCAAAGGTAGTTACTTAAATTATCTTTGAATAAAAATATTATAAGATATTTTACTAGAATCAAAGTTCTTTCAAATACTACAAAATATTTTTGAAAAAGTACAATTAGTATAATTTCTTGAAAAAAATGATTCAAAAGACTCAATAAATTAAACTATTTTTTAAGTTTCTCAGAATGCGTTTTTCTGAATTTTACAAGTTTTGGAGTAATTACAAAGCTACAATATCCCTCAGTTTGGTTATTGTTGTAATAATTTTGATGATAATCTTCTGCCTTATAAAAAGTAGATAATGGACTTATTTCAGTAACAATTGGATTTTCATAAAAAGTAGCAAGTTCTTTAACTACAAGTTCTGCAATCTCCTTTTGGGCATTATCATGATAATATATAACTGATCGGTACTGTGTTCCTTTATCGGCTCCTTGTCTGTTTAAAGTTGTAGGATCGTGGGTATTCATGAAGATTATTAAAATATCTTTAAATGAAATTATATTAGCATCAAATGTTACTTGTATAACTTCAGCATGCCCAGTTAACCCAGAACAAATCTCACGATAAGTTGGATATCCTGGTACATTCCCGCCTGAATATCCAGAAACAACTTTTTTTACCCCTTTTAACTCTAAAAAAACGGCTTCAGTACACCAAAAACAGCCACCTCCAAATGTGGCTATTTGAAAATCACCATTATTCATTTTCAACCTCCCTTTCTAATTGCATAGATTCTGAATTGATACAATATCTTAATCCACTTGGTTCTGGCCCATCAGGAAAAACATGTCCTAAATGTGCATCGCAAGTATTACACATTACCTCTACTCTAACCATTCCAAAAGCGGTATCTCTTTTGTATTTGATAGCATTTTCTTTAATAGGATGAGTAAAACTAGGCCAACCAGTGCCAGAATTAAATTTGATTGTAGAATCAAATAAAGGTGCATTACAACAAATACAATTATATTTACCTTCTTCATAAATACTACACAAAGCACCAGTATGTGGCCTTTCTGTACCTTTGAGTCTAGTGATTCTATATTGCTCAGGAGTTAATTGCACTTGCCATTCTTCTTCTGTTTTATCAATACGGTTATCAGGAGTTAAATTTTTTTTAACAGTAAAGTTTATAATATCTTTCCAAGTAAGCATAATTATTTTTATTTTATAATATGAATTTAAATCTTAAACATTAACTAAATAACATTGAAAAAATGGCGTCTTATACCTGTAAAATTAAAAACAAATATTTGTGAAATTTACGATAAATATTTGCAATATAAAACGATTAGTAAATGCTAAAGGTCAAGAGAATTTATTTTGTTAAATCAAAAATCTATTCACTATATTTTTATAAATTTAGAAAAAAGATGTAAATACAATTGTTTGTTATTTAACAAGAATTTCTATCAATACAAAATTCAATATGGAAAAAAAAATTGAAGAATTAGATGATTATTTAAATAACCACTATATACATAGAAGTAATTGGTTAAGAGCGGCAGTTCTAGGCGCAAATGATGGTATTTTATCAACTGCAAGTATAGCAATAGGGGTTGCTGCAGCAAGTGATTTTAGAGAACCTATTGTACTAGCTACATTAGCTGGGTTAGTGGCAGGTTCTTTATCTATGGCAGCTGGTGAGTATGTTTCAGTTAGTTCACAAACAGATATTGAAAAAGCTGATATTGAACGTGAAAAACAAGAGCTATTAGAAATGCCCGAAATTGAATTAAATCGCTTAGCAGAAATTTACGAAAAAAGAGGCTTAAAAAAAACAACTGCTCTAATTGTTGCAAAAGAATTAACTGAGTATGATGCGTTGGGAGCTCATGTGAGAGATGAATTGGGTATTAATGAAATAAGTCAAGCAAAACCAATTCAAGCAGCTTTTGCTTCTGGAGCAGCATTTACATTAGGTGGTTTATTACCTTTATTAATAACCCTTTTTTTTCCTTTAAATAGTATAGAATATTATCTATATGGTTTTGCTATTTTTTTTCTTGCTATTTTAGGAAGTTTAGCAGCTAAAACCGGCGGTTCTAGAGTTTTAAGAGCAATTATTAGAATCACATTTTGGGGCACAGCAGCAATGGGGCTAACAGCTTTAGTTGGATACTTTTTTGGAGTAAATATTTGATACACCTTTTTATGTATTAAATTATTTATTCAAAAATACTTTATTAATTAGTTATCAATATACAATGAATATTAAACAAAAAAACTTCTCAAAATGAGAAGCTTTTTTAAATCTATAACTTTTAAATTGACTATTGATTTCCTTTTTTATAATCTTCTAAAAATTTAGCTAATCCTATATCCGTTAACGGGTGTTTAAGTAAACCCGTTATTGATGATAATGGCCCTGTCATTACATCACTGCCTATTTTAGCACAATCTATTACATGCATGGTGTGACGAATTGAAGCTGCTAAGATTTGTGTTTCAAATGCATAGTTATCATAAATCTGTCTTATTTCTGCTATCAAGTTTAATCCATCTGTTGAAATATCATCTAAACGTCCTAAAAAAGGAGACACATAAGTTGCACCTGCTTTTGCAGCCAATAAAGCTTGTCCTGCAGAAAAAACTAGGGTTACGTTAGTTCTTATTCCTTTATCAGAAAAGTATTTACAGGCTTTTATTCCAGCTGCAATCATAGGTAATTTAACTACAATTTGTGGATGCAGCGCTGCTAAAGCTTCACCTTCTCTTACCATACCTTCAAAATCTGTTGAAATTACCTCAGCACTAACATCGCCTTCAACAATATCACATATTTTTTTATAATGATTTAATATATTCTCTGCCCCAGTTATACCCTCTTTAGCCATTAATGATGGGTTTGTTGTTACTCCATCTAGTACGCCTAAAGCTTGTGCTTCTGCTATTTCTGTTAAGTTTGCTGTATCTATAAAAAATTTCATTGCTTATTAATATTATTGTTGTGTTTTTAAATATGCTAATACTTCTTTACTTACTTTATCTCCTGTAAATCCAAATTTATCATCTAATACATTAGCTGGAGCTGAATATCCAAAGTGCTCTAAACCAAAAACTTTTCCGTTTTCTCCCACTAACCCTTCTAAATTTACTGGCAATCCAGCTGTTAATCCAAATAAAGGTTTGTTTTTTGGTATGATACTGTTTTGATAATCTTTTGATTGTAATTTAAAAAGTCCTTCTGAAATTACTGAAGCAATATTAACTTTTAATCCGTTTTCAGTTTCTAAAATTTCTGCCGCAGCTACTAAAGTAGCAACTTCTGACCCATTTGCTATTAATACAACATCTGGATTTTCAACAGATTTTACTAAATATCCACCTTTTTCTGCACCTAAAGCTTCTTCATATCGTGAGGTTCCTTGAGCAGATATGTCTTTAATACCTTGTCTGGACAAAATTAATCCTGTAGGCGTGTTATTGTTTTCTAATGCCATTTTCCAAGCAACACTTGTTTCAGCTGAATCTGCTGGTCGTAATGCTAAGAAACTATTTTTGCCACTATGATTTTTTAGTTTTTCTAGTAGCCTTATTTGTGCTTCTTGTTCAACAGGCTGGTGAGTTGGTCCATCTTCTCCTACTCTAAAGGCATCATGTGTCCAAACATATTTTACACCTAACTCCTGTATACCACTTAATCTTATAGCTGGCTTCATATAATCTGAAAACACAAAGAATGTAGCCACCACCGGAATAACTCCTCCGTGTAATGCGATACCATTAGCAATACAAGCCATAGTTAATTCTGCAACACCAGCTTGTAAAAATCCGCCACTAAAGTCACCTTTTTTAAGTGCTGATGATTTTTTCAAGAAGCCATCTGTTTTATCACTATTAGATAAATCTGCAGATGAAACAATCATATTTTCTACATGATCTGCTAAATAGCCAAATACATTAGATGATGCTACTCTAGTTGCTAATCCTGCTTTATGTTCTATGGATGAAAAATCTAATTCTGGTAATTTACCTGATAAAAAGAAATCTAATTTATTAGATAGCACTTCATTAGTTTGTCTCCAAGCATTAATAACAGCTTTCTTTTCTGCTGCTTTAGCTGTTTTTTCTTTTATTAAATTTACGTAGAAATCTTTTACATCATCAAAAATATCAAATGGTGCTTGTGGATTTGCTCCTAAATTTAATAAAGTTTTCGCGTAATCTGCTCCAGTGTGGCTTATAGGTTGTCCGTGTAATTCGCAGTAACCTTCAAACATGCTACCATCTGCTGTAACACAACCTTTACCCATAATAGTTTTACCAATTATTAGGGTAGGTTTTTGTGTTTCGCTATTTGCGTCTTTTAAAGCTTGTCTTATTTCCTCGTGGTTGTGTCCATCTATAGTTACTACTTTCCATCCCCAAGCTTCATACTTCATCGCAGTATCTTCAGTGGTCACCTCATCTGTTGATGTAGATAACTGGATATCATTTGAATCAAAAAACATAATAAAATTATTCAATCCTAAATGTCCTGCAATTCTTCCAGCTCCTTGAGATATTTCTTCTTGAACACCTCCATCAGAAATAAATCCATAAATTTTATGGTTCATCCAATCTCCAAAACGAGCTTGTAAAAACTTAGCTGCGATAGCTGCACCAACTCCCATAGTGTGCCCTTGGCCTAATGGTCCAGAGGTGTTTTCTATCCCTCTTTTAACATCTACTTCTGGGTGCCCTGGTGTTATAGAACCCCATTGTCTAAAGTTTGAAATATCATCTTTTTTGTAATTACCTAAAAGATAATATTGAGCATACATTAAAGTAGATAAGTGACCCGCATCCATAAAAAAACGATCTCTGAAAGGCCATTCCATATCTGATGGATCGAAATTAAAAAACTCAGAATATAAAATGTGCATAAAATCTGCACCTCCCATGGGTCCACCTGGGTGTCCAGAATTTGCCCTCTCTACCATCGCCACAGCTAATGCTCTTATATTATCTGCCGATTGCTGATCTACTTTTTTGTTCATTCTTTTTGTTGGTTTTGTTTAATTGTATTAAAATGCTGTGTTATACCAACGTTTTTTTTAGGATTATAAGGCTTATTAAACTACGTAAGTCATGACATTAAAGTCCTCAAAAAACATTTTTTGCAAATATATAATGTTTAAATTGTTGAGGCTGACTAAAACTCAAATTAATTTAATAACAACTGTTAACAATTATGATATAAAAAAAGCTCCTCAAAAAATTGAGAAGCTTTTTCCTTTACAGTGCGGGCGGGGAGACTCGAACTCCCACACCTCGCGGCACTAGATCCTAAGTCTAGCGTGTCTACCAATTCCACCACGCCCGCTAAAGGTTTGCAAATATAAACAAGATTTTTAAATTGCAAACTTCAAACCCCTAAAAACATTCTTTTTTTATACTTTTGAAAAAGATTTACAAAAACACTTCATGAATACTATTCAAACTTACATAAAAGAACATAAAGATCGATTTTTAAATGAACTCATCCAACTTTTAAAAATTCCATCAATAAGCGCAGATTCAGCCTATAAAAATGATGTTTTAAAAACAGCTGATGCCATTAAAATTAGCCTAGAAAAAGCCGGATGTGATGCTGTTGAAATTTGTAAAACCGAAGGTTACCCGATAGTTTACGGAGAAAAAATTATAGACAAAAACTTACCTACAATACTGGTATATGGACATTATGATGTTCAACCACCAGACCCATTACATCTTTGGACGTCTCCTCCTTTTGAGCCCGTTATAAAAAAGACAGATTTACACCCAGAAGGTGCTATTTATGCTCGTGGTGCTTGTGATGATAAAGGGCAAATGTATATGCATGTTAAAGCTTTAGAGTATATGACAACCACTAATCAGCTACCTTGTAATGTGAAATTTATGATTGAAGGCGAAGAAGAAGTTGGGAGTTCTAATCTTGCCACATTTGTAAAAAATAATCAAGAAAAGTTAGCAAATGATGTGATTCTTATTTCGGATACTGGTATGATTGCTAACGATGTACCCTCTATAACAACAGGCTTGCGAGGACTAAGTTATGTTGAAGTTGAAGTAACAGGTCCAAACCGTGATTTACACTCTGGCTTATACGGTGGCGCAGTTGCTAACCCAATTAATGTGTTAACAAAAATGATTGCTTCGCTTCACGATGAAAATAACCACATCACCATTCCTGGTTTTTATGATAAGGTTGAAGAACTATCTGAAGAAGAACGTGCTGAAATGGCAAAAGCCGCCTTTAGCTTAGAAAACTATAAAAAAGCCTTAGATATTGATGCTGTTTATGGGGAGGCGGGTTACACCACAAACGAAAGAAACTCCATACGCCCAACTTTAGATGTTAATGGTATTTGGGGAGGCTACACTGGCGAAGGCGCAAAAACCGTTATCGCAAGTAAAGTTTACGCCAAAATATCCATGCGCTTAGTACCGCATCAAGATTGGATTGAAATTACTGAGTTATTCAAAACACACTTTGAAAGCATTGCTCCAAAAGGTGTTACCATTAAAGTAAAACCACATCATGGTGGCCAAGGCTACGTAACGCCAATAAATAATATTGGCTATAAAGCAGCAAGTAAAGCCTATCAGGACACCTTCGGAAAAATCCCTATTCCACAGCGAAGTGGTGGTAGCATTCCTATTGTAGCTTTATTCGAGCAAGAATTAAAAAGCAAAACCATTTTAATGGGCTTTGGTCTAGATAGCGATGCCATTCACTCACCAAACGAGCATTTTGGGGTTTGGAATTACCTAAAAGGGATTGAAACCATTCCATTATTTTACAAATATTTTACTGAGCTCTCAAAAAATAAATAGGGTGTTATCCTTTGAAAAACAGGGTCGCGCTTTACATTTCAATCTTTTACAAAAGCAAAAGGATTTCCACTGCAATCGCTAACACAAGTTTAGGAACATTTTATGAAAAACCAGCACTCCAACCAACTCCTGTTACTTACCTTAGCAACTCTGTTAATTAGTACCTCGGGAGTTTTAGGTAAGTTTATAAATTTACCAACACCAGTAATAATTTGGTGGCGTTGTGTATTAGGTGCTGTATTTTTATTTGCATTTTGTAAGTATAAAAAACTCAACATAAAAATAAACTCCAAAAAAGATATTCCAACAGTTGTAACAAGCGCTCTTTTTTTAGGCACCCATTGGATCACTTATTTTTATGCTTTAAAACTTTCAAATGTAGCACTAGGCATGTTATCTCTTTTTACGTTTCCAGTAATCACTGCCCTATTAGAACCATTTTTTATAAAATCAAAATTCAACTTTACTCATATAATTTTAGGAACCATCGTTTTAATTGGAATTTACATACTTGCACCAGATTTTAACTTTGAAAACTCACATGTTAAAGGTGTTTTGCTCGGTTTATTTTCAGCAGTATGCTATGCTCTTAGAAATCTTATTATAAAAAAGCATGTTGTACACTATAATGGCTCTGTACTTATGTTATACCAAATCATTATTTTAAGTGTTGTTTTAATTCCTTTTTTGTTCATAATGGGAACAGACAATATTGAAACACAATATCCATTTGTTATTATACTCGCGTTATTTACAACTGCCATTGGGCATTCGCTTTTTATCCGCTCTTTAAAATATTTTTCAGTTAGTACAGCAAGTATTATTGGTAGTTCTCAACCGATTTTTGGTATTGTAATGGCTTACTTTTTTCTTAACGAAATACCAACAATCAATACTTTTATTGGTGGTTCTTTAATTCTTGCAACAGTTATTATTGAAAGTTTTTTATCTAAAAAGGAAAAAAACAATGAGGAATTATAAAATCCTATAAGTGTTTTTTATTTGATTGTGTAACAAATTACTACGTTTTACGTTCTTATAGACATCAATCAAAATCAATCGTATCATGTTAAATCGTTTTTTTATTATCTGTTCTGGTGCAGATACCTATATTTTAAATAACTGCTCCAAAGGTGAGCAAAACAAATATGCAGGTATTGGCGCCACTGTTTTTTTTACAGCAGTTATGGCTTTTATAGCTGCTAGTTACGCACTTTACACAGTTTTCGATAATCTATATAGTGCAATATTCTTTGGCTTTATTTGGGGTTTACTCATTTTTAATCTAGACCGCTACATAGTATCTACCATAAAAAAAACGGGAAATATAGTTGATGAGATTATTCATGCTTTACCTCGAATAGTTTTAGCTATAATTATTGCCGTAGTTATTTCAAAACCTTTAGAGCTTAAAATATTTGAAAAAGAAATTAATCAGGTTTTATTAGAACAAAAAAACAGCATGACTTTAGCTAATAAAATGCAAATAGCCGAACAGTATAATCCGAATATCAAAGCACTAGAAAATGATATAAAGGATTTAGAAAATCAAGTTAATTTAAAGGAAGTAGAAGTAAATTCACTTTATGACACCTACATATCTGAAGCAGAAGGAACTGCTGGCACAAAACTTTTAGGAAAAGGACCTGTTTACTCAGAAAAACGTGAAAAACATGATGCTGCATTAGCTGAATTACAACAACTAAAACTAGATAATAAAACTAAAATTAGAGGTATTGAAACTAATATTGCAAATTTAAATGATGATTATGAAAATCAAATAATATCGTCACAACCTATTATAAACAATTTTGATGGTTTAATGGCGCGAGTAAATGCCTTAGAAAAACTACCTTGGTTACCATCATTTTTTATATTTCTATTATTTTTAGCCATAGAAACATCTCCAATTTTCGCAAAATTACTTTCACCAAAAGGTGCTTACGATTATAAACTTGAAGACCAAGAAATGGCTATAAAAACGAATGTGCTTCAAAATAAAAATCAAAGAGAAGCAATGATAAAAACAGATTACGCTTTAAATGATCGAATTTATAAAGACATTGAAAAAGAAGACGAATTATATACCTATAAGCGCACAAAAGCGAGGGAACTTATGCAGCTTCAGGCTGATGCTTTTTACAAACACCAGAAAAATATATTATAAATTATGCAGCAGGAACTTGTGTTTTAAAATGATCGTATAAATCTTTACAACCAAAACCTATTATCGATAACTTTTTATTTTTAATAAGTGCATCTTCGTGCAGTTTTGCAATCACTGCAACGCCATACTTATCCATGCTTTCAATCTCTTGAATACTTATAGTAACCTCATTTAACTGATTAAAAATATTTTTAAATTCATTTTGAAACACATGAACATTGTTTCTGTTAAGAATGCCTTTTACATTAAAAAAGTTATTACAACTAGTAATTTGTAAATCCATAATAAGAGTGATTTTAAATAATTAAACAATAAATCTGAGGGAAAGCAATCAATTGATTACTAAGTAAATATATATAACCAAAAAAGTAATCCCACTATTTTTTCGATTAAAAGATTTTTACCTAGGACAAAAAAATAATTGATGTCAATTTTAACGATGATTAACCAAATAAATAACAGATTTAATTATTTTTACCCAGATTAAAATAATTATAATTGAGTGAAAATGAAAAAAATAATTCTAGCACTTTGTATATTATCCCTTTTTAATAGCTATTCACAAACTGATGAAGAAGCTGATAAAAAAGCTATTGAGAAAGTTTTAAAAAAACAACGTTTAGCTTGGTCTGATGATGATTTGGAAGGATATATGGAAGGATATTGGAAGAGTGATTCGTTGAAATTTTATGGCTTAAATGGTATTGTTAAAGGTTGGGAAAACACCTTGGAACGCTATCAAAAAGCCTATCCAACAAAAGACCACACAGGCAAATTAAACTTTAAAATAAATGCTATTTCTAAAATTAATGATGGTGCCTATTATGTTTTAGGAGAATATCACATAAAGCGTGAAGTGGGAAATGCTGATGGGATTTTTATGCTTATTTTTAAAAAAATTGATGGCGAATGGAAAATAATAGCAGACACATCTAGTTAAGAATGCTTTCTAGAGTTAGAATAGCCACCCTAAAGGATTTACCAACCTTATTAGCTTTTGAGCAAGGTGTTATTGAAGCAGAACGCCCTTTTGATCCCACTATAAAGGCAGGTAATATTAATTATTATGATATACTAACAACGAATCTGAAGTTGTTGTAGCAGAAATAAATAATAAAATAATCGCTTCTGGGTATGCGAAAATTAAAACCGATAGGCATTATTTAAAACATAAATTTCAAGGCTATCTTGGGTTTATGTATGTGTCCTAACTTCATCGAGGAAAACAATTAAATCAATTGATTATTAAAGAATTACTTAAATGGTGTAAATAAAAAAATATTCTTAAAATAAGACTTGATGTTTATCATGAAAACCTAGCCGCAATAAAAGCCTATGAAAAAGTTGGATTTAAAAAAAATTTGATAAATATGAGCTTAGATATTGAAAATCTTAATTTAGATTAGTTAGATTTTCTTTACATAGTCTGTAATTATAACAATAAGTTGCGACCCCACTTTACCTTCAATATACTTATCGTTTTGATGGTCTAATCGAATATTTCTAACAGCAGTACCTTGTTTGGCTACCATACTAGAGCCTTTCACTTTTAAATCTTTAATTAAAACTACCGAATCTCCAGCTTCTAAAATAACACCATTTACATCACGATGAACAATTTTATTAGCCGCATCTTCGTGTTCTCCAGTTGCTCTTGCAAGCACTATAGCTTCATCATCTAAATACATCATATCAAGTAAATCTTTTGGCCAACCTTCATTTCGAAGTCTTTGTAGCATTCTCCAAGCCATAATTTGCACAGCCACATGCTCGTTCCACATACTATCATTTAAACAACGCCAGTGATTGGAATCCATGGGTTCATTGCCTTCAATTTGATTTAAACAAGTTTTGCAAACTAAAACATCATTTGCAACATTTTCATTTAAGGATGGTGGAATGGTATATTGAGATAATCCTTCAGTTGAAGTACATAATTCACAGGTATGATTGCTTCGTTCTTGTAATGTTTGTAATACACTCATAAGTTACAATTAAATTTTGCAATAATACACATAAACAACAGTATCTAAAAGTTTAAAACTTACTTAAGTTAATAATTAATAGCTTTAATTTAATGTTACTTTAGATTTTAAATTAATTAAACTTTTTAAAATCTTTACTAAAAAGCCAATTTACTATGTCAATTAATTTTTGAGAATCTAATGGTTTATTATAATATCCTTTTACGAAAGGGTATTTTCTAGATTTTTCAAAATCAGAAATATTTAAAGAAGACGTTATTATGAAAATATTAAGTTTTGCAATTATTTCATTACTTTCTTCAATTATTTTATCTAAAAATTCAAATCCATTTAATTCTGGCATATTAATGTCTAAAAATATAATATCTGGAAGGCTATCAATACTTAAATTACTAAAATAACAAAATGCTTCTAATGGAGATTCAAAACAAGTTACCTCGTGTTCAATTTCTAATTTCTCGATATACTTTGAGTGTAAAAAATTAAAAACATGATCGTCATCAATCAACAGAAATTTTAATTTTGTTTTCATTATTTTTTAAGGGAGTTATTGTTTGTTTTATGGGGAGTGTTATTATAAATTTTGTGCCAACATTTATTTCAGAGTTAACTGAAATTTTACCTTTTAATTTTCCAAGAGTTTCTTTTACTATAAACAAACCAAGTCCTGTACCAAAAGCATTTGATGTTGCTCTATAAAACATATTAAAAATTTTATCTAAATTTTCTTTTTCTATACCAATACCGTTATCAGTGATTGTAATAATATATTTTGATTTTTCTTTAGCTATTGCAAACTTCACAAAAGATTTATCAATATTAGGTTTTAAATATTTTACAGAATTGCTAATAATGTTTTTAAGCACAGTTTCTAATCTAACTTTATCTGAATTAATAAAATGTATCTCGTTAAAATTAGTCTCAAACGTTATTCTTTTTTTGCTAACGTATTTTAGGTCATCATAAATATTATAGATTAATTTTTGAATATCTATAGATTCAATTTGAAGATCTAATTTTGAGTTTCTTGAATAATATAAAATTTCTTGAATTGTTTTATCTAATCTGTTTACACTTTCTGACATTAAATTAAAATAATCCTTATTACTATCAGACATAGTATCATCATTCCCGTCTTGAATTAAATCAATAAGACCCATCATTGAAAGTAATGGCGTTCTTAAATCATGAGAAATTCTATAAACAAATGTATCTAACTCAGTATTTATTTTTTTTAACTGATTATTCGATTTTATAAGATTTTTTTCTAAGTTCTTTTGGTTAGTTATATCTAAATGAATGCCTATTGAACCTACAGGTTCACCTTTAATACCGAAATTTGGAGCACCACTTATTAACCACGTTCGTTTTTCTCCTTTTTTATTTATAATCTCAGTTTCATAAATTGAAGATTGCTTTTTATTACGCAAACTAATAATCTTTTTCATTGCTAGTCTACCTTTATCATCTAACAAAATATCAAAGGCTCTTTTACCTATCAACTCTTCTTCTGTATAACCAGATATATAACAAAAACTCTGATTTACCAAATGTATCATTTCATTATCATCTACCTCTAGCAAACCTAGATGCATATTCGCAATAATACCTTTATACTTTTCTTTTTCTGAAATTAAATTTTCTTTATAAATCCTACTGTTTAATATTGAAAATAATTGTTCGGAAAAATTATCAAACATCAATAGAGCTTCAAAATTTAATTTATCATAACAAAATTCCATTTTTTTTGACACCATCCCAATTATGAAAAATTGAAAATCTTCTTCTTTAGATTCAAATTTTCTTAATAGTATCCTTTGAAATTTTTCAAGTGCAGTATGATCATTTATATCTTTTTCACTTAAATAAAAAGGTTTTTTTTCTGAGATATTTAGGGTTGTCTTTTCAATTGCTTTAAAAATGTTTCTTGAACTATATTCTTCTTTTTTCAACCCTTCAGTATAAATAGATAACTCATCTTGATTGGAAAATACAACCATAGAACTTTCAGAAGAAAAGATATCAACAACTGCTTGTGTAATAAGACTTTTAAAATCTTTAATATTTTTTGATTCAATAAAACTTTTAATGTAGTAATTTAATTTCTTGTAAGTGTCAAGTTGTTTATCTATTAGGTAATTGGCAGCAATAAGATCTTGCTGTATATTGTTATATTTTTTTAATTTTTCTTGAAGTTTAAAATTTTCATTTTGTAATAAAGTATATTTATCATCAAAATACTCTTCATTAACCAATTTTATACTATTCATTTAATCTAACCATTAAATTTCTAGTAATGACATATAGCGCTGTGGTATAATTATGATAGGTATTTTTACCTCCTAAACGAGCAAATTCACCAAAACCATACATACCTAACCAAGGTGGACACACATTATTGTTATGAAAGGGATTTTGCATTTTAGCCACTAACTCTTCTTTAAAAATTCTATTAAATAAAAAACGCCCTCTTGCCAAACAATCTGCATGAAAAACTGCAACAACTTCTTCATCTTCTATTTTACTTAGTAATGAATCTGTCATATTGGTCATTTCATCAAATATCAATCCTTCATCTCTTACAGTGAGCCATAATTTTGTGTTTTCTTCACAAGAAGTTGCATAATACATATCATCACCTTCATGCTTAGTAACTACCCTTAAAATATGACTATTCCCATATTCAAGACTTAAACCTTCACTTAATTCTTCTGCTAAAGCACCTATAGGAATAGTGTCACCACAAGTTGCATTTTCTGAAACAGATAAATGTTTTAAGTATTCACTCCATGCTGGTTTGCCGTTTAATTCTTTTATAATGTTGCCCGTAGACTTAGTAACAATTAGTGGCTCTCCATCAGCTAAAAAACCATGAGTGGCTTGTGTATGGACTTTTAATGTAGGATCGCAAAAACCTATTGCATATGCGCCATTTTCATAAACAGCATCATTTACAGCTTGATAACTTACTACACCTTTCATATTATCAGATGCTGTTGCACCAAATATTGTCACATTTTCCCCAAAAACACTTTCAAAAGCAGATATACATTCTGTGTTATTAATATCTATACCAGATGCTAAAAAGTAAATCATGTTTATGCCACTTTTTTTGCTCTTTAGAGAATTTGCGATTTCTAAAGTTTTTTGGTAGGAGTTATGACCAAATATACCATTAACATGCGCTAAAGCGTAATCATTTCCTTTAATAGCCATAAGTGCCATGTCTTTCATAGACTCACTTACGCCTTCTTTACCAACTATACCGCAACATGAGGCAGCAACAACATCAGCATTAGGATACAATTCTTTTGATTTTTCTAAAATATCATTAAAATCATGCCCAAGAGTGGCGTGATATATAAGTAAATCAATACTTTTATTATCATCCCCCAAAGCGCTTTCTAAACATTCTTCAACACTCCTTTTGGTGTTAATAATTCTAGCTGATGATGAGTAAAATTGAAGCATATATTGGAATTTTAAACTTAAAAAGTTTCATAAAATTTAAAATAATAACAATACGCAGGGGTTGAATTTAGATAATTGGTTATTTCATATAGACGAATAACATTTTAATATAGTTTAAAAGTTATTTTAAAAACCTTAAAAACCAGCCTTTAAGATTTAATCTTATAAAGCTGTTTTTATGAATTTCTAAGTTAATTTAGAGTGTCCCGCATTTTTTTCGTCATTACTTTAACTACCATATCGTAAGAATGATCTATCAACTCAAAAATGAATTTTGGTTCTAGCTCACCCTTATAGATAGCTATAGTATTCCAGTGCTTGTTGCTAACATATGGTCCTGCATAAATACTTTCGTAAGTACCTCTCAATTCAATAGTATAATCCGGATCACATTTTATAGTGATTGTTGCCTCACCTTTTTCCCATTTATCCAAAGGTGCCATTAAAAACATTTTATTAAGAACTTTAAAAACAAGGGTGTTTTCATCAAATGGAAAACTATCTGAAGTTGCTTTCTTCTCTAAACAGTAGTCTCGAAGTTGTTCTATATTCATTATTGAATTTTCTTGGTTTCTGAATTACCAATAACTAAAGCTGAATAATCCAACTTCCAACCAATAGTTTCGACAATAGTTTCAATTAAATGAATGGTTTCTAACGCTTCTTGTTGTGCTACTTGAATTAGACCACTTTCAGGAATTTTATCCTTAATATGAAGCTTCGCTTCGTTGTTTAAATCTGTTAAATCTGCGGCTTCAAACTTATTAAAATAGCCATCTTTTTTATCGTAATAATTTAAATTTGTTTCTATGGATAACACTTCTGGTTGCGGAAAATGTTCTAATATAATTTTCTTATTATCATTTTCAGATCTCAAAATAATTTTAGATAAATCATAACCAACATGGGCTTTTGCATTAATAACAATGAGTGCCTTCTTTTTACTCGAAATAAGTTTCAAAAAACGTTCTTTCACATCTTCATAATGATATATTTCTGCAAAATCTCCTTCAACAGTAATAAATTTACAAACTCTTTTTATCTTGTCTAAAAGCAATACCGATTGGGCATTTACTAAACTTTTTTTCTTTAAAGTTTTAAAATAAGTAACAAAACCTAGAGTAGTTAAAACGCCGATGATAATTCCTAAAAAAGCTTCCATTATTTAATAATTTTATACAAAATAGGCTTACTTGGTGTGGCATCATTTTCAAAAGGTGCAATTTGAAGATTTAAAAAATAAGCACCATCTTTTATCGAATTTGCTACATAAATGAGCTCTGTGATTGTAGCATCCAATCGTAATTTGCCTTTTGTATTCCAAAAAGCATTATGCCCTAATAATTCGCCATCATCCTTTTCTTTATCAATACTTGGTAAGTCTATAAGCAAGTGTTTAATGCCTTTACTAACTATGTATTTTACAGCATCTTCTTCTAAATACGACCAATTTGTATTTGAGTATTGATATGAAAGTTTTTCTTGAGTATTGGGAATAGTTCTTAAAATCAACGCGTCTCTTTTTTTATTCCCCAAAGCAAATTTTATTTGTTTTTCAGAAATCACATAATCGCCATTAAATCTTTCTGGCGCTACAGTAATAACCTCAGCTAAAAAGAAAAACTGTTTTAAATTCTCGTTTATAGAATGTACTTTTTCGGTTATATGTCCAACACATTCTGTATGCGTTCCATGTGCATGCGGATTAAAATATATGTTATTAAAATTAATGCTAGCACCTTCTTTAACACTCGCAATCCAATCACCATCTGTTTCTGGTTCAATTTTAGGTTCGTTTACATACCAAGCATTTACATTGCTTTTTGAGGCTCTTAAAGGTATTGAAATATCTAAAGGATTTGATAAATCAATTTTGAGTTTTTTTGAGTTGTATTGAATTGTTGCAATCAAGCTATATTAATTTTAAATAAATCTGAAGCGATACCATCACTTAAAAATTTTCCTTTTTTTGTAGTAAGTAATTTGTCATCATCAATATACAACAAATGTTCATTAATGTATTTTTCTGATTGATTTAAAATATATTTTTTATAGTTTTTTCCAAAATCATTTTCAATCTTTTCTAAAGAAACTCCCCAAACGGTTCGTAAACCTGTCATGATATATTCGTTGTATTTATCGGTTACTGATAACGTTTCTATTTCAATAGGTAATATGTTTTTTTCTAGCGCTTTTATGTATTTTGAATTGTTTCTAACATTCCATCCACGCGCTTCTCCATTAAATGAATGTGCGGAAGGACCAATACCCAAATACGATTTACCTTGCCAATAAGCCGAATTGTTTTTGCTAAAATAATTGGGCTTACCAAAGTTAGATAATTCGTAATGCACAAAACCGGCAGCATCTAATTTATCCATTATAATATGAAATTGCTCTTGAGCCAAATCATCATCCACATTTTTAATAATCCCATTTTTTATAAAAGAATCCAGGGCCGTTTTGGGCTCGACTGTTAAGGCATAACTAGAAATATGTGGAATATTATAAGCTAAAGCTATTTCGATGTTTTTAACCCAATCATCATTTGATAAATGTGGAATCCCGTAAATTAAATCGATAGAAATATTATCAAAATACTTAGTTGCGAACTCCAAACATTGTTTAGCTTCGTTGGCATTGTGAGCACGATTCATGAGTTTTAAATCACGCCCAAAAAATGATTGAATTCCAATACTTAATCTATTTATGGGACTTTTAGAGAGCTCTATTATTCGATTATTTGATAAATCATCTGGATTAGCTTCTAAAGTTATTTCTGGGTATTCTATTACTCTATAGTTTTTATAAACTGTATCAATCAACAATCGTAATTCATCAATCGTCAGTAGCGAAGGGGTTCCTCCTCCAAAGTAAATAGTTTCAACCGTTTGATTTTTAAATTCATCTTTACGAAGTTCAATTTCTTTTAATAAAGCTTCAATCAATTCATCCTTCTTTTTAAAAGATGTTGAAAAATGAAAATCGCAATAAAAACAAGCTTGTTTGCAAAAAGGAATATGAATATAAATACCTGCCATTATTTCTTAACTCTACTTTCATTCTGCTTAACAAAAGCATCCCAACCAGAGTAACTTTTACCAATTTCAATTTTTCCAGAATTATAAAAATGGCAAACGGCAGCAGCTAAACCATCAGTGGCATCTAAGTTTTTTGGTAAGGTTTTAAGTCCCAATAAACTTTGAAGCATTTTTGCTACTTGCTCTTTACTTGCATTTCCATTACCAGTAATCGCCATTTTAATTTTCTTAGGCAGATATTCTGTAATTGGTATTTCTCTACTCAAGCCTGCTGCCATCGCAACCCCTTGAGCTCTACCTAATTTAAGCATACTTTGTACGTTTTTCCCATAAAAAGGTGCCTCGATAGCAATTTCATCTGGGTTGTGCGTATCAATAAGTTCTATAGTGCGTTCAAAAATAAGTTTCAACTTTAAATAATGATCGTCGTATTTCTTTAAATCCAACTCATTAAGTTGAAGAAAAGTCATGGTTTTACCAACTACTTTTATGAGTCCGAAACCCATAATAGTTGTTCCTGGATCTATTCCTAATATAATTCTTTCTTTAGTCATTAATTATTAAAAACGATACTATCATGATGATATAATGTATTAATGATTTATTTTGCATTTATATTTATGATGTATGCTTATTCACAAAACTAAACAATTCTTTTTAGTGCTCATTAAATTCAGCATTGTTGTTAGTGCATTTTATTTTATTTATCAAAAATTAGTAAATAACAATGATTTAGAATTTTCTATTTTTATTGGTTTTTTGATGAAAAAAGGTGTTTTTTTATCAAAAACTGTTGTTTTTTTAGTTTTTTTAAGCATTTTTAATTGGTTTTTTGAAGTTTTAAAATGGAAAACCCTTGTGGATTTTATAAGAAAAATAAGTTTTAAAAATGCACTAGAACAAAGTTTAGGCTCACTAACTGCTTCTTTATTTACTCCAAATAGAATTGGGGAATATGGCGCTAAGGCTATTTATTACACTTCAAATTACCAAAAACAAATTGTCCTGATAAATCTATTGAGTAATATTTTACAAATGACAGTAACTGTTATTTTAGGCATTGTAGGAATTACTTTTTTTGTGCTTGAAAATAATATAGATATTAATTATTCAAAACTATCCTTATTAACAATAACATTAATTACAATAACAATCTTAATAGTTTTTGGAGTAACTAAAAGTAACTTTAAAATCAAAGGTTTTTCATTAAACAAGATAAAACTTTATGTTAAAGCATATCCTAGAAAAAAAATTCTTTTAGGTTTTATATTTTCGGCTATTCGTTATCTTATTTTCTCATTTCAGTTTTATTATTTACTTCAGGTTTTTGGTGCTAATATCAATTATTTGAATGCCATGAAAGCCATAACTTCCATGTATATATTAGCATCAATAATTCCTTCTATTTTTATTTTTGATGTAGTTATTAAAGGTAGTATTGCCGTATATTTATTTGCTTTTTTAAACATAAATGAACTTGTTATTTTAAGTATCATTACCATTATGTGGTTGCTTAATTTTGTAATACCAAGTATCTTTGGAAGTTATTTTGTACTTAACTTTAAACTCCCAAAACAAGAAGTGTTATTATGATTTTAATTAGCTTAATAGTTACTGTTTTATATTTACTTTTAATTGGAAGTTTTATTTTTGGCTTTGACAGAGTACCTTATTTTCAATTGAAAGAAGCACTTCCAAAAACTAAATTTTCAATTGTTATACCTTTTAGAAATGAATCAGAAAATTTACCAGACTTATTAAAATCAATTAAAAACTTAGACTATCCTATTCAACTATTTGAAATAATCTTTGTTGATGATGATTCTAACGATTATTCAGTTGAAATTATAAATAAATTTAAACAACAATATCAAATCCAACTCCATATTCTTTCTAACAACAGGCAAACAAATTCACCAAAAAAAGATGCTATCTCAACAGCCATAAATCAAGCTAAAAATGATTGGATTATAACAACAGACGCTGATTGTGTATTACCAAAATATTGGCTTGATAGTTTTGATGCATTTATCCAAAAAACAGAAACTAAATGTATTGTTGCACCTATTTCTTACATAGATGAAAACAATTTTTTAAATAGATTTCAAACACTCGATATTTTAAGTTTACAAGGCGCTACCATAGGTGGTTTTGGAATAAAGAAACCATTTTTATGTAACGGTGCTAATTTTGCTTACACAAAAGATGTATTTAAAGCATTAAATGGTTTTGAGGGCAATACCAATATTGCAAGTGGCGATGATATTTTTTTTCTAGAAAAACTATTAAAAAAAGACCCTAAACAGCTGCATTATTTAAAAAGCAAACAAGCTGTTGTTTCTTCAAAATCGCAAACATCTTGGAGTAGTTTAATTTCACAAAGAGTTCGTTGGGCTGCAAAAACGAGCTCTTACAATAATTGGTTTGGAAAATTAACCGGACTTATTGTTCTACTCATAAACGCCTTAATAATTATTGGATTATTACTTTCGTTACTCCAGATATTTAACTTTAAAAGTTGGATTTATGTAGTAGTTATTAAGTTTAATATTGATTTTTATTTAATTTATAAATCGGCTACATTTTTTAATCAAAAAGATGTGTTACGAAGTTTTATCCCCTCTTTTTTTTTCTATCCCTTTTTTTGTGTTTACGTAGCGTTTCTATCTGTTTTTTCAAGTTATAAATGGAAAGACAGAATTTTTAAAAAATAAATTAATTAGTTTTATAGCAATGACTTTTTTTAATAAAACATCCAATCCGGCTTTCACAAATTACTTTTTTGAAAGTAAAAACACCCATGAAAAAACTATGTCGGTTACTGGAGTACTTATTAAATCAATGTTTTCCATCGCAATTATTATTAGTATTTCAATTGGTGTTTGGAAACTTTATAGCGACGGTATAAACATTAAATGGTATGGCATAGGTGGCATGTTAGGAGCTATAATTATAAGTATTGTTATATCGGTTCGCCAGCATTGGGCACATATTTTAGTGCCATTATACGCTGTTACTAAAGGCTTTTTTCTTGGCAGTATGAGTGTATATGCCCATGCACATATTCCTAATTTACCTTATCAAGCCATTGGAATAACCATAGTAACATTTTTGGTAATATTATTACTTTATCAAACTCGAATTATAGTTGTTACAAAAAAATTACGAAGTGTTATTATTACCGTAGCAACAAGTATTTTTGTGATTTATATTATTTCTTGGATGTTGAGCTTTTTTGACATTTCAGTTTTTATATGGGGTATATCCTGGCCGGCTATTATTTTTAATATTGTAGCGGCAATTTTTGCTGCATTATCGTTATTGTTAGATTTTGATTACATAGAACACCATAAAAATAAATCTCCAAAACGCAAAGAGTGGCTTGCTACTTGGGGACTTTTAATTACTTTGGTTTGGCTCTATGCCGAAATTTTGAGACTTATGCGGAAATTTGCAATTAAATTTTAACTCCAATTAATTCACATTAATAATAATTGGCAAATTAAACTCGGTTGTTACCTGCTGACCTCGTTTTATAGCAGGAAATAGTTTAGGTAAAGAATCTAAACTTTCATTAAGTAACGATTTAATGTTAGGTATTTCTTGAGTTGTTAAGGAGTCTATTTTAGTATCCATTAAAAACAAATTACCTTCTTTTGAAACTTGAAATTGCAACAATATGGTATCTCTAATATCTTTTGAAACCACAAGTTCTTTTTGCTTTAAAAACTCCCAAATGTGTAAGGTTAATACGCTTTGAAAACAACCTTTTCTATCCTCTTTTAAAGAAATTGAATCACAAACTGAAAAACTAGGATATTCATCAACATCATTCCAATTAAAAGTTTGTAATTCTTCTTTTAAAATGGCTTGAGAAGATGTTTTTTTTACATTAAAATACTCACAAGAAGTAAGCATAATTACTAATATAAAAACACTAAATAGCTTCATAATTTAAAACTGAAACCGAAAAGTACAATTTTTTCTGTTTTCAATCTTTCTTTTCACCTTCTTTAATAAATTTTTCCTCTTTTAATTTTGAAATTTGAGCATCTACAAACTTTAAAATCATACTTTTTGGGAATTTATTTTTAATATCTTCATAAGCTTTTATTTTAGCATCATAATCAGCGTAGTAACTTTCCTTTGTTATTGCCAAATGTAAATAAGCTAACTCATTTGATGGATTTTCATTTATAGCTTTATTTAATGCCGAAATAGATTCTATATACTTTTCTTGCCTGTTTAAAACAGTTGCTAATTTCATATATTCTGCATCCAATGGCTGATCTAAAAGCAATAATGCTTGATTTATATACTTTTCAGCATTCTTAAAATCATTTAAATCAAGATAATAAGTACCAATAACATATCTCATAGAAGCATCATTAGGATTATATTTTAAAGCAAACAACCTGTTTTCTAAAGCTTTTTCCACATTGTTTAATTGATAATAACACAGACTCAATTTTTCATAGATGAATTCAGATGTTTCTCCTAATTCTAATAGCCTCTCAAACCAATTTACAGCCTCTTTATAATCTTGTTTCCAATAATAATTTTGAGCTTTTAAGCTTATTAATTCTAAATTGTTTGGATAAGACTCTAACCCTTTATCGGTATAAGAATCAACAGCTTCATGTTTGCGTTTCTGTAAAAAATATTTAGCAATTTTATAAATAGCTTTTTGATGAGTTTTATCTAAATCGAAAGCTGAACGAAACCTATTTATAGCTGTTGAATCTTTTAACTGTTCTAAAACCAAACCCAATTCATAATGATAATTTGGATTTTTGTAATCTAAATAAACCAACTCATTAAAAACCTTGGAAGCCTCATCATAATTTTTTGTTCTTGATAGTAATTTAGCATATTCGTATTTTGATAAAGCATCTTTTGGATTTGATGTTATACTGAATTCGTAATTTTTTAATGCTTCCTCATAATTACCAATGGCCATGTATGCTTTTGCTATATTATCAAAAACATCTGGTTGGTTTTCGTGTAATTTGTAATGCTCAATAGCCTTAGAATAATTACCATTTAAATACAAACTGTCTGCAAGTTTTAAAACCGAATTTTGAGCTTCGGTTTTTAATACTATTAAAAAACACAATAACATTAATCTAATCATTCTTTTTATTATCTGCTACTTGAAAAATTATTGGTAAGGAATAAGGTACATTCACTTTTTTTCCTTTTTGCTCGCCTGGTATCATTTTAGGCAGTAAGTTAACAACTCTAATGGCTTCTTTCTCCAATTCTGGATGAGGCGCTCTTGAGCGAACTCCTATAATATTACCATCTGTATTAATTTTAAAAATAACATTAATACGTTGTTTACCTGTTAATTTCAAATCGTTTGACAATTTTGTATTGAAATTTTTATTTACATGGTTAGCTATATTATTTGAGGTACACTTTTTTTGTGCTTCATCCTTCAAATCTTCACAACCAGGAAATACTGGTGGTTGGGCTATAACACCGTAAGGTATTTCAACCTCATCTATTATATCAGCAAAAAAAGGGTCGTTTAATCCATTGTTACTTGTTAAAACTAATAGTTTTTTTAAGGCTTTTTCTTCTTCGTTAGAGATGTTTCCCTGAATTTGGATTTGCTGAAAAACATCCGATATTTTTGATATTAAAGTCGTTTTTGGGTCTCTATTCATAAAGGTTTGTACCTGCCCTATTAAGTTTGAATCTAAAACATCTTGTTTTGCTATTTTCAGTAATAATTCCAAACCGTTATTTTCTTCGTCACTGATATTTCCTTGTACTTGGATTTGTCTTGAAAGACGGCTTAATTTATTGACTAAAGGAGTATCTTCTAGTTTTACAATTTCTACAACTTCTTCTATAACTTCTAAATTCTTTTCTTGAGCATAAGAAGAGTTATATATTAACATCCCTAAAACCACAGGAATTATAAGAGCATACTTAAAAAGGTTAATTTGTTTTGATTTTGATTTTTGTAACATAACGATTCGTTTTTTGATTAATGATTGTTTGAAAAATGGATTAATGAATGATATATTTTTGATTTGAAAAACTTGTGATAATAAGTTTTGATAGTAACTTGATTTATTTTCGTGTTTAATGGCTTCGGCATCGGCAATAAACTCATGAATCACCATGATTCTGTTTTGATACATATACACCAAAGGGTTGTACCAGAAAATAATACGTAACACTTCAAAAAATAATAAATCTAATGTATGCTTTTGCTTTACATGCACAATTTCATGTTTCAAAATAGATGCCTTTTCTTCCTCAGTTAAACATTCTCCTAAAAAAATATAATTAAAAAATGAAAAAGCTGCTGTACAGTTTAATAGTTTAATAATATTAAAACGGTCTATTTTACTCTTTGGGTTTTTGTATAATAGCCAGCATATTTTAATAATTTTAAAAAAGAATAAGATGGCTGCTAGAAACATACCAACATACAAAAAAACTTCCCAATTAAAAACATATTGAACATTTGGCGCTATAGTTTCTGTTACTACTTTTGTTGTAGTTTCTTTAACCTCTTCTCCTATAAAAACTTCTGGCAACTTAATAATGTATTGTTTTGGCAACACATTTTTAAAGCTTTCAACTTTAACAAATGGTAAAATAACAGACAGGATAGCTGTAGAAATAAGATATAAACGATTCCAATTAAAAAAGGTTTCTTTTTTTAAAAACACATCAAACACTAACAAGAAAAATGTTTGAAAGGCTATGGTTAGAATGATAAACTGTAACATACTAAATGTTTTTATTATTAATTTCTTTCAAAACTGATTCTAACTCAGTAACACTCATATCGTTTTTTTTTACGAAAAATGAAACCATACTTTTAAACGACCCTTGAAAATAATTATCAACTAATTTATTTAAAGATTGATTACTATAGTCTTGCTTTTCTAAGATTGGGAAATACACATGACCTTTACCTTCTTTTTCATAATCAACAAAACCTTTGCTCTCTAAAATCCTAACAATGGTTGAAACGGTATTATATGCAGGTTTAGGCTCTGGAAATTCTTCAATAATGGTTTTTACATTAGCTTTTTTTAATAGCCATAGTATTTGCATGATATCCTCTTCAGCTTTTGTAAGTTGTTTCATAATCTTATGCATTTATTTATTTATTTTCAACTAAACTTTTAGTTAAACAAATATAACTAAATAATTAGTTTTAACTAATTTTTTAGTTTAAACTGTAACTTTTAACTTTATTTAGCGTCTAAGAAGGGTAAATCTTAAATAGATTATGGATATTATTTTGTTTATCATCGCTACTTTTTTAATGCTTTTAGGCATCATAGGTAGCTTTTTACCTATTTTACCTGGACCACTTACTAGTTGGGTTGGCCTATTAATTATTCATTTTACTAAAGCAGTCCCAATGAATAAATCCTTTTTAACAATCACTCTAGTTGTGGCAGTTTTTTTTTGGTTTTTAGATTATATAATTCCTGCAATGGGTACAAAGAGATTTGGAGGTAGTAGGTATGGTCTGATAGGAACATCTATTGGTTTAATTATTGGATTAATAGCACCAATTCCAGGAGGCATTATACTGGGTCCCTTTGCTGGAGCTTTAATTGGCGAATTAATTAATAAAAGTGATTCTAAAACAGCTACTAAAGCTGCATTTGGTTCTTTTATTGGTTTTTTAACTTCAACCTTTATAAAATTTGTAGCGGCTATTATTTATTTAGGACTTTTTATTAGTATCATTTGGAATTACAAAAACACAATATTCCAATTTTAAATAAAAGATAAGCCCTGTGGGTCTCTCACCGCCACAGGGCTTTTGTAAATTGCTATTATCAACAAAAATAATTGAGGGATTAATTAATTTTGACACGTTGATCAATCAAATATAGTTATAGGATTTCATTTTAAACTGTGGGAAACCCACAAGACATTTACGGGTAAAAAGTAGTTTATAAGTATATCAAGGGATTACAAGCGGTAAAAAAATTATTATTTTTCTAATTAATTTAGAATCAGTTTTATTTTGTAAAACTTTACTTACAAAAACCCTTTGTCTTTGGCATTATTCAATAAAGTTTCATCCTGCCCATCATTAACATCAAATATATCTCTAAGTTGCTTTTTCCTTTTTTCAACAGCGCTTAGTGAAATATCTAAATGCGCTGCAAGGTTTTTAGTTTTTATACCTTGAGATAAAAGATGAAGAATTTTTCTGTTTTTATCATCAATTATAATATCAGTTGTAATTGTTTTTCTGATGTGACTGTTAACCGTACCGCTATAAAAAGGCGGATTTTTTAATACCGCTTGAAATGCACTAGCTAACTCTTTAGATGTTAAATCACTTTTAATTAAAAACCCCTCTGGATCAATGGTTTTTATAATATTATAAATCCTAAATGATTCATTAAACATAGTCAAAATTATAATTTTAGACTTGGGTAAAACTTTACGTGCATATTCAGCCAAGTCTTCTCCTGAATTAATAGAGCCATCAGTGGATGGCGGTAAGCTAATATCTACAAATAACACATCATAAGGCAATTCTTGTACAGCTTTATCTATATACTTTATAGCTTCATCGCAATTATTTGCTATATCAATTTTTAATTCTTGATTATCCTTTTTACTAAAAAGCAATGTATTTTGATACCCTTCAATAATCATGGGATGATCGTCTATCATTAATATTTTTAATTTCTCAATCATAATTTATTTTAGGAAATAGGCATTTCAATATTTACTGTTGTCCCAATATTTTTTTGGGATGTAATTTTTAAAACTCCATTAATTTCTTTAATTCTAGAATTCATATTTTTAAGTCCTATTCCGGTTTTAACTTTATTTACATCGAATCCTGCACCATTATCGAGCATGTTTAAGCAAATTACATTATTTTTTAGTTTAAAACTAATTTTTACATCAGTTGCGTTGGCGTGTTTATATATATTATGAAGTGATTCTTGGATTATTCTATAAATATGAATTTTATTTTTATTAGATACTTCGTCCCAACTTATTCCATCATCGTGTTGGAAATTATACGTTAATTTATAAGCCATTGATTGGGTTTCTACTAAAGTCTTTATAATATCTATAAAACCCGAACCTGAAACGAAATCAGTATTTAAATCATGGGAAACTTTCCTAATATCGTCCTCAATAGATTTTAGCTCGTCTATATATTGGCTCCTATTTTTAATAGCATCATTGCTATTATTCATATTTAAACTATCTAAACTTAGGCGTGTACCAAATAATCTTCCTAAAACTCCATCGTGTAACTCTTCTGAAATTCTTTTCTTCTCTGCTGATCTAGCCTCTTCAATACTTTCATTTTGAGATAACATGAGGTTATAAATTTCTTCGTTAGTTTCTTGTTGTTTTTGAATAAATTGTAACTCCTTATTTTTGTTTCTTTGGTAAAATACAACGTATAATAAAAAAGAGGTAATTATTACAACAACAGAAATAATTAATAACCACATCCTTTCTTTAGCAATTTGGATATTTTCCTCTTCTATTTGATCTGTTTCAAAACGTATTCTAGCATACTTATCACGTGTGGCTCTTTCAACTTTTATTAAACTATCGCTTAATTTTATATAATCGTTCAAATATTTAACAGACTTTTCTCCTTCTTCTATTTCAGAAAGGAGTTTAAGCGATTTTAATAAATCATCATTATAAAATTGTTCTGAAATATTTTTAGCCTTATATGCAAAGTATAGTGCAGAATCTTTTTGATTTTTAACATCGTAATATTCTGCTAAATGTTGATTAATAATTATTGAAGTATAACCATTTAAACCAATACTATCACTAACCTTTAATGCTCGTAAATATAATTGTGGGAGTTCTTTATAATTATCTAATTGAAATAATGTGTGAGCATAATTGTCTAATACCAATGCATATAAACTGGGGCGCTCATTAATCAAATTTTTATTTTCTAAAATCTGATTAAAATAAGTCAAAGCTAGATCATATTTTTTAAAATTTTTATATAGGAAACCTATATTGTTCAAGGAATTATCAATAATGTTTTGATTTTTTAATTTCTTTCTTAATTCTAATGACTTTTCATGATATTTAATAGATTCTTCAAATCTTTGTAACTCGCCAAAACTAATTGCTAAATTATTATAAACATAAGACTTATATCTATCCACCTCATCTTCATTCTCAATTTTTTCAAGGAGTGAAATAGCCTCAAAAGAAGTAACCTCTGCTCCTGTATAATCTTTTTCCTCAGATTGAATAACGCTAATACCGTAAAGTGTTTTAGCCAAAAGGAGCTTACTATTTAATTTTCTAGAGATTTTTTCGGCTCTATTATAGTAATAATAAGCGCTATCCGTCAAAAAATTATGCCTGTATTCCTCACCTAAACTATAGTAGGAAAAAGCTAAATTAGTTGAGTCAGTAATTTTAAAATTATAAATATTTTTATGAATAGAATCTACTTTTGATACATCTATCTGAGAGTGTCCAAAATTAAAAAAACAACATTGTACAAGAATGTAAATTAAAGTATTCCTCAATTTGATAAATTAGTTAGCTCATTTTTCAAATGTATTTATAATTTTTCATTTATGTAAATTAAAAAGCCTCTTTACAAAAGATGATTTGTAAAGAGGCTTTCAACTAAAAATTTATTTTTTATTATTCTTTAACCGTACCACCAGTAAATTGAATTTCTTGTGTTTCAGGTGATTCTAATAAATCATCTTCATTTAAATCTTGTTTTGTACAAGAAGTAAAAGATGCAAAAAGTAAGGCTAAGATTAAAGTAATTTTTAAGGTTTTCATATTAAATCGATTTTAAGGTTAAACAGTTTTTCTTTATTTTTTTAAATTAAATAGTTAACTAAGACCTTGAAAAACAAGTTCTTGGTTGAGGGAAAAAATGGATAATTAACTCAAAATCGAAAGCACAAAATGCATAACGATTCTTTAATATGTTACTTTGAGGGAATATGACTTATAAAGTCAAAATGGATTAATTTTATCTTTTTCGAACTTAGGGAAATAATGGGCGCTCGATAAGATGATGCTAAATTAGGTTAAACAGAATTCATTTGCAACTTTTTATAGATAAAATGTATAATAAAATCGATAAAACGACAAAAGGCTAGTTTTTTATAGTATTATTTTAGTGTCGATCCGTTTTTCACCAAACTTGTCTTCACTATTTTGGTTTTAACATCATCAGGTTTACCTGTATTTTGCATTCTTAAAATCAAAAGTTGTGCCGCATTTTCGCCGATTTCTTTGGCATGTTGTCTAATAGTTGTTAACTTAGGTAGTGAATGAAAAGAATCTGATTTACTAGCAAAACCAATTACAGATATGTCTTTTGGAACTTTAAGCCCAAAATTAATTGCTGTATTTAAGGCGATAATTCCCGAAGAGCTATCGGCTGCAATCACACCATCAATTCCAGAATTCTTTTTAAAAAAAGCTTTTATTTTCTTTTGGTGGTCATCTTTCTTTTTAATTTTAAGGACTAATGGAGAAATGGTTCCGCATTCCAAAATTGCCTTATTGTAACCTCTTTCTCTTAATTTACCAACACTCAAATCATTTATATTACTAATAAAAGCTACATGTTTTCGTTTCTCTTTTACAAGGTTTTTGGTAGCGTTATAAGTGGCATCAAAATCATCAACAATAACCTTATCACACATAACATCATGCGCTACTCTATCAAACATTACAATAGGTAATCCACCATTTATTGTTTTTTTAAAATGTTCAATTTCATTTTTAATTTGTGTTTCCTCAGCTACTGATAGAATAAAACCATCAACACTCCCATTAGCTAATAATTGTAAACTTTCTTTTTCTTTAACTAAAGATTCGTTTGAAATACAAGTAATAATATTATACCCATGTTTATTAGCTTCTCTTTCAATTCCAAAAAGGACTTTGGCTAAAAACCTATTAAGAATGTTAGGGATAATAACCCCAATAGTTTTTGTTTTGTTGTTTTTTAAACTTAAGGCTACTTTATTTGGCTTATAATTGTATAATTCAGCTAACTCTTTAACCCGTTTTACGGTTTCTTCTCCAATTTCTTCACTATTATTTAAAGCTTTAGAAACTGTTGAAATTGAAACATTTAACTCTTTGGCAAGTTGTTTTAAAGTAACCATACAAACAAAAAAATAATTATTTAATTAAATGCAATTTACAAAATTAGTTGAAGCTAGTTATAGTAATATATGGAATCTTGAGTTTTTTCTAATTAAAAAAAGTAGCTTTAATATCAAGCAGAATTAACTATGGTATGGTTTCTTAAGTAAACCTTTATAAAAGCAAAAAAGCATCCCAATCTTCTATTCAGAAAAAAGGAAAGCTTTCCATTGGAATACCAAATTGCTTTGGCAAACTACTTCCCCGAATTTACTTCGGGAACAACACAACATCTTTAAATAACTAAAAAAAGCTCTAAAGTATTAGAGCTTTTTAGCAATTTTGCGGTCTGGACGGGACTGTAACCTTGCTCTATCAGCCCAACCATAGCAGTACAACTGCCAAATATCTTCACTAATGTTGACGATTTGTGACCTATTTACAATATTCAATAGTTCAATTTGTTTTCGTCTGGCGCAAAAATAGTAATTTGAATCAATTAAATATATTTAATATCAAAAAAAATTAAATAATTATAACTCAACCCGTTGTGCATTATGATTTAAAAGAAAAAAGTTGTTCATCTTACTGATAATC
>JANQTJ010000024.1 GCA_030731745.1 Flaviramulus sp. | reverse complement strand
AGAAATATTAACAATATTAAAATTAGCATTATTTAAAATGCACAACGGGTTATTTTTAGTAAATTAAAAACACTCTCAAATGCAAATTAAACAAAAAGCTAAAAATCGTATAAAATATGTTTTAGGAGAATTTATTATTTTTTGTCAACCAAAGAAAGCTCTTATGCTTTACAAAAAAGGGTTGACATTAGACACCAACTTGTCTTTGAAAGGACGGTTGATTCGATTTACTCTTTTAGAGAAACATCAAAAAAAAAATGATTTTAAAGCCTTATCTAAAGTCCATAAAACATATTGGGAGAAACAAGGAAAAGCATATTTTTCAGGAAAGTATAATAATAATACTTTAGAAAATTTTTTCATACCTGAATGTTCTTTTCTTATTGATTTGTTAAAAGAAAAATTAAAAAATGAAACCGAAAATTATAATACACTTATTGAAATTGGAACTGGTGATGGAACGGTATTGGATTATTTGAGTAGTATATTTATACAAATTGATAAATTTATTGGTTTAGATTTAAGCGCTGATCAGATCAATGCAAATAAATTAACATTCAAATTAAATTCAAAATTAGAATTTGTTTCTGCTGATGGAGTTGATTGGATAAAGAAACATGCAGAAAGTTATACCATTGTATTAACTTCAAGAGGTGTTTTAGAATATTTTACAGAGTATAGGTTACAAAAGTTTTTGAATAGGTTAAAAAAAAAAGGTAAAATAATTTTTATTGCCATTGAGCCAACAGCAGCTAATCATGATTTTTCCATAAACCCAAATTCTCAAATTTATGGTCATGAAAGTTCTTTTTCCCATAATTATGCTAAATTATTTAAAAATGCTGGATTTTCAATTTGGCACGAATCAAGAAAATTATTTTCTTCAGAAATATATTTCACTTTCTTTGGAGCAAAAACAGATTAAATTATTTTAATTAAAAGTGCGCACGAGAAGACTCGAACTTCCACATCCTAAGCGAATACCAGCCCCTCAAGCTGGCGCGTCTACCAATTCCGCCACGTGCGCAAAATAATGAAGTTTGCAAAAATAGAAAAAGTTAAGCAAAATGCTTAACTTTTTCTTGTGACCGGGCTGGGGCTCGAACCCAGGACCCTTTCATTAAAAGTGAAATGCTCTACCAACTGAGCTACCAGGTCAAAATTAAAAATGCTAACATAATCTCTGTTAGCGGGTGCAAATATAAAATGTTTAATTAATAAAACCATACTTTTTTTAAAGAAATTTTCGTTTTTTTGCCCAAGATTAGTCTATGTTTTTAATTATCAATTTATAACGAAATTATGATTATTGTTTTAATAGGGTATATGGCCTCCGGAAAGTCTAGTATTGGTAAAATTTTAGCTAAAAAACTGAGTTGTGAGTTTGTAGATTTAGATGATTTTATTGAGAATGAAGAAAAAGCATCAGTAACTGACATATTTAAATCTAAAGGAGAAATTTATTTTAGAAAACAAGAAACTCGTTATTTAAAACAATTGTTACAAGCTGAAAGTAATATCATATTATCAGTAGGTGGTGGGACACCATGTTTTGGAGAAAATATGAAACTTATACTAGAAAATGAAAATGTAAAAAGTATCTATTTAAAAGCTTCAATTCCCAAACTTGTGAAAAGACTTTTCGATAAAAAAAGTAAACGACCACTTATTTCCCATATTGAAACAAAGGAGGCTTTAACAGAATTTGTTGGAAAACATTTGTTTGAACGTGTTTATTTCTACAATCAATCTGAAATCCAAATTATTACCGATAAAAAATCAAAAAATAAAATTGCAAAAGAAATAATTTCAATATTATTCTAAAACAGCTTCAAATATTTTACCTTCTAATTCTACATTAACATGTTCGTGTAAAGATGTTGAAAGTGAAATACCTTTAAAATCTGCTTTAACAGGATATTTTTTATGATTCCTGTTTACTAAAACGGCTGTTTTAAATTGTTTTAAAGGTACATTTAGAAAGTGTTTAACACCATAAATTAGAGTAGTTCCAGAATTTAAAACATCATCAACTAGTATGAGAGATTTATTTTTATAATCTTCAGACGGAATGGATGTTTTAATTTCAAGCCAGGGACTTTTTTTGTCAATACTAACTTTACAGAGTATTGGGTTGATATCTGAAATTTTTTGAAGTACGGTTTTTAACTTTTTAGCAAAAACATAACCATTTTTATCAATACCTGCTAAAATAACTTCTTTTTCATTAACATTAGATTCATATATCTGAAAAGCAATTCTCCTTATTTTATGATTGATTTGATCATGATTTAGTATGAGATTATTCTTAGTATTCATAATTATTAATTGAAAAATTACAGGTTAAAATTACTTATTTTTATTCGCTTATTTTACTTTTTAACTCCAAAAGATTAATAGGACCATCTCTTTTTTTACTATAAAATTAGATGTCAGTTGTAGCATTTTCATCTGTAAAATCATCAATATCTCTTCTGTCTTTTTTAGTAGGTCTGCCAACGCCTTTTTTTCTATAATAATCTTTAGAATATTTTAAAAGTTCTTGAGCATCAAATTGTTCTTTAGGTGTTGTATCTGTTCTATAAATATCAACTAATTTTGCACTAACTCTACTTTCAGGAATATCGTTTACAGTTAATTTATAATTAATTTGATCTTTTCTTAACTGAATAACATCTTGCGGATACACCTCTCTACTAGGTTTAACAACATCGCCATTAACGCGTACTTGCCCTTTTTTGCAAGCTGTTGTAGCTATTGTTCTGGTTTTGTAGTACCTAATACACCATAAATACTTATCAACTCGCATACATTTATTCTAAAAACTACGTTAATGTTGTTGTGCAAGATTGTATTAAAATTGTATCTTGCGAGCTCAAAAATAAGCAATATTGAAACATTCTTTGATAAAAATTTACTCATATATAAAATTGAGTGAATGGATGTTAAATGAGGCTTTTTAAAATAAATAAATACAACATATGAAATTGACAAAAGTTACTTTATATCTTTTAATTTTGATTTTAGGATTTGTATCTTGTAAAAAAGATGATACACCTGAAGAAGGTGTTTTTGAATTACGAGATAGAGCAGAGCAGCAAGTTGCTGATAATGATTCTCTTGTAAAATATTTAAGTAATCATTTTTATAATTCAGATGAAATCAATAGTCTTTTGCCTAATGTAGGTATTAATGATATTGTAATTACCGAGCTTTCAGAAGGTCAAACGGTACCAGATGGTAGCACCTTATTAATTAATGTTGTTGAAACTAAAACAGTAGTTTTTGCCGATACAGATTACCAATACTATATTTTAAGAATAAACCAAGGTGGCGGTTCTGAATCTCCAACTTTTGCTGATAATATTTTGGTTAATTATGAAGGATTTAAACTTGATAATGATGTTTTTGATAGTTCTGTGAATCCAGTTTCGTTTGATTTAACTTCATTAATACCAATCTGGAGAAAGGTTTTGCCACAATTTAACGTGGCAGAAAGTTTTGTTGAATCTGGCGATGGTACAATTGATTATTTAAATCAAGGAACAGGAGTAATGTTTTTGCCCTCTGGTTTAGGGTATTTTGCAAATACTACCACAAATATTGCATCATATACTTCTTTGATTTTTAAGTTTGAATTATATAGAATGTCTCAAAACGATCACGATAATGATGGTATTCCTTCATATATGGAAGACTTGAATAATGATGGCGAATTTAATCTAAATACGGATGCTGATACGCTCGATGGTGATGATACAGATAATGATTTTATACCAAATTATTTTGATGCTGATGACGATGGCGATGGTATTTTAACAATTTATGAAGACATTGATGGTGATGGAGATCCAACTAACGATATTGGTGCTAACGGCATTCCTAAATATCTAGACCCACTTGAAATAGCATCAAATAAAAATAACTAAAAAAAGCCTCGATTTATCGAGGCTTTTTTACAATAATGAATTTATAATATTATAGATAAACTTAAAATCAACTGGTCTGGACGCGTGTCTAATCTACTAGTTCCAATGCCATTATTTCCTAAAAAAGTGGCTTCATTATTACTAAATCCGCGTTCATATCTTAAATCAATGCCTAATTTATTTAAATTAAGTCCTATCCCAAAATTTAATCCAACTGTAAAATCATTTTCAATACTGTTTATAGAAATGCCATCAAATTCAGTATCTAAAATGTATTGAAATGAAGGACCACCAAAAACACTAATTGGGCCCAAAACTTTTAAACCTACTAGTAAAGGAGCGTCTAATTTTTGCATACTAAAACTATCATCATTATAATCACTTTTTGTGCTGGAATACACCAATTCAGGTCTAAAATATACTTGATCACCAATTTTACCAAATACACCAAAATGATAGCCAATATTTCTATCAGGGTTTTGTGCATTTGTACTAATAGACTCAAAATAATCCCCATTAGCATTGTAATTTAAGCCTGCTTTTAGACCAATTCCCTTTGCAGTTTGTGCAATTGATGTTGCAGTAAATAGCGTTAAAAAAAATGTTGTTAAAAATAAATTCATACGCACGTTACTTTTGTTCCTAATTTGTTCGTTAAATTTTTTTAAAATTTTCATAATGTTCGTTTTAAGATTTTGTTTTCAATATCAAAAACGTTGCCAGAATGATATTATTTTCTTTTTATACAATCATTTTCATTTTTCAGTTATTTATCTTTACCAGCTGAAGTAAAAATTTTATGAAATTTGAATTAAAAGCAAAGGATGCCCACAGTAAAGCTAGAGCAGGTAAAATAACCACAGATCATGGTGTAATAGAAACACCTATTTTTATGCCAGTAGGAACTGTAGCTACTGTAAAAGGGGTGCATCAAAGAGAACTAAAAAATGATATAAATCCAGATATCATTTTGGGTAACACTTATCATTTATACTTACGCCCTCAAACAAAAGTTATTGAAAAAGCAGGAGGACTTCATAAATTTATGAATTGGGATAGAAATATTTTAACAGATTCTGGTGGTTACCAAGTTTATTCACTTTCAGCAAATAGAAAAATAAAGGAAGAAGGTGTTAAGTTTAAATCTCATATCGATGGGAGTTATCATACATTTACACCAGAAAATGTTATGGAAATTCAACGTTCAATTGGTGCTGATATTATTATGGCTTTTGATGAATGTACACCATATCCTTGTGATTATAATTACGCAAAACGGTCTATGCATATGACGCATCGGTGGTTAGATAGATGTATAAACCATTTAGAAAAAACACCTTTAATATACGATTACGATCAAGCTTTCTTTCCCATTGTTCAAGGAAGTACCTATAAAGATTTAAGAAAGCAATCTGCTGAATATATAGCAAATGCTGGTGCTGTAGGAAATGCTATTGGAGGTTTATCTGTTGGGGAACCTGCCGATGAAATGTACGCTATGACCGAGGTAGTTTGTGAAGTATTACCTGAAGATAAACCCAGATATTTAATGGGTGTTGGAACGCCAATCAATATATTAGAAAATATTGCATTAGGTATAGATATGTTTGATTGTGTGATGCCAACTCGTAATGCACGTAATGGTATGTTATTCACAGCCTATGGTTCTATAAATATTAAAAATAAAAAATGGGAATCTGATTTTTCACCAGTCGATGAAATGGGGATTACTTTTGTTGATACGGAATATAGTAAAGCTTATTTAAGACATTTATTTACTGTTAATGAGCTATTAGGAAAACAAATAGCTACTATTCATAATTTAGGTTTTTATTTATGGTTGGTTCGGGAGGCTAGAAAACATATATTAGCAGGAGATTTTAGAACATGGAAAGATAAAATGGTTAAACAAATGGATAATCGTTTATAATATTAAATGAAAATTTTAGACTGGTACATATTAAAGCGATATTTGTTTACATTTTTTATGATGTTACTATTGTTTATTCCTATTGGAATAACAGTACATTTAGCTGAGAAAATTGGTAAAATCTTAGAAAATGAAGTCCCTATAGACGAAGTTCTTGTGTATTTTTTAGATTTTACAATTTATTTTGCGCACCTTCTATTTCCTCTGTTTTTATTTTTATCTGTAATTTGGTTTACTTCTAAACTCGCTAATAATACTGAAGTAATTGCTTTTTTAAGTTCTGGAGTTTCATTTTCAAGATTTTTAAGACCTTACATGATAGGGGCTTCTTTTGTTGCACTTTTAGCAATTTTATTAGGATTATTTTTGGCGCCAAAAGCCAGTGAAGGATTTAATGATTTTAGTTATAAATATTTTAAAACTGGAAAAAGTGCTGTTGAAAGTACAGATGTTTTTAGACAGATCAATGATAATGAAATTATTTATGTAAGTAGTTTTGATGTTAAAAATAAGCTTGGTAGTAATTTTACGTTAGAACATTTTGATGGCAATGATCTTAAATTTAAAATTACAGCTAGCAGTATTAAATACTCTGAAAAAGATACCATTTATACATTAACTAATTATGTTAAACGTGATATTGGAGCGAATGAAGATATACTTGAAATCATTAGAACAAAAGATACCCTTTTTGATTTCGATGTAGAAGATTTAATCCCTGTAATTTATGCTGCTGAAACTAAAATGTATGGCGATTTAAAAAATTTTATTGCTAAAGAGGAAGCACGAGGTTCATCAAACGTAGGGCGTTTTAAGTTAGTGCTATACAGAAAGTGGAGTTTGCCTGTTTCTGTATTTATTCTAACCATTATCGCGGTAGCTGTTTCGTCTATTAAAAGGCGTGGGGGTATGGGAGTAAATCTCGCGGTAGGTATATGTATAGCTATGGTATTTGTCTTTTTTGATAAAATATTTGGTGTAATGGCAGAACAATCTGATTTTTCTCCAATCATAGCCGTTTGGTTTCCTAACGTCATTTTCGGTATTTTAGCCATCTATCTTTTGTATAATGCTAAACGCTAAACTAAAAAATCACTTACATCTCCATATATTAGTTTTTATTGCTGGCTTCACGGCTATTTTAGGTGAGTTAATAACTATTCAAGCAGTATCTTTAGTTTGGTATCGCATGGTAATAGCAACTATTTTAATGTTGGCTTATATTAAAGTTGCTAAAGTTAAATTAACAGCGAATCCCAAAGCCATCATTCGATTTTCAATTGCAGGGATTATTATAGCTTTACATTGGATTACATTTTTTGGCGCTATTGACGAGGCAAATATTTCAATTGCTTTAGCCATGTTCTCAACAGGAGCTTTTTTTGCGTCTTTTATTGAACCTATTATATATAAACGGGCCATTATTTGGTATGAAATTATTTTTGGTATCATCGTAATTATCGGTGTTTTTATTATCACACAAAGTGAAATAAAATATTTAACAGGTATAATTTTAGGGATTACATCTGCTTTTTTATCATCATTATTTGCTGTTTTAAATGGGAAATTTTTAAAGCAGAATTCAGCTACAGTCATTTCGTTTTATGAATTTTTAAGTGGTGTTTTTTTTATTTCTTTATATATATTGATTTTCGGAGAAGGATTTTCCAATAATTTTTTCAGTATCAGTCAATCAGATTTTGGTTACCTATTCATTCTAGCTTCCATATGCACTGCCTATGCATTTATTGCTGCCGTATATGTTATGAAACTAATTAGTCCATACACTGTGGTTTTAACTTATAATTTAGAACCTATTTACGGAATTATTTTGGCCTTAACTCTTTTTCCTGAGAAAGAAAAAATGAGTACATCATTTTATTATGGAGCTATTATTATAATTAGTGTAGTGTTCCTAAATGCGATATTAAAATATAGAAGAAAATTAAAAAGAAATCACACTTAACATGTTATGCTAATTAAAGTTTTTATATTTGTGAACTAACTAAAATTTAATCTAACTAATAAAATTCTTATGGAATATTTAGAATTTGAACTACCCATAAAAGAACTTGAAGATCAGTTACAAAAATGTCAAATTATAGGAGAGGAAAGTGAAGTTGATGTTACAGAAACTTGTTCTCAAATTGAAAAAAAGTTAAAAGAAACTCAAAAAGATATATATAAAAACTTGTCGCCATGGCAACGTGTACAATTATCTCGTCATCCAAATAGACCTTATACATTAGATTATATTAGAGCTGTTTGCGGTGATTCTTTTTTAGAATTACATGGAGATAGAAGTTTTAAAGATGATAAAGCCATGATTGGAGGTTTAGGTAAAATAGGCGACCAAAGTTTTATGTTTATTGGCCAACAAAAAGGATATAATACCAAAACACGTCAATACAGAAATTTCGGAATGGCTAATCCAGAAGGCTATAGAAAAGCACTTCGGTTAATGAAATCAGCCGAAAAATTTGGAATTCCTGTAGTTACAATTATTGATACTCCTGGTGCTTATCCTGGTTTAGAGGCTGAGGAACGCGGACAAGGAGAAGCTATTGCCAGAAATATTCTTGAAATGACTCGTTTAAAAGTGCCTATCATTACAGTTATTATTGGTGAAGGAGCTTCTGGTGGTGCTTTAGGAATTGGCGTAGGTGATAGAGTCCTTATGTTAGAAAATACTTGGTATTCTGTAATTTCTCCAGAATCTTGTTCATCCATTTTATGGCACAGTTGGGAGTATAAAGAGCAAGCAGCTGAAGCTTTAAAGTTAACAGCTACTGATATGAAGAAATTAAAATTAGTTGACGAAATTATAAAAGAACCTCTAGGAGGAGCTCATAGAGATCGAGAAAAGACTTTTTCTATAGTTAGCAATATTATTTCTAAGACATATGATGAACTTAAAAACTTATCACCAAAAGAATTAGTTTCAAAACGCATGGAAAAATATGCAAATATGGGAGTGTTTAAAGACTAATCCTCTAAAAATCATACCATAAAAAAACTTGAAGTAATTAGCTTTAAGTTTTTTTATGGTTATTCACAATATTTTTGAGTTATTAACAGCCCACTTGTTAATTATCAGTTAACAATCATAAACTAAAAAAAAACTTAAAATGCTTTCTTTTTAGTTACTTTCGCAGTTATGAAACAACCCAACCAATTACAAGGATATAAAGTTGATAAAAGTACAATTATCAACCTTGAAAAAGGAAAAATACCCCCTCAAGCTCTTGATTTAGAAGAGGTTGTATTGGGTGCGATGATGATAGATAAGAAAGGAGTTGATGAGGTTATTGATATATTAAGTCCAGATGCTTTTTACAAAGAAGCACACCAACACATTTTTCAAGCCATTTTTCAGTTATTTGAAAACAGTGAACCTGTTGACTTATTAACCGTTTCAAGTCAACTTAAAAAAAATTCAAAATTAGAGCTAGCTGGAGGTGATTTTTATCTTATTTCTTTAACTCAAAAAGTGTCTTCATCTGCTCATATCGAGTTTCATGCACGAATCATTTTACAGAAGTTCATCCAGCGTAGTTTAATCAAAATTTCTAGCGAAATTATTGAAGATTCTTATGATGAAACAAAAGACGTTTTTGATTTATTAGATAAAGCAGAATCTAAATTATACGAAGTTACTCAAGGAAATATTAAAAAATCCAGTGAAACCGCTCAAGATTTAGTTATTCAAGCAAAAAAGAAAATTGAAGAAATTTCTAACAAAGAGGGTTTAAGTGGTATTCCTACCGGTTTTAATAAGCTTGATAAGTTAACATCTGGATGGCAACCTTCCGATTTAATTATTGTTGCTGCACGTCCTGGTATGGGGAAAACAGCTTTAACCTTATCTATGGCACGTAATATTGCTGTAGATCAAAATATTCCTGTAGCCTTTTTCTCTTTGGAGATGGCTTCAGTACAATTAATCACAAGATTGATTTCAAGTGAAACTGGGCTTTCCTCTGAAAAATTAAGGACAGGAAAACTTGAAAAGCATGAATGGGAACAACTAAATGTTAAAGTAAAAGGTTTAGAAAAGGCCCCATTATTTATAGACGATACTCCATCATTATCTATTTTCGATTTACGCGCTAAGGCGAGACGTTTATCATCACAACATGGTATTAAACTTATCATGATTGATTATTTGCAGTTAATGACTGGAGGAAATAGCCATGGTGGTAATCGAGAGCAGGAAATATCCATGATTTCGAGAAACTTAAAAGCTTTAGCTAAAGAGTTGAATGTACCTGTTATTGCACTATCTCAATTATCTCGTGCCGTTGAAACACGTGGAGGCAGTAAACGTCCTTTACTTTCAGATTTACGTGAATCTGGTGCTATTGAGCAAGATGCGGATATTGTAAGCTTTATTTATAGACCAGAGTATTATAAAATTGATGAATGGGATGATGAAGAACGCTCTCCAACTGAAGGTCAAGCAGAATTTATTGTAGCAAAACATCGTAATGGTGGTTTAGAAAATATTAGGTTAAAGTTTATTGGCCATTTAGGTAAATTTGATAATTTAGATGATTTCGATTCACCTTTCGAGTTTCATTCAAAAATGAATGCAGCTGCTAATGATGATACATTTAAAGCGGATAATTTTAAAGCAAGTCCTGATCAAGCTTTTGGAAGTTCATTTAATGATGACGATGATAATGATGTGCCATTTTAATTAATATTATCTTAAAGATTTTTAAGTCAACATTTTTTTTGATTACCTTTCGGTCTATGAAGAAGACCCTAATAATCTTATTATTCTTATTAATTTCAATAAATACATTTGCATCTTATATACTTATTCCTATGGATGCAAATGGCCAAAAAAACCATTTAAAAGCCTACGGTATAACCTATTGGACTTTAAATAAACAGCTTAAAGTTAAGTGGTTACTTAACTATCGAGGTGGCTCTTTCTTGTTGCCAGATACTGATGAAATTCAAAGAGAATGTCAAATTCGAGGTGTTTCTTTTGAAGTACTTTCAGATGCTAAAACTGAAAGTATTTTAGAAGATATTAGCAGTCCTTCTAAAAATATGGATGCTGTTGTTTTAGAAAAAGCACCAAAAATAGCCGTATATACACCTAATGGAAAACTACCTTGGGATGATGCTGTAACCATGGTTTTACAATACGCAGAAATACCATATGAAACAGTTTATGATGAAGAAGTATTAAACGATGGATTGTTACTTTTTGATTGGCTACACTTGCATCATGAGGATTTTACGGGTCAATTTGGTAAATTTTATGCCCAATATAGAGCATCGTCTTGGTATATTGAAGAAAAAAAGCAGGCTGAAGCTTTAGCCCAAAAATTAGGTTACAGTAAGGTGTCTGATGAAAAACTAGCCGTTGCTTTAAAAATTAGAGATTATGTTGTAGGAGGAGGTTTTATGTTTGCCATGTGTAGTGCTACAGATAGTTTTGATATTGCCTTATCTGCTGAAGATGTAGATATTTGCGAACCTATGTTTGATGGCGACGGAACAGACCCAGCTTATCAAAATAAAATTGATTACAAAAGAACGTTTGCATTTACAAATTATACACTAGAAAGAAATCCTTTAGTTTATGAGTTTTCTTCGATTGATATGACCAGATACCGAATGATTCCTCAAACTAGCGATTATTTTTCATTAATGGATTTTTCGGCAAAATGGGATCCAATTCCAACCATGTTGTGCCAAAATCATACTGCTTTAGTTAAAGGTTTTATGGGACAAACTACTTCATTTTCAAGGGATGAAATTAAATCTAACGTTTTAGTTCTTGGGGAAACAAAATCGAATGGCGAAGCTAAATACATACACGGTATTAAAGGAAAAGGTTTTTTCACCTTTTATGGAGGACATGATCCTGAAGATTATCAGCATAGGGTAGGAGATGCTAAAACCGAACTCGATTTACACCCAACATCACCAGGTTATAGGTTAATTTTAAACAATGTATTATTTCCTGCTGCCAGAAAAAAGAAGCAGAAAACCTAAAAATTATTCTGTTATTGTAGTTCTTGAAAATAGGTAAATAAATCCATCAGCCACATTACTTTCAGATTTTATGTTTTCATTAATAGTAAGTTGGTTTGTTGTAAGTTCTATAGAGCCAAGTTCATTAGAATCTAAAACTAGAAAAGATTTGTCTTCAACATTTAAAATAGAGTAACTATACGTTCCAGAATCTAGTCCGTCTTCTATATTTACGTTAGTATTATTATTGACTATAGTTAATGTTTCTGTTGGTTCATCAAAAGTCCAAGTTATGGTTCCAGATTGAAAATCCTCATTTACTCCAGCTATACCACCACTAACGTTAATTAAATTCCAATAAATCTTAATAACTTGAGGAGGGTTGTTTGTAGAATTATTGTCAATTGAACAATTAGATAAACTGATAAATAATGTTAATAGTATTAATAATTTAGATTTCATGTTTTAAAATTGGGTTTTTTATAAAGATGATTAGTGTTTGAAATGGTTGCGTCTAATTGTTATGTTTTAATTTTTAAAAATAAAATAATAATTAAATATGATTTTTTTTCATAAAGAAATAAAACTTAAGTTTTATTAAAGAGGTTTTAATTTTATAAAATACTTGGTTTTGGCTGCAATTCCTGAGGTTTCAAATATTAAGATTGTTAATTTAAAAGTATTTATGAAACACACATCGGCTAGTTTAACTATTAATGAAAATGCTGATTATAAAGTAAGAAATGATTTTAGAGTCATTTTATATGATGGTTCTAGAAAAAGTAACCTACTACAATTATAAATTGAAGGGTATGATTATATGCCTACTTATATAAAAGATTCATTACTTGGTGATTCAGTTAGTATTCCAATTACAAAGGATAAACTTAAAATAGGAATTTGGTAAGGTGTTTATTTATGTGAGCATAGAGATTATAGTCGATCAACAAACATTGTTTTAACAGTTTTTGGAACTTAATTTTTAGCTTTTATAAGTTTTTCTAAAATAAACTCGACTCCAAAATCATCATTACTTTTAGTGTTAAATTTCGCAATATCTTTAACGTTTTTATGAGCATTTTCCATTGCAAAACTATAAGAACCTAGTTTTAGCATTTCAATATCATTATTATAATCGCCAAATACCATGGTTTCTTCCGGTAAAATATTATATGCTTTTTGGATTAATGCCAGAGCATGACCTTTATTTGCTAAATCATGAGATATATCTAGCCAATTTTTACCAGAAATTTTAATATTAAATTCAGTTTCAAATTTTTTAAAATGTGGATATATAAACTTTTCTGAATCTTCAGAATGGTATAAAGCTATTTTAATAATATCTTCTTTAATTTCACTAATATTATCAATAACTGTAAATTTAGGATAATATTCAAATAGTAAATTAATAAATCCGTTTGAACTATTTTTAAAATAAGCTTTTGATTTTGTACAAAATATGGGATGAATATGACTATTATAATCTATCACAGAATCTAGATTATGTAAGTTTTCTTTTTTTAGAGGAGTAGATAATAATAGGGTATCTTTTTCCATAACGATTCCTCCATTTTCAGCAACAATTATAATATCATTTTTAATAGAATTTAATTTTTCAATAATACTGTAGTAGGGTCTACCGCTAGCGGCTACAAATAGTATATTATGTTTCTTTATCTCTTTATATAATTCGAGAAATAAAGGACTAACTTCATGTTTTGAATTTAGTAATGTACCATCCATGTCGGTAGCAATTAATTTTATTTGGGATAAATTCATAAATAATTTATTAGATTTTAAATATTAGTTTATTAAATTTTTGAAAGTTTTTTAATAAAAATTTTAGGTATAAATATAATATCATAAAAATGAATAAAGATTAATAATCTTATATTTATTAACACCAATTAGATGTTTATTCTTTATTTTTGAAACTTTTAAAAAGAATAAAAAGTGAGTGATTTTGATACATCTATTTCAGTATTAATTCCGGATGGTGAAGTAATTATTTGCCCCAATGTTGTAAACTGATTGTCTCGAATAGAGAACATAAAAATTTTTATTATTTCTAATAAACTGGAATGTCCCATAAGATATTCTAGGCATATAGATAGTTTCCAATTTCTTCCCAAAACAGAAGATGAATTAGATTGGATAAATAATATTAATAATGCAGTTGTAAAACATGATATAGATATTATAATGCCAATTTTTACAGATGCCATTGAGAGCGTTATAAAATATAAATATGCGATACGGGCAAAAAACAAATTGAACTTTTTTCCAACAATTAATGATTTTAAAATAGCTGATTGTAAATTCTTATTATCAAATCATTTGTTAGATATTAACTTACCATTCCCTAAGAGTTTATTATTAGATTTTAACAACTTAGAAAGTTTAAACGACTTGTGTTTTCCTATTATAGTAAAACCTTTAGAAGGTGTAGGCGGTGGAGGCGGAATGAATATATTTAATGATTTTTTAGATTTAAAGCAGTACTTTTCAACTATTAATTATAATATTAAATATCTAGCTCAAGAGTATATTTCTGGATATGACATCGATTGTAGTGTAATATGTAAATCTGTAGAAATATTGGCTTTTACAATTCAAAAAGCTTTTTTAAATAACGATAATTCGTTCGGGCCTGCCTTTGGGGTTGAATTCGTTGAAGAGAGAAGGTTATATGATATAGTAAAAAAATTAATGAAGTCACTTCTTTGGTCTGGAGTCGCTCACATTGATTTAAGATTTGATGAAAAATTAAACGAATTTAAGGTTATTGAAATAAATCCAAGATTTTGGGGTTCTACTGATGCATCTTTGTTAGCTGGAATTAATTTTCCTGAACTATACTATCTAGCAAGTTTAGACAGGGAATTTAATACACCAAAGTATAAGAATATTAGGTTTTTAAATTTAAAGGGATTAAAAAAAACTTTAAAGAGAAACCCTTTTTTTATTTTCCGTTTTGATTTTATTATAAGAAACACTTCAATTAATTTTTTCATTAAAGATCCATTGCCTACATTTTTTAATCTTATGTCTAGAACTAAATTTATTTTTAGAAGTTAATTTAAAGCTTAATGAGCATGTGTTTTAAACAAAAAAATCCGATTCATAAGAATCGGATTTTATTAAGCGAATAATATGTTTTACAATAGGCGAAACGCCTTATTTTACTTTCTCTATTACGGCTTTAAAAGCCTCAGGGCTATTCATAGCTAAATCTGCTAAAACCTTACGGTTTAATTCAATATCATTAGCTTTTAATTTTCCCATAAATTGAGAATAAGATAAACCATGTTCTCTGGCTCCAGCGTTAATACGCGTAATCCATAAGGCACGGAATGTTCTCTTTTTTGCTCTACGGTCTCTATACGAATATTGCATCGCTTTTTCAACCGCATTTTTGGCTACTGTCCAAACGTTTTTACGTCTTCCAAAGAAACCTTTTGCTTGTTTTAGAACCTTTTTTCTTCGGGCTCTTTTTGCTACAGAATTTACTGATCTTGGCATAATTTAATTGTTTTTTTGTAGTAGGCGGTTAATTTATTAACACTTTTAAATAGCCTAACTCCAGGGTTTATAAATTGTTTTTAACCGGTTAAAAAGAATGTTACTTTAAGCGTAACATCAATTTAACATTGTTCTCATCCGACTTGTCTACTAAAGTGTCATGAGTCAGAGCTAGCTTACGTTTTTTAGACTTCTTTGTTAAGATGTGACTTTTAAAAGCGTGCTTTCTTTTAATCTTACCAGTACCAGTTAGCTTAAAGCGTTTTTTGGCACTAGATTTTGTTTTCATTTTAGGCATTTTCTTCTCCTAGTTTTTAATTATTTCGCTTAATTATCTTTATTCCTGAGAAACAGGTTTTTACTTTTTTGGTGCAATAAACATGGTCATACGTTTACCTTCTAATCGAGGCATTTGCTCTACTTTTCCAAACTCCTCAAGGTCTTGAGCTAAACGTAACAATAAAATTTGACCTTGCTCTTTGAAAATGATAGATCGTCCTTTAAAGAACACAAACGCTTTTAACTTTGCGCCTTCTTTTAGGAACTTTTCAGCATGTTTCTTTTTAAAATCGTAATCATGATCATCAGTTTGAGGACCAAAACGAATTTCTTTAATGGTTACTTTCGTAGCCTTGGATTTTAAAACTTTATCACGTTTCTTTTGTTCATAAAGAAACTTTTTATAATCCATAACTTTACAAACAGGAGGATCGGCGTTAGGTGAAATCTCTACTAAATCTAACTCTTGCTCGTTAGCTATTCTCATAGCATCACCTTTGGTATAAATACCAATCTCTACGTTCTCACCTACTAGACGTACTTTTTGAGCAGTAATCTTCGAGTTTATCTTATGTTTGTCCTCTTGTGAAACCCTTCTAGGTTCCTGTCTTCTTCTAATTGCTATGGCGTTATGGTTTTAAATTAAACTTATTTTATTAAAACGATTTTAACGTTTTATTTATCTCTTCTTTTATTATTTTACTGAAAGCTTCTACGGAAATCATCCCTAGATCTGCACCACCATGTTGGCGTACAGTAATTTTTCCTTCTTGTTCTTCTTGTTCTCCAATGATAATCATATAGGGGTGCTTTTGCATTTCGGCTTCCCGAATTTTCTTTCCTATAGTTTCATTTCTATGATCAACGAGGGCGCGAATTTCGTCATTTTCTAGCAAATTTAAAACTTTTTCAGAGTATTTTTCATATTTCTCGCTAATTGATAGAATAATAGCCTGTGTTGGCATCAACCAAAGTGGGAAATTACCTCCTGTATGTTCTAGTAATAAAGCTACAAAACGTTCCATACTTCCAAAAGGTGCACGATGAATCATAACGGGTCTATGTAGCTCATTATCACTACCTTTATACGTAAGTTCAAAACGTTCTGGCAAGTTGTAATCTACTTGAATGGTACCAAGTTGCCAACGTCTTCCTAAGGCGTCTTTAACCATAAAATCTAACTTCGGACCATAAAAAGCTGCTTCACCAGTTTCAATAACAAAATCTAATCCCTTATCAGTTGCAGCATTAATAATGGCTTGTTCAGCTTTTTCCCAATTTTCAACATCTCCTATGTATTTTTGAGGGTTTTCAGGGTCTCTTACAGATACTTGGGCTGTAAAGTTTTCAAATCCTAACGATCCAAACACATAAAGTACTAAATCTATAACATCTTTAAACTCTTTGTCTAACTGTTCTGGTGTGCAAAATAAATGTGCATCATCTTGAGTAAATCCTCTAACACGAGTTAAACCATGCAATTCACCACTTTGCTCATACCTGTAAACTGTTCCAAATTCAGCAAAACGCTTTGGTAAGTCTTTATAACTCCACTGGCTACTTTTGTAAATTTCACAGTGATGTGGGCAATTCATTGGTTTTAACAAAAACTCTTCATCTTCTTTGGGAGTTTTAATTGGCTGAAAACTATCTTCTCCATATTTGGCATAATGCCCAGAAGTAACATAAAGTTCTTTTTGTCCGATATGTGGCGTAATTACCATTTCGTAACCAGCTTTCTTTTGAGCTGCTTTTAAAAAATTTTCTAAGCGTTCGCGTAATGCAGCACCTTTTGGTAGCCAAAGTGGTAAACCTTGTCCAACTTTTTGTGAGAAAGTAAAAAGTTCTAATTCTTTACCCAATTTTCTATGGTCACGTTTTTTAGCTTCCTCTAATAATTCTAAATATTCAGTTAGATCTTTTTGTTTAGGGAATGATATTCCATAAACTCTGGTAAGTTGCGGTTTCTTTTCATCACCTCTCCAGTATGCACCAGCTACACTTAAAACTTTAACAGCTTTTATAATACCAGTATTAGGTATGTGTCCACCACGACATAAATCTGTAAATGTAGAGTGGTCGCAAAAAGTAATCGTACCATCTTCAAGATTTTCAATCAATTCAGTCTTAAAAGCGTTAGCTTTATATAATTCCAAAGCTTCAGCTTTAGTCGCAGATCGCATTTTGAAGTCGTGCTTTTCACGAGCAATATCAAGCATTTTGATTTCAATAGCTTTAAAATCTTTTTCAGATATGTTGTTCTCTCCAAAATCAACATCATAATAAAAACCATTCTCTATAGCCGGTCCAATGGTTAATTTTGAGTTAGGATACAAATCTCCAATAGCTTGAGCTAGAACGTGAGCCGATGAATGCCAAAATGCTTTTTTTCCTTCGTCGTCTCGCCAAGTAAACAAAATTAAAGATCCATCAGTATATATAGGAGTTACACTTTCAATGGTAGTACCATTAAATTTAGCCGAAATTACATTTCGAGCAAATCCCTCACTAATGCTATTAGCAACATCCATTGGTGTAACGCCTTTGTCAAACGTTTTTACACTGCCATCAGGTAATGTTATATGTATCATCAAAATAATTTATAATCAGAAGGCAAAGATAATAGTATAAACAAATCCACACAATATATATGTAGGTATAATTTTTTTAATATTTACAGTGTTGATTTTTTTCAAAAAGGGTTAAGATTTATCTATTAAA
>JANQTJ010000023.1 GCA_030731745.1 Flaviramulus sp. | reverse complement strand
CTCCTAATTTGTCTACGATAATCGCTTTTACTCTTGATGCAATGTCTGACATAATCTTTTAATTTTAAGTTTTAATTAGTTGGCAAAAATAAAAAACTTTATTTTAAAACACATCTTTAATTTAAAAATGTGAATGTAATTTACTAAAATAACATTGAAGTATTTCAATTTTACCTTCTAATTGTTAATATTTATTCTTTTTTTTGTTTTTGAATAATATTAACATTGATAGTTTGTATATGAAACGTATTGTAATTTTTGCGTCCGGAAGTGGAACTAATGCTGAAAATTTAATTAAGTTTTTTCACAACAGTGATCATGCATCTGTTATTCAAATATTAACTAACAATCCGCATGCCAAAGTCTTAGACCGTGCTAAAAAATTACATGTTAGTGCATTATCTTTCAACAAAATTGCATTTACAGAAACTGATGATATTCTTAGTATTTTAAAAACTTCAAACCCCGATTTAATTGTATTAGCAGGATTTTTATGGAAATTTCCAGAAAATATTTTAAATGAATTCCCAAAAAAAGTAATCAATATACATCCAGCATTATTGCCAAAATATGGCGGAAAAGGCATGTATGGTATGCATATACATGAAGCTGTTGTTGCAAATAATGAGAAAGAAACAGGCATTACCATTCATTATGTAAACCAACATTATGACGAAGGCGCTATTATTTTTCAAGCAAAATGCGATGTGACTCATACTGATTCAGCACAAGATGTAGCACTAAAAATTCATGAATTAGAGATGGAATATTTTCCAAAAGTGATTGATAGACTTTTAAATGAGTAAAAAAAAGAAAAAATATTATACCGTTTGGAAGGGACACCGTACAGGTGTTTTTGAAACTTGGGACGATTGCAAAGCGCAAATTACAAACTTTGAAGGTGCTCATTACAAATCGTTCGAAACGTTTGTTGCTGCAAAAGAGGCTTTAAAACGTAATTATTTTGATTATATAGGAAAGAAAACAGCTTTTAAAAGCGAATTATCTGTTGAGCAATTAAAAAAAATTGGGCTGCCTAATTATAATTCTATATCGGTAGATGCTGCCTCAAGTGGAAACCCCGGAAAAATGGAATATAGAGGTGTTGATACCAAATCTAAAAAACAACTTTTTATTCAAGGTCCTTTTGAAGAAGGCACTAATAACATTGGCGAGTTTTTAGCTATTGTTCATGGTTTAGCACTTTTAAAAAAAAATAACAGAAATCATATTATATACACCGATTCTAAAACGGCTATAAGCTGGGTTAAAAAGAAAACTTGTAATACAAAATTAGAGCGAAACGATAAAAATAAACCGGTTTTTGATTTGGTAGATCGTGCCATAAAATGGTTAAAAGAAAACAACTATTCAACTACCATTGTAAAATGGGAAACCAAAGCTTGGGGAGAAATTCCTGCAGATTTTGGAAGAAAATAATTTAAAAAAAATTAAGAGATAAAAATTAATTCATCCCCTATTATTTTCGATTTGATAATAGCATTTAATAATCAGACACGATGGCTTTTAAAAAGTTACATTGTTATTGGAAAATAAATAATTGCGCCTTTTAGCAAAAAAATTATGCTTGAATTAGCATTTAAAAAACCTATATTTGCAGCAAATTTTATAATGCTTTATGAGCAAATTAGTTATTGTTGGTACCGTAGCTTTTGATGCTATTGAAACACCTTTCGGAAAAACGGATAAAATACTTGGTGGTGCTGCTACTTTTATTGGTTTATCTGCATCACATTTTAATGTAGACGCTGCTGCTATTTCTATTGTTGGTGGCGATTTTCCTCAAGAATATTTAGACATATTATCTAGTAAAAAGATAGATATTTCAGGTATCGAAATCGTTAAAGATGGCAAAACGTTTTTTTGGAGTGGCAAATACCATAACGATATGAATACCCGAGATACCCTAGTTACAGAATTAAATGTGCTAGCAGATTTTAATCCTGTTGTACCAAATAATTATCTAGACGCAGACGTTGTAATGCTTGGTAATTTACATCCAATTGTTCAATTAGGCGTGTTAGATCAAATGACTATCAAACCAAAGTTAGTTGTCTTAGATACGATGAATTTTTGGATGGATTGCGCTTTAGATGATTTATTAAATGTTATTAAACGAATTGACGTTATAACTATTAATGATGAAGAAGCTAGACAATTAACTGGAGAATACTCGTTAGTTGTTGCTGCTAGAAAAATTCATGAAATGGGACCAAAATATGTAGTTATCAAAAAAGGGGAACATGGCGCCTTATTATTTCATGATGACCATATGTTTTATGCACCTGCGCTTCCTTTAGAAGAAGTATTTGATCCAACTGGTGCTGGTGACACTTTTGCAGGTGGTTTTGCAGGTTATCTTACTAAAACGGAAGACTATTCATTTGAAAACATGAAAAACGCCGTTATTTATGGCTCGACACTAGCCTCTTTTTGTGTAGAGAAGTTTGGAACAGAGCGCATGATAAATTTAGAAAAGAATGAAGTTCTTAAACGCATGCAACAATTTAAACAACTAACGCAATTTAATATTGAATTATCATAAAAAACGCGCTCTTTTATGAGCGCGTTTTTTATTTAAAACTAAATCCAAAAAATATAATTTTGGAACACTTTAAAATAACAATACAACAATGAGCGATGCTTTAAAACATGAATGCGGAATTGCACTCATAAGACTTAAAAAACCATTAGAGTATTATAAAGAAAAATACGGAAGTGCATTTTATGGCGTAAACAAAATGTATCTCATGATGGAAAAGCAACATAATCGCGGACAAGATGGCGCAGGCTTTGCTAGTATTAAGCTTAACGTTAAACCTGGGGAGCGTTACATAAGTAGAGTACGCTCTATTGCGCAACAACCTATTCAAGATATTTTTGCTCAAATTAATGATAGAATTAATAAAGAGTTTGAAGAACATCCTGATTACGTTAATGATGTAGCTGCCCAAAAAAAGAATATCCCTTATATAGGCGAAGTGCTTTTAGGTCATGTACGATACGGGACATTTGGCAAAAATAGCGTAGAGAGTGTACATCCATTTTTAAGGCAAAACAACTGGATGCATAGAAATTTAATTATGGCTGGAAACTTTAACATGACAAATGTTAAAGAGCTTTTTAGTAATTTAATTGAATTAGGGCAACATCCAAAAGAATACACCGATACCATAACCATTATGGAAAAAATAGGTCATTTTCTAGACGATGCCGTTAGTAAAATATATAAAGACTTAAAAAAAGAAGGCTATAATAAAAGAGAGGCTTCTCCTCAAATTGCTGAACGATTAAACGTTGCTAAAATATTAAAACGTGCTGCTAAAAATTGGGATGGTGGTTATGCTATGGCAGGACTTATAGGTCATGGTGACTCTTTTGTTTTAAGAGATCCTGCAGGTATTCGTCCTGCTTATTATTATCAGGATGATGAAATTGTAGTAGTTGCCTCAGAACGCCCTGTAATTCAAACCGTATTTAATGTAAATTTTAAAGATGTAAAAGAATTAACCCCTGGCCATGCGATTATCACAAAAAAATCAGGTAAAGTAGCTATTAAAAAAATTCTTGAACCATTAGAACGTAAAGCCTGTTCCTTTGAGCGTATATACTTTTCTAGAGGAAGTGATGCCGAAATTTATCAAGAACGTAAAATGCTGGGTAAATTATTAATGCCTAAAGTTTTAGAAGCGATTAATAATGATACAAAAAACACCGTTTTCTCTTATATTCCAAACACAGCTGAAACATCATTTTTTGGAATGGTAGAAACTGCAGAATCTGAACTAAATAAAGCAAAAACTAAAACGCTTTTAAGTGGCAAAAGAAACATTTCTGCAGAAAAAGTTACAGAAATTTTATCTGAAAGAATACGTGTTGAAAAAATTGCTATAAAGGATGTAAAACTTAGAACTTTTATAACCGAGGATAGTAGTAGAGATGATTTGGTAGCACATGTTTACGATGTAACTTATGGTGTAATAAAGCCGAAAGATAATCTAGTTATTATAGATGATAGTATTGTAAGAGGAACAACTTTAAAAAAGAGCATTTTAAAAATGCTGGATCGTTTAAATCCTAAAAAAATTATTGTAGTATCATCAGCACCTCAAATACGTTATCCAGATTGTTATGGTATTGATATGGCAAACCTTGAAAGTTTAGTGGCCTTTAGAGCAGCATTAGCATTATTAAATGATAACAATAAATATCATATTATAGAGGATGTCTATAAAAAATGTATGGAACAAACTGAGCTTGAAGATAAATTAGTACAAAATTTTGTAAAAGAAGTTTATGAGCCTTTTACTGACGAACAAATTTCAGATAAAATATCAGAATTATTAAGTGATAGAAGCATAAAAGCTGAGGTGAAAATTATATTCCAAACTGTTGAAAATTTACACGAAGCTTGTCCAAAACATTTAGGAGATTGGTATTTTACTGGAAATTATCCAACGGTGGGAGGAAACCGAGTTGTAAATAGAGCTTTTATAAACTTTTATGAAGGAAATAAAGAACGGGCTTATTAATTATTAATTTAATAATTTTCTTATTAATTTTTTACAAATAACACTTTGTCCGATAAATATGCTTTTTGTCTAAAAAATAATCTTACTGTTAAAAATACGTATAAATTAGTTGCACCATAACATAAGTAGGTTAAGTTCATGGTAGATTTGGGGCAAAAAAAGGTGAAC
>JANQTJ010000022.1 GCA_030731745.1 Flaviramulus sp. | reverse complement strand
CTATTCGAGATTGTTCTGCTAAAGCTTGAAGAATTGCTTGTCTAATCCACCAAACCGCATAAGATATAAATTTAAAACCTCTAGTTTCATCAAATCGTTTTGCTGCTTTTACCAAGCCTGCATTACCTTCATTAATTAAATCTGGTAATGTTAAACCTTGATTTTGATATTGTTTTGAAACAGAAACCACAAAACGTAAGTTAGCAGTTGTGAGTGTGTCTAAAGCTTTTTGATCGCCTTCCCTAATAAGTTGTGCTAATTCTACTTCTTCTTCGGCTGTTATTAAGGGTATTTTACTAATGTCTTGTAAATATTTATCTAATGATTTAGATTCTCGGTTTGTAACTTGCTTCGTAATTTTTAGTTGCCTCATATATTATAGATAAGTTTAAATTTTATACCTTCTATAATTTAACCTAAAAATCAAGAAAACCTAATTTTTTGTCATTTTTATAAAAAAAACACTCAAAGTTGATTAAAAATTAGGCTTTTTTTAAGGTTTTAGCCAATTTGTAATATTTTTAATTCACAGTGTCTTTTGTTTTTTTCTTTTTATTTAGCAAACCACCAAGTACATTTTTTACGGTATTGTTGGTTGTATTTGTTTTAGTAGAATCTTTTTTGGTTTTATTCCCACCTACAATATCCTCTAAAACATTTTTAACACTATTGGTTTGTTCTTTTTTAATAGAGTCTGTTTTAGTTTTGTTTCCACCAATAAGATTACCTAGCATGGTTGATACTTTATCTTTTCCTTGATTAAGTAGTTTTTGTTTTTCAATTTCAATAAGCTGAGTTGTTAGGTTTTTAACACCACTTGTTAAATCGGTTTTTACATTTGGGTTTGTAATAGTGCCACCAATGTTAACAGTAACTGGAATGGTAATATTTTTTGCTTGTTCGGTATCAATTTTACCAATTAAGCGATTAATATCACTACCTAAATATTTTGCTGGAACATTAAAAACTGCGTCATATCCTAAGGATTTATCAAAACCATGACTTCCGGAAACGGTAATAGCGATGTCTTGATAATTTATGTTGAAGGGTTTTACACTTACCTTACCATTAGCAAAGCTTAAATTGGTTTGTAAATCTTTTAAATCAAGCTTACTAAAGTCAATAAAACTGAAAGTGCCTTCTAGTTTATTAAATAATTCACTATGGTTTGTGCTGATGTTTGTGGTTATCAATTCGGCTAAAGCATTACCAGAAATAGTACTTAAATTTGGTAAAAATTCTTTATCTAAATCTCCCGAAATATTAAGTGTTGTACTTAATTTTCCTTCAAGTAATTTTGCTATTGGCGCTAAGCTTTGAAGTAATTCTAAACCTTTAAAAGATTTGGCAATGTCAAATCCATTGGCTCCTAACTTTAAATTAAACGTTGGAGTTTCGTTTTTTGTTGATATATCTCCAGAAATTGATAAAGCACCATCAAAAATACTAGAAGTCATATTTTGAAGCGTAGCTTGTTGATCTTTTATTAATAATGTGCCAGTGACGTCTTTTAAATTTAAATTATCATAAACAACTGTTTTCGCATTGGCATTTATGGTACAATCTAAAAAAGCAGGTATTTTAAGGGCCTCAGATTCAGAGATAGTTTTATTGTTATCAACAACATCTTCACTTGACGTCATAAAATCACTTACTTTAAACACGTTAGAATTTAAATTAAAATTTCCTTTTAAAGTATTATTACTCAGCAAAAATCCTAATAAATTTTGGATAGTACCAGTAGCATTTAAATCACTATCGCCAGTTTTAGCTTTAAAATTATTTAATGAAACGATTCTGGGATCAAAGGTCATATTTGCTTCTGAAATGTGAATAGGGTTTACTATATCTTTCGAAGAAAACACAAAATCTGTAATGCTAGCAGAACCATTATTTTTAATACGCTCGTAAGCATTTGTTTCAATAGCACTCATGTCAAAAGCTGTATTCAAATTGGCTTTTAAAATACCAGTTAGCGCTTTTTCTAATTCTACGGGGTATGCTTTTGTAATGTTTGCTAAATTTAAAACACCATCAATATTGGCATTCACCAACATGTTTTTTGTTATATTTTTTAAAGTAGCAGACGATTTAAAAACATCATTATCAATCTTAAAATTTAGTGCTTTTATATCAATATAAGTGTCATCAACATTACCAGTAGTGTTTTTTATTTCTGTATTAATAGTAATGTTACTAACGCGTTTTGGTAAATCTGGATATTTAAATGAAGCGTTATTTGAGGTAATGCTGATATCTAAATTAGGAATAGTTTCATCTGTAACCATGCCTTTAATAATGCCTTTTAATTTAAAATCGCCAGTTGTTTCAACACTTTCAATATTTTTTGAATATGCTTTTGGAATAACTGCTAAGAAATTTTTAAAATCAGATTCTGGATTTTCAAATGAAATATCGATGTTTTGTCCGTTTTCAAGAAGTTGCACAAAACCTTTTAAAGCAATAGGCAAATCATTTATAAAGCCTTTGTTTTCTTTAAACGTGTATTTACTAGTATTCAAATCTAAACCAATTAAGGCATCTAATTTTATTGGATTGTTATTTAAATAATTAGTACCATCCATACTAATACTAACTTTAGCGTCACTTTTTGTATCTAATTCAGAGTTGTTAGCAGAAAAAATACCACGACCTGAGTGATTTAATTCAGTAATACTAACTGCTATATTTGATGCTTCATTTAGATAGGTTAGGGCACTTTTGTTAATAGCATAATTTTCAATATCAAAAGAAAAACTTTGAGTGTTCTGAGTATTAGCTTCATTGCTTTCTTTTTCTTTTGTGACATCGTGGTTGTTGTTGCCAAATTTATCAGTTTTCAATGTTATAAGCGCCTCGTCAATGTTAATAGAGTTTATAATAATTGGTACTTCGTTTGTTTTTTTAAACAATTCTTTAATTGACATGGTGAAAGAAATATCTTTAGCAGTAAGGAAAGTTTCATCTTTAAAAGGTTCAAAATTAATAATTACTAAGTCTGTAACATTGACGTGTGCTTGAGGAAAACTTTTAATGAAACTTAAACTAACATCACTAAACTCTACATTGGCATTTAAGTTTTCATTTATAAAAAGCTTTACCATATCCTTAATTTGTCCTCGAAAAGCAAAAGGGATAGCAATTAAAAGTGTGATAATTATAAGGAAAGTGATGCTAGTAATTTTTAAAGCTTTCTTCATTTTTATTTTGATGTTTGAATTTTATTAAAGTAAGGGATGGTTAAATATCCTATACAAACATATACGCAAAAATGATGCTATGAGATCAGCAGTTATCTTATCATTTTGTTAAGATTTGAAAACTAAAGCAAATCAATCTCTTCGTTTACCTTTAAGTTGAAACGTTTTTTGAATAAAAAAACACCTAGATATAAAAACGGTGTATCAAGCATAGCAATAATCAACTTAAAAAGAAATCCGCTAATGAGTAATCCATTAAAGTTAACCCAATCAATAATTCCGAAAGAGCATAATAGTAAAACAATAGTAAACGTGTCAATAAACTGAGAAAACCATGTAGAAAAGTTGTTCCGTAACCATAAGTGTTTACCTTTAGTTAGGCGTTTCCAGAAATGATAAATTTGAATATCTACAAACTGTGCAAACAAATAGGTTAACATGCTTGCAAAAACAGCAATCATAGAGTTTCCAAAAACAGTTTCAAATGTTTTATCATCAACATAAGACCACGATGTTGCTGGCACATTACTAGCTGTAAAAATGATTAGTAGCGAAAATAAAGAAGCGAAAATGCCAAACACCACGACATCATTAGCGCGTTTTTTGCCATAAATTTCACTTATCAAATCGGTTATTAAAAAAGTGATTGGGTAAGGTAGAATACCAACCGAAATTTCAAAAAGTTTACTCCCAAAAAGCTCAATATCTATGGGATACCAGTAAAAAAATTTCTGAAAAATTAAGTTTGAAACTACTAAGGATGTTATAAATAAAGCTCCCAAAAGAAAATAAATACGTTGGGCAGCTAGCTTATCTCTTAATGTCATTTATAATTGTGAATAAATAGGTTGTGTAAATATAAAGGAAAACCATTTACTTTTCATTATTTTGCTTTCACTTATGATTTTACCACGACTATTTCATATAGCCTTAGGAAGCAATAAAGGCGATAAATTTAAAAATCTTCAAAACGCTGTAGATTTAATACATGTGCGTATAGGTAATATAAAACTTATTTCTAAAGTTTATAAATCGCCTGCTTTTGGTTTTGAAAGTGATGATTTTTATAATTGCTGTTTGGTATTAGAAAGTTTTTTAGAACCTCAAAAAGTATTAGAAAATTTATTAAATATAGAAACGATTTTAGGACGAGTTAGAAATAAAAAAAATAGTTATGAAGCTAGAACAATCGATTTAGATATTGTTTTAATTGAAGATGAAGTAATCAATACAGAAACGCTTATAGTGCCCCATCCTGAGATGCAAAAACGCAAGTTTGTTTTGCAGCCACTTAACGATATTGCTTCAAAAATAAAGCATCCAAAAATTAATAAAGAAGTAGTTGTTTTATTAGATGAATGTGAAGATTCTTCGGTTTTGGAACCCATAAATATCTGGTTAAAAAACCCAAGTAAAGCCTTTAATTTCTCAAAGTATAACTACATTGCAATCGAAGGTAATATAGGTGCAGGAAAAACCAGTTTAGCAACTAAAATAGCCCACGACTACAATGCTAAACTCATATTAGAGCGTTTTGCAGATAATCCCTTTTTGCCTAAGTTTTATGAAGATGCTAATCGATATGCATTTACTTTAGAAATGTCTTTTCTAGCAGATAGATACCAACAGATAAGTGATGATTTA
>JANQTJ010000021.1:47643-50725 GCA_030731745.1 Flaviramulus sp. | reverse complement strand
GTAAAGTTTTTCATAATAAATAGGTTTAAAGTTCCCCCAAACATCATGAAAATAATCACCAAAATATGCTCACATAATTAAGTGCTAGGTTTTGTTATGTAACCGTAAAAACTTTTAAGAAAAGTGTTTAACTTATAAAATAAGCCTTATAAGCTATCTAAAACTTGAAGAATTTCAGCTTTTTTTCGGTGTGACACAGGCACTTCGGTTTGGTCACACATAACCAAACTACCGCCATTAACCTTATCAAAACGAAGGATTTTATTTGTATTTATGATATGGGAATGGTGTGGGCGTATAAAACCAAAAGGTTCTAATAGTTCTTCATATTCCTTTAGTGATTTTGAAATGACAATCTTTTTGCAGTCTTCGGTGTAAAATTCGGTATATTGACCATCAGACTCGCATCTAATAATATCATTAACATTTACAAAATAGATAGAATGACTATCCTTTAAAACAATCTTTTTTTCTTTTGATGTTATTTTGTTTAGGCTTTGCTGCATCACTTGAAGCTGTTCACTCAAGTACTTATTTTTAATATGTTGCTTTACTTTTTCAAAAGCATCTATTAATTCATCAGGCGAAATGGGTTTTAAAAGAAAATCGGTTGCACTAAATTTAAAAGCGTCAATAGCGTACTTATTATGTGCCGTAATGAAAATGAGATGAAAATTAATAGTGGCTAATTTGGATAACAAATCCATACCTGTGCCATCATCTAACTCAACATCTAATAAAACCACATCTGGGTTAACTTCTTCAATTTTTTTAAGCCCTGTTGCAACGCCATCCGCTTCATGAAGTTCATCAATACCATTACAAAAAGCACTAATCATTTCTATAATGCTTTCACGAATATTCAACTCATTATCTACTACTAAAACTTTCATTAAGAATATAGTTTAGGTAAAGTTACTATAATCTTATAACCCTGATTACTTTCTGTATTAGAAACTACATAAAAAGCGTCAGAATTGTGTTGTTTATTAAATAAATACAATCGGTCTTTAATAATTTGCATCGCTCTAGATTTATGCACTTTTTCTTTATCGTCTTCTTTAAAGCCTTTACCATTATCTTCAACTGTGATTAATAATTTATTATTTTCTTCTTCAAAAGTAATCTCTATTTTCCCTTTGTAATCAATGTCTTTAAAACCGTGTTCAATGGCATTTTCTACAAAAGGTTGCATGAGCATTCCTGGAAGTTTTAGTTCATTTATTTCTAATGCATCTTCTATGTGAAATTGAAAATCAAATTTTTCTGGATAGCGCAGTTTTTGGATTTCCAAGTAATGATTTAAAAAATCGATTTCTTCTTCAACTGTTGTTAATTCTTCATAAGTACTTTCCAATGACTGACGCATAATTTTCGCAAAACGCGATATAAACAAAGTGGTTTGAGTACTTTTCTCTTGAAGTGATAAGTTTTGCAACGATGCCATACCATTAAAGAAAAAATGAGGGTTAATACGAGCGCGATTGAGGCGCTGTTCCGTTTCTAATATTTTTTGTTTGTTTTTAAGTGACCGTTGTCGGAAAAAGAATATAATGGCAAGAATTGTAACTACGGCTAATGCCAGCAACCAAATTATTAGTGTTTGTTTATTTTTTATTGTTAAATCGTCAATTGTTTTTTGTTGGTTTAAACTTATAATTTTAGCGTCTTTAAGTTCTGTTTGATATTTAGTCTCTAAGTCGTTAATTTTATCAAAACGTTCTTTTTGCTGTACACTATCATTAAGTTGTGTATATTGTTCGAAATTTGAAAGTGCTTCTCTATACTCCCCGAGGTTTTTTAATACTTCATATTTAGTATAGTGCCAATTGAAACTTACTTTATCATTCAGTTTATTAGAATAAATTTTAGCTGAATCTAAATACTTGTTTGCTAGAACATATTCGTTATTCTCTTTATACCTATCAGCAAGTAATTCGTTTATAAAATATAAATCTCTAACGTGAAATATTGGGTTAAGTAATCTTTTTCTATCTAAATTTATTTTAATACTTTCTTTAATATTTCCATCAACATATTCCTTTAATTGATTTACAATCAATGCTTCATACTTAATATATTGAGAACCTTTTATACTATCGGTAAGCTTCAACACCTTATTAGATAGAACTAAAGCGGTATCTAAAAAAGATTTATTCTTATAAAACTCATATAACTCTGAATATCCGCGCGCAATAGCGGCCATGGTGTTGGTTCTTTTTACTAAGTCTGGTATTTCTGGAATTAAAGTAATTGCTTTTTTTAAGTAAAAATGTTGCTTATCAAATTGCTTCATTTTCGAAAAAACCACACTTACATTTGATAGTGAATTAGCTAAATTTGATTTATTTTCAAGCTGTTCCAATATCTTAAGTTCTTTTAAATATTCACTCGCTACACTATCTATTTGTCCTAAGTGCATATAATAATTAGCTTTTACATTATGATATAATGATTGGTTTTGTAAGCAAGGTGATTTATCTAATAACTTTTTTTCTTCATCCAAAAGTTTCTTACATAGTTCCATATTACTACTAAAAGTGGTAAAAGTAGCTCTCCAATTTAATGCTTCTTGTTTACAATAAATAGATGTATCTTTTTCTAATGGCGCCACTGCATCATCAAGCATTTCTTGATTGCCAGAAAAACAGGCCGTTTTATATTTGTTTCTTAAATCTTCACTTTTAGCAACTTCGCAACTACAATTTTGGCTAAATGAATAGTTTGTTAGTAAAAACAAAAAAAACAGCATTCTTATAGAAATAGGTGATTTAATCTTCATTTTAAATTTTGCATTTTAAAAATCAGTAATTATTACTAAAAATAATGAATTACTAAGTCATTTTACAAGTATTCATCAAAGTAATGCTATGTTATAAATTACAAATTGATAAGTGTATCAATTAAATACATAAGTGTTTATAAAAATTTGAAAAATGTTGAAATAAAAAACCTGCTTCAAATAAATGAAACAGGCTTTTAGTTTTATGAATGGATTCCTGCCTTCGCAGGAATGACAAACTTTTTACACCAACATGGTCACTGGATTCTCAATATAGCCTTTTAATGTTTGAAGGAATTG